>CALCOY010000024.1 GCA_937897325.1 uncultured Shimia sp.
GCTACCACGCTGGTTTCATGTGATGAATCCCAAACGAGACTTGTGCAACAGAGCCCGCTGGAGGGCTTCTTTGTCCGCTGGGGTTCTTGGATCAATGTCCCAGCCGTGGTTGTAGCGTGCGACGATCTGATTGTCCTTTTTGAGGACAAGCTGATCGATCTTCCCGCCGCCAATGCCGTCTTTGGTGGGTTCGTTGGTCACTCTGATGAGAAAGCTATAACCCGGCATCGTGACCAGCCTGCCATCCGTGTAGTAATGATTGTCGGTCTCTATGCCGACACCCGAGGCAATGCCGGCTTCGGTGATCTCTGGCATGGCGTGTTTGTCGTCGTGTTGGTTTTCAGTAGATGTGGCCAGCCCTTGGCGGATGCCCATTGCTCCACCTGGCGCCAAGTTCGGCGCAGGCCTTTTGGCGAAGTCCGGTTTATGCTTTGGCATGGCATTGTGTTTGTCTCTCACGGGTGAGCCATCAGGATTGGTGATGCGGTTAAACGGGGATTTGGGTGCAGCCATGGCTTTCTGTCCTTGTGCTGAAGGGGAACGAGATCATGCCCCCTCATTGTTGGGGGCATGATGGTCTGTCTGATCACGCGTGGTGAGTGTTCATGCCTTTGGCGGCCATCGCCTCGTCTTCGTACCAGCGCAGCTTTTTGGCCATGATCGGATTGGTGTTTTCGATCAGGATCAATTGCTGGTCCTCGCGCAGCCGCATCAGCTCATCGGGATAGGCCAGTTTACGTTGCGCCGCCGCCCGATTGTCCGTGTTGGTTGTGGAGTCGGAACTGGACCGGCCACCGGATCCAAACGTCCAGCTGAAGGCCCTGGCAATGGCCGTTGAGACATTCCAAACCGTGGTCATACCGCACATATCTGAGAAGTACTCTGCCGATATTTTGTCAGGTGATCCAAAATACGCTACCAGAACCGCATTGGCGATGAAGCTCTCATAATCCTGCCCATAGCCCCCGAAACCAACCTTGGTGTTCAACCAGTCGTGCATTGACCCCAGTCGTTCAACCCGCACAGACGCGGCCGCAATGGCTCATTGGGTTTGGATGCGATGGGTTCATATTCGAACGCAATATCGACCGCCACCAACGCGGCTTGAACGACAAACCCGCCGGAAACCAGACGGTTATGCAATCTGTATGTCATCGGCTTTATCCTCGCTGCCAGCGGACAACGCCATTCAGCTTGGCAGGGCCAATTTTTGGTGATCGACGGCAGAGGACCAGGACGCACCTCGGATCATCCCGGCGGCGATCCGGCCCCATTCGTCCGAACCCTTTGCCCCTTTGCCGCAGCCGCCCACGGCCACCGCGATCTTGTCGTCGTGGACATAATCGATGATCGGCAGGCCGCTCCGCGTCATCGTCACGGCACAGGTGTCGGTGTGCCAATCGGGGCATGTCTGAAGCACCGGGAACAGCGTCTTCATGCGCTCCTTGAACCGCACGCGATCCTTCGATGATCCGTCGGATTGGAACCAACCGCGCAACCCGTCGAAATCCGTGAATCGGGGATCAGTGACCTCACCCACACCGAGCTTCAGGTAAAGACAACCATTGGGATACCGGATCGGAGGAAGGATGTAGGCGCCGAGCGACGTGTCGATCATGGTGGGCATGTCGCGCAGTGCCTGCTCCGCATCGCCCTCAATCTTCACCAGCACAATCGTGCGTCCAAAGACGACCGTCCCCAAATCTACCGGGCTCAGGCCGCAGGCTTCCGTGAATGCCCCAGTGGTGACCAGGACCTTTTCCGCTCGCTCCACTGAACCGTCCCACAGCACAATCTCGACCCCGGCCGAGACACTGCGAATGGTCCGCGCGGCCTGGCGCAAAATGGTTGCGCCCGCCTGTTCGGCCAGTACAGATTGCGCCTTTACCATGTTGCGAGGGCTGATGTATCCGGCGCCGCCCAGCTCCACCAACCCATCAACGCCGTCCTCGATATCGATGAAAGGGTAACGGTGGCGCAATTCAACAGTATCCAATTGCTCAATAGCTACCCCGTGCGCATTGCCAGTCGCGGCGCAGCGGGCGTTATAGGTGGAATTTGGATAGCCTAAGCCCAAATATCCGGCGGGGTGGTAGAATGTGATCCCGCTCCGCTCCTCTATGTCCCAATAGCGATCGATCGATCGACCCGCTGTGGCGGCCCATTCCTCCATCGGATCGACAAAGCGCGTCATCCGCCCTTCGTCATAGTGGCTTCCAAACACGCCGTCATGGCCGCGACGGCTTTCGGGCTCATCGGGGCCAATGCAGAGCACCCCGTCCACCGCCTCGGCCAGATGTCGCGCCGCCGCGCTTCCGATTAGACCCCGGCCCACCACTGCATATTTGTGCATCAGTCCTCCATACCCGGTTCGCGGCATTTGGCCGGACCCTACATGTCGTTTGCACTGGATGAAAGGCGCCGCCATGCGCGTGCATTGTGGCGCAATGGCTTAGTGTACGTGGCCGTGGCCGTCAGGCTGCAGATGTGAAAAGCCGGTCCAAATGATGGCTACGCCGATCAGGGCGATCAAGGCGGCCGAAATCCAGGGCGCCGCGCGCAGCAACCGATCAAACCGAGACGTTCTCGAAGACATCACCTTCAACCCCACCGCTGCGACAATACCGATCGCCACAAGCGTGATTGCTAAACCGATAGAAAACGCACTGACCAGCGTGACGCCTAGCGCGAACTGCCCCAGGTGCAGACACAGGATGAAAACGGTGATGGCGGCAGGACAAGGGATCAGACCGCCTGACAAGCCAAACAGGATCGTCTGCCAGGTGCCGACCTTGCCCGTGGCGAGCCGTTCCCTGATCTCCGCCGCATGGAAGCGGGCATGAGCGTCTAGATGCGCATTATCCAATGCATCGTCTTGGTGATGGTGATGGTGCCCGTGATCGTGGCCGTGCCTATGGTCATGTTCGTGATCATGGTGATGGTCGTGCCCATGCCCGCTGCCGTGGCCATGATGATGGTGACCATCGGGCCGTGGCCACGCCTGCCAAAGCATCCACGCCGCGATCCCCAACACCATGATGCCGGACACGATGATGAAATAGGGTTCCAACTGCTCCCCAATCAGCTCGTTGCCCCATGTCAGTGCGGCCATAGCCAGCACCCAGACAATGATCGAGTGGCTGAACGCCGCCGACACGCCCAACAGGATCGCCTGGTTCACGGTGCCTTGAATTGCGACGATGTACGCCGCCATCATTGTTTTGGAGTGGCCAGGCTCCAGCGCGTGCAACGCACCCAAGGCCAAGGCGAAGACGAAAAGCAGCATTGGGTTAGCGCTTCCGTTTTCAATCATTTCCGTCAGGTTCACGGTTAGAGTCCTTTAAAGATAGCGCGTGATCTCTCGCAAATCGGCGATCATCTCCGCGTGGCTTTGCTCGTCTTCGGGTGACTGTCCAAGACAATGGTCAATGTGGTCCTGGATCAGGGCTTTCTTGGCGGCAACGATAGCGCGCTCCACCGCGTGAAGCTGTTGTGCAAGCTCGGAACAGGGTCGGCCCTGTTCGATCATGTTGATCACCTTCCGAAGGTGGCCCTCGCTGCGCTTCAAACGGTTGCCGATATCGGCATGGCTGGCGTGTTTCATGCCTTACCATATCCCCCTAGGGGGATATGTAAACACCTGAAATTACCAGGCTAACGCTGCGTGCCAAGCTCCCCAAAAAGCTGCCAGATGTCGGACGACGAATGTTACTATTGGGATGGTAACCTTATTCGCTGCGCCCCAGACGAATAACCACTATTACCGCTGGCTCGTCTCCACAGTTTTTGGCGCGTCCTGTCTCGAACGACCGAGGTCAGCGAGGTCATCAGTGTTTTCAGCCCGAACCGTTTGGTCGCCAAGGCCATCAATTGTGCGTCCGAGAATGCGAGCTGCTGAGGCGCGAACGACCTGCCAAGCCTTTGATGAACGTGAGCATCCATGTATCTGTGGAGACCCAGAGAATGGACTAAAAGTTGAATTCAGCCTATGCACAGATGTCGCTAACAACGATAACGCATGGCGCTACGGTGACAGTAATACCGTGGGAGAAGCCAGCGCCCAAGGTGCCATCCCCTGCGACAGACCCCTCCGCAGCACAGCTCCCTTTCCGCGTGTAGATCAAGCGACTAAGACCTATCCTTTTTCTGGCTCCGGGACGTCCCGACAACCAGCTATTCACAGAGGATGCTCTGGCGTTGAAAACTTCGGCTTGAATTGATCGTTATACTGTAACATATGGTCCAAAGCGAAACATGCCACCAGCAGAGTTACGATAGTGGCCGATAAAGGCCTCGGCCTATGTGACTTGGGAAGCAATCGGTGTCGCACCGCCCGGATGAAACATCCCAGCCCAAGTATGAACGTGTCGCTCACTTTCTGAGGGTGTATCTAAAGGACTGTCGCAGCTCATGACTTTCGATTCAGATATTGGGTTTCCAGACCATCTTCGCGTCGCGGTCGTTGGCGCTGGCCCGGCGGGGCTTGGCGTTGCGCGGGTGCTGCGCGACTTGGCCATTCCCGACGTCTGGGTGTTGGAGCGCGGCCAGATCGGCCAGAGCTTTCGCGATTGGCCGGAGGAGACCCGGCTTTTGACCCCGTCCTTTCCCGGCAACGTTTTTGGCCTCACTGATCTCAATGCGATCAGCTTTGACAGTTCTCCAGGTTGGTCTTTGCGCAGCGAGCACCCAAGCGGGCGATCATATGCGCGATACCTTGAACAGGCTGCCGACATGTTCGGGGTCAATGTGCAATGCGGCATCGATGTCTTGGCGATTGATCACATTGACAATGGTTTCGCGCTTCAAACCAGCCGCGGTGAGCTCACCGCCGATTTTGTGATCTGGGCTTGCGGGCATTTTGGGGCCCCGACGGACGCTGGTCTGCCGGGTGCCGAGCTTGGCCGCCACTATGGCACAGTCAGTAGCTGGGATGACATTGAAGAGGATGAGGTTTACGTCATCGGCGGCTATGAAAGTGGGATTGATGCGGCCATCGGCCTCGCTCAAAAGGGCAAGGAGGTCATTGTTCTGGATAGTGGTGCGCCATGGCTCATTGGAGACAAAGACCCCAGCCGCAGCCTGTCGCCCTATACGCAGCAGCGGCTCGATACCTTCCGCAAATGCCTATCCATCACCTTGCTGCCCGACGCCGATGTCATCGCGTTAGAGCGGGAAGACAATGGCATTCACATCTTGGCAAGCGATGGCCGGTCGTGGCTGTCTGACGGACCTCCTGTTCTGGCAACCGGCTTTGTGGGCGGAACGAAACGGGTTTCTGAGTGGTTCGATTATGCAGATGACGGCGTTCCGCTGTTGACGGCTCAGGATGAATCCACCGCCATGCCTGGGCTTTTTCTGGTTGGTCCAGAAGTCTCCCATCAGGGGCACCTCTTTTGCTTCATCTACAAGTTTCGCCAGCGTTTCGCAGTTGTGGCGCGGGCCATCGCCGCGCGCATGGGCGTTGATACGGAGGTTTTGGAAATCTACTACGACAACAACATGTTTCTCGACGATCTGACCTGTTGTGACGACGACAAATGTCTGTGTTGATCCTGTGTCAGGAGTGAACCGAATGAGTTTTCAAGATCCTGCTTTGCCACAGAGCAGTCGCGACGACCCGGCACCGTTCAGCACCGCTGCGCTGTTTATCGGGGCAATCGCATTGGGGGCCGTCTTGGGCCTATTGGTCCCCGCATCTGACAAGGTCTATTCGCGGGGCATAGATACGACGCTGCTTGTCATGATCTTTCTGCTCTTTTTTGAATTGCGCCTCGGATCCATTTTTAAAGCCTTCAGGAATGTCAGGTTCCTTGCAATCTCATGGAGCGCGAACTTCCTGATCATTCCCGTCATAGGTTTTGGGATCGCAAGCCTATTCTTCGCTGGCCAACCGCTGCTGTTTACCGGGCTGATGATCTATTTCCTTGCCCCGTGCACGGATTGGTTCCTGGGCTTCACACGAATGGCAAAGGGTGACACGGAACTGGGGGCCGTTCTTATACCGATCAACATGATCACGCAGCTTGTTCTGTTTCCGCTTTGGCTTTGGCTGCTGGCAAGAAACACTGGGCTGGTCGACTTTGGTGCCGTGCCAAACATGCTGATCCAATGGTTTGCATTGCCGCTTTTGGGAGCCCAGGCAATGCGATTTGCATTGGAAAGCCTCGTTCCACCTGATCGGGTGTGCCGGGTCTTGTCTTGGACAAGTCGGCTGGTGCCCTATGTGCTTGCCATACTAATCATCCAGATTTTCTCCTCTCATATCGGCGTGTTGGCAGTAAACCCTGGGGTGTTTGCCACCGTGGCCGCAGCGATTTTCGTGTTTTGGGTTGGGGCCCTTCTGATCGGCGAAGGGCTGTCCCGGTTGGGCCGACTTGATCATCCGCAACAAGCACTTCTTTCCATGACGATGGCGGCACGCAATGCGCCTTTGATGCTGGCTTTGACCGCTATTGCAATCCCGGATCAGCCTTTGATGCTCGCGGTCATCGTCTCTGGCATGCTGGTCGAAATACCGTTTCTAACCGCGCTTAAACAGCTTCAGCTCAGCCGCGCTGCAAATGGAGGATGAGAACCTTATGTCTTTTGTTCCAAATACTTATGACGAATGGAAACACTGCATAACAGTCAAATGCGAGATACCGTTGACGCAACGTTACGTTGCGGAGCGGCTCGCAGCGCTGAACGATCAAGCGGATTTTCACACACAGAAATTCATTGGCCGTTGGGGGTCAAAGCACCATGCGCGAACGGTCGCTTGGTTCGAACAGGCCGCAAAGGAACTTGCCTCCCAATGAGTTTTAGGGCGCTTTCAAGGTCGCCAAGCTCCTTTGCCAAGGATCCGGGAAGTCCTCATCGGTCGTCCAAGCGGCAACCTCCTCATCGGTGCAGAGGCAGGTTTGTACAGCTTCCATAAAAACATCAAGTTCCTGTTTTGCGCCAGACACTGTCAACTGACAGCGCCGATCGCCAAAGTCGGGATGGGCCCCGGTCAGTTTGGGGCGCAACGCCTCCGTCTCCCAGTCTGACAGGTTCAGGCTGTCATCCTCGAGCGCACTGGTCTTTCAATCGCTCACGGTCCCCAGGCCGACGCCGAGACCGATCTGGTTGCAGACGCGATCAAGTCGGCGATCTGCTGCGGCTCATCGGCATCGCCATCGACCTGAAGTGATGTACGTGACCGTTCGTTGCTAAGAGCGGTTATGAATTCATTGAATCCATCGAAACTGAGGGACAGAACGAGCCTTACAACACGGGCTTGCCCGCTTCCAGATTGCTCTGAAAAGGCGAAGAAGACCTGCAACTCCCGCGACGACACGAGACACGCAAACGGCTTTATCACAAGGACAGCTCGATCATCCGGCTGTGACTGCAGGACAGTGCATGGGAGAACGGCGACAACGAACACTTCAACGCTAGATTGCGCCGCGAAGTCCACAATGCAGAATGGTTCCACACCACCAGACAGAGGCAGATCGTCATCAATAGCTGGCTTACACAAGATAATCATGCCCTACCACGCCACGCCCTGAACATGCGCACGCTCGTACCAGAAACTCGGCCCAAAGGCGGACCGTAAAAATGACGCTGGACAATATGACAAAAGGGTTTGCTTCGATGTTGCGTCTCGCCCGCATCCAAAGGACTGCTGCACGCCGCCAGGGTCGCTGATTGATGCGTTGTTCATATCGTGCAAAACTCACTCTGCATTTTGGTTAACCTGGGGTCGGACGCGAAAAGGATATCTGAAGATGGTCGAGGCAACTGGCAGCAGCACTATCGGCGGTGTCAACCAGACGGGTGACAACGAATTTGGCAGTATTGGTTTCTGGTTTGAGTGGATCGAATTTACGAACAATCCGTCCAACCTGACGCAGGCAGGTTTCAATACGGCCGATGGTTCAATAAGTTCCGGCACGACAATTTACAATGCGGGCGGCACGAATGACCTTGATGCGCTTGCAACCAATGCCAGCGCCTCAAGTCTCGGTAACGATGTAAGTGGTGATATCACCCGGTTTGGAATTCGCGCAACGACGACGCTGAACGTGACCGATGACGGTACGTACACTTTTAGCGTTCGATCGGATGATGGTGTCATTCTGTATGTTGATGGCATCCCTGTCGTCGTAGATGACAGCTTGCATGCGCCTCGAACCCGGAGCGGCGACATTGATCTCGGGCCTGGCCAGCATGAGATCGTCATCATCTATTTCGAGCGGACCGGGCAGAATGTCCTCGAAGTCGACATTCAAAGCGATGTGACAGGTGACTATCCCACTCAGATCCCGCTGCAGAATGCAGACGTTCAGGCAAATGCAGGTGATGACGTCGTAAACGCGAACGGTGGCAGCGACACGGTCGATGGCGGTGCGGGCGACGACGAAATCGACGGTGGGTCGGGCGAAGATTCGCTTGACGGTGGCGCGGGCAATGACATGCTGACGGGCGGCGTGGGCGACGACGTCTTTGTCGTCAGTGAAGGTTCAGACACGATCACGGATTTCGGCGCAGGCAATTCCGGCCCGATCGACGACGGGGATCAAGACAACAACGATTTTGTAGACCTCAGCGGTTTTTACAACGCAACGACCCTTGATGACGTCAACAATGCCGATGCTGATCCCGGCAACGATTTCGGCTCAGAACTCAACATGCTTAGGGCCGACGCCGCCGATGGCGCGATCGACGGCGTCATTGACGGCATTGACTACAGCACACAGATCGGTGCGATTGATCTAACGATCGAAAACAGCGGCGCGCCGATTTCCAGCAGCAATCTGACCTTCGACAATACGAATGTTCCTTGTTTCACGCGCGGCACGCTGATTGAAACCAAAGATGGATCGCGCCCGATCGAGCATCTGAAAATCGGCGACCTGATTCTTACCAGTCAGAGCGGGCATCAACCGATCAAGTGGATTGGCCAACGCAAGTTTGGCCGGGCTGACCTGGCCGCCTATCCAAAACTGCGGCCCATCCGGATTAAGGCCGGTGCGATGGGACGATCGATACCTGCGCAGGATCTGCTCGTGTCAAGACAACATCGTGTTCTGGTCCAGTCGTCTATCGCGCGGCGGATGTTCGGCGCGGAAGAAGTGCTGGTTGCAGCTAACAAGCTGTTGGGGCTCGATGGTATTGAATGCGCTGACGACCTCGATTGCGTGGATTACTTCCACTTCATGTTTGATCGGCACCAAATCGTGTTTTCCAATGATGCGCCGACCGAAAGCCTTTTCACCGGAAAGGAGGCTTTGAAGTCGCTTGCCGAAGAGGCCCGCGCGGAGATCTTTGCGATCTTTCCTGAAATGCAATGGCCAACCTTCGCCCCAGAACCGGCGGCGTTCATCCCGATGGGGCGACAGCAAAAGCGCCTTGTTGCGCGTCATGCAAAGAACCAGCGTGCTCTCATTTCCTCAGACATGCGGTCCGTTACCATCGGTGCAAGCTGATTTTGACTGCGCTATTGAGCGTTGTTTTTGTCCGGAACACTCTGAGCCAGAGGGAATGAGGCGCATTTCTTTCTGTTGACACTTTTTGTTATCGATATCATGTTACCGGTATCAATTTGCTTGTCACAGCTCTGTGCAGCGAAACTTCGGAGAGATATATGTCCAGCCTTTTCTCGCTTTCTGGGCGCCGCGCCCTCATTACAGGCTCCTCTCAGGGAATTGGGTTCGCACTGGCCAAAGGTCTCGCAGAGGCCGGCGCGGAGATCATCTTGAACGGGCGCGACACAGGCAAGCTTGCTGACGCCGCAGTTGCAATGGAGGGCCAGGGCGGGACCGTACACCAGCTTGCATTCGATGCGACGGATCATGATTCCGTACGTGCAGCGGTTGACGCATTCGAGGCCGGGTCGGGCCAGATCGACATCCTGATCAACAATGCTGGGATGCAGCACCGCACGGAATTGGAGAACTTTCCGGCCGATGCATTCGAGCGCTTGCTCCAAACCAACATCGCAAGCGTATTCCATGTGGGACAGGCCGTTGCCCGACATATGATCGGGCGTGGGGCGGGCAAGATTATCAATATCGCCAGTGTTCAGACGGCCCTGGCGCGGCCAGGCATTGCGCCTTACACCGCAACAAAAGGTGCCGTCGCGAACCTGACGAAAGGTATGGCGACCGACTGGGCCAAGCATGGGCTTCAGTGCAACGCCATAGCACCGGGATACTTTGACACGCCGTTGAATGCGGCCCTTGTGGCGGATCCGGAATTTTCCGCTTGGCTTGAAAAGCGGACACCGGCTGGAAGATGGGGGCAGGTCGAAGAACTGGTTGGCGCCGCAGTCTTTCTGTCCTCTGTCGCGTCCAGCTTTGTCAATGGTCACACGCTTTTTGTCGATGGCGGCATCACGGCGTCGCTTTAGAGGAGCAAATCCATGAGCGAAAAGATCGCGCTGATCGGTGCGGGCGCCATGGGCGGTGCCATTGGAACCCGCCTCTTGGAAACCGGAAACATTTTGCATGTGTTTGATCTGGATGCCGACCGTGTGGCCGAACTCGTCTCGAAAGGCGGGATCGCTGCCAAGTCAGCAGCGGAAGCGTCAAAAGACGTGGATTTTGTCATCACCAGCCTAAACGCGTCCCGGATCGTTGAGATGGCAGCCTTTGGCGATGGTGGGATTGTAGAGGGTGCGCAGCCCGGCACAGTTATCATTGACATGTCGTCGATCGAACCTGGCGCTACCCGCGACTTCGCCAGTCGCGCGGCGGAGCATGGTCTTGCATGGGTTGACAGCCCGTTGTCGGGCGGCGCACCCAAGGCACAGATCGGTGAACTGACCCTCATGGCCGGAGGCGCGGCCAGGGATGTGGAGCGTGCCCACGTTGCATTGAAATATGTCGCCGCAAACTACACGCATATGGGGCCGTCCGGCGCCGGCCAGACGACCAAGCTGATCAACCAGGTGCTTTGTGGTTTGGGCTTCCTTGCCGTGGCGGAAGCCACACAGCTTGCGCTGGACGCCGGAGTAGACGCCGAGAAGATCCCGCAGGCGCTAAAGGGCGGACGAGCAGATTCAGCGCTCTTACAGGAGTACCTACCCCGCTTCGCGACCAGGGACTACCGCCGTACGGGACGCATCGACAACATGGTCAAGGATCTGAATGCCGTAAACGATCTGGCCCGGCAAACTGGAACGTCAATGCCGATGACGGCTTTGTGCGCTGAGATACATAGGATGCTGACCGCGGCTGGCCTTGGCGGAGAGGATCAGGCCGCCGTCATGGAGTTCTTCAATGGCGCAAAAGAGGAGGTCGAGAAATGATCACACGTTTTGCCTTGTTCGAGGGCTCTGTCAAAACTGGGCAAACGCAAGCCTTTCGGGAGGCGGTTCTGAAACGGCTGGTGCCGTTATGGCGTCAATTCCCCGGCAACTCCGATGTGCGGGTTATGTTCAGTGACGACCGGGATGAGGGCGCGCCCGAGTTTCCGCTGATCCTTGCCATCAGCTATCCGGATAAGGCTGCGATGACTGCTGCACTCGACAGCCCGTTCCGCGCGCAGTCCCGCGACGTCACTGGTGAGATCGTGGCTGAGCACTTCGAGGGCCGCATCCACCACCATGTCACCGAGCGGCATGAATTCATCGGATAAGATCAGGTGAGCGCGCGGGTCACTATGCGAGACGTTGCGCGGGTGGTTGGCATGTCACCCATGACGGTCAGTCGTGCTCTGCGTGAGGACAACACGGTGAACGCAAAGACTCGCGCGCGCGTGCGGCAGGTGGCGGAGGAACTGGGTTATGTTTATGACAGCACATCGCAGGCTTTTCGCACCCAGAAAAGCGGATTTGTGGCAGTAACACTACCTTCGGTCAACAACGCGAACTTTGCAGAGACGTTCCGGGCGGTGTCGAACGGGCTTGGACAGATGGGATTGCAGCTGCTTTTGGGCAGCACCAATTACAGGGTCGAGAAGGAAGAGGAACTGGTGCGCCAACTTCTCGCGCGCAATCCGGAGGCTTTGGTCCTAACAGGCGGGCATCACACGGACGCAACCAGGGCGCTGGTGCAGGGCAGGGGATTGCCGGCGATCGAGATGTGGGATCTGCCCGCTGAACCACTGGGACATGTGGTCGGTTTCTCAAACACTGAAGCAATGGCCGACATAGTAGCGCATCTGGTCCAGACAGGGCGACGCAAGCTTGCATTTGTCGGTGCTTCGGAAGGTGCGGACAGTCGCGGTGCTGCGCGGCGGGCGGGTGTCGTACAGGCCGCGCAGGCGCATGGCCTGCCGGAAGTTGCGATGATAGATGCCGGGCCAGCCCCTGTATCTATGCGTCACGGTCACGCTGCCATCGAAGCCATCGGTCGAGACGTGGCCCGCAACGACGCGCTTATCTGTGTATCGGACCCGGTCGCCTTCGGTTGCCTGAGTGCCGTACAGCGCCTGGGCGTTCGGGTGCCGAATGATCTGGCTATCACCGGTTTCGGTGCGTTCGAGGTGGCGAAAGTTTCCAACCCGCGGATCACCACGGTGAATGTCCAAGCCGAAGAAATCGGGCGTGAGGTTGTGTCATTGCTGCAAGGGATTTTTGAGGGCTCGATCAACACGCCCACATGTGTGGACGTGAAATCGACCCTAGTTCCCGGAGAAACCAGCTAGTTGCCGCTATTTTGCACGGTCGAACCTGGTATCAGCCGAAACCCTATATCCGTGCAGGACGGTACAGGCTCATCAGTGAGCCGACCCATCATCATCTCTGCCGCCTTTTGCCCAAGCTTCAGGTGCGACACGTGGCATGAAGTCAACCGTCGATTCATTACCGAGGCGACTGGCAAATCGCCCCAACCTGCGATGCCGATATCATTGGGCACCGACAATCCTCTAGAATAGCAATATTGCAGCCCGCCAAACGCCATCGCATCGTTTTGATAATATATGCATTCGATGTCGCCCGTTGAGGCAAGCAATTGCTCGGTCCCGTAGAAGCCTGGGTAGTAAGTCGCCGTATCATGCAGGCAAAGCTGTTTGATGACGGCGCCGCGAGCGCCTTCGACGGCTTTGCAAAACCCGTTCAATCGCTCGGTTGCAGCATTTGCCGTGTCATGAGACGTGCCGACATAGCCGATGTTATTGTACCCCAGCGACGTCAGATATCGTCCCATGTCAAAGCCGCTGTCGAAGTGGTTGATGCCGACACTCATATCAAGTGGGCTGGAGTTCAGATCCCAGATCTCCACCACCGGGATCCCCGCATTGCGCAGCATTTCGGTTGCCCGAGGAGAGTGATAGCGCCCCGTTAAAATCAAACCCGCCGGTTGCCAGGACAGCACGGTCCGGATCCAGTTTTCTTCCTCTTGCAGGGTGTGCTGCGTGAGACCAAGAACTGACTGATAACCGAAGGTTCCCAGCTTGCGATCAATGCCTTCTAACACCTGAGCGAAGACCTCATTTCCAAGGTCCGGGATCGATACGCCAATGAACGTCGAACTCTGGTCACCTGCAAAAACCGTGGCCAATCGATTCGGTAGATAGCCAAGCGCATCCACCTGCGCCATGACGTTGACCCGGGTTTTTTCGGAATAGCCGCCTTCGCCGCGCAAGACGCGGCTTGCTGTCATCTTGGACACGCCCGCTGCGCGTGCCACCTGAGAGAGGCTTACTTTATTGTTCTTGTGAGATTTTTCGGTGTTCTTGGTCATTTTACGTTACGGGTAACTTAGTCCTTGACAGCGCGCATATTCCAGCGTGATGGTAGTGGAACGTTACGGGTAACTCAACAAGGAGGTTGGGTCATCCGTCTGGGAGGAGCCGATATGCCAAGCCTGCAATCAGGTTTGTTTTTCGACAGTATCGACAAGCACTTTGGTGGCACATACGCGCTGAAAGACGTGTCGCTATCGGTCGGTCGCGGCGAAGTCGTTGCGTTGCTCGGCGAGAATGGCGCGGGCAAGTCGACGCTCATCAAGGTACTTGGCGGCATTCACACTCCAGATGCTGGGCGCGTGTTGATTGACGGTCAGAACTATCAGCATAAACCGGCAGGCTTTGGCGAGCGCCAGAAGGTCGCCTTCATTCACCAAGATCTTGGCCTGATCGAGTGGATGACGGTGGCCGAGAACATCGGCCTAGCACTTGGATTTTCCCGCAAGAACGGGCTGATTCGCTGGAGGGATGTGGAGCGATTTGCGGTCGAGGCGCTGGACAACGTGGATGCTGAGTTTGACCCGACAACGCGGGTCGAAGATCTGACCAGAACCGAGAAATCCCTGGTGGCTATCGCCCGCGCTCTGGCTGTCGACAGTGAATTCCTTGTGCTGGACGAACCCACAGCATCTCTGCCCGCAGATGAGGTTGAGCGGCTCTTTGCCGCGATCAGACCTTTGCGGGAAAAGGGGGTGGGGATGATCTATGTTTCCCACCGTCTGGATGAAATTTTCCAGATTGCTGATCGTGTTGCAGTCCTTCGCGATGGCGCCATGGTGGGTGTCCGCAGTATTGATCACACCACGCCCGAAGAACTGGTACAAAAGATTGTCGGGCGCAAAACACGCGAAACCGTGAAAGCGACAAACGAGATTGGCGCGCCGATCCTTTCTTTACGAGATTTCGAAGTGGCAGGGCTGCAAAGGCTCGATTTCGACCTGCAAAAGAACGAAGTGCTCGGGCTAGTGGGACTGCGCGGTGCGGGGCACGAGGCGATCTCGCGGGCGCTTTTTGGCCTGTTGACCTATTCGGGCGAGGTGACGCTGGACGGAGCGCACCCAGATTTGTCGACGCCGCAGCGGGCGTTGCATGCGGGTGTGGGGTTGGTTGCTAAGGATCGGACCGAAGAATCCGTCGCGATGAGCCTATCGATCCGTGAAAACACTTTCCTCAATCCTGAAGGCACGGGACGCAAACTGCTGAGCCTTCTGGCCCCGCGCACGGAAGCGGAACGGGCTGCGACCATAGGGACAGAACTGGGGCTTTCGCCCAACGATCCAACGCTTGCGATTGAGGCCCTTTCGGGTGGAAACCAGCAGAAGGTCGTCATCGGCCGCTGGCTTGCTACCAAACGCAAGCTCCTGATCTGTGAAGATCCAACGGCCGGCGTTGATGTGGGCGCCAAGTCAGAGATCTACGCGTTGCTCAATCGTGCACTTGGCGACGGCGTGGTCATCTTGATCATCTCGACCGACTTCGAAGAAATCGCCACGATCTGTCATCGCGCCATCGTCTTCAGCCAAGGGGCCATCGTAGATCAACTGAGCGGGACGCGGCTGACCACAGAAAACCTGATCCAGTCGGCCTCAGCTGGAAACATTGAGACAGAAGGGGGCGCGTTCAATGCAATCGCTTGAATCCGGCGCATTGGAGCCCACTAAAGCCGAATTGAAGGGCCTAAGCCTTGGCAAGCGTGTCCTGCGGTTTCTACCGGTCTATGGCCTTGTGATCCTGACGGTCTTTCTGATTGGGCTCTTTTCAGTCCTGTTGCCCAACACCTTCCCAACGATGCTGAACCTGCGATCGATCATCTCCGACAAAGCGATCATCGCGTTGTTGTCTCTTGGTGCGATGATACCGATGGCCGCAGGCCGAATCGATCTGACGGTCGGCTACGGCATCGTACTTTGGCACATTCTGGCGATCAGCTTGCAGACCATGTTGGGTTTGCCGTGGCCAATTGCCGTCGCGGTCGTGTTGCTTTTGGGCGCCGTCACCGGCTTCCTCAACGGGCTGTTGGTGGAAGTGGCCAGGATCGACAGTTTCATCGCAACATTGGGCACGGGAACGGTGCTTTATGCGCTGGCACTTTGGCATACCGGTGGTCGGCAAATGGTAGGGCTGCTGCCGGACGGATTTTACGCGCTCAACACCACCTTTGTGTTTGGCCTGCCGATTGCGGCCTATTACTTGCTGGTGATCACGATGGTGATGTGGATCGTCCTCGAATACACGCCGGTTGGACGATATCTATATGCGATTGGTGCGAACCAGCGGGCGGCGCAACTGAACGGGATCCCGACACGCAAATACGTGATTGGTGCCTTTGTCGCCTCTGGCACGATGACGGCCCTGGCGGGCGTCCTTTTGGCCTCGAAGCTCAGGATCGGTCAGGCATCCGTCGGTCTCGAATTTCTGCTTCCTGCACTCGTTGGTGCCTTCCTGGGATCAACCACGATCAAACCCGGGCGGGTCAATGTCTGGGGCACGGTTGTGGGTGTCGCGATCCTGGCGGTCGGCATTTCGGGCATTCAGCAGTTTGGCGGATCCTTTTGGGTCGAGCCTCTATTCAACGGAGTCACCTTGCTGATCGCTATTGGCATCGCGGGATATGCACAGCGGAAAAAGGGCGCGGACAAGCGTTAAGATCAACGACTTTCTGGGAGGAAATCAAATGAAGAAACGGATGTTCATTGCGGGGTTGATGACCACGACCATGCTCGCAGGCACACTGGTCATGGCTGCTGATTGGGACGGGCCGACGACGGGGCCAGCGGCGGCAGATGGCAAATCGATCGTCGTGGTGGCAGGCGACCTTAAAAACGGCGGCATTCTGGGGGTGACCACCGGGGTCGAAGAAGCTGTTGCTAAGATCGGCTGGCAGGTTCGCGTGCTGGATGGCGCGGGGTCAATCCAGGGCCGTACGGCGGCGATTGGTCAAGCCCTTGCCTTGAAGGCGGATGGCATCATCATCAACGGTTTCGACGCGGTCGAACAGCAAGCAGCCCTTGAAGGTGTTGTTGCCGCAAATGTCCCTATGGTGGCCTGGCATTCCGGTCCAAAGATCGGGTGCGATGCACCTGGGGGCATTTTTGCCAACGTCTCCACCGACGCGATGACGGTGTCCGAAGTGGCCGCGGAATGGGCCATAGAGGATGGTGGTGAGGATATCGGGGTCGTAATCTTCACGGACAGCACCTATCAGATTGCCATCGACAAGGCGGACCGGTTGAAAGAAGCGGTCGAGGCTGCGGGCGGCAAGGTTCTTGAATATGTGGACACGCCGATTGCCGACACTTCTACGCGGATGGGACCGCTGACCACATCGCTTCTGCAGAAATACGGGGACAGCTGGACTCACGCCCTGGCGATCAACGATCTTTACTTTGACTTCATGGGGCCTTCGCTGGCGGCTGCCGGTCTCTCGCCAGAGACGGGGCCGCAAGCGGGGTCTGCGGGAGACGGTTCAGAAGCGGCGTTCCAGCGCATCAGGTCGAATGGATATCAGGCCATCACCGTTGCTGAACCGCTCAACCTTCAGGGTTGGCAATTGGTGGATGAATTGAACCGTGCCATTCAGGGCGCGCCATGTTCAGGCTATATCACATCGCCTGCATTGGTGACACCCGAGGGGTTGGCCAAAATGGGGGACGGCAACGCTTTTGATCCCGACATACCCTACCGCGACGCTTATGCCACGATCTGGGGCAAGTAACTATACTGCGGGATCCTGGGCCCAGCATTGGGGTCCCGCACTTTCAATTTGATGATTTTGTACGGACGCAGGTATCAGGCGTCACCCAGCCGACTTTCCGGAGGATCGCGCGATGGCAGACACACCGCTTGTCCAGATGACGGGCATCACCAAACGCTTTGGCGGCGTCACGGCGCTGCAAAATGTCGATCTGACGGCCTACGCGGGCGAAGTTCTCGCCATTGTCGGTGACAACGGTGCTGGCAAATCGACCCTGATCAAGGTGTTGACCGGTGTCTATCAGCCAACCGAAGGCCAGATTTTCATTGATGGGCAGAAGGTCGATTTTTCCAGCCACGCCGAAGCGATCGATGCAGGCATTGATGCCGTCTATCAAACCCTTGCTCTGGCCGATCATCTTGATCCCGCGGCAAATATGTTTTTGGGCAATGAACTGACCAAGACAATCTTCGGCATCGAAATCCTCGATAACAAGCGGATGCGCTCCGAGACTGAACGCGTGCTGATGGAGCGGTTGGGCGTGAAGCTGAAATCACTGGATGCGCCCACGGAAAGCTTGTCTGGCGGTCAACGCCAGGCTGTGGCCATCGCGCGGGCGGTCTATAGCGAAGGCTTGCGCGTTCTCGTGATGGATGAGCCGACGGCCGCTCTGGGGCCCCAGGAAACAGCACGCACCCTAAAACTGATCAAGAATGTGAAGGCACAGGGCTTGGCCGTGATCCTCATCAGCCATTCACTTGATGATGTCTTTGAGGTCTCCGACCGGGTGCATGTCCAGAGGCGTGGCCAATGCGTGGGTGTCGTCAAGACAAGCGAAAGCAGCACCCAGGAGGTGCTTGGCATGATCGTCGGTGCGGAGGAGGCAGCATGAACACTGCAGCAAAACCCTTGAATGAAAGGTTGGAACCGTACATCGCGATCATCGGCCCGATGGTGATGATCCTGGCGATCCTTCTCTTTATGGGCGTGGCCGAGCCTGCCCGCTACTTCCGCCTGACGAACCTCAACTTGATCCTTCTGGATGCCGCGCTTTATATGCCCATGGCGATGGCGATGACATTCGTCATCACGCAGCGGGGCATCGATCTGTCGATCGGATCAATCGCGGCCTTGTCGGGAATCCTGATGGCGTTTCTGATCAAGCAATATGGCTTCTCGGTCTACGTCGCAGTACCAATTGCGATCATGCTGGGCGCGCTGATGGGGTTGATCAATGGTCTGATCATCACGCGGTTCAACGTGCCTGATCTGATCGGCACCCTGGCCATGGATCTGGTGTATCGCGGCTTTGCCTTGGTTATTGCAAAAGGTCTGGTCCTGGCGCGCTTCCCCGATTTTCTGACCGAGATCGGACGCGGGCAGATCCCGGGATTTGTTCCAATACCTGTTCTGATCGGGATCGCAACGATGATAGCAGGCTACATCATGCTGACCCGGACCTATTTTGGGCGCTACACCATCGCGATTGGCTCCAACCCGGAAGCGGCTGAGTTGACGGGTATCAGCGTCAAACGACACAAGGTCTATGCCTATGTTCTTTGCGGCGCGTGCGCGGCTTTGGGTGGCATCCTGCTGACCGGCAAGCTGAACGCGATCCAGGCGACATCTGCGCCCTACTTCAACCTGCATGTCATCGCTGCAGTGGTCGTAGGGGGCACGTCGCTTTTCGGGGGGCGCGCATCCATGCTGGGATCGTTCGCGGGTGTTCTGCTCCTGAGCATGATGATCAACGCGCTGGTGACCTTGCGGATCGAGTTCTTCTGGCAATCCGTCGCCTCAGGCGTTGTGATCGTCAGCTCGGTCGCGCTTTACACCTGGATGCAGAAAAAGGACCGCGACGGGGCAGGGGGACCTCTTGCCGGTCTGCAAACCCCGGAAGGTCAAAAGATGCTGCGGTTCTCCGCGCTGCTGATTGGTGTGCTCATCGCCCTTCTGGCGATCGGCGGGATCTTTGCTGGCAACCCGAATCCTAGCGGGTGATCAGCCAAAGCGCGGCGTATCCGACATCCGGGTTTTACCTTGGTCGACCGCGCCGCACTCAATTCAAAGGGAGGAAACTGAATGAGATTTTTTGCAACAACCGCAATTGCGGCAAGCACAGCATTGGGCGGCATGGCATGGGCCGATGGCCACAGCAATCTGCCCCTAAAGGAACTGCCAGGCATCGCGGATCGCGATTACTGGGTCCCTGACGAGGTGAATGCGGAGGGCAAGCTTGAGGCGATGCAAGACGTCGTTGGGTCCGATGCGATGCCGTTCTCCGGCACCCTGGACGCCCCGATCCAGATCGCTCTGATATACCCGTCTGCCGACACGTCGGACTTTTGGGCGCGCAATTATCTGGCACTTACGAAGCGGCTCGACCAGTTGGGCATTGCCTATGAGACGACCGAGTTCGCCTCGCGCCAGATCGAACATTCACTGCAATCCACATATGCCAATCAGGTCGAACAGGATGCGGATCTGTATGATTACGTGATTTTCGGCCCCTCCGAATTGGCAATCCAGGCCGACAACATCGATAAGCTTTCGGGCAATGATGGCTTCTCCACGTACGTCTGGGCATTCCATACTCCACTGAAGGATCTAAAGAACCAGCCCGATGCCTGGTTTGATTTTTCGTCAGCTGCTGGCGCTTTGACCATGTGTGAATACATGCTTGCGCGTTTGGGCAACGATGTGACCATGGCGATGAACCGTGGCATTCCCGGGATCACCGACAATCAACGCTCGGGCGATTTCAAGGCATGCGTTGAAGAGAAGGGCAATTGGACCACCGCATACGAGCATTACGGTGAGTATCAGCGCGAAGGCGGGTTTGAGGGCACATCCCTGATCTTGCAGGCTTATCCCGAGGCGACGATCATCCACAACGCCAATACCGCGATGGCGATGGGATCGGTCGAGGCGCAAGTGTCTGTTGGTAAGGAGAAAGAGATATTTTCAACCGGCTGGGGCGGAACCGGGCTGGAGCTTGATGCGATCCGTCGCGGAGAGCTTGACGCCACACCGATGCGTATGGGCGATGACGTGGGCGCGGCGACGGCCGAAGCGATTAAAGCTGACCTCGAAGGCCGCGCCGAAGAGCTGCCGTTTGTTTTCTTGGGGCGGATCACCGTGGCACACGATCAGATGAGCGCGGATGAGATCGACGGCCTTGAGCAAGAGGCATTTCGCTTCTCCGGCGTAGGAGCGCTGGAGCGTTAAGGCTGACTTTGGGCGTGGCCAAACCTGGTGGCGCCCATTCCTTCCCATCGGACCAACAAGTCAAAGCCGCCCGCTGCGCCAATCACTTCAGATGGCGTAGCGCGCCTTCCGGCAGGATCTTGATTGTCGGACCGGGCGCAAGATCTGCGAACGCCATGCCGATCTCGCGGGACGTAATCCGCCCTATTCCAAAGCCTGAACCTTCGGTGATGTGCAATCCGCCATCCGGCCCAAGATCGTGCGCGGGGTCTATTACCGAGTCCAAACCCACATTTGAGATCACGGGCAAACCATTCCAGATCATGACGCGATTGGTGTGAATGTGTCCGCAGAGGAGGGCAAGCACATCGTGCCCCGCGAGCGCTTGGCCCAAACGTGCACTGTCCGTGGCATTGAGTACCGCCCAGTTCCGCTGCGTTTCGTCTTGTGTCGCGGGTGGGTGATGCAGGACCATGATCTTTGGCAGATCCGTATGCCGGGCCAGGGCGGCGTGCAGCGCGTCCAACTGACCGTCTTCAAAACCTCCGCTGGTCTTCCCTGGCAGTGAGCTGTCGAGAACCACGATATGATACCCTGCGCACACCGCATCATGATCAAGTGGTGTGTCCAGATCTCCTTCATATCCCGAAAATGCAGCACGGAATCCAGAACGTTTGTCGTGATTGCCAAGCGCGTAGAAAACGGGAATTCGCAGTTCGGCCATGCGCTCCGCCAGAATGGAATAGCTCGCTTTGTCGCCATGATCGGTCAGATCACCCGATGCAATGATGAAATCAGGTGCGGGATCGGCGCTTTGGGCCAGCGCGATTAGACGGTCAAGTTTGGCCGTGGCCTGCGGTGCTTCGGCAACGATGTGCAAATCTGTAATGTGCAGAAAAGTTGCCATATGCGCTTCTCTTCTCTCGCAAAATTGGGTTGCGGACGCTTTTCCAACGGCGCGCTAAATATGTCGCCTGAACGCCCCACCACCTAAACCAAGAGAGTTGCAGAGGCGGCCGTGGATGGCAAGCTCGGATGCGGCGTGACACATATCTGATCGACAAAGCGCAAATCTGAAAGAGCCAAGATGGGCTGTTCGGGTTGAGCCGATAAATGGAAGATTGAGAGGCACACTGCTAGATGCCTTAACTTGCGCTGGCAGCGTCGGTCGGGCTAGGACTGACATTCCGGGCAATGGTACAGAGTTCGACCGCTGAGCTTCGACTTCTCGATTGCATTGTTGCACCGCGGGCAGATTTCGCGCCCGAAGATGTTTGTGCGTTCGGTGATGACCTCGCCTTTTTTGGGCAACAAGCCGTTGGTGATGATCGAATTGGTTTCAACGCCGATCTGTAGGAGGGCGCGCATATCATCCCAAAGCGCTTGCAGATCCTCATCGGACATATCAACACCACGAGTCATGGGGTTCAGCTTTCGCAGCCACAGTATTTCAGCCCGGTAGATGTTCCCGATGCCAGAGATCACCTTTTGGTCCATCAAGAGCCGCGCGATTGGCGCACGACTTTTTCTGATGGCTGCAATGGCTCGCTCAGGTTCCGGATTATCTGCGAGCAGATCCGGCCCGTAACGCCGCCTGAACGCTTCGAGCGCCTCGCTTGGGATCAGTTCACAGGTATTCGGCCCGATTATGTCGATTGCATGCGTCGCACTTTCCAGGCGAAGGCGCGTAACATCGCGCGGTGGGTCGGCGGGCTGGGTTTGACAAACGAAGTACCCTCCAAGACCCAGATGGATATGAAGCGTTTGCTGATTGGAAAAGTGATAAAGAAGATGCTTGCCCAATGCGCTCGTGCTTTTGCAGGTCGCAGCGTCAATGATTGCCGCGCCATCGGCGAACCGCCCTTGCGGCGAGATGGCCGAGATGACCTGCCCACTCATCATTTCCGCATGGTCGCGGGCTGCGCGGTGTATCGTATGACCTTCAGGCATCCTCGTGATTTGCCACAGCGTTGTGATAAATGCGAGCACCGAGAGCTGATCGCAACTTGCTTGTCTGGCGGCGGTCTTCGCGGTTCGGTTTTGACCTGTGCTGCTTTCCCGGCAAAGGATCGTGCGGTTTCTGAATTGTTGTCTTAGAACGGCCAGAAATCCGACCAGGACCTTTGTCGAAGTCTGCAGAGCCCTCAATATAAGGGCTGTCGGTCAGACAATGAAGCTCCATCTTTTTGCTGACTTCAGGCAAGTATACCCCGAAAGATCCGCGCTGATCCCGCTCATGCAGCCTGAATGCTTGGAGGATAGACATGGTTTTGTTGGCATCTGTTGGAATGTGCCCGACCTTGCCGTAGACATCATCCAGCGGCGCACGAGAGTGCGTACAGCGTCCACGCCCACGAAATGAAGGGGTTTGGGAAACTCTTGGTTGATGGTCAGAAGAGCTTAGCTGTTCGACAAATCGCTTAGTCGAGGGCGGCCCGACCGGCTCTTGACAAGACAATTTGCACTATGCCCTTCGTCGCGCTGTCAGGGGGCATCTTTCCTCTTCCTGCGACTTCAGATTTTCGACTGAGGTCGAGATATGATCGCCCCACGCTCGGCTCCAACGTTACAACGCAAACCTGCTAATCCACCTTCGCACTGAGGGCCAGAACCGTTTTCCAAAGCGGATCCGGGACATTGACAGGGTCCAATTGGTGGCGCGGCACACCCGGTATCCGCACCTCCTCGTCATGCGAAATGGCATTCGCTACACGCTCAAATCGATCAGCCAAGATCGAACGATCTGCACCAGGATCAATCATGATGTAATATTGCCCGAGATCATGCGGCGAACCTTCCGCGACTTTTAAACCTCTGACATCCAATGAATTGACCGAGCCTGTAAGGCCCGCAGCCAAAGCTTCAACCAGAAGACCAAGCGCCCAGCCTTTGTATATGGCGGCAGGGACAAGCGCACCTTCAAGAGCTGCCGCAGGGTTCGTCGTGGGATCGCCAGCTGCATCGACGGCCCAGCCCAGCGGAATGGCCTCACCCGCTGCTTTGGCCATGGTGATCTTGCCAAGTGCCACGGCTGCGGTCGAAAAGTCCGCGTGCATTGCAGGGGCGCTTTCACCGGGTAACGTAAAGGCAATCGGATTGGTGCCAAGAACGCGGTCCTTGCCACCCGGGCCCGCCACGATGGCTGATGCATTTGTAAAACCGATCCCGATCAGGCCTCGCGCCGCGATCTGTTCGGTGAAAAAGCCCAGTGACGTGCAGGTGTGCGAATGGGCCACGGCAAGCGATGCGATCCCACTTGACAGCGCCGCAGCAATGGCGTCCGGCAAGGCACTGCTGAAAGCGGGTTGAGCAAAACCGAAACCGGCATCCACCATGACAGTGCCCGGACGCGATATGCGAACTTGGGGTTCGACAGTCCCGTTCACCCGGCCGGACAAAAGTTGGGCGCAATAGCTTTCGAGATAGTATAGCCCACAGATGATGTTTCCGGTCTCTTCCGCACGGGCCACTGCCTTTGCGACTTCGGCGGCCTGCCAAGAACCTGCGCCGTGCGCCACCAAGGCGGCCGTGCTTTTGGCTTCAATTTCAGCGATAGAGACCTTCATTTCACGTTCCTTGCTCGCTTTAGTCCTTGTCCGTATCGGCTGGTCCGGCGCCTGACAGGCGTGACGCATCTGTATCGGGTACATAGGTTCGTGCGGCGAGCGCTTCGAGCTTGGTCCAAGCGATCGCGTCAACATTCCGGCTTTGCCAGACTGGTTTTGCAGTTCGGGTTCGTCCGGTGCGGGCAATGGTCAGCCTTTCGGCGACAGTGGGGGGCGGTGCACCCTTGATTGCGACGCCATCGGTCGTGGTTTGGACCGAACCGCTCAGCCAGTCGACATGCCAAACATGTCTGTCGTCCATCAGACCCGGGGCGATCAAAAGAAGTGGTCCTGCCACGGGGCCAAGGACTGTGACGTCCTGCGGTGGTGCATCCGACACGGCGGCCATCTTTGCCAATCCGCATGAACGGCCCGGCGCTTTACCATCACAGGCGCAACTGCGAGGGGTTTTAAAGAGGTCGGCAACCGTCGAGATACCGGGCAGGCCGTGCGCCTCCAGAACTCGTGCGGCCAAGCCGGCCTCTTCGGCGAGACCCCAGGGGCAGCCTGCGCCTCGTGCAGCCTTTGTGCAGGTCGCTTGTATTTCTGACAAGGTGCGGGTCAGAGAAGGCATTCGTTGGTTTTTTGTGATTGGGACAGGATCCAGTCGTCATCCAGCATTGCATGCAGTTCGTCAGGGTAGGGAGCATTCTGGTACATCGTGATTCTCAACCAGCGATCTGACCGTGGGTCAAATCGTGTTGCGCCGAAAAACGCGAGCTTGCATCGCAACATGTCGATCGGCAGCAGATCGGCAGCGATCAGGTTGTCGCGGATTTCGCCATATGGCGCATGGCGCGACATCTGGATACGCCGGATGATGCGGCGGTGTTTGGGATGGCGTTCCAGAAAGGCCGCTATTGTTGCAGTGTTCGGCGTGGCAGACAAATCCAGTGCGAGTGCTGAAACGCTGCGCGCAATGTCGAGGGGTTGTTCAAGTGCCGCGCCGGGCTCTAGATGGCGTTCTCCCAGTCGCGGCTCTAGCTTTGCTTCGGACACGTACCAGAAGCGGGCACAAGCTTCTTGTGCAGCAAAGTCTATGGTGCGCGTCCAGGCGTAACGCTTTTCCAGAAGCGATTTGAGCTCGGTCAAGGGTATCAGGCCGTCAATCTTGAACGAGGCCATCTCGTCTGCGCCCATCGTGTCGACCAAATCGTCAACCAAGGTGCCATGCGGTTCGATCATGATCGACACCAGCATTTCCTGACCCTCGGTGGTTAGAGCAGACTTGGCCCAGTGCCAAAGCGCGTTCCATGGTGTGGGGCCTTGCAGTATTCCTGCTTCAAGGCGTCGGGATATCCGCTCTATGTCCGCCCGCAGATCGGTCAGCTTGGACAATTGAATGGGATGTGTCGTATGCCAGCTACTCAAATGCACATGCATACATCCGAGCGCTTTTGCAAAGCCCGTACGACTGGCCTCATCTGAAACGGGCAGCGACCGAACCCGCGCAAGCGCCGTTTCACGGGCCATGATCCAGGCATTCAGAAGACCGGGATGATTGACGAGGAACGGCGCCATGCCGAGCCCTGTCGAATTGCCGACGCCCAAACGACGACGTAAATCCCGTGACAAGCGTGCCGCCTTTTTACCGCCATGCCTCTCGGCCAGATGCTCGACAAGATCCGCAGCGAAGCTTCGGATCAGCCAGACGGCCAGCATTTCGGCACGGAAGGGACCATCAAACAATGGCCGTCCACGAAGGGCTGCATGATCTGCGGCGCCAAACTTGCCGGAACCGTAAACTGCGGTGGTGCGCATCAGGTAGCCAATATTATCCACGCGTTCAGCATCGGGTTGGCGACCGTTGGACAAGCGCGCGACCACATGATCCCACAACCGGACAGAGCGGTTGGCCCTTGATAGCACAAGTTCGCGGTCGCTAACCCGGCCCGCTTCCTGCAACGGAACGTTTGCGGCCAGGCGATCCAGATCCGCGTTTGTAACCTCTCCGTCAACCAGCGCGAAGGTTGCGTCCCACGCCTCTGCGATCACGCGATCCGATCGCAGATGGTCGGGCAGGTCGTGGCCGAATGCTACGAGGCTGTAGCATTGCCCATCGCCGCGCGCCCGATAGACCGCGCGGCCAACGCCATTTGCGTCAATCTGCCATAGAGGTCGATCTATCTTCCAGAGCCCGCGTCGCAAGCCACGCAACAAGGTTCGCATAAAGCTCAGACGCGTCTGATGCGATGCGCCAAGGCGTGAAAGGCGCATGACCTCGTCGGGGGAGCGCAGCGGGATCATGATTTCGCAACAAACGATTGGTCAAAGAAACGCAGCCAGTTTTCACCCATAATGCCATCGATGTCGCTTTGGGAAAAACCGACAGATCGCAAACCTGCTGCGAGGCGTGGAAAATCGCGATTGTCGCGGAAGAACTCTGGTTGTGGCGGGAAGCCCGGGCGGGATGCCGATCCTTCCCCGAAATCGTTTTTCTTGGTCCAGCGCCCGACACGCATCCACTGGACCACGCTGTCCGGCTGATTTTGACATAGATCCGAGCCGATCCCGATACGATCGACGCCCATAAGCTCTGCCGTGTCGGCCACCATCGCGCAGAACGCCTGCAGCGTACAATCGGACCCACCTTGCAAATGGTGGGGGTAGAGGGAGAAACCCAGCATGCCCCCGGTTTGGGTCAAAGCGCGCAGAACCGTTTCTGACTTGTTGCGCAGGGCAGGGTGCCATCCGACCGGATTTGCGTGGGTGATCGCGATCGGCCGGATGCTGTGCTCAATCGCGTCCAGGGTCGAGCGTTCGGCAGAGTGGCTCATGTCGACCACAAGCCCCACTCGGTTCATTTCGGTGACCACCTCGCGTCCCATGCGGGTCAGGCCGCGATCCTCTGCCTCGTAGCAGCCTGTCGCAAGCAGGGACTGGTTATTGTAGCTCAATTGCATGAAGCGCAGACCGAGCGTGTGGAGGATTTCAACGAGCCCGATATCATCCTCAATCGGCGCTGGCGTCTGTGCCCCAAAGAGAATGGCCGTGCGACCGTCTGTCCTCGCATTGCGTATATCGTCGCCGGTTCGTGCCTGAACGATCAGGTCAGGATGGGCTTCAAAAAGACGATTCCACGCTTCGATATTGCCGACGGTTTCGCGAAAAAGCTCGTGATATGCGATTGTGACATGAACGGCGTCAACGCCGCCTTCGCGCATCTGACGAAACACTTTCTCAGACCAGTTGGCGTACTGAAGACCGTCGATCACATAAGAGCCTATGTGGCCGCCGATATCGCTGTTCTCATTGCTCTTCACACAACAACTTTGCCGCTGCGGCAATGCGATGCAATAATTTTCTTTAACAAACCAAGGACATTGATCGACTGCAAGGCTGCAAAACCGACGTTGCGCCTCGGCCGAGAAAGGTGGGCGTTGTCACGCTGCTTCGCCATTGTCCTCTAGAGGCTTCTGCGTTGCATCGACATGAACTGTCGCAAAAGGGGAAAAATGAGCGCGAAGACCGAGATCAGGCCGAGCGCTAGCGCAATGGGGTGGCCGTAAAAGAACGCCCAGAAGCTGCCATCGGTTAGGATCAAACCCTGCCTCAAGGTGATTTCCAGCGTCGGGCCAAGCACCATCCCAATCACAAGCGGTGCCATCGGGAAACCTTGCCTGCGCAAGATGAAGCCCGCGACACCCGCAGCGCCCATGACCGCCAGATCAAAGGGATTGCCACGCACGAAATAGACCCCGACGGCGCAGAGAAGGACGATGGCTGTCATCATGAAAGCTTCTTTGACGCGCAGGATGGGGGCTGCCACCCTGGACAGGACTAGCCCCAGCGGCAAAAGCAAAAGGTTTATGACGAAGAAGCCAGCGAAGATGGCGGCAATCAGGGTTGGGTTGTCTTCGACCAGTTTCGGTCCGGGCGTGATGCCATGCAGCGTCAATGTAGCAAGCATGACCGCAGTGATGGCATCCCCCGGAATGCCAAGCGCCATGGTTGGCACAAGCGCGCCGCCGGTGACTGCATTGTTGGCGGCTTCGGAAGCGATGATACCGTCAGGTTCTCCAGTCCCGAACTTGTCCCCATTGGGCGATGACCTGCGGCCTTCGGCGTAAGAGATGAATGCGGCTGTTGCAGCCCCGGTGCCAGGTAAAACGCCGATCATGTTGCCGATCAATACCGATTTGCCGAGGGTTCTGCGGCGGCCTTTCCACATCGCCAGGCGGGGCAGTGTAACGCCCTTGAAATCGACCAGCTCTGAGGCGGTGCTGAGTTGCGCGCTGGCCCGCATCAGCACTTCGGACAACGCAAAGACGCCGATCACTACGGCCAGAAGATTGAACCCCGCAAAAAGCTGCCAGTTGTTGAAAGTAAATCGCATCTCTCCGACAATCGGGTCGCCACCTACCGTGGAAAGGAAGATGCCGATCATGCCGGCCAACAGCCCCTTGACGAGAGAACCTGTTGAGACTGAGACGATGCAGGTCATGCCCAGAAGGATCAGTGTGAAGGTCTCGATGGGTCCGAATTGCAACGCGAATGCTGCCAGTTGCGGGGCGGCGAAAATCAGAACCACAGCGGAAACCAACCCCCCAATAACCGAAGCGACTGTGGCCCAACCAAGCGCCAATCCGGCCTCGCCGCGCTGCGCCATCGGATAGCCGTCAAGGCATGTTGCGGCCGATTGTGGTGTGCCGGGCGTGTTGATCAGGATCGCTGCAATAGAACCACCATAGACTGATCCGGCATAGACAGCCAGCAACAGCATTATGGCCGGGGCCTGTCCCATGGATAGCGTGAATGGCAATACCATGGCCACGGCGACGGTTGATCCGATTCCTGGCATAGCGCCCAAGACGATGCCGAGGGCCGTACCCAAAACCAGCACCAGAAGGCCTTCAAGGGTCATAAGGATAGCGAAGGCATCTGGCAGAGACGACAGCATGAACGGACCCTCTTAGAACAGATGCGTAAAGCGAGAAACTGGCAAAGGCATGCTCAGCATATGATTGAAGAGCAGGACGAGGGCGCCGGGAACAACGACGGCGTAGAGGGCAACGACAATCGGATTGCGGATGCCGAAGAGGTGTAAGCTCATGGCCGCGAACACGACGGATGGCAGAAAGAAGCCCTCATGTCCTATTACGTTTGTGTAGACAACCGACGTCACGAGCAGCAGAGCAACGCGCCCCAAACTGGCAACCGGCGCCGAGGCTTCGTTTTGGTGCATGGCTTGAACAAGGGCAATAAGTGTAAGCCCCATCCAAAGCATCAAGATAGTTCGTGGAAAGAAGACTGGGGATTGTGCAGTCGCCACGTTTGAAAAGCTTTGCGCAAAAGTGGATGCGTAAAGGCCTGATCCAATCAGAAACAGGCCCATCAGGACCATTGCCTGTTCATTCAATAGCTTTTGCATCAGTCCGCCCTGCCTTTGAACCGGTGCGGTGGCCCTTGGGCGGGCCGCCGTCAATTGGGCAGATCAGAGACCGGCCGCTTCGATCAAGGCGCCGTTGGATTCGTATTGCTGTCGGAAAAACGCTTCGAATTCAGCAGCACCTCGATAGTTGATCACTGTTCCGGATGTTGCCGCGAAGTCCTGAAAGCCTTCTGAGGCGACAGCTTGTTCGCAAGCCGCTTCAAGCTTTGCGGTCACTTCGGGCTCAAGGCCCGCAGGTGCAAAAAGGCCGCCCCAAAGGTAAAGCTCGTTTAGAGGCGCTTTGATACCGGTCTCGGTGGCCGTGGGCACATCCGGGTAGCTTTCAAGGCGTTCGGAATTGAAAACCATCAGTGGCCGGAAATCCCCGCGCGTCATAAGGATCTCGGTGTCGCCGAAGAACTGGATCGTGCCAGCTGTCAGTTCTTTGACGGCGGGACCAGATCCTTGGAAGGGCAGGTGCTTTAGTTTGTCGAGGATGCCCAACCCTGCAAAGGCCGCAACCGTGGTCAGATGTGTCATCGCGCCGGGGCCGGATGAGCCATAGACAAGCTTGCCAGGCTCAGCATTGGCTGCTTCGACCACGTCCGCAGCCGTCTGATAAGGCGTGTCGGCATTTGTAAACAAAAGCGTAGGCGACGCCGCGACCGAGCAGATTGGCGTCCAACTGTCCACGTCATAGGGTACGTTCTTGATTTGTGGCTGGATCGTCGACACCGTGATAGAGAAATAGCCAAGTTGGTATCCGTCGGGTCGCTGACCCTGCAGGGCAGAGGCCGCCACCGTGCCAGATCCGCCTGCCATGTTTGATACAAATGCGTCACCGCCTATGGCTTCGGCAAAATGTGGTGCAAAGCCCCGCAGCAGAAGATCGGTGCCGCCGCCAGCATTGAAGGGCGCGATAAGGTTGATTGGTCGTTCCGGAAAGTCGTCGGCAGCCACAACGGGAGCGGCCAGAAGCGAACATGCAAAAAATGCAGCAACTCTTTGAAGTGTCATGTAGTTCCTCCCAAATGGCAAATCCGCGATGAGAGTGTGAAGCTCCACCGCAGTGGGGCTGACATGCCATTCTTGTATGATTGCCCCGATGGGAGAAAGTAGCCCAGACTTGCGCTTAGAAAAGGTAAATTACGTCTGAAGGGGGCCGGCGGCGGCGACCTATCCGGCGTTTGGTGTTTTCACTGAGCAAAGAGGGTCTTTGAGCAACAACTTGGGCGGGCGCAGCCGCAATGACATTGGCGAGTACTCGTCAAGCGCGAGCAAGAGATCAAGCTCAAAGCCTGCTTTACCACTCGAAGACTTCCATAAAGTCCGCCGTCATCGAATAGCCGATCTGGGCGATCTGGGTCTTTTGTAGCTCAGTTTTCATCTTGCCAGTCACCCAAACCGCATCCCAAAGCTGATTGCTTGGCCATGGCGTTTTTGTATCGACAATCACCAACTGGTTCGGAGGTGGTGGCGGGACATGAATGCACGCACCCACATATGGCACAAGAATGAAGCTGGTCACGCCGTCTGATCCAAGCGCCAGCGGGATGATGTAGCCAGGCATCCGGATGTAAGCGCCATCCAACGCTTCGTTCATCTTGGTCGCGTTTGCATCGTAGACCGGGTTCCAAGTGTCATTTATGACATCTATCTCTCCTTCACCAATGATCTCAGCGTAAGGAACGCCCGGGGGAATAAGATCATCCCAAGTGATTTCGCGTGCGGTCGCAGATCTGGCGGGATATGCAAGCACCGCAGAAGCCAGACCGGAGGCAACAAGAGAACGGCGTGTCAGATGTGTCATGTCTTTGGCAGCATACCATCGGCCAGCGACAGGCGATAGGCACGAAGGGCGGGCACCAAGCTCACAATTGCGCCAGCCACAACAACGCCTAGGAAAACTGCCAATTCGCGGGTTGATGGGAATTCAATTGGTAACCAGAGGCCATAGGCGCTGTCGATGATGGGCTGAGCGATGACGAGACCGAGGTAAAGCAGGCTCAGGCCAAGCAAGGCGCCAAATGTTGCCGTCAGGGCGGCTTCGAGCACAAGCATGCTAAGTATCATGTTGGGTCGGGCCCCCATGGCCCGGAAGATTGCCATTTCGCGCCGCCGCTCATTGAGCGCTGAGAACATCGTTGCCATCATACCAATCAGAGCGGTCACCACGACCATGCCCGACACCGCCAGAAGTGCCGTTTCAGCAACGCCAACAATCGCCCAAAGCTCTTGCAGGGCAACGCCGGGCAAAACTGCCAGAAGCGGTTCTTCCGGATAGTTGTTGATAGCCCTTTGCAGGGAAAAGGTCTGCAATGGGCTTTCCACACCGACCAGCGCAGCGGTGACCGCTTTCGGTGTCAGATCCATCTGACGGATCTGTTCGACCGGTGTTGATTGCCCCGGAATGCGTCCGCCACCTTGCCAATCGACATGGATGGCTTCGATGGCCTCCATGCTCACGATGACGGTGCGATCAACGGGCGTTCCTGTCTTTTCCAAAATGCCGGAGATGCGGAAGGGCTGATCATCGTGCTCCTTAAAGGAGGCGATGCCATGTGCGACAATGATCGGGTCGTTGATCGAATAGTTCAGGGTCTTAGCGACGTCAGCGCCGATCACGGCATCGAAGAGGTCCGACATGATGGCGCCCTCAGCGACGGCCAGATCACGACCCTGCCGATACTTGTAGTGGTCAAAGAAGGCGACGCTGGTGCCCATCACCCGGAATTGCCGGTGACTGTCGCCAAGGGAAATGGGCACGATCCACTCCACGTCGGGCCGCGCGGCGATGTCCTGATAGCTTTCCCAAGTCACGTTGTTGGTGGCGTTGCCGATCCGAAAGACCGAATAAAGCAACAGTTGAACGGATCCAGAGCGGGCACCGACAATCAGATCGGTGCCCGAAATCGTGTCCGCAAAGCTCGCTTTCGCGCCCGTTCGGATCTTTTCGACACCAAGAAAAAGCGCCACCGACAAGGCGATGGCCAATGTGGTCATGCCGACGGTTAAAGCGCGGGCGAAAAGCGATGCGATGGCCAGCCGCAGGATCAACATGCTTGCCTTTCGGTCATTGCGATATCTTCCATCCGGATCACGCGATCAAAGCGCTCGGCAAGTCGTGGGTCGTGGCTGACCATAAGCAATGTCGTCCCATGGCTTTGTACCTGATCAAACAGCAGATCCAGAAAGGCTGTCTGACTTGTGGCGTCGAGAGATGACGTCGGCTCGTCGGCGACGACGATGGGTGGCCGCCCGATCAGGGCACGGGCCACGGCGACCCTCTGCTGCTGGCCGACACTCAGATTGGCGGCTTTCGCGCGGATCAGGTCCTCGGAAAGTCCAAGCGCCTTGCAAAGCGCGGCTGCTTTGATCGTCGGATCGCTCACACGTTTCCGGCGCTCCGGAGCAAATCGCAGCGGTAGCAGTATGTTGTCCACAACCGTCCCGAAGGTTAGTAGGTTGAACTGCTGAAAGATCATGCCGACACACTCGGCGCGAAACCGATCCCGCGCACCGCCCGGCAGGGTGGCAAGATCCGTCCCCGCCACACTGACCGTGCCGGTATTCGCCAAAATTGTGCCGCAGATCAGTGACAGCAGTGTTGATTTTCCCGATCCGCTTTCGCCCAATAGCATGGCGGTTTCACCGGTCCTGATTTGAAAATCAGGAATGCTCAATGCGAAAGATGCGCGGCCCGGCCAGCGGAACCGCACCTCTCGCATCGAAATGATCGGTTCGGCTGGACTCACACTCAGAACATGCCACGCAGATCCAGCGTAGGTTGCTCACGGGTCACCTCAAAAGACTGTGCTCCGGACGCCGAAGCGATTTGGATTTCCAATTCGCGGGCATTCGGGAAGGCTTCAAAGTACGCGAAAGTAATCTCGGAAATCGCGCTCGGATCAGAACAGTTTAAGTTGTACTCTGCATGGAACTCTGAATGCGTGGTTTCCTCCGCATGCTCTTCGTGCTCCGCATGTTCATCATGATGCTCATGGTCATGTCCGTGATCATGGTCATGATGATCGTCTTCGCTTTCAAGCGCCGCACTCGCTTGGGTTACGTTGCATTCAGCAGCGGCTGGAAAGACGAACAATTCGAGTGGTCGAGCCAGCGTCGCAACCCCGCTATCGATCGCTTTCCTGTCTTCCTCGCTTTTTGCTTTGTATTCAAATCCGACGATATCCGCGCCAGGGGCGTGAAGCTCCATCGCCAGAGTGGTGCCGTCGATGGCAATGTTGAGTTCACCCACCCCGTGTTCATGTGCGTCCAGTTGCCGTGTGTCTTCCGCAAGAAGCGGTCCGGCGAGGAGGATGGTCGATATAGCGAGCGTCCGTTTCATAATGTTCCCTTTCAGCGATTTTGGAGCCTTGGCAGTTTCATTTCATGCGATTTGCCCCGCTTCATCAATGCAAAGATGCTCGGCCTGATCTCACTTTCGTCATCTGGCTACGTCTGCTCGGATGGTTCGCGGGGCCTCATGTACCTTTGTGCACAGGCTTGGTTTCCGTTCGCTGAGTTATAGCTAGCTTCAACACAATTCGAACGAACCGGCCATGCCCTGAAACTTGCTCATCAGCAACGGTGCCGACAGTCGCGCCAACAAGCCTAAACGACTTTCCGATGGTCTTACTTGGGGCATCATCTCGTCGGTCCGGCAGCGGAAACCTCAATGAACGCAGAAATTCATATTTTTTTCAATGTTTTGGCCAGAAAAACGAGGCAAAGCTGTGGGCCGTTAAGGGCGGAGTAAGAAGCAGGTCCTATGCAAATGGCAAGTGGAAATTCGGCGTGATCGCCTCTGTTTGATCAAGGTTGCTGGTTATGGACAAATCCGACACACCGCGACGATTCGGGGTCTGGATGAACAGTCTTATGTTCAAAGGTACGGCCATGGCCGTTCTCGTGATGCTGGTCGTGGTAGGCGCCTTTCAATGGCGCGACACGATTGCAATGTCAGATATCGTTCATGATGGTCTGGTCAAAAAAGGCTACAGCGTCGGTGACTTGCTGGCTTTGCAGATGGGACCGTCCATCAGGTTCGGCAATGCGGCTGCGATCTCTGATGTCGTGTCATCTGTACTAAGCAGTTCCGCCCCCGATATGTCTGGGGCGATCATTTTCAACAAGACAGCGACTGCCATCCAGTCCACCGGCGAAGCCACCCAAAGCCAGGCAGCGATAGAATCGCTTGTTTCTGAGGTCCTAACCACAGGCAAGGTCGCGGTTTCCGCAGACGGTTTGACCATTGCAACCCCCAGCTTCTTCGGGAACGCGTCCGATCAGGTCGATCCGGTCGCAAATCTGGCGGGTGTTGTTGTTACCTTTTGGAATGCGGACGCGAGCATGGCTGAACTGGCCTCAATGTACAAGCAGTCCCTGATAATCGGTGGTTTTGTGTTTGTCGCGGGTCTTTCGCTTTTGGGAGGTCTCTTGTTTCTCGCCGTTGTTCGCCCCCTTGAACGTGTTGGCCAGTCGATGGTGCAAGTTGCTGGCCAGAACTACGATTGCGACATCTCGTTTGTGGAAAGAGGCGATGAGATCGGCGTGATTGCGAAGCGACTGAGTGGTTTTCGCGACAGTCTCGCCATTGCAAAAGCGGCTGAGCGGGAAATGGCCTTCAAGGGGGCTGCCTTCGAAGGATCGACTGCGCCAATGATGATGGTGGACGAAGATTTCTGCGTCACATTTGTCAATCCGGCCTGCGCTGATTTGCTTGCGGATTTGATGCCGGATCTTGAGCAAAGCTGGCCAGGTTTTGACATCAATCAAATCGTTGGCGCGAACATTGGCGCCATGAACGATCTTCGAAAAAGGGTGGATCAGGTCGTCGAAGCGGGCGCAGACGCTTTGCCGTTTTCCGTCAATGCAAAGATCAACTCGAAGTTTTTGCAGATCAAGATGAATGCCGCACTTGATAAATCTGGCATCATGATCGGAGGGGTCATGGAATGGAATGATCGGACCGAAGCCCAACGCAATGAAACGGTGCTGTCGGGGATCGATGCCAACCAGATCAGGATGGAGTTCGGCTCGGCAGGTCAATGCGATTACGCCAATGACAAGGCGCTGAAGCTTCTCGGGATGAGCCCAGAGGCCATAAAGAATGCCAGCATACGGACTTTGTTTGCAGGTCGTGAAAATGCATCAGAAGTCTTGCAAGCCAAGGTCCTTGACCAGACCGTATCACACGGACGTTTCGACTTGATAACCGAGGCAATCGTGGAAGGGTTTTTTGCGAGTCTTCAAAATGATCAAGGCAGTATCGAAAGGTGCATATTCCTGGGCACCGATGTGACCAAGCGCGAAACCGCGATGCGAGAGGCACAGCTCGAACAAGCGCGTGTCGCGAGAGATCAAGAGACAACCGTGAATGAGTTGGGCCAGGCGCTGCGCCATCTTGCGGAAGGCGATCTTATGTCCACGATCGATCGGCCGTTCGCCGACGGTTACGACCAACTTCGTCAGGATTTCAACGTTGCTGTAGGAGCATTGTGCGATGCCGTAGGAACCGTCACGCAGAACTCTGAATCCATCCGGAATGAGACGCTGGAAATCACGAGCGCCGCCGAAGACCTATCGCGCCGAACAGAAAGACAAGCGGCCACGCTGGAAGAAACCGCAAGCGCGCTCGATCAACTGACAATGTCGGTGAAATCGGCTTCCGAGGGGGCTGATGCGGCCAGCACGATGTCGACCGAGGCGCAGACAAATGCGGAGGAAGGTGGCAAGATAGCCCGAGAAGCCATTCACGCCATGGGTGAGATCAAGGCGTCCTCAGAAGAGATCTCCAAGATCACGACCGTGATTGATGAAATTGCGTTTCAGACCAATCTTCTGGCTCTGAACGCGGGTGTTGAGGCGGCTCGGGCCGGTGAAGCCGGGCGTGGCTTCGCTGTCGTCGCGACCGAAGTGCGTGCCCTGGCGCAACGATCATCTGAAGCTGCGCGTGAGATCAATAGCCTCATCTCGTCGAGCGGCGAGCAGGTGCGTCAGGGCGTGGATTTGGTGGACCGTACGGGATCGGCTTTGTCCTCGATCGTCAACTCGGTTTCTGAGATTTCGGCCCGTATATCCGGCATCGCAGAATCTGCACGAGAGCAGTCTGCAGGTTTGGGAGAGATCAACTCAGCGATGACTCAGCTTGATCAGGTGACCCAACAGAATGCCGCCATGTTTGAAGAAACAACCGCCGCAAGCCACGCGCTGACAGCAGAGACGGATGCTCTTGTGCGCGCGGTGGCCCGCTTTCGGCTTGGTGCGCAAGCTCAGCAAAAAGTCGGATCAACGGTGAATCAGGTGCAGACCGAAGAGCGGGCCGTTGCGAATGGCCTCGATCTACCGCCAATATCCTCTCAGGAAGATGGGTGGGAGGATTTTTGACCGGGGCCGTCCCCCTAAGCCTACGATCTACCCCCGGCAAAGCGCTGCTGCCAGTTTGCACGATCTTCATCGCTGATCTTGGAGAACAGAACGTCAGGCACATCAAATGCGTGCCCGGCTTTCAGTTGATCCAAAAAATCGTTCAGGTCTGTTGGCCACTCCAATGCGTCCAGTTGCATGTCCCGCATAATTTGCGCCGAAGCATCCGGGATGAAAGGGGCCGAGAGCGCGGCATAGAGCACGATAAGGTTCAGCGCCAAGCGGATCTGAACCGCCGCTTTCCCCGGATCCTCCTTGAAGGTTGACCAGGGCGCCACCCTTTGCAGATACTCATTGCCGGCCACCCAGATCGCGCGAAGTTCCTGCGCGGACTTGCGAACTTCCATAGTATCTAGGTAGCGCTCATAGTCTGCGACCTTTACCGCAAGCTCATTTATCAGTGCATGATCCTCGGGCTCATAAGGACCGCTTTCGGGCACGGCCTCCCCAAACTTCGAGCGGCAGAATTTCGTGACCCGGCTCACAAAATTCCCCAGCACATCGGCGAGATCCTTGTTCACGCCCTGCTGAAAAAGCTCCCATGTGAATTCGCTGTCAGAACTTTCAGGGCAATTCGACAGCAGCCACCAACGCCAATAGTCCGCTGGCAGGATCTCAAGGGCTTGATCCATGAAAACGCCACGTCCCTGTGACGTGCTGAATTGACCACCATCATAGTTCAAGTAGTTGAACGACTTGAGATGGTCGACAAGTTTCCAGGGCTCAGCCGATCCCAGGATCGTGGCCGGGAAACTGAGCGTATGAAAGGGCACATTATCCTTGCCCATGAATTGCGTGTAGCGCACATCGTCAGCGCCTTTGTCTATACGCCACCACCGTTCCCAATCGCCCCCTTTGCCCGCAGCAACCCATTCCTTGGCGCAAGCGATGTACTCAATCGGCGCGTCAAACCATACATAAAAGACCTTGCCTTCCATGCCGGGCCAGTCCGCATCGCCTTTTTTGACCGGAATGCCCCAATCTAAATCGCGCGTGATCCCCCGGTCTTGCAGTCCATCGCCATCATGCAACCATTTCTTTGCGATCGAGGTCGTCAGAACCGGCCAGTCTGATTTGCTGTCGATCCATTTGTCCAAATCACTTCGCAGAGCAGATTGGCGAAGGTAAAGATGCTTTGTCTCGCGCACCTCAAGATCTTTCGAGCCTGAAATCGCGCTTCGTGGATTCAGAAGATCAGTCGGATCCAACTGCTTGGTGCAATTTTCGCATTGATCACCGCGGGCCTTGTCGTAGCCGCAGTTTGGACAGGTTCCCTCAATGTAGCGGTCAGGCAGAAACCGCCCGTCCGCGTTTGAGTAGACCTGTTTTTCAAGCACCTCGCGGATCAGCCCCTGACGTTCGAGAGCGCCTGCAAAATGCTGCGTCAGTTCATGGTTCTCGGTCGACGAAGAGCGCCCGAAATGGTCGAACGATAGCCGAAATCCCTCTGCGATCTTGGCCTGAACCTCGTGCATTTCTGCGCAGTAGTCGGCGATCGGCTTGCCTGCCTTGGCGGCGGCCAGTTCCGCGGGCGTTCCATGTTCGTCAGTGGCACACAGAAAAAGAACCTCGTGCCCGCGCGCCCGCTGGTAGCGCGCATAAAGGTCCGCGGGCAATTGGCTGCCGACCAGGTTGCCAAGATGCTTGATCCCATTGATGTAGGGGATCGCCGAAGTGATGAGATGTCTTGCCATTTAGCCGTTCCGCCGCTGATTGCTGGTCACTTAACAGCGCGGGCGGCGATGGGAAAGTGGGATGAACTGCGACGAGGTCAACCGTAAGGTAGGTGTTCCTGCCGCCGATCCTGCTCTTTCCACATCGATCAAGCTGACTTGCCGCACAAGTTAACTGGACGGCTAGCGGAGCGCGCGATCAGTTTCGGTTGTCATCGACTGCAGGCTTTGCGCATGAGCCATAGTAGGTGCGTCATGACTAGACCGGCAACTTGGCGGGTTCGCTCAATTGACCAGGTCGGATTTCTGCTTGCGCCCACCGCGACCAACGTTACCGTCCGGCCAAAGGCAGTAAGGGGCATCGTATGAAAACAAGACAATTGGGGCAGACAGGCATCGATGTTTCGGCCCTATGCCTGGGATCCATGACTTGGGGCACGCAAAACACGGCCGATGAGGGTTGTGCCCAGATTGATCGCGCGCTTGGTGCTGGCGTGAATTTTGTCGACACAGCAGAGATGTATCCGGTCAATCCGGTCAGTGCAGAGACAATCGGTCGTACAGAAGAGATCATCGGCATTTGGGTTCAAGACAGCGGCCGACGAGATGAGCTTGTGATTGCCACCAAGCATTCAGGCGAAGGCTTGAAAGCCGTTCGGGAGGGCGCGCCGATTTCGTCTGAAACAATCCCGTCGACGATTGAGGCCTCCTTGCGCCGTCTGAAGACGGATTACATCGACCTATACCAGTTTCACTGGCCAAATCGCGGCAGCTACATGTTCCGGCAGAATTGGAGCTATGACCCGTCTGGACATGATCGGACCGCGATTATCCAGGACATGGAAGATTGCCTTGGGGCGCTTCAAAAACAGGTGGATCGCGGGACCATTCGTTCGTTCGGCCTGTCAAATGAAAGCGCATGGGGGACGGCGCAATGGATTGATATTTCTAATAAAAATGGCGGTCCGCGCGTCGCATCCATTCAGAACGAGTATTCGCTGCTGTGCAGGCTCTACGACACTGATCTGGCTGAACTTAGCATTCTGGAGGATGTGGGGCTCTTGGCCTTTTCGCCCTTGGCTGCAGGCCTGTTGACCGGAAAATATCAGGGCGGGGTGGTGCCGGACGGATCCCGAATGTCGCTTGTCCCAGCCCTTGGTGGCAGAAAGACCAGCCGCGCAATGGAATCCGTCGACGCATATCTTGGCGTTGCAAAGAAACATGGGCTCGATCCGGTTCACATGTCCTTGGCTTGGTGCATGACGCGGCCTTTCATGTGCTCTGTCATCTTTGGCGCGACCAGCATGGATCAACTGGAACTGGCGCTCGGAGCCTCAGAGATCACGCTTTCCGAAGAGGTTCTGACAGATATCGACGCGGTTCATCGCCAACATCCGATGCCGTACTGACCGCGGCGCCAGCTGCATGGAAGGAAAAGTGAGATGCCGCTTAACATGAGCCGAGAGGTCTTCATCACATGTGCCGTCACGGGATCAGGCGGCACGCAGGACCGAAGCCCGTATGTGCCGCGGTCGCCCAAGGAAATTGCTAACAGCGCGATTGCGGCTGCGAAGGCCGGGGCGGCGATTGTGCATTGCCATGTGCGGGATCCTGAGACCGGGGCGCCGTCGCGCGATCTCAAACTTTATCGCGAATTGACGGACCGGGTGCGTGACAGCGATACGGATGTCGTCTTGAACCTCACTGCGGGAATGGGGGGGGACATCGTCTTTGGTGGGACCAATGCGCCGCTGCCAGTGGCGGAGGGCACCGACATGGTCGGCGCGGAAGAACGTGTGACCCATATCGCCGAATGCCTGCCGGAGATATGCACGCTGGATTGCGGCACGATGAACTTCGCTGAGGCCGACTACGTTATGACCAATACGCCGGGCATGTTGCGGGCTATGGGCCGATTGATGACGGATCTAGGTGTGAAGCCCGAGATCGAAGCCTTTGACACGGGTCATTTATGGTATGCAAAACAATTGGTTGCGGATGGTATCTTGGAAGCGCCTGCGCTTGTGCAGCTTTGCATGGGTGTGCCTTGGGGTGCGCCGAATGACCTCAATACCTTCATGGCCATGGTCAACAACGTGCCCGAAGATTGGACGTTTTCTGCCTTCTCTCTGGGACGAAGCCAGATGGCCTATGCGGCGGCGGCTGTCTTGGCGGGTGGCCATGTAAGGGTGGGGCTTGAGGACAATCTCTGGCTCGACAAGGGTGTGCTGGCAGAGAACCAACAACTGGTCGAACGTGCCTGCACCATTGTCGAAAACATAGGTGCAAAGATCATGGGGCCTGCTGAGGTACGCGAACGACTTGGGCTGACCAAACGGGCTCCGAAGGATTGAGATCCGCATCTGTGAAACATCGGTATTGTGCGGTCTGGGCAGCGATCTGGGGGAGGCGAAGATATGACCGAAACGGCGGCAATCATCGGCGGCGGCGTGATCGGGGGAGGTTGGGCCGCGCGTTTTCTGCTGAACGGCTGGAATGTCAACCTTTTTGACCCAGACCCACATGTGGAGGCCAAACTTGCACCCGTTCTGAAGCAGGCCCGGCATGCGCTGCCCAGCCTGTTGGACGTTGCCTTGCCGGAAGAGGGGCAGTTGACCTTTTGCGCCGAACTCAAAGATGCGGTTGCAGGGGCCGCTTGGATCCAGGAAAGCGCGCCGGAACGTCTTGAGGCCAAGCAACGGCTACTTGCACAGATCGAGGCCGCCTGCGCGCCGGACGCCATCATTGGCTCGTCGACGTCCGGCTTTCGACCAAGCCAGTTGCGGGAAGGAGCGCAGCACACCGACAGGATCCTGGTCGCGCATCCTTTCAACCCGGTTTACCTCATACCGCTTGTCGAACTTGTGGCGCCTGACGCCAATGATGGTGTGATCGCGACAGCCAAGAGCGTCCTGACCGGTCTTGGCATGTTTCCTCTACACCTTCGGAAAGAGATCGACGCCCATGTCGCGGACCGCTTTCTTGAGGCGGTCTGGCGCGAGGCCCTGTGGCTGGTCAAAGACGGGATCGCAACGACCGAAGAGATCGATGACGCAATTCGTATGGGCTTTGGTATGCGCTGGGCGCAGATGGGTCTCTTTGATACGTACCGAACGGCGGGTGGAGAAGCCGGCATGCGACATTTCATGGCGCAGTTTGGCCCGGCACTGAAGTGGCCCTGGACCCGGCTAATGGACGTGCCCGACTTTGACGATGACCTTGTGGACTTGATTGCCGGGCAGTCCGACCAGCAATCAGGCCACTTGACGATATCCGAGATGCTGAAGGCGCGTGACGAAAACCTTGTCGCGATGATGCGCGCGCTCAAGTACCGGGATTGGGGAGCCGGCGCCGTCCTGAATGAGCAAGAAAGATCGATCCGGTCGGGCACTGTTCTGGCGGCGCGGGCCGGAGATCTGCGGGATGTTAGCCAGCCGATCCTGACGGTCCGCCGGGCGGTGCCTTTGGATTGGACGGATTACAATGGGCACATGAACGAGGCGAAGTACCTTCAGGCCTTTGGCGATGCCACAGACCGTATGATGGAAATGGTCGGTTGCGATGCAGACTATATCGCGACCGGTGGCAGCTATTTCACGGCCGAAACGCATATTCGCCATGTCGATGAGGTATGTGCGGGCACAATCATCGAGGTGCGAACGCAAATGCTGATGGGGCAGGGCAAGAAAATGCATCTTTGGCATGAGATGTTGGCGGGCAAGCGTCTTCTTGCCACGGGCGAGCACTTCCTGCTGCATGTCAGCCTCGAAACTCGCCGCCCGTCGGAACCCGCCGCACATATTGTCGAAGCTCTTGAGAGGATCAGCGCGGCTCATGCCAATCTGCCCCGACCGGACGGCGCTGGGCGATATGTTGGTCAGCGGCCCTGAAACCTTGCCCTACCGGGTCACCGCTTGCAATTTGGTCAACCGTGCAGGCAGATCGCGGGCTGTGAACGACGCCTGGCGCACCAGATTGTCAAAATGCAGCGATAGCGTTTCGATCCTTTCTCGATCCCGGAAAGCCATGTAGTGCCCGCCTGTGTAGATCACGGCGAGCAAAGGACCGAATATGGTGATTGGCGCGGAGTAAAGCTTGCGTGCGTCGAAGAGATAAAGGCGCAGCCGGGGGTATAGCTGCTCGGTGAGATCAAGTAAGTGACCGAGCTGGTCCGACCGGACGTCTTTGCCAAGATCTTCGTAGTAGCCGGTGCCGACGGCAAAACTGTCCAGCTCGTAGATCGGTAGGGCAATTTCATAATCTGATTGCGAACTCCGCATCCAGTCCAGCCGGTCATGTGAGGCGTTGATAGCTTGCGTCGTCGTGCGACCCAGATGTGGCCCGTATTCCCAAGCCAGCATCGCCTCCGTTTTGAGCATGTCGGGCAGGGCGGCGGGCACGTGGCGGATTTTGTATCCAGCGGCCTCTTTGTGCCAGTTGAAGATCCGCTCATCAATCAGCGCGCGTGGCGCTTCGGTCAGGGACAGTGCTGCTGCGGTAAGGGCTGCCGCGCTTTCGGGGCGGTTCGACAAACCCAGAAGCCAGTCGGCCGAAACGCCAAGTGCCTGAGCGCAGGCGCCCACCACATGCGCGCCGGGTAGGCGAGCAGCATCGTCATTGAGGGCTTGGTTGATGGTCGATCTGTCCGCCCCGATTGCACGTGCGAGCCCGCTTTGGGTCATCTTTGCATCGTCCATGCCTTGCAAGAGCCGTGTCCGGAAGGTTGCTGCGCGCCGTCGCTTGTCAAGAATATCACTCACTTTGTGACAAATATCACAAATTGAGTGGTTTGATAACAATTTTCCGAATGGCCGAAAATGAGCATGGCCTGGTAAGTATTGGAAAAAAGGACGGAAATGGTGTTTATCGGATCTGGGGAAAATGTACGGGTTGGCAGGCGACGTTTGCCATTCGCGAGACCGGTCGATGTGGAATGGCCGACATTGGCACTGCTGCTGGGCGTTTTTGCAGCGTGGGCGGCAGCTTTGTTCTGGCTGTCCGCATTACTGTTATGGCTGGCGCTTCCTGTCCTGGTTTTGGCGCTTGTGCTGCATTCATCGCTGACCCATGAGGTTCTGCACGGGCATCCGTTTCCGTCGCGGCGGGCAAGTGAAGCGCTGGTTTTGGTGAACCTGGGCCTTTTCATTCCCTATCTTCGGTTTCGCGACACCCATCTGGCGCATCATCAGGACGCCCGGTTGACGGATCCCTACGATGATCCTGAAAGCAACTACTTCGACCCAGCGGAATGGGTGCGGCTGCCGGGTTGGGTGAGGAGCCTGCTGCGGCTGAACAACACGCTCGCTGGCCGAATGGTGGTCGGCCCACTTGTCGCGCAGGTCGTGTTCATGGGAGGCGATCTTGCAGCGATCCGGCGGGGCGACCGACAGGTTCTAAAGGGTTGGCTGATGCATCTGCCAGGGGTCTTCCTTGTAATCTGGCTGGTGGGCCTGTCGCCGATGCCGCTGTGGTCATACCTGCTGGCGGCCTATGCAGCACTTTCGATCCTGAAGATCCGCACCTTTCTGGAGCATCAGGCGCATGCACGGGCGAGCGGCCGAACGGTGATCATCGAGGACCGTGGGATCCTGGCGTTTCTCTTTCTGAACAACAACCTGCACGTGGTTCATCACATGCATCCGCGCGTGCCGTGGTATCAGCTTTGGCGGCAATACAGCAGCAACCGCGATCATTACCTCACGCGGAATGGTGGCTATCTCTACCGCTCTTACGCTCAGATTTTCCAGGCTCACTTTCTGAAAGCCAAGGATCCCGTGCCGCATCCCCTCTGGCGGAGCGATTGAAAACGCGGCACTAGGTGCGGATGAGCCTCTGGATCGCAGTCACACTATCAGCCGCCTTTTTTCAGACGCTGCGCTTTATGTTGCAGCGGCAACTGGCCATCGACACGCTGAGCCCACAAGGCGCAACTTTTGCGCGTTTCGCTTATTCTGCCCCGCTGATCGCGGTTGGGACAACGCTTTACTACTCATCAGCTGGTCTTGATCTGCCGCCGCTTCCATCAGCCTTTTGGGCCTATGCGGCGACAGGTGGCCTTGCGCAGATCCTTGCCACGGTCGCCGTCGTAACGCTATTCAAAGCGCGCAATTTTGCCGTTGGCATCACCTTCAAGAAGACCGAAGCCATCCTGATTGTTCTCGTGGGCTGGATCGTCTTGGGCGAAGGCGTGACCCTGGCCGGTTTTGCAGCAATTGCGCTTGGCTTGGTTGGGGTGCTGATGTTGTCAGCCCCACCAGAGAATATGCGGTGGCGCCCGCGCGATCTGGTGAACAAGGCGGCTGGGCTGGGTGTGGCCTCCGGCCTTCTCTTTGCGGTGTCGGGCGTGTGTTATCGTGGCGCATCTCTGGAAATCGCCTTGGAGGACCCAATCGCACGGTCTTCTCTGACACTGGCTTGCGTAACGGCGATGCAGGGCACGGCCATGGCGTTGTGGCTGCGCTGGCGCGAGGTTGGCCAGATCACCGCCGTCTGGACCGCACGGCGGCTGGCAGTATTGGTGGGGCTGATGTCGATGGCCGGATCCTTCGGCTGGTTCACCGCTTTCACCTTGCAGAATGCGGCCTATGTCAAAGCGGTCGGGCAGATCGAATTGGTTCTGAGCCTGTTTGCAAGCCTTGTCGTTTTCCGCGAAAAGATCGTGCCGCGCGAATGGCTGGGAATGATCGTGCTGATCTGTTCGATCCTGCTGCTTATCCTGGTGATTTAACCCAGTCGCTGCAATCCAAGCCCCATCCGCATCAGGGTCTGGCGTACGGGCTTGACCTGGTGCAGGGCATCGAGGCCAAGCGCGCGGACATCCCGCAGCAGCGGATTTGCAACCTGACTTACGCGGTTGAGCAAATCGATCCCGCCCACGCGCACCTGAATGTCGCGCATGCGTTTGCGTTCATATTGCTGCAGCATCTCGGGCGCGCCGATCGATTGCGGATCAGCCATGATCAGATCAAAAAGGCAGGCCACATCCGCAAGGCTCATGTTCAGACCTTGCGCGCCGATGGGCGGCACCACATGCGCCGCCTCGGCGATCAGTGCAAGACGTTCGCCAACAAGACGTTTCGCGCGTTGGCTGACAATCGGCCAGATCGTGCGGCGCGAGGCGAGCGTGAGGGGGCCAAAGAGGTGGTCAGAGCGGTCGGACATCTCCGCCTCGAACGCTTCGATATCCATATTCAGACGCGCCTGCGATTTCGGGCCATCATCCATCCAGACGATCGCGGAACAAGGAAGGCCATCGCGATCGGGAAGAGGGACAAGAGTGAAGGGACCGCCGGTGCGGTGGATCTCGGTCGAGACATTTTCATGCGGGATCGGGTGAGTGACCGCGAAGGCGAGGGCCATTTGACCATAGCGGCGCGTCTCAACGCCGATACCGGCCTGCGCGCGCAACCACGAATTCCGCCCATCGGCTGCGATAACGAGCGATGCTTGGACCCGGTTGCCATCCGACAGTTTCACACGTGTCCCTGCCGTTCGGGTGAGGATATGTCCGGCGGATACACCCGTCCTGAATGTGACATTCGACAGGTCGTGCAGCGTCGCCAGAAGTTCGCGGCGCAATAGCCAATTTGGAAAGTTCCAGCCGAAGGGATCATCTGAAAGATCACTGGATCTGAAGTCGTGGATCTTCGGCTCTGTCCCGCCTCCTTCGACAATGCGCATCACGTAGAGCGGGCTGGCATGAGGCAGCAACCGCGACCATGCACTTGACTTCGACAAGAGATCCCGAGCCGGTTGCAAAAGGGCGGTTGTGCGCAGATCCGCTCCTTCCGCCTCTGGGTCAGTGACTGGCGGGGTCGGATCAACACACAGCACGGAAAGGCCCGTCTGGCCAAGTGTCGCTGCGGCGGCCAGGCCCGCATTTCCGCCGCCCGCAATCAGAATGTCATAACGATCTTTCATCACGCCCTCCTGATCCTGAGATAACCGCGCAGTTGGCAAATCCAAAGCGGCATCCTGTCCTAGGTCAGCCTTGTCACGAAATCCGTCAAGTGATCGGTATGGTGGTGGATGTGATCTGCGGGATGTTCGAATTCCGCTACATGGATTGTGCGCATCCCCATGAGGAAGGGGGCAGCGAGGTTGCGCGGCTCGTCCTCGAACATGGCGGACTGGGCCGGATCAAGGCCGTCGATGCGGAACACCGTCTCAAAGGCCTGGCTTTCCGGTTTGGGCAGAAAGTCAGCATGCTCCACGCCATAGATCGCGTCGAAGACGCCAGAGAGACCGCGCGCTGCGGTGACACGTTCGGCATAGGGCGCGCAGCCATTGGTGTACACGATCTTGCGGCCGGGCAGGGCGCGTATGGCTGCGGCAAGCGCGGGGTCGGGATCAAGCGGGTGAAGCGAGATATCGTGCACATCAGCGAGGTAGGGGGCGGGATCGACGTCATGTTCGCGCATAAGGCCCGCCAGCGTCGTGCCGTGGGTGCGCCAGTAATGGTTGCGCAGGCGGTCTGCTTCGGCCCGGTCGACTTTCAGCGTTTGCATAACATACTCAGTCATCCGCACCTCGATCTGGTCAAAAAGACGCGCAGAGGGTGGGTAAAGCGTGTTGTCGAGATCGAAAACCCAGGTCCTGACATGGGCGAAAGCGGTCGTGTCTGTCATGAGCGAAGGGATATAGCGCGCTACGGGGTGCTGCAAGGGTTTGGCTTGCGTCGAAGGGCTCAGCGGCTCTAGTTTGCGGGAATTGAATGATTTTTATGAGAGGGGGCCTTTCGCATGGCTTCGACCCGGGCGCCGCACGGCGATGCATATTCGCTGATCCTTGAGGCGATTGATGTGGGCGTCTACCGGCCTGGTGATCGTTTGGTGGAGTCCGAATTGGCAGAGCGGTTCGGGGTCTCGCGCACGCCTATCCGCGAAGCCCTGCAGCGGTTAGAAACGCAATCGCTCTTGGCGCGGGACGGGCGCAGTCTGATCGTGGCGTCGCTGGATCACAACCAGATGGCCGAGCTTTATGTGGTGCGGCGCGAGCTTGAAGGTCTGGCCGCATCGCTCGCCGCGCAGCACGCGACCGAGGAAGAGGTGCGTCTGCTGCGCCAGATGGTCGAGGATGACGATAAGCTGGTAGATGATCCGCCTGCGCTGGCGCGGGCAAACCGGCGGTTTCACAAGCAGATTCATCTGGCATCGCACAACCGTTACCTCGTGCAGCAACTGGACCTGGTGCATCGGACGATGGCGCTGATGGCGACAACATCACTGTCGGCGGAGGGGCGCACGAAGATTGCCCAAAGTGAACATGATGCAATCGTCAAGGCGATTGAGGCGAAAGATGATGCGGCGGCTGGGACGGCCTTGCGCGATCACATCTCGGTCGCATTCATGACCCGTTTGCGCCAGGACGCGGAGCGTCGGAAAGAGGAATGATGTCTGGCCCGTCCGACAGCCCGTGTTCAGTCTTGTCCCAGAAGAACGGCTTGCGGATCATTTCGTAAAGCGCTTTGACCGCCGCGAAAGTGCCGAGGATGAAGTAGATTGGCATCAGCAGAACCGACGGGATGAGATGCCTGTGAGTCGGGCTCGAGACGGCAAGACACCCCATAGTGAGATTGAGCAGTTCGGACGCAATGAAGAAGATGATCAGCGCGCCGACAATCTGGGGTGTCAACGTGGTCTGCACAGGATGGGGCAGCCCCAGCAACAATAGCCAGAAGGTCCAAAGGGCCGGGGCCAGCGCGACTTGCGCGAAACTGGCCATGAAAAGTATCTGGATGCCGAAGAAACGCCAGGCCCCCACATCGCGCAGCAGTGTGCGGGGGGATCGCATGTGAACGAGGTAGGTAATCAGAAATCCTTTCATCCAACGGGATCGTTGTCGGACCCATCGCCAGGGCAGACAATTTGCCTCTTCCAGCGTGACAGTTGGGATGAGTTCCGTGCGGTAGCCGTGGCGGGCAAGGCGCAGGCCAAGATCGGCATCCTCCGTCACGTTATGCGCATCCCAAGCGCCGAGTTTTTCGAGGATATCGCGGCGGAAAAACAGCGTTGTGCCGCCAAGGGGCACGATCAGGCCCAGCCGGGCGATACCTGGCAACACCACACGCCACCACATTGCATACTCGATGGTGAAACAGCGCGACAGCCAATTGGTGCGCGAATTGTAGTAGTCGAGAATACCTTGAAGGCACGCCACGTCAGATGGTGCTTTTTCAAAGCGTTCAACGACGCGCTCAAGCTGGTCGAGCGCCGGGGCATCTTCGGCGTCCCAAACCCCTATGATGGAACCTTTGCAGAAGCCGAGCGCATAGTTCAGTGCGCGGGGCTTTGTCGTGATCTCTCCATCATCGGGGACTTCGACAACGCTCATCCAGGGCGGTAAATCCGCGCGGGCCAGAGTGGCGCGAGTGACATCGTCCTTGGCTTCGATCACTAACACGATGTCCAAAAGCGACTTCGGATAGCTCAGGCGGGAAAGTCTCGAGACAAGCGCTTTAGTGATCTCTTGCTCTTCAAAAAGTGGGACCATGACGGAGACTTTGGGCAAACGTTTGCCTTGGGGCAAATGCGGCTTGTGGCTGTCCGGTACGGCGATGCCATGGGCGATTTGCGTGATGAAAGCGGCTGCCTTTAGCCCTGTCGTTAGTGCCAGACATAAGGCGGCGATGAGAATACAGGCTGTGAGTGCCCAGGCCGGCTGGACGGCAACGAAGTAAAAGGAGCCCGCGACAAGCATAAAGAGACACAGCATGGGACCGAAGCCTAACCTATCCATCCCCCGGCAACTTTCATGTGGGGGCACGCGCGTCACGGCACGCTGTGCGAGTTCGGTTCCATAAAGGATGCCGATGGCCCGCATGATATCCTGAAGCGGGGCGACAACAGGCAACATCTGCGCGCCACGTGGTCCCATGCAAGCCCGAATCTGGCCGAAAAGATCGGGCCGCGCGGTGGCCACCAGAAGCGTGTCACCGATTTTGCGCCATGGCACCACGAAATGAGACTGACAGACGGAGGCCGGGATCATATGTGCCATTTCCGGCTTTGGAGACAACGCGGCAAGATCGACCCGTTCCGCCTGATGCTGCCGTGCGACAGCGTCGAGCATCGTGTCCGGCTGGACGAGGTTTTCCGCAACGAGAATATCACCCAGAAGGGCGTCGACGTACCTTTGCTGGTCGAGCGCGATGATCAGGTCGTCGACAGTGATCGTGCCGGAATTGACCAATTGACGCCCAACAGGAACAGATGCCTCTAACCCACCGACGGGGGCGGGTCTGGGCAAACGTAGGCTGGGATCGCTCATCGCAGGCAGACTCTGTCACTCGAAACAACAGGTCATCCTTGTCGCGCGCCCGGTTAAAGCGACGTTAAACCTCACCATTTATAGCGAGTTGTCATTAAATTTATGCGGCTTTTTCCTGCATCGCTTTGGCGAACCTTTCGAAGAGGTAATAGCTGTCCTGCGGGCCGGGGCTGGCCTCGGGGTGATATTGCACCGAATAAACGGGCCGATCCGCCAAACGGATCCCACAATTCGATCCGTCAAAAAGCGAAGTATGCGTCTCAATCACACCGTCAGGCAGGGTCTGGGCATCGACTGCAAAGCCATGGTTCATCGACGTGATCTCGACCTTGCCGGTCTCCAGATCCTTGACAGGATGATTGGCGCCGTGATGTCCGTGATTCATCTTGATAGTCCTGGCACCCAAAGCGAGGGCCAGCATCTGATGACCGAGGCATATACCAAAAACGGGCAGGTCACTTTCCAGAACGGCTTGGATCATCGGCACGGCATAGGCACCTGTGGCCGCTGGATCGCCCGGCCCGTTCGACAGAAACACACCGTCTGGATTGTGGGCCAGCACCTCTTCAGCCGTCGCAGTCGCAGGTAAGACGGTCACGTCACAACTCGCGCTGGCAAGGCAGCGAAGGATGTTGCGCTTGGCCCCATAATCCACGGCAACGACCTTGTGCTTTGGGTCCGTCTGTGGACGATAGCCGTCAGGCCAGGCCCAACGCATTTCGTTCCAGCGATAGGATTGTGCGCAGGTGACCTCCTTGGCGAGATCCATACCTTCGAGCCCGTTGAAACCGCGTGCGGCTTGCAACAGGGCGTCGATGTCGAATTCACCGTCCGGATTGTGCGCAAGTGCCACATGCGGCGCGCCCGCCTGCCGGATCGCGCGGGTGAGGCGCCGCGTATCCACGCCGCCAATGGCGATCCGCCCGCGTGCGGCCAGCCAGTCCGAGAGCGTTTGCGCGGCGCGCCAGTTTGACGGATCGGTGGGCATCCATTTGACGACCATGCCGTCAGCGACCGGGTCGGCGGTTTCATCATCCTCCGGGTTCACGCCGACATTGCCGATATGCGGGAAGGTGAAGGTGACGATCTGACCAGCATAAGAGGGATCGGTCATGATCTCCTGATAGCCCGTCATGGCCGTGTTAAAGCAAAGCTCGGCTTCTTTTTGTCCTGTGGCACCAAAGCCTTGGCCATAAAACAACGTACCGTCTGCTAGGGCAAGACAGGCGGTTGGACGATCAGGAGCAGTCGGCATATGGCACCTTTTCGGGCTGGATGGATCAGGCAAATTAGCGGCAAAATAGTGCTCTGGCTGGGTCGGGTCAAGGCCTTGGAAATTTCTCTTTTCCTTTGTTTTCAGTGGGTTGATGAGTGTATCGGTGGTTGCATGCCGCTGTTGAATTGAATAACGTCAAAGATCAAAACAAATCATAGCGGATGACATGCCCATGGATTTGCGCAGCAAGATTTCGACCAGTCTGAAGCAAGCGATGAAGGACAAGGATGCAAAGCGTTTGTCGACCCTTCGTCTGATCAACGCGGCGATCAAGGACAAGGATATTGACGCCCGGGCAGATGGTCGCGATGACGGGGTTGGCGATGCGGAGGTGTTGTCCATCCTTGGCAAGATGGTCAAACAGCGCAACGAAAGCGCGCGCGCATACGAAGAAGGCGGGCGGTTGGATCTGGCCGAACAGGAACAGGCCGAAGTCAAGGTGATTGAAGATTTCCTGCCCCAGCAACTCAGCAAAGAAGAGGCCGCAAAGGCGGTGGAAAAAGCGATTGCGGATGTGGGCGCGGGCAGCATTCGGGACATGGGGCCCGTGATGGCGGAGTTGAAGGCCAAATATACGGGGCGGATGGATTTCGGCAGCGTCGGGCCGATTGTCAAAGAGCGGCTTTGCGGCAAGTAGATTAAGCGGCTTTATCCGACGAGAGCGCGCGTTGCAGATCGTCGAAAAGCGCGATCCTTTCGTCTTCGCTGAGAAAGGCGCCGATCTCGACCTCGCGGCCCTTGCCCTTGAGCGTCACGTAGTGCGGAATAGGTCCATCCTTTTCGTATTTGTTCACCTGTGCCCAGTACCGGTTGCAGTCCCATTCACGGGTGCGCCCAGAGGGATCTGTGCGCACCAGATGCGCGTCTTCGTCGTCAAGGGTCAGCACTTCGGTGATTTGCAGGGCGCGGTGATTGCGCTGCAATGCAAAGTAGATGCCCCAGACGGCCAGCAGCAAGAAGGGCAAGAGCCCCCAGAGTATTGGGGTGCCCAAAAGTGGAATGGCTGGGAGTAGTATCAGGGCGAACGTCGCAAACACGAACGCCGCCATGCCCCGCGCGGGCAGGGATTCGTGCGGCCAGATACGAAGCTCTTGCACATCTGCGGTGGTTGGACTGGTCCACTGATACGGCATGGCATCGATTATAATCGACCGACTTAGCCTGTCGATAGAGTGATGCGGATCGCCACCTGCGCCTCAGCGACGCAGGCGAGATTAGTCTCCGTCCGCGACACCGGCCTGACGCAGACGTGCCCGGCGGGCCCGGTAACTTGGCAGAAGGACAAGCAGGGCAGCAATGATCAGAAGGCCCAGCGTCATCGGCCGATCCAGAATGAAGCCAATCCCGTCAGACAATTGCATGGCGCGCGCGAAGTTGTCTTCGAGCATTCTCCCGAGGATGAAGCCAATCAGAAGAGGGGCCAGCGGAAAGTCTGCAAAACGTAGGATGGTCGCACAGATGCCGAAGCCTACAAGCAGCAGCAGTTCGGTGGCATTGTTCTGCCCAATATAAGCGCCCATCAGCGTGAAAAATAATATGAAAGGAATGAGGTAATTCCTTGGCACTGAAAGGATTTTTGCAATGTAGGGTATCAGAGGCAGATTCAGGATCAAAAGGATCAGATTGCCCAGATACATCGAGATTATGACCGACCAAAAGATCTGTGGTTCGTCCACCATCAGCCTTGGCCCTGGTGTCACGTTCAGTGCGATGAGCGCGCCCAAAAGGATCGCCGTGGTGCCCGAGCCAGGGATGCCGAGCGTGAGAAGCGGCACGAAAGAGCCCGTGCAAGCTGCGTTGTTTGCTGTTTCAGGTGCTGCGAGGCCTTTGATGGAGCCTTTGCCGAACTCTTCCTGCTCCTCCTTTTTCGCGATGTTGCGCTCGACCGCGTAGCCGAGGAAAGAGGCGATGGTGGCCCCTGCACCGGGCAGAACGCCAATGAAGAAGCCCTGCAAGGATTGGCGGCCGATCACTGGCGCGATGCTTTTTGCTTCCTTTGGGGTGATCCGCAGATCCTTGATTTCACCACTGTTGTCCTCGCCCTGGGCTGAGCGTTTCGGATCAAGCACGAGATAGAGCGCTTCGGGCAGGGCGAACATGGCCATGGCGAGTGTGATGAAACCGAAGCCCGACTGCAGGTCCATCAGGCCCATCGTGAAGCGCGGCATGTTGAACAGCGCGCCTTCGCCGACAGTCGCCATCATCAGGCCGAGGATTGTCATCATCAGCGCTTTGGCGACTTGGCCCGATCCGGCAAAAGCTGCGATGGCCGACAGGCCGACCACCATCAGGGCGAAGTATTCGGCGGAGTGGAACAGCAGGGCGACGGAGGACAGTGTCGGTGCGAAGATCATCAATAGGATCGCGCCGATGGTTCCGCCGCAGAAGCTGGCGATTGCTGCGATCGTGAGCGCCTTGCCGGCCTTGCCTTGGCGCGCCATCGGATAGCCGTCAAAGCTGGTCGCCACAGTCCCCGCGACGCCTGGTGCATTGAGCAATATGGATGAAGTTGAGCCACCGAAGATCGCGCCATAGTAAACACCAGCCAGCAGGATAAGCGCGGCGGAAGGATCGCCTAGGGAAATGGCAACCGGAATCATGATCGCAATGATCGACATCGGCCCAAGGCCGGGCAGCATGCCGATGAAGGTGCCGATCAGGCAGCCGCCGATGACCATAAGGATGTTGGTGATCGAGAAGGCCGTAGAAAGGCCAAGAAGGATACCTTCGAGCATGTCAGAACCCCATCGGAAGTGGTCGCAGGAAGATCCCCAGGACGACCTGGACCAAATACCAGACGATACCCGTGGCGAAGCCCGATACGACAAGCATCACAAGCCAGCGGCGCTCGCCCAGGATAGCCGATCCGATGACGAGAAAGCCGATTGTGGATAGGATAAATCCGGCAGGACGAAGCAGCAACGCATATGCCACCATGAGGCCCAGAAGGGCCAGCGCGGGCCAGATGTGAAAATCTTTCAGTGCGCGGTAGACCATGACCGAAGGGGCCTCATCCCGAGGCGTGCTGGTCTTTTCGAGACCGAAGATGATTACGAGGGACGCGAGAACACCCATAACGGCAAGGACCTTGGGGAAGGTCGAAGGCCAAATGGGGTTACGCTGCATGAAGGGTGGCAGGCCCTGATCCATCGTGAAAAAGGCGGCATATCCGTAGGCGAGGCATATACCCAAAAGGACAAGAGCGATCCAGCGATCAAGAGCCATTTTGGTCTTTCGTAGTCAAAAGGCAAGGAAGGCGAGCGTGTTGCCCGCCCTCATATTTGGATTTAGAGAAAGCCGAGCTTTTTCATCAGATCACCGATGGTCTTTTCCTGATCTTCCAGGAAGGCTTTGAACTCATCGCCGGGATTGTGGATGTTGACCCAACCGTTGCGGGCGCGAACCTCTTCCCATTCGGGCGTATCATACATTTTTGCAATCGCGTCCTGATGGGCGGCCAATGTCTCTGCTGGCATTCCCGGTGCACCGAAAAACCCTCGCCAGTTCACGAATTCGACCTCGATACTCTGCTCCGTCATCGTGGGGGCGTCGCCAAATGTCTCGACCCGCTCAGGTGCAGTGATCCCAAGGATGCGCACTTCGCCCGCTTCCGCCATTGCCACGGCCTCGGAAAAACCCGTCGACAGCGCCTTGATCTCGCCCGAAAGAAGGGCCGCCATTGCAGGACCACCTGTGTCGTAGGGAATGTACTTGAAGGCCGTCGGATCTTCGCCTGCCGCTTCCATCACCATCGCGGCCACAAGGTGGTCCATCCCGCCGGGCACAGATCCGCCTCCGATGGCAAAGCTGTTCGGATCGTCTGAGTATTCGGCCAACAGATCGGCCATGCTTTGGATGTCGCTGTCGGTGTTCACCACGAGCGTGGCGTAATCACCAATGGTGCCAGCCACGAGCGTCAGATCACGGAAGCTTTGCGGAAAGACGCCGGTCAATGAGCGGATCACGATCGGGGTCGAATTGACCATCAGCGTGCCGTGATTGCTTTCGGCGTTTTCGATCAAGTAGCCGATGGCCTTGCCGCCACCTCCGCCGGACATGTTTTCGTAGGATGCACTGCCGACAAGGCCCGCATTCGTGAGCGCTTCGCCCGTGCCGCGGGCTGTACCGTCCCAGCCGCCGCCGGCGCCGCCGGGGATCAGAAAGTGAATACTATCAACGAGCTGATGCCCGTCGGCAAGGGCGCCTTGGCCCAGTCCTGCAATCGCAACCGCCCCGGCCAGAATGGCGCGGCGGGTCATGGCGAATGATTTCATGATGTCCTCCCAAGTCTTTGGGTTTGTGGTGCAAACCCGATCTCTGAAGCGAACATGGCATTGATATTTCCGGTTGTCACGGGTCCTATGGCAAAAACCGTACAGCGTGGAGGTTTTGGATGGCGGGGCCGCTGACCTCATTGAAAGTGATCGAATTTTCCGGCCTGGGGCCGGGGCCTCTGGCGGGACAGCTGCTGGCGGATCTGGGCGCGGACGTGATCGCGGTCGACCGGGTCACGGCGGCGCCGGACCCGACCGATATAAACCGGCGTGGCAAACGATCTGTCGCGCTGGATCTGAAATTGTCTCAAGGACGCACCATCGCGCGGCACCTTCTGTCGGATGCAGATATCCTAATCGAAGGATTTAGGCCCGGCGTGATGGAAAAGCTGGGGCTGGGACCATCGGACTGCCCGGAGACGCTTATTTATGGACGCATGACGGGCTGGGGGCAGGACGGGCCGCTGGCGCAGACAGCAGGGCATGACATCAACTACCTCGCACTGAGTGGGGTTTTGTCGATGATCGGGCCCGCAGACCTTCCACCGACGCCACCCTTGAACCTTATCGGCGATTACGGGGGCGGGACGATGTTCCTGCTTTTCGGTCTTCTGGCCGCCGTGATCGAGCGTGGAGTGTCTGGCAAAGGCCAAGTCGTCGATGCGGCCATGATTGATGGGGTGCCCGCCATGATGGGTCTGCTGCACGCCTTGCAAGCGCGGGGCATTTGGGAAGAAACGCGCGCCCGCAATTGGTTGGATGGTGGGGCTCCGTTCTATCGCTGCTACACCTGCGCTTGTGGCGGCGTGATTGCCGTTGGTGCGCTTGAGCCGCAGTTTTTTGCCGAGCTGGTAGAGAAAGCAGGGCTCGATGATGACATGAAGGGGCAGAACGACAAGAGGACATGGCAGAGCCGCACGGAACACTACGCGGCGGTTTTTGCAAGACGCAGTCGGGCAGACTGGATGCAGATCTTTGATGGGAGCGATGCCTGCGTGGCGCCCGTACTTAGCACCAGGGAAGCGGCGGATCATCCGCAGAACGTGGCACGTGCCGTTTTTGCGGATGTTGACGGTGTCTTGCAGGCCAATCCCGCTCCGCGCTTTTCGCGCAGCGTTCCAGCCGACCCGAAATCGCCCGGCGGAATGGGGGCAGAGACCGATGCCATTCTGGGCGGGCTGGGTTACACTGCCGCGGAAATCGGGGATATGCGGGACGTCGGGGTTCTGAAATGAAAGTTGTGATTGCGGGCGGGGGCATTGGAGGGCTTGCCGCAGCCTTGGCTTTGCATGCGCATGGGCATGAGGTCCAGGTGCTGGAACAGGCACCTGAACTGACAGAGATCGGAGCGGGCCTGCAAATCTCTCCCAATGGATGGCGGGTTCTGGACGCTTTGGGGGTCACCGAAAAGATCGCTGAAACAGCCTTTTTTCCCGAAGCGATCGAGATGCGGTTGGGCGAGAGTGGCAAGCAGATCTTCCGGCTTGAAATGGCGACGACGGCCAGGAAACGGTGGGGCGCACCCTACATTCAGATTCATCGGGCCGATCTGCACCGCGCATTGGCCACCGTTCTGGAAGAGCGTTTTCCGGGTGCGCTGCGTACGGGTGCAACTTTCGACATTTACGCGATCGAGAAGAACAAGGTCGAGGTGTATCTGACCGATGGTGAGACACTGATCGCCGATCTTCTGGTCGGGGCGGATGGCCTCCATTCAAACGTTCGGGCGCAGATGATGGGGCCGGATTTGCCGCGCTACACGGGTTTCATGGCGTGGCGCGCGCTGGCGCCTGTTGAGGTCTTGGGTGATCTTGTTCCGCCGTCAACGGCCTGCGTCTGGGTTGGGCAGAACCAGCATGCAGTGACCACGCGCATCCATGGCGGCAAAACGGTGAATTTCGTCGGTATGGTCGAACGGCCCGAACCGGCGCAAGAGGGTTGGCGGATCGTGGGCGAGCGAGCCGATGCGCTGGCCGATTTCGAGGGTTGGGATCCGCGCCTTGAAGCAGTTCTGAAAACGGCGGAGAAGGTACATTGCTGGGCGCTTTTCGATCGCGCGCCTTTGCCGCAATGGCATGAACGGCATGTGGTTCTGTTGGGCGATGCTGCACATCCGATGTTGCCTTCGATGGCGCAGGGGGCCGTTCAGGCCTTGGAAGATGCCTGGGTTCTCGCGGCAAGCCTTGGCCAACATCCGATCCTCGAAGAATCCCTTTCAGCCTACTTCGCCAAACGCATTGGGCGTGCATCGCGCGTGCAGTCAGGATCTGCAAGCAACGCCCGGATGTTCCATCAGGCATCGGGTCTTGGAAAGGCCTTGTTTTATGGGCCAATGTCCATTGCTGCGCGTCTCGCGCCATGGGTTTTGCACCGCAGACAGGATTGGGTCTACGGCTATGATCCGATCAAGGACATGAAAGCAAGGTAGGCTGGACACGACTTGGCACAAAACATCTTCGACATGCCGGGCCGCTTCTGGCGCGGCAATCTCCATACACATTCGACCAACAGTGACGGTGTTCTCGGGCCGGAGGAGGTCTGCCAACGCTACAAGGACGAAGGCTATGACTTCATCGCGCTGACTGACCATTTTATCGGGGCCTTTGGGCATCCGATTACTGACACGCGGCCGTACCGAGGCAATCACTTTACCACGATCCTAGGGGCAGAACTGCATTCGGGCGCGATGGAAAACGGAGAATTGTGGCACATCCTTGCCGTTGGGCTTCCACCGGATTTCGCCCCGTCCTGCACCGAAGGGTTCGTGCCCGAAACGGGGCAGGAAACCGGGCCAGAAATTGCGTGGCGGGCCCGAGAGGCAGGCGCGTTTGTTGCTGTGGCGCATCCGGAATGGTCGGGGCTGACGACCAGGGACGCGCGCAGCATAGAGGCCGCCCATGCGATCGAGGTCTACAATCACGGCTGTGCTGTGGAATGCGACCGCCCGAACGGGTTTTACACTTTGGATCAATTGCTTAGCGAGGGGCGCAGATTAACCCTTTGCGCGACGGATGACGCACATTTTGCGGCGCATGATCACTTTGGCGGCTGGGTGATGGTAAAGGCGGAAGAGAATGATCCTGACGCGCTACTGTCCGCTTTGAAGATCGGGGCTTTTTATGCCTCAACCGGGCCGAAAATTATCCGAGTGGATTGGTCAGAGGATGCCGTCTCGGTCCGGTGTTCCAAGGCGCGGTCGATCATTGTTCAGGCGCAGGGCAGTGCGACGGCAGCGGTTCACGGCGATGCTTTGACGGAAGCAACCGTACCACTGAAGCGCTGTGCGGAGTCACCATGGCTGCGGTTGACCGTGGTTGATGATCAGGGGCGGCGCGCCTGGCTCAATCCGCACTGGCGTTAGAAGGTTTCAGTCGGATTGCGGCGGGGGTCGATCCGGTCCAGCCGCTGAAAGCGCGGTAGAAGGAATTCGGATCGCGGTAGGCAAGCAAATAGCTGATCTCATCAATCGTCATTTCGGTCTGCTCAAGATAGCGCAGGGCGAGGCCCTGCCGTGTTTCGTCCAGCAATGTCTGATAGCTTTGGCCTTCGGATTTCAGGTGCCGCTGCAGGCTGCGGGTGCTGAGCCGCAATTGCCGTGCCGCGTCACCAATGCTGGATTGGCCGGCGGGCAGCATATCGGTCAGGGCCGCGCGTACGCGAGCGGCAACCGGCTGGCTCGATTGCATGAGTTCCAACTGACGGCGGAAGTTCGGCTCCATACTCGCCCATTGTGCAGCGTCGCGGGACAAAAGTACGCGGTCGGCATCGTCGGGCGCCAGATCAAGGGTCGCAATATGCGCCGGGGTGATCTCGCAACCCATGAAATCAGTGATGCCATCCAATGCCAGATCGCTCGGCGGCAAGGTGGCGCGCAGGGGGCGGATATCGGAGCCCGTACAGGTGCGTATGGCTTCGGTTATGAAGACAAGCTCGGTTGCGGAAAAGCTGGCGGGCAGTGCGAGACCGTCGGTGTTCGACGTCTTGATGATGCGCAACCCGTCGGGCCGGTTCTCTAACGTGAGTTTCAGCGGGCCCGAAAGCGGTTTGAAAAGGGCCAGGCGTTCAAGCCCGATGCGGACCGTTTCGCTGCACGTGAAAGCGAAGAAAGCGGGATTGAATGGCCCCCGCGCATAAGCACGGCCCAGAAACAACGGCAGGTCAGACCTGTCGGCTTCGGCCACGATGGCGTTCCAGCCCTCGAAGAATTCGACCGCCGTCACCCCGCGCCCCTCATTTTCGAAGAAGTCGAGAGGCCAACGCATGCGACGCAGGACAGCCGTGGGTGCGATGCCCAGAAGGCCGCACAATTGTTCTGTCGTTCGCGCGACTTTGTAGTAAAGCGTCTTGCCGGTCATTTACGAAGTGTGCGGCATAGCGACCCCTCATGCCAGAGCCTTGGCGCGATTTGTTGTAAGAATGGCGCGATCCGCTAAAGCGGCGTGAAGGCGCCGTAACGGGATTGGTAAAATATTAACCCCTCATCCGACGCGTTTCCGACCTCGGCATTGAGCACTTCGCCGATGATCAGGGAATGGTCCCCGGCCGGGTGGACGGCGTATTGGCGGCAATCGAAGCGTGCCAGACACCCCTTGATCTGCGGAATGTCATAGGCCCCGATGTGCCAGTCACAACTTCCAAAGCCTTCGCCGACGCGCGCGAAATGCTCGGCCAGGTCCCGTTGTGTGGTGTCGATGATGTGGATCGAGAAATACTTGGCATGTGCGAAGATGTCATGCCGTTCCGAGCTTAGATCGACGGACCATTGCACTAGGGGCGGGGACAGCGAAACGGAAGAGAACGAGTTGGCCGTGAAACCAACCGGGCCCGGGGCTGTGACGATGGTAACCCCGGTGGCAAACTGGCCGAAGGCGCGCCGCAACTCGGCGGCGTTCAGATCTGGCGAATCTGCGCTGTCGTTCATGTTGAGGCCTCCGCCCGCGTTTCGCTGGGGTGGTTATCATCACAGGACGCGGGCGGTGACCATAGCCAATAATGCCGCGAAGTGTCAGGCGATGGCCGACTCCACAACGTTTTGCAGTGCATCGGCAATCTTGTCGATGCTGCCCATGGCGGGAACTTTTTGAAGCGCGCCCTTCATGCTGTAATAGTTGATCACGGGGGCGGTTTGCGCGTGATAGGCGGCAAGTCTGTCGCCGACGGTCTCGGCATTGTCATCAGCGCGGCGTTTCATCTCGGTCCCGCCACACTTGTCGCAAACACCCTTGACCGAAGGCTGCTTGAAGATGTCGTGATAGCCTTCGCCACAGGCGACGCAGGTGTAGCGGCCCGAGACACGCGCGACCATCGCGTCATCATCGACTTCAAGGCTGATTGCAGCATCAATCTTCTGGCCAGTTTCCTCTAGCAGATCATCCAATGCCTTGGCCTGAACAGTGGTTCGCGGAAATCCGTCAAGGATCACGCCCGCGCAAGTGTCCGGCTCAGCCAGACGGTCGCGCAGGATATCGATGACGATCTCGTCGCTGACCAGACCGCCCGCCTGCATCACCGCCTCGGCTTCTTGACCAGCCTTGGTGCCTGCGATGGCAGCCGCGCGGAGAAGATCGCCGGTGGACAGTTGAACCAGGCCAAACGTGTTCTGTAACTTGCGGGCCTGCGTACCCTTGCCGGCCCCCGGGGGGCCAAGCAGTATCAGGACTGGCGGGGTGATGCGGGGTGTCTTTGTGCCATCCATGAGATCAGGATCTGTTCATACGGTTGTCGATCAGATCATCCACCACCGAAGGGTCGGCCAGCGTCGAAGTGTCACCAAGGGCGCCAAAGTCATCCTCTGCGATTTTGCGCAGGATCCGTCGCATGATCTTGCCCGACCGTGTCTTCGGCAAACCTGGCGCCCACTGGATAAGATCGGGCGCGGCGATCGGTCCGATCTCGGTCCGGACCCATGTGCGCAATTCCTTGCGGAGATCTTCGGTCGGTTCCTGATCGTTCATCAGCGTCACGTAGCAGTATATGCCTTGGCCCTTGATGTTGTGCGGGTAGCCGACTACAGCGGCTTCGGCCACTTTGGCGTGGGCGACCAGCGCGCTTTCAACTTCCGCCGTGCCCATCCTGTGGCCCGAAACGTTGATCACGTCATCCACGCGGCCCGTGATCCAGAAGTCGCCATCTTCATCGCGGCGACAACCGTCGCCGGTGAAGTAGTAGCCCTTGTAGTCTGAGAAGTAGGTCTTTTCGAAGCGCTCATGATCGCCCCAGACTGTGCGCATTTGTCCGGGCCAACTGTCGGCCATGCAGAGCACGCCCTCGACACCGTCCCCTTCGATGATCTCGCCACTGGTCGGATCCAGGACAATGGGCTTGATCCCGAAGAAAGGCTTCTGCGCAGCACCTGGCTTGGTTGCATGTGCGCCGGGCAGGGGGGTCATCAAATGCCCGCCAGTTTCGGTCTGCCACCACGTATCGACGATCGGGCATTTGCCTTTGCCGACAACATCATTGTACCAGTTCCAAGCCTCGGGATTGATAGGTTCGCCCACGGTGCCGAGAATGCGCAAGCTGCTCAGATCTGAATTCGTAACGAAGTCGTTGCCTTGACCCATCAGCGCTCGAATGGCTGTTGGGGCGGTGTAGAACTGGTTGACCTTGTGCTTCTCGCAGACCTGCCAGAAGCGGGAGGCATCGGGGTAGGTCGGCACGCCTTCAAACATCACTGTTGTGGCCCCGTTGGCGAGCGGGCCATATACGATGTAGCTGTGCCCGGTAACCCAGCCCACATCCGCCGTGCACCAGAAGATATCGCCCTCGTGGTAGTCGAATGTGATCTCGTGCGTCATGGCCGCATAGACGAGATACCCGCCTGTCGTATGCACAACGCCTTTGGGCTGCCCTGTCGAGCCGGAGGTGTACAGAATAAAGAGCGGATCTTCCGCGGCCATTTCCTCGGGTGGGCAGTCGTTGCCCGCCTTCTCGGCCTCTTCGTGTAGCCAATGGTCGAGGCCATCGCGCCAGGCGATCTGTTGACCCGTCCGTTTGACAACCAGGCATTTGACCTCGTCAAAGTCGTTCAGCAGAGCCTGGTTCACATTGTCCTTGAGGTTTGTGACCCGCCCGCCTCGGGGGGCGCCATCCGCCGTGATCACGAGCTTTGCATCGCAGCCATTCACGCGCGCGCTTAGGGCGTCGGGCGAAAAGCCCGCGAAAACGATGGAATGGATCGCGCCGATTCGCGCGCAGGCCAGCATTGCATAGGCGGCTTCCGGGATCATAGGCAGGTAGATGACAACCCGGTCGCCCTTGCCAACACCTAGGCTCTTGAGGACGTTGGCCATTTTGCTGACGCTGGCGTGCAGATCCTTGTAGGTGATGTGCTGGGCGTCGTCGTCGGGGCTGTCAGGCTCCCAGATGATCGCCGTCTGGTCGCTGCGGGTTTCTAGATGCCGGTCTATGCAGTTTGCGGCGACGTTCAGCGTGCCATCTTCGAACCATTTGATGTCCACATTCCCGAAGTCGTACTTGGTATTCTTCACGACCGAGTAGGGTTTGATCCAGTCGATCCGCTTGCCATGTTCTCCCCAGAATGCTTCGGGGTCGGCAATGGAGGCTGCATACATCTCATCGTATTTGGCGGCATCAACATGCGCCTTGGCGGCCAGATCGGATGCGGGTGGATATGTTGGGTTTGCAGTGTTGGACATCTGGGCTCCTCCCTGTGGCCGGTGGTCTTGTCAGAGGCAGAGATGTGCCTTGCGGCTCATTCTGTAGGTCCTCCCTCATCGCGGGTCATATTAACCAGGACTAAAAAGAAAGGAATAAGGGTCGGAAATCTTTGGATTTTATTGTAAAGGGCTTTCCGGTGCTTCTCCTGTTTTGTGAAGATTTCCACAAAAACTGTAAATTACCCTGCGATTCCGAAGGATTGCCTGTTAATAGCCACCTCCTCCCAAGGCGGCATGCCCGACCAAAGTACCAGCGAAACAAACTGCCGTCACGGGGTCTTGGGCGGATATTTTGTTGCGTCGGCTCAGGAAGGCTGTGCCAAGTTTCGCGTTTTTCGAGAGCTAGCAGATTGAACCACCCCAAATAAGGGTTCTTGGCACTTTCGAAGGCGCGCGCTAGCTTGCCAGCGCAGCGCGGGCTCAGATCCGCGCCCCAAGGGAGATACATCATGAACAAGATCGCAATGGGGGCCGTTGTCGGCACCCTGACTTTTGGTTTTGCACTGGAAGCCGCAGCAACGGAATGGAATGTCAGCGTCTGGGGCAAGCGGCGCGCTTTCACCGAACACATCGAAAAACTGGCGGAACTGGTCAACGAAAAAACAGGCGGTGAATTCACCATGAATGTCAGCTACGGTGGCCTGTCCAAAAACCGCGAAAACCTTGACGGGATCAGTATCGGGGCCTTCGAGATGGCGCAGTTCTGTGCGGGCTATCACCCGGATAAAAACCGACTGATCACGGTGTTGGAACTGCCATTCCTGGGTGTTGAAACGCTGGAACAGGAGGTGGCTGTCAGCCATGCTGTTTATGATCACCCCGCCGTTGCAGATGAGATGGCACAGTGGAATGCCAAGTTGCTCATGACGTCACCCATGCCACAATACAATATCGTGGGCACGGGCGATCCGCGCGATGAACTGTCGGAATTCTCTGGCATGCGCGTCCGCGCGACAGGTGGTCTGGGCAAGGCGTTTGAGGCTGTGGGCGGTGTGCCCACATCCGTCACGGCGACCGAAGCTTATCAGGCGATGGAATCCGGCGTGGTCGACACAGTGGCCTTTGCCCAGCACGCGCATCTGTCCTTCGGCACGATCAATCAGGCCGATTGGTGGACGGCAAACCTGAACCCGGGGACGGTGAATTGCCCTGTGGTTGTGAACATCGACGCCTATGAAAGCCTGAGCGATGAGCACCGCGCTGCACTTGACGAGAGCGTGGAGGAAGCGATCGCCCATTACCTGACCAACTACGCAGAGCTTCTGGGCCGTTGGGACAGCGTTCTGGAAGAAAAGGGTGTTGAAAAGGTGACGATCTCTGATGACACGCTGGCCGAATTCCGCGCTAAAGCTGCAGATCCTGCGCGCGAGGCGTGGATCGAAAGCATCGAGGGGCAGGGCCTGCCGGGGCAGGAGCTCTACGATCTCGTCGAAAAGACCCTCTCCGACACAAAATCGGGCAGCTGACACTCTGACGGGGCCGCCGATGTAGCGGCCCCTTTTTATCTGGAGGCAGGGACATGGCAGGATCATCGCCGGTGCTGGAGGATTCCAGCCTGCTCAGCAGACTTGACCGGGCACTTCTTCCTCTGGAACGGGTCATGGCTCTGATCAGCGGTCTGGCCATCTTTTCGCTCATGTTCCTCGCCGCGTATTCAGTGACCGGGCGCAAGTTCTTTAACGCTCCGCTCGCCGGATATGTGGACTACATCGAGGCCGCGATGCCGATCATCGCGATCATGGGTGTGTCCTACGTGCAGCGCGATGGCGTTCACATTCGCATGGATATCCTGATCGGCGCGCTGCGGGGCCGTTTGCTTTGGTTGTTTGAGCTGATCTCGGTCCTGTTGATCCTTCTGCTGATGATCGCCCTTGTCTGGGGTGCCTGGGCGCATTTCGACCGATCCTTCGACATGACCCGCCCTCTCTGGAGCCGCGACAGCTCCATCGATATCGGGCTGCCGGTCTGGCCTTCAAAACTGGTGGTGCCTGTGGCCTTCGGTGTGCTGTGTTTGCGGCTAATCCTGCAAGCCTGGGGCTACGGGCGGGCCTTATTTCTTGGGCTGGATCGCCCCGTGGCCGTTCCCCTCATTCAAAGCGTTGCAGAGCAGGCCCGGGCCGAAGCCGCGCAACTCGAGGAGGCCGATTGATGGATTCGATCACGATTGGCCTGTGGGTCACGGCGGGCATGCTTCTGATGGTCGTTCTGGGCATGCGCGTGGCCTTTGCCGCCGGTCTGGCAGGCTTTCTGGGCCTTGTCTGGCTGCGCTGGAACCAGTTCGATTATGATCCCGAACGCCTTTGGAAAGCCATTGAGATCAGCGTGAAGGTCGCTGGCCAGGTGCCGCATTCCAAGGTCAGCGCACAGGCGCTGAGCCTGATTCCGACCTTTATCCTGATCGGCTATCTGGCCTATTACGCCAAGTTGACGACAGCCTTGTTTGAGGCAGCCAAGCGGTGGATCGCCTGGGTGCCGGGCGGGCTGGCCGTTTCGACCGTATTTGCCACGGCCGGTTTTGCAGCCGTCTCCGGCGCCTCGGTTGCCACAGCCGCCGTGTTCGCGCGAATTGCCATCCCGGAGATGCTGAAGATCGGCTACAACAAGCAATTTGCGGCAGGTGTTGTGGCGGCAGGTGGCACGCTTGCCTCGCTTATCCCGCCCTCGGCAATTCTGGTCATCTACGCGATCATCGTAGAGCAGGATGTAGGTAAACTGCTGCTCGCTGGTTTTATTCCCGGCGTCTTTTCGGCCTTTGTCTATGCCTGCCTGATCATTGGAATCGCGGTCCTTTTTAAGACGGTGGGCCCTCCTGTGGGGGGCTTTACATGGGGCCAACGGATTACGGCGCTGCTGCCCGCATTGCCAATTGTGCTGGTCGTCGTGATCATCATCTTCTTTGTCTACAATCCATTCGGCGAGGCCTGGGGCACACCGACAGAAGGTGGCGCGGTTGGCGCCTTCATCGTGTTCCTGATGGCCTTGTTTCGCGGCATGAGGTGGACCCAGTTGAAAGAAGCATTGATCGAGACGGCGAAGCTGACGGTAATGATCTTTACAATCATCTGGGGTGTGCTCATCTATGTCCGCTTTCTGGGGTTCGCCGATCTGCCGGGAGCGTTCTCGGACTGGATCACCTCGCTTGAGATGGCGCCGCTGCTGATCCTGATTTGCATCCTTCTGGCCTACGCCGTTCTGGGCATGTTCATGGACGCGATCGGCATGCTGTTGTTGACCCTGCCGGTGGTCTATCCTGCCGTGATGGCGCTGAATGGTGGGGAGTTCGTCAGCGCTGAGGAGAGTGCTTTTGGCATGTCCGGCCCAATGTGTGCGATCTGGTTCGGCATCCTCGTGGTGAAGATGGCAGAGTTCTGTCTGATCACACCACCCATCGGGCTCAATTGCTTTGTGGTGGCCGGTGTGCGGGACGATCTGACCGTCCAAGATGTGTTTAAGGGCGTGACGCCGTTCTTCTTGGCCGATGCAGTAACAATTGCGCTGCTGGTGGCTTTTCCGGCCATCGTGCTTTGGCTGCCATCATTGGCCTGATAGGGCGCATAGGCTTGATTCGGCTCGCGCCACTACAACTAGCGGAATTTCGCCACATGCTTTCGTTGTGGTAGCGCAATCGCATCTGATCAATCGATCTTTTGCCCAGTATATTGTTTTAAAAAAGAAAACAATGATCCAACTCCAAATTGTATTTTGGCGAGATTGAGGCGAAAACCTTGTACCTAGCCATGCCTTGCGGGATGCTTGTCGGCAAATTTCCGCTTAGTATGCAGGTATTATAATGGCTTTTTTCTTTGGGAACTTTGGCGACAATCAGATGGACGGGACCGCAGGCAATGACCTGATGTTCGGCCTGTGGGGCGACGATGAAATGAACGGCGGCGCGGGCAACGACCTGATGTTTGGTGGCCGGGGCGACGACACCATGGATGGGGGGGAAGGCTGCGACATCCTTCTTGGCGGCTCGGGCAAGGACGTGGTTGTCGGTGGGCTGGGCAACGATTGGGTGTTCGGTGGCCGCGGCAACGATGTCCTTTATGGTGATACGACAGGGGACACTACAACGGGCGATTTCAACTACGTGGTCAACGGTTCGTTCGAGGACACGACCGGTCTTACACCGACATCATTCGGGTTTGTCGGAGACATTCCGGGATGGACAAACACCGGTACTGGCACGCCTGAGGTTGTCAACAGTGGCGTGGTTGGCATGCCGTCTTCCGACGGGGACTATTGGATCGACAGCGGCACGCTGGCCAATCGCAACATCGACATCAGTCAGGACATTCAGGGCCTCACCGATGGCGAGACATATATGTTGTCTTTCGATGCAGGGCAGTGGGACACGCCTTCGCCCGCGCCCGATGAAAGCATGAACGTCTACTGGAATGGCGAGTTGATCGCGACCGTCCGGCCCGAGACGATCGACGCCTACGAAAACTTCGAGTTCGAGATCACGTCTGGGAGTGGCGACGGAACCGATACGCTGCGATTTGAGGGCCTGACCAATGGCGAAAGCGATGCCCAAGGCGTGGCGTTCGACAATGTGCAGATCACCGACATCATCGAGGAGGGTGGCGATGACATCCTGAAAGGTGGTAGCGGCGACGACGAAATGTATGGTGGCGGCGGCGATGATATCCTGAAGGGCGGCCGCGGCGATGACATCAACAGTGGCGGTGCCGGGGCCGATTGCTTCATCTTCGGCAAATGCGATGGAACCGACACGATCATCGATTTTGAGATCGGCATTGACACGATCGCTCTCTACGGCAGTTCGCGTTGGTATTCGCATGGCGAAGACACTTCTTTCGAAGATCTTGCAATCACGCAGAACGGCGACGACACAGAGATCGAGTTTGGTCACACCCTCATCATTCTTGAGGATATCTCCGCCGACAGCCTGACGGCAGATCACTTCTACATCGCCTGATTTCGCAGCGCTGATTTTTGCAATGGGGCCCCTGTTGGCGTACGGCTGGGGCCTTTGCTTTCGGTAGCGTGCGTTGGTAGCGCCGTTTGAGGGCAGGGGCGGGTTCAGATGCGCTCGCCCACTGAACGTCGGCAAAGATCACACTGGTGGACGTCTACGGGCCCAATCTCTGGCGTCGGCTGAAAGCCATGGTCTTATGCCAACATCTATGTCTGTCGGAGAATGTAGAGCCAGATCAGGCCGTGGCCGTTTCGCTGGCGAAACGCGTGCAATTCCTCAGCCTCGTCAGGTTGGGCGCCTCTTACCCAACCAACTGGCCACGAACAGCATCGAAAGAACCGGCAGAAGCCAGATGACCCGTGATTGGTAGCGCTCGACCGGGGCCGACAAACCGCCAAATATCGTGGCGTTCAGCAGAATTCCGGCGACGGCGACGGCCGCGATTGCGATCTGCTGGCGCGATAGCAAACCCATCGCCATCAGGAGGATAAGCGGCACGCTCATGATCCAGGTGGCCCAGACCACAATGGTATCAAACGCCCGAAGCGCCTGGGGCGCCACTTCATCCGCAGGTGATCTGACAGGGTTGTGACGGGTGTCGAAGCTGCTTGCAGCAGCGATATTGCCCGTTCCAATCATGATTGCCTGCTTTGCGGCGTTCCCCAGAAGAGACTGGGTCTGCGACCATGGGTAGGCCGCAAAGGCTTTGACCAGCACCTCAAGCTCTTCATCTCTGATCCGGTTCATCTTGATCGCACTCATGCCGGTGACACCGGTCTTATCCCAGAGAAACTCGCCAACATTGTCTGGCAACTCGTCCCCGAAGATCTCGCAAAGCGCATGACCCGCACCAGGGCAGGCATCCTGTAGATACCAATAGGCAGGTCCATCCTCAAGCGACCGCGCCAGCAGGATAGGCAGACGCTGGGGGGTCGCACTTGCTTCGCCAAGTACGGCGGAACTGGCAGCCATGTTCAAGAGTGGCGCAAAGAACAGCGGGATGATCGCTGCAGCCACAAATCCAATGCTCAGCCTGCGCTGGAAAACCCTCCAGATCAGTATCAGGGCCGCCAGCCCAGCCATCAGCGGGGGGTAGCCATAATGGAACGTGACCAGTATCGCAGCGAGGGTCGTAAAGATGACGCACTGTCGACGGCTCAGATCGTCGTACCGCCCGATCAGCAATGCGGCATAAAGAATAATCGTCCCGGCAAAGAGATCCGGCATCAGGTAGGCGCTGTACCAGGGCAGTGTTGAAAGCCCGGCGATCAGCACGAATCCGCCAAACAGGATCAGCGGTTTCTTGACCATCTCATTGTCCACAAGAGCGGAGACAAAGATAAGGGCAATGAATGCTTGCAAGACGGGTAAGGCGCTGTATCCCAGAACGAAGTATACAGCATACACGATAGCAGAATAGGTGAAGGACCGCCCGACCGTGGAGGCGCCACTTGCATCTGTTGTTAGATTTGCGGCCCCCCGTGCCGGAACGGCGCCATCTGTTTGAGCGGTTTCCGGCGCCCATAGATCCGGCAACAGCGCGATCAGGGTTTTCCAGATTGCGCCCCCGCCACGAAAGTAAGAACCTGTATCGGCAAAGACAAAATGGCTTGAGAAAATCCATGTCGGCCAGCAGAGGACAATGGACAGAAGCACGCAAAGGAGCAGGCCGCGGCCAGATAGAAGAGGCATGGATGTGTTGACAGACCGCATGGACCCAAATGCTTACAAAGCGCTGCGCGATTCTAGTCTTCCTCACTCCCGAAGGCCAGCGCCCGAGGCGGGGCAGCAGAAAGTGACGGGATCATGCGCATGACATGTTCAATGAGTGTACTCTTAGATCAGAAGCGTTGCGCAAGTACATGAAATCTCATCGTATTCTCTTCGTTGCGCGCGCGATGCCCTGGCCTCTTCACGGTGGCGCACGCTTGCGGGATTTCAATATGTTGCAAGCTCTTGCCGATGGCTCGGAGGTTGATCTGCTCACCGTGGGTCGGAATCAGCCGCAGGTCGATGCTCTGTGCCGCAATGTGTATCTTCCGACGCCTTACTACGGGGACGAAACCCCCTGGCTTGCCATTAAACGCTGGGCGGCGGCTTCGGTCGAAACCCTGACAGGGCCGGAGCCGCTATGGTTGACCTCGAAGACCAATGGTATGCTGCGGCGCGCGATCCGCGAACGCGCAAAAGATGGGCAGTATGACGTTGTTCTCGCCTCGGAACTCAGCTCTGCTGCGGTTCTGTTAGGGCATGGCGAGACGCCCGTAATTTATGACGCGCACAATTGTGAGTGGCGGCTTCTGGAGCGCACGCGCCAACAGCAGACCGGTCTGCGCCGCCGCGTGCTTGACCGCGAGGTACCACGCCTGCGTGCTGTCGAGCGTCGGACGGTCACAGAAAGCAAGATGGTTTTCGTCACCGCGCAGTCTGATCTGGACGAATTGCGGATGCTGGCCGGTGCGGATCTGGCCCCGCACCGCATCATCCCCAGCACCATAGACTTGAAACGCTATGAAAACGTGCGTGCGGCCACGCCCCAGCCTGCGACGATCCTTGTACCCGGTAAATTTGATTGGCAGCCCAATCTGATAGGGCTTGAATGGTTTGCGGATGAAGTTGTTCCTGCGTTGCGCCAACGCATGCAGGACAATGCCTTCCGCGTCGTTGTTGCAGGGCGCATGACGGAAGCAACCAAATCAAAGCTGGACGCCGTGCCCGAGATCACGGCAGAGCGGAACCCGGACGACATGCTCGACTTCTTTGCGCGTGCATCGCTCGTCTCGGTGCCCGTTCTGGTCAGCAGCGGCACACGCTTGCGCATCGCTGAAGGCCTTGCCTGCAAAAGACCGATCGTGAGTACGACACCCGGCGCGGCTGGTCTTGATCCGGGCGACGGGACACCGTGGATTGTCGCGGATGGCACGGACAGTTATGCCGACGCCTTGGCGCGGGTGCTGACGGACACGGCGCTTTCAAAACAGGTTGCAAGCGACGGGTGGGCATTTGCAGAAACACTTGATTGGAACAGCCTGCGGGTCCCACTTTCCGAAGCGATCGAAGGGGTCGTCGAGGCAGCGCGATGAGAGATATCGCCCTTTGCCAGCCCTGATCTGATGACGCCCGCTGGAAGATCCTATGCATCAGGTGCTGCGGCTGTCGCAGTTTCGACCGCGCTTAGCGCAGGTGGCGGCTTCATCTCTCTGTATCTGCTGGCCCAAGTTCTGACGAAGGACGAACTGGGTGGCTACGCCTTTGCCTTTAACGTGTTGTCCCTGCTGGCCTTTGTGGCTGCGTGGGGTTTTGAACGGACGATCATGCTGCGTGTGGCCCGTTTGCCGCCCGCGCCGCATGATTTGAGGGGGCGCGGTCTTGCTTTGCGCGCGACTGCGCTTTCGGGGTTTTTTGCATCTTTACTCATTGGTCTTTTGCTGCTCGCGACCCCGCGATTGGTGGATTGGGGTGCCTTGCCGGCAGCAGGTTTTTGGCTGCCGGCATTGGCGTTGGCGCTTATTCCAATGGCGATTTCAGCGATCTTGCAAGCCTGGTTCCGTGCCAATTCCCGCATTGCCGTTTCCAGTTTGACACACGGTGCAGTTAACGCTGCCCGTGCTGTCTTACTGGCCGCTGTGCTAGCCCTTGGTGGCGGGCCTGTTGCCGTGGCGGTGGCTGTGATCCTGTCAACTGGTGTTCCGGTCTTCATTCTGGGATGGCTGGCCCGGGATGCCAGAACCCGTCCACCCGCATTCATCAGGTTCAGAGACCTGCGCAGCGGTGCTTTGGTTGTGGTGCAGAAGGTGTCGAACTACGGCCTGCGGATCCTTGATGTCATTCTGGTGGGTCTTCTCGCCAGTGGTGTCGAGACGGCCGAATATGCAGTTGCCGCACGTCTCGCAGCCTTCTGCGGTATGGGGGCCGAGGCGCTTCAACCCACTTTCGCCCCCCGAGCGCGTCGCCATTTCACCACAGGCGACGCCCCGTCCGCTGGTCACGAATACCGGCTTGCGCGTGCCGCCAGCTTCCTCTTGTCACTTCTCATCGCCATCGCCCTTGTCCTGTTTGGATCTCGAGTTTTGAACATCTTTGGCGATTTTTCAGGGGCTTATCCGACAATGCTGATCCTCTTGGCAAGCTATATGGTGGCATCAGGTGCGGGCATGCATTTTCTCTATCTTCATATGCAGGGTGAACTTATCGGCACGGCCATCTTGCGCCTCGCATCACTTGGGTTGCTGGTGGCAGGTGCTGTGCTGCTGGTCCCTGTCTTGGGGGCGCTTGGTGGCGCCATGGCTTTGTGTGGTGCCGTGCTGGCGTTGAACGCGGCCTCGGTCGCCTATCTTCATAGAAGAACCGGGTTTGCAGGTTTGACCTTCGCCTCGGCCACTCCGACCGTCCTTGCCGCCGCGCTTCTGCTTATCGCAGGCCTCTGGCAGGTCTCGGCAGGCCCGCTGGCACTGGCCCTGATGGCCGTGGGGGCCTTGTCATTGGCCATCGATGGTCACAGCAGAACCGTCCTACGGATGCTCTTTGATTTGTTGGCGCGCCGGGACCAGCCGCGATGATCCGTTTCCCGATCACAAGACATCAACGGGATGCTGGATAAAGCTTCCGTTTGTCTTCAGGCGTCAGATGCATCGACCTGTCCATTTCGAACTTTGCGAGCCTTTCGCGGGTTCCGCCCGGCCCCGCGACGTAGCCCATCATTTGCCCCGCAGCGTCAAGTACCAACCCTATGATCAGCGCCAAACCGTGGGAGCGTTCGTTGATGTCTGGCAATTGCTTGAAAACGACATGGCGCATGCGAACATAGCGCAAGATGGGAATGGCCGGGCCCAGAACGAAGTAGGCCACGCGTTTCAACGGCCCCCAGCTCTCGTTGCGGGCTCGGTTCCAGCCATAAAGCCGCCCCACATCTGAACGCAGCCGTGAGGTTGAGGAGAGGCTTGACGGGTTGATGTGGCGGATCCTGCCATCGGGCTTGAAATAGAGTTTGGCGCCTTTCTCTTTAAGTGTCTTGACCACGTCGCCTTCGCGATTGCAGCCCTCAATCACCTCTTCTGGTGTGAGCATCTGCAGGGCCGACAAACGGAATGAACCGTTATGGTGGCTGATCCAGTCAGTTGGCCCTTCGGGATTGGCTTCGGCCCAATGAGCGTAGGATAGCATGAAGTTTGCCCAGCTTAACTGCGTGCCCGGATTGGCGTTCAGCATGCCTGATCCGACACCGTCCACCCCGTTCGCTTCGAATGTCTTGACCATGGTTTCGGCCCATTCCGGGTCGGGAAAGGCGTGGTCCTCGATCATCGCCACAAAAGGCGCGTTGGCCTGCAAGGACATGCGGGCCGAGCATTTCTCGACCGTGTCGATTTCCATGTCATCAAAGATGCGGTAGCTGCCCATGCCTTCCAGCAGATGGCGCACGGGACCTACATCGGCACCGGGCCGGATGCAGAAGTAAAGTTCGATTCTGTCGGCAATGGTCTGCGACGCGATTGCCGACAATGTCATCCGGGCGGCTTCGGGACGGTAGCCAGTGGTCACGGCCACAGTAATTGCCGGGCCCTTCGAGGCTGCTTTGACCATCGTTTTTTTCGTCTCACTCATATGCCCCACCTGCTTTGCTTATCGCATCAAGTGAGAGTGCGAGAGCTTGGCGCCCGATCTCGAGTGGCATTTCGTTCTTTGCCGGGGCACCCCCTTTGGAGGCGTGCACAAAGGCACGCAAAGCAGCATCAAAGGATGGATCTGGCTTGTAACGGATGTCGAGCGCATCGCGGACCATCGCAAGCCTTTGCTCCAACCGTTCCCCGATGCTCATCTTATGGGCCGGGCGCGATAGATGCGCTTCGCCGTTGCTCAGTAGGTCGATCTCCAGATGTCCCGCTTCGCACAGCAATTCGACCTTGTGGGCGTTCTGCCCGGTCAATTGGCCCACGGTGATCGAAACGGGTTGTCCTGTCTGTAACTTGCCGGTCACGGTCGCAAGGCTTCCCGCGTTCAGCATCGTTTTGCTAACCGCGAGCGTGTCGGGGTCCAAAGGTGATCCGGTGAGGTAGCTCAGAATGTCAAAATGGTGAATCGCAAGGTCCGTGATCGCGTCGCCACCGCCGTCCGCTTCGCTTTTCCATCCGGGCAGGTCGCGCTTTTCTGACGTAAACAGCGTGCGTATGCCGACCAAAGCGCCCAAATCACCACGCTCCAGCGCCTTGCGTGCCGCGCGATACTTCGGATGCATCCTGAAATTATGACCGACCATCGCAACGCTGTCTTTGGCCTTCGCCGCCTCCAACATGCGATCAGCATCTTTCAGCGTCATCGCAATGGGCTTTTCCACGTAGACGCTCAACCCCGCTTCGAGTGCCGCAATCACAGCTTCTGCGTGATGCGCGGGCGGCGTGCAGATGATGACCGCGTTTACTTCGCCCAAGGCGATCGGACGCTCAAGATCGCAATAAAACGTGGCACCGGGATGAAAGCGCGCCATGGCTTTGCGCGCGGCCGGATCGGGATCAATAAGTGCAGTCACACGCGCGCCCGAGATGCGGGACAGGATAGGCCCATGATGAAACCGGGCGACGCGTCCACAGCCCACAAGACCGATCCGCAATGTCATTTCAGCAACTCCTTCTGTTCCGCGCGTGCCTTGGCATGGCGTTTTCGAGCCGCACAATTCTGCTGCGCTTTCGCATAAAGCTCCAAAAGCCGATCCGTGTGCCTGTCGCGGCCGAAGTCCTTCAGCGCGCGCTGCCGTCCTGCGGTACCAAGACGTTGGCAAAGGGCTTTGTCGCTTAGCATTTGGATAAGCCGCGTCGCCCACGCATCGACATTACCGGGCGGGGCGATATAGCCTGTCTCGGCCTCAACAATCACGTCCGATATTGCGCCTGTGTTCGCCCCAAGCACGGCGGTCCCCCGCATCATGGCTTCCAGCGTGACGTTTCCGAAGGGTTCGTGCCAGATGGACGGAACGGCTTGAACCCATGCCGGGGCAAGGGCCGTGTCGAGTGTTTGGTAGGGGACATGCCCCAGAAACCGAACACTTTTGCCCAAGGGCTTTGCCCGTCGGCGCAGGGCCTCTTCTTCGCCGCCGGTTCCTGCGATGACAAGCATGGCTTTGGGGATCTTTCTTCTGGCACATGCAAAAGCGTCGATCAGCACGTCGACGCCTTTTTCTCTCGAAAGCCGCCCGCAATAGGCAAGCGTCGGACGCGTGGCCAGATCGGACGTGGCATCGCGGGCATCCGCCGGGTTTGGCAAGACTTCCACGCCTGTCCAGCCGGAGGCGGTGAAACGTTCCGCCGCGCGGCGGCTCAGGACTGTTGTGACATCGAGAACACTGCGCCACCGCTTCAAGAGCCACATCTGCAGCCGTGCCATCTGATACGTTCTTGACGAAACGCAGCCGCTGTCCCGACAGACGGGACCGGCCACATGGGCGCAATTCGTGCGGTCTGGCAACAGCTTCAGGCCGTTCGGGCAGATTTCCTTATAGGTCGGCGCCTGATGCAAAACCGGAAGGTCGCGCAGCAGGGGCAGTATCAGTGGAGAAAGCTGCCATAGGAATGACCTTACATGCACCACATCCGGCGGATTCGATCGAAGTTCCGCGCGCAGCGCTTGCCACGCCATCGGGTTCGCGCTTTGCAGAACGACTTGCCCCAGGTCTGTCTGCCCATGGCAGGTACGCTCGGCCAGAAGTGGAAAACCCGGGATCATTTCAGCGTTTGATGAAAAGAGCCGGATGTCATGACCGCGCGCTGCAAGGCTGTCCCGCACAGCCAACATCTGCAATTCAGCCCCGCCATAGGCCCGCCCGTGGTCGTTTATCAATAAAACCTGCATGGCTTGCGGTGTCAGATCTATCTTATGTTGATCTTTAACTAATGCTCCGCTGCCGCGTTTGCGATCTTCGCGCGCCCCTCTAAGCGGTTTCCTGACCAATAAAGCATCATCTTGCCGATCATCTGCTCAGGACGCGCAAATCGTTAGCAGAAACCAGCCCACGCGAGCGTTCTAAGATGAACGCCAGATGAACGGCGTAGAAGTCAAAAAGGCTTAACCCTACGTTGAAATGCGACGTTCGCCGGGGTGGGAGGCGAAGTTTCTTTGCGTCAGATTATGAGGTAGCAATGAACGATCGTGTTATCGTCGTCGGCGGGGGCCCCGCTGGCCTCACAGCCGCGTATGAACTGCAGAAAGTTGCGCCACAAAAGCAGCCCGTCGTGTTTGAGGCCAGCGATCTACTGGGTGGGATCGCGCGGACTGAATGCCATAACGGCTATCGCTTCGACATTGGCGGGCACCGATTTTTTACAAAGGTGCAGGAAGTCGAAGATATGTGGCAGGAGGTGCTTGAAACAGATTTCATCACCGTACCCCGCAAAAGCCGCATCTATTATCGGGGCCAGTTTTTCGACTATCCGCTTCGCCTGTTCGACACGCTCTCGAAGATAGGCATCTACGAGGCTCTGCGCATCATTGCGAGCTACGTCAAATGGCAGATCCGTCCCCACAAATCGGAAGAATCCTTTGAAGAATGGGTCATCAACCGTTTTGGCGGGCGGCTCTACATGCATTTCTTTCGCAGCTACACAGAGAAAGTCTGGGGGATTCCGCCAAAGAACATCCGTGCGGATTGGGCGGCGCAAAGGATCAAGAACCTCACGCTGGTCAAAGCTGTCTGGAACGCGATTTCGGGGGCGAATGACACTGCGTCGCTGATCGAAGAATTTCAGTATCCGCGCCTGGGTCCTGGTATGATGTGGGAAAAGACAGCTGAGTTGATCAATACGAAAGCAGGCGAAGTGCATATGCGCGCGGCGGTGACGAAGGTGCATCGCGAGGACGATCGCATCGTCGCGGTCGATGTCGCCCGCTGGGACGCGAAGGGTGCTGATCTTGGGACCCGGCGGGAAGAGGCGACGGATTTCATCAGCACGATGGCGCTTCAGGATCTTGTGCTGGCGATGGATCCTCCAGCACCGGACAACGTGGTCGCGGCTGCCACGGCGCTGAATTATCGTGACTTTCTGATTGTAACTCTGGTGCTTGATCAAGCTGATCCGTTTCCGGACAACTGGATTTACGTGCACAGTCCCGATGTACAGGTCGGGCGCATCCAGAATTTCCGCGCCTGGTCCGCAGCCCTTTTGCCGGATCAGGACACCGCATCGATCGGGATGGAGTACTTCTGTCAGGAAGACGATGGCCTTTGGGCCATGTCAGATGAAGAACTGATTGCGCTGGCGGGACGCGAACTGGAAGAAATCCATCTGGCCGATCAAAGCCATGTCAAAGGCGGTTTCGTGATCCGTCAGAGGAAGGCCTATCCGATCTATGATCCGCAAAGCAAAGAGGCGCTTGAGGTCGTTTCAGATTGGATAAAGGGCCTCGAAAACCTTCAGACGGTAGGTCGCAACGGGCTGCATCGCTACAACAACCAGGATCATTCCATGCTGACGGCCATGTATGCCGCGCGCAACATCGCTGGCGGTTCGGAAGATGTCTGGTCGGTCAATGTCGACCGGTCTTACCACGAAGAAATGGAAGTTGATCGGGACGAGGATGCGCCCCGATATGCGGCGGAATAGGACGGGTCAGACAAGCCCCAGTTTGACCAACGCGTAGCCAAGCCCGGCGCAAAGATAGTGCAGCCACAAAACACCGATCGCCCCGGGCGTTTGGACCCAGCCATCAAGTGTGCGGATGAAACCAAGAAAGCCACGATTGGCGTAGATAAAAAGCGCTAGGCTGATCAGCAGGCTCAGTAGGCTGGCTATTGGGAATATGACAATCCCGATGGCGCTCAAGAGGCTCAACCCTACGGCAATGACGGACAGCTTGCCGTCAGTTGAAACATTTAGCATTTCGGGCATCTTCTTTCCGGCCTCCGATGACATCAATTGCGTCCAGGGCACCGCGCGATCCCACAGATCAGTGCGGGTCATGGATCGTAAGGTCCAGCGTTTGAGATGCGTGCCTTGTAGCGCCGGATCCAGTTCGATCCGATGGCACGCCAGGTGAAGCCGCATGCCAAGCTCGATATCCTCCATCATCGACACGCCTTCGTCAAAACCGCCGAGTGCCTCGAAGACGTCGCGCCGGATCACACCAAGCCCGGTCCAGAAGCTGGTCATTGGTCCCGCATTGATCTGATGTACGTGGTGATGCAGCAGATTGCGCACCCGACTAACGCGGGCAGGGCAGGCGGGTGCCGTGTCGTATGACCCGAAGATGGCCGCTGGCGCATCATCATACCTGAACTGATCCAGAATGCGCGCACGGATGTCCCGATGAACGACCACGTCCGCGTCCACAAAAACGATGATCTCGCCCTTGGCAGCCGCCACCCCTGCATTTCGCGCCCCGGCTGCTCCACGGTTCTCTGATAAGACGAACGGTTCGATCCCAAGCGCTTGGATCAGGGCCGCAGTCTGGTCCTGCGATGCGTCATCGACCACGACGATTTCATGGGATGCGAAACCGGCCGCGAACACTCCTTCAAGACACTCGGTTATGTAGGCTTCCGCGTTGTGCGCCGGTATGACGACTGAAATAGAAGGGCGCTCGTCTGCTTGGGTCATGCGCAGGAATTGTGATCAAAGGTGTTTTTGTATCGCAATGAGGTTCCCCAGCGTCAGCCATGATACAGATGGCCCGTTTAGACCTGTCTAGCGGCACCCTTTCGACAATTCACTCTGTTTGCGTTTCCATTTCACATGATCCTTTGGTTTGAGCTGAAATGCGCCATCTCTTCATCGCCAAGCGCACGAATGCCTGCTGCCGCTGCAGCAAAAAAACAGACATTTTGCTACGCCCGTGAACCTTTGGATATCTGGAACCGGCGGCCCCTCATGCCACGCTTGTCCGCGGGATAATCAAAACCCGAAAGATCCATTGGGAGGATGAAATGCGCGTGAGATTGATCACAAGTGCATCGGCTTTGGCGCTGATGCTCGGAGCACAAGCAGCGATGGCCGACGGACATGGTGGCCCGCTGAAGGTCGGTGTGCTGGCGACGCTGGAAGGCACTTACACGACGCTTGGTGAGGACGGAGTGCGAGGTCTGCGCACGGCCCTGGCGCAGGCAGGCAACAAGGCCGGAGCGCGTGAGGTCGAACTGGTCATACAATCCACCGACACAAGTCCTGACAGCGCTGTGCGCGGCGCGCGCAAACTGGTCGAACAGGACGGGGTGGAGATCGTTCTTGGGCCATTGTCAGGCTCGGAAGGGATTGCCATTCGCGACTATTCGAAGACGCAGCCCGGCGTGACTTTCATCAACGGCATATCGGGTGCGATGGAAACCACCTATGTGACCCCGTCCGAGAACTTCTTCCGCTTCAACACGGATGGTGCGCAATGGTCTGTTGGTCTGGGCGATTACGTCTTCAACGAAAAGGGTTGGGAAACCGTTGCGACCGTGGGCGAGGATTACTCCTTCGTCTACACGCAAGTGATGGGGTTCGTAACGGATTTCTGCCAGGCGGGCGGAGAGGTCACGGAACGACTTTGGGTGCCGCTTGGCACGAAAGATTTCGGTTCGATAATCGCGGCACTTCCAGATGATGTGGACGCGATCTACCTGGGTCTTGGCGGCGGGGATGCCGTCAACTTCCTCAATCAGTATCAACAGGCTGGGGGGGACGCCAATCTGATCGGTGGTTCCATCATGGTTGATGGTACGGTGCTGAATTCTAAAGGCGATGCGAAGAATGCACTGATCGGTACGCCGTCTTCCGGGCCGCAGGCGGACACTTGGGATGATCCGGATTGGCAGGCATATGTGAAAGCCTATCAGGACACGTTTCCACCGGAAGAACGTTTCCCATCGCCGTCGCTGCTTGCGACGGGTTACTACAATGCGACTTCGGCCATGCTCCAATGCATGGATGAAGTAGGCGGTGATTTGTCGGATGGGCAGGCAGCGTTCCGCGGATGTCTGGCCGGGCTGGAACTGAGCGCACCCAACGGTAAAATCACGCTGGACGAAAACCGTCAGGCTGTGGGTGCCAATTTCGTGTCCGAAGTTGTCGAGCTTGACGACGGGACCCTGGCCACGCAGATGGTGAAGAAAGTCGACGGTGTGAACCAGACGCTTGGACTGGAAAAGGCGGCCTTCGACGCGATTGGTCTGCCATCGCGCGAAACACCCGCCTGTCAGGGCAGCTACTGAAAACGGCAGGCCCGGGTCCTATCGGGGCGCGGGCCTCTGGTTGCACCGGACCGGGTGCGTCAACCGCACTGGTCCGGTCCACCAGATCGTGGCTGGCATGACCCTCATTACATTGCATTCTCGCATCCATTTTGCCAGCGACGTGTTGGAAGAAGCACTGCGTGCCGAAATGGACGAGCAGGGCCTGACCAGCGCGTTGCTGCTATGCCCCGCAGCGCATCTGGGCGGTGAGCTTCTGACCCGGGTCGAGGCAGGCTTGGCGAGTTGTCCGCGCACTACCCTGCATGTGATCGAAGATGATGAAAGCAAGTACGAAACGGCTGCAGCAGCACGGGTGGCCGAGGCTGAGGCGCCCGTCGATGTCATCATCGCCTTTGGCTCAGCGGATTGCATCGCACGTGGTCGCAAATGTCGGCACGAGCTTGCCACTTTGCGCTATAAATCTCGCAAAGTAACGTCTCGGTACGGCGTGTCTCAAAAGGCACTTCAGCCGAAGTTTTTCGTCATTCCAAACATTGATGGCATGCCCGACCCCTGTCTGGAGGCGAACACGCAGATCAACTTCAAGACCACGCCGCCGGGCGTTATTATATGTGATCCGACGGTGATCAATGACGCGGAAGAGGCTGAAGCGGCCAAGGCTATCGCTCTGACCATGGGACGCTGTCTGAACGTGCTGAACGCGGAAACTTTCAACCCCTTGGCCGACGGTTTGGCGATCGACGCGATCTCACGTATCCGGTCGATCCATGACATTTCAAAAGGGCAAAAAGACCCCCAATCAACCTCGCGCGACTTGATGGCTGCGACCTTGAACGGTGCCATCGCCTTGCAGAAGGGGACGGGACTGGTAGAAGCGCTGCGCTTTTCCTTCGCAAAGTCGGTCGGCCGGGATGTCGACAGCGCGCTGCTACACCGGGTCATGCTGGCTCGCATGCTGGGCAACACGCGATCCAGCAAGACCGGCGTGGTGGCCCGTGTTCTGGGTTTGCCATCCGACGCCGCCCTTCCTGACTTTGCGGCGGCGTTGATGGATGATTTGCCCTTGCCGCAAACGCTCCAACAAATGCAGATCGATTGGGCAGAGCTCGAACAGGCGATCGGCTACATGGAGCCCAAATTCGGCATACCCCAGGTCAACTCGCGGGCCGAACTGACGCAGGTCCTGCAGGATGTCTATTGACGACGGGAGACGACATGAAGCCGAACCTGATTGGCGGTGAATGGGTAACGAGTTCGAGCGGTGTCGAGAATATCAACCCATCCAACACCAACGACCTGATCGATGTCTTTGCGCAGTCCGGTCGCGCGGAGGCTGAACAGGCAGTCGCAGCCGCCGCATCTGCCTTTGAAGACTGGAGCCTTTCGCCGGTCCAGCAGCGCCACGACATTCTGAAAGACATCGGCGATACGATCCTGGCCCGCAAGGCCGAAATCGGTGAGATGCTCGCTCGGGAAGAAGGCAAGATCCTTCCGGAGGCTATTGCCGAAACCGAACGCGCGGGCCGCATATTTCTGTTCTTCGCAGCAGAAGCCTTGCGGCTGACCGGAGAGCTATTGCCGTCGGTCAGGCCCAGAGTCTCGGTCGAGGTGACACGAGAACCCGTTGGCCCCGTTGGGCTGGTCACACCTTGGAACTTCCCGATTGCCATTCCCGCCTGGAAAATCGCTCCGGCCTTGTGTTTCGGCAACAGCGTGGTTTTCAAACCGGCCGAACAGGTGCCCGGTACCGCATGGCTTTTGGCGGAGATCATCGATAAGTCCGGGCTGCCAAAGGGGGTTTTCAATCTGGTCATCGGGCCGGGACCGGTTGTTGGTCAAGCCATACTCGATGCCCCGGAAATCCGCGCTGTCAGCTTCACTGGCAGCCAGGTTACAGGCCGGATCGTGGCAGAGGCCTGTTTGCGCCAAAACCGCAAGTTCCAGGTTGAGATGGGTGGCAAGAACCCTTTGGTCGTGGTGGATGACGCGGATCTTGAGGTGGCGACCGATGCCGCCCTGGATGGCGCGTTTTTTAGCACAGGGCAGCGCTGCACAGCCTCGTCCCGGCTGATCGTGACGGATGGCATCCACGCCCGTTTCGTGGAACGGTTGACCGAGAAGGTCAGGGCGTTGAAGGTTGGTCCAGCGCTTGATCCCATGTCGCAGATGGGGCCTGTTGTCGACCAGACCCAGCTTGATCAGGACATGTCTTTTATCGAAGGCGCCCGGCGCGACGGTGCGAATCTGCGCGTAGGAGGAGAGCGGGTCGAATGTGCCACACCAGGGTTTTTCCTCGCTCCCACGCTTTTCACCGATACGGATCCCGCTATGAGGATCAATCGCGAAGAAGTTTTTGGCCCGGTTGCCACCGTGATCCGCGTCCGCGACTATGATCATGCGCTCGATCTGGCAAATGACACGCCTTTCGGATTGACCGCCGGGATCTGCACCACTTCGTTGAAATTTTCCCAACATTTCAAAAGACATGCGCAAGCCGGAATGGTGATGGTGAACCTGCCCACAGCAGGTGTTGACTACCATGTTCCCTTTGGCGGAACAAAGGCGTCCAGCATGGGTCCCCGCGAACAGGGGCAAGCCGCGGCAGAGTTCTTCACGACCCTTAAAACCGCCTATATTCGTGGGTGACAAAAACGCGCGCCATATACCCGAAAGTCTCTTTCTGACCGGATTCAGTTGCCAAATGGCCTTCCAAGACCGCAAGCTAAGGCCCGCGCACCCGGCCACAGACGCCGGGACGCATATAGGGAGGACTGCATGAGCAAAGCGCTTGCAGTTAGTCATGGTGAGTTTGGGCGCGCCGCGCTCTACGATCTCGATCGCCCAATCACGACCCATGCGCATCGCGAAGGTCATTTGATCTTTCGCGTTGCAGGAGACTGTCCGAACGTTCGCATCCGCGATCATTCCGTCACATGCTCCGACACAATCGCGGCAGCCGTCAGCCCGTGGGAGCCGCACTCGTTCGAGATCCCTTCAGGCTCTTGCTTCGCGCTGGTCCTTTACATCAAGCCAATGTGGTTTTTGGAAAATACCGGCAGTTCCGAATTCGCCTTGGATTTCGGAACGTCACTGCTGCACCTCACGCCAGACATCCAAAAGCTGATCCATAGCCTGACCAGCCTTATGATCCGGGACGACGCGGAATTCGGGGTTGAGCAATTGCTGATCGAACTGACGTCAAGCTGCTATGCCTTGTCCTGGCGAAACGGTCGCCGAAAGTCGGCCTACGGTTCTGCCTTGCGGTTCAGCGATTTTCGCATTCGCAGATCGCAAAAGCTGATGACCAGTTATCTGAGCGATCACGAGGGACTTGACCACTTGGCAAGCGAAGTGGGTCTGTCAAGGCCACATTTCTTCAAGCTTTTCAAGAAGCAAACCGGTGTAACGCCCAACATCTACTTCAACACTTTGCGGTCTGAACGGGCGATTGAAGATCTTTCTACCACCGACAAATCCGTGACTGAAATCGCGCACGATCTGGGATTTGCCTCGCAGGCGTCATTCACACGGTTCTTCACGTACAACGTCGGGATCGCGCCGACCGAGTACAAACGTGTCGCCCACCAGTAAGCCCGCAGAATTACCGACGCTCAGGCACTGGTGCAGACTTTTGGATACGGGTTGCTGCGAGGGCTTTGGCTAACCTCCCATTGTCGGAAACGATGATGTTTCCAACTTGGGAGGACAGGATGCAATCATTTGGCGCGTCAGGAAGGGGCGCTACCCTTCGGCGAGGGCCGACATGAGAGCCTTTGCCGCGCGCCATCCGATCTGGTCGGCCATCCTTGGCGCCTTCGCGCTGATCCTGCTTTATCTGATCTTTGCGATCTGGCCTGAATGGCTGGTCGATGGGATCGGACGCAAGAAGGTTTTTCTGAACGCGCTTTTCAACGGCATCACTCTGGGCGGGCTCTACTTCCTTGTGGCCTCCGGTTTCACACTGATCTTCGGGCTGATGCGCAATGTGAACCTTGCGCATGGATCTCTTTATCTGCTGGGCGGCTATATCGGTTTCTTCATCGCCGACAGCACGGGCCTTTGGCTGCTGGCCTTTCCGGTCGCCTTCATCGTCGTCGGGGTCCTGGGCGTTTTCCTTCAGATCACTGTCTTCCGCCGGATGGAGGGTCAGGATCTGCGGCAGACACTTGTCACGATCGGTATTTCGATCGTCATGGCCGATCTTATGCTGTGGGGTGTCGGAGGCGACTTTTACAACATCACTCCGCCGCGCTGGCTGTCAGGGCCGTTTGAAACCGGGTTGGTCACCAGCCAGCGGGTCAGAAGTTCGGGCGAGGTCGTGACCTCCTATCTCAAGTACCCCTCTGTCCGGATCGTGATCTTTGCGGCCTCTTTGGTCATTGGTCTGGCCATGTGGCTGGTCTTGAATCGTACGCGCATCGGCATGCTGATCCGCGCTGGCGTTGACGATCGTGACATGCTGAGCGCCACCGGTGCCCGGATTCAACTGGTCTTCGTCGGTGTCTTTTTCTTTGGGGCCGGTCTTGCCGGTTTGGCCGGTGTGGTGGGCGCAACGTTTCAGTCGGCTGCCCCGGGTGAAGACATCCGCTTTCTTCTGGCGTCACTGGTCGTGGTGATCGTTGGCGGTATGGGTTCGATCCCTGGGGCCGCTTTGGGTGCGCTGCTGATCGGCTGCGCAGAACAGTTCGGATCAGTTTACTTCCCAACATACGCTGTCGTGCTGACTTTCCTGATCATGGTCGCCGTGCTCGCTTTCCGCCCGCAGGGCCTTTTGGGACGATCCTGACATGGCGATGCCGGAGATAACCGACGGAGGCGGGGCACGCCCCAGTGTCAGGCAGGAAGACCGGCTCTGGATCGAGCGGATCCCGGCGCCCTATTGGGTCGCTGGCGTCATCTTGCTGATCATCCCAGCCTTCGCTTCGGATTTCATCATGTTCCAGATCTTTGGCTGGACATTCATCCTTGGCATGATCGCCACCTCGCTCATGTTTCTGGGAGGTTATGGCGGCATGGTCAGCCTGGCGCAGATGTCATTTGCGGGCGTTGCAGGCTATATGGTTGCCATCTTTGGCGACAGCGCGATAGACACGATTTCGATGGGCTGGCCTTGGTACATCACGATACCGCTCGCATTGATGATCGCCGTGCTATTTGCGACCCTTATCGGTTGGCTTGCCGTGCGAACCGAGGGAATCTACACAATCATGATCACCCTCGCCATCGCTGCGGCATTTTTCTACTTCACGCGCCAGAATTACGATATATTCAACGGATTTCAGGGATTTAACTCCGTCTTTCCACCACAGCTTTTTGGCGTGGATTGGCGGCGCCCCATACCGTTCTACTACCTGACTCTCTTCTGGGCGACCGTCACGTACTTCGCTGTCCTCTATGTCTCCAGGGCACCCTTTGGATTGGCGTTACAGGGCGTACGAGACAATCCCCGACGCATGGCCGCCCTTGGTTTCAACGTCACCGCGCATCGCGTGGCTGCCTATGCCTTCTCGGCGCTTATCGCTGGGATGGGGGGGATCTTGCTGACCTGGCAATCAGCCCAGATCAGCCCGGGCACAGTCGGCATTCAACCGGCCATCGATATCCTGATCATCGCTGTGGTCGGCGGGATGCGCCATCCTGTTGGTGCTTTCATAGGCGCGTTTCTTTACGTGATCCTCAAGACATTCGCGGTGGATTTTTTGATAGCGGTCGGGCTCAGCGGGGACCGCTTTCAGTTGCTGATCGGACTGGGCTTCCTTCTTGTGGTCTTTTTCTCGGAAGACGGTCTGTTGGGTCTTTGGGAAAAGCTGCGCGCCAGCCGAAATCGCGATCCGCTCACGGGCGAGGTGCGGCAATGAACGCGGGCGTAAGCACTGGCACCGAAAACGCGCTTGAATTGCGCGGTATGTCGAAGCGTTTCGGCGCGCTGGCCGCCATCAGCGATGTCGAACTGACCGTCCGCCCTGGTGAACGGCGCGCGGTGCTTGGATCCAACGGCGCGGGCAAGACGACGCTTTTCAACTGCATCACCGGTGATTTCCCCCCCTCCGAAGGATCGATCCGCTTCTTTGGTGAGGACGTGACGGCCTTTCCCGCCCAAGAGCGTATACGTCGCGGATTGCGGCGCACTTATCAGATTTCGCTTCTCTTCACCGGCCTCAGCGTCATCGACAACGTCTATCTTGCTTGCCTTGGCGTGTCGCGTGGCCGCTTTTCTTTTGCGCGCGCCCGCAAGAGTGACGCGCTGGTCGCATCGGCCGAAGAACTGATCCAGACGGTCAACCTTTGGGAAGCTCGCGATACGCTGGTCAGCAATCTCAGCTACGGTCAGCAGCGCCAATTGGAGATTGCGATGGCCCTGTCGGGCGCGCCGCGCTTCATCCTCTTTGATGAACCCGCTGCGGGCCTCAGCCCGACCGAGCGGCGCGAGTTGATCGACATCCTTACAGGGCTGCCCAGCCATATGGGCTACATCATTATCGAACACGACATGGACGTAGCTCTCCGAGTCTCGGAATACGTCACGATGATGCACAACGGGCGCATTTTCAAGGAAGGCAAACCCGCCGAAATCGAGGAAGATCCAGAAGTTCAGGCCCTCTACCTTGGGGGGGACGACCATTGACCGCCACCCTCGAAATCCGTGATCTGAACGTCTATTATGGCCAGTCACATGCATTGCAGGGTGTGAATCTGACGCTGGACCACGGTGTTCTGTCGGTCGTAGGCCGCAATGGCATGGGCAAGACAACCATGTGCAAGGCGATCATGGGCCTTGAGCCTGTCGCCTCCGGTTCGATTTCCTTCGAAGGCCAGTCTCTGGTGGGCATGGATCCTGCCGAGATTGCGCGGGCGGGCATCGGCTATGTGCCCCAGGGACGTCGTTTGTGGCGGTCGCTAACGGTCGATGAACATCTCAAGCTTGTCGAAAAACGCGGCGGCGCCTGGACGGTTGAACGGGTTTACGGCGTCTTTCCGCGTCTGGCCGAACGCAAGTCAAACGGCGGAGCGCAGCTTTCGGGAGGTGAGCAGCAGATGCTCGCCATAGGGCGCGCATTGCTGCTGAACCCGAAGCTGTTGCTGATGGACGAGCCCACTGAAGGTCTTGCGCCGGTCATCGTCAACCAGGTGTCCGAGATGTTGGTGCGCCTTGGCCAAGAGGGCGACATCGACGTTCTGGTGATCGAACAGAATATCGGGGTGGCCTGTGAAGTGGCCTCAGACGTCGCGATTATGGTCAACGGTCGGATCAACCGCGTTATGGACAGCGGGACATTGTCAGCCGACCGGGATCTGCAACAGGCCCTTCTGGGCGTCGGGCGCCACGCCCATGATGAAACCGATGACGCGGACGCACGTGATGCGCCTGATGCGCCGCACGAGACGGCAGCGCGCCACAGAGCGGTGACGAAAATCTATGTGTCCAACCCCAGAACGCCGACGCGGTGGAGTGCGCCGATACCGCTCGCGATCCTCGAAGGCTCCGCACGGACGGTCACTGAAGCACCCGTTTCCAATGCCGAAATCGTGCCTTTGTCTCGGCAACGTGCTGTTTCCGGGCGAGGCATTGTCTATCTTTGCGGCACGCTTGATACCAAAGAGCGTGAGTTGATATACATGGCTGACCTGATCCGCGCGCAGGGCCTGCCGCTTCAGGTTGTCGATCTGTCGACCTCAGGTCAAAGATCGGGCGCGGACATCCCGCCCCATGTCGTTGCGGCGAGCCATCCGCGTGGCGCAAGCGCCGTTTTCACCGGCGATCGCGGCAGCGCCGTGGCAGGCATGACGCTGGCCTTTGAACGCTGGATCGCCTCACGAACAGACATCGCAGGCCTGATATCTGCCGGAGGTTCAGGTGGAACAGCCCTTGTATCACCAGCTTTCCGCGTGCCGCCTGTAGGCGTACCAAAGCTCATCATCTCGACAGTCGCCTCTGGCAATACGGAACAGTATGTTGGCCCATCGGACATTACGATGATGTATTCCGTAGCTGACGTGCAGGGCATCAACTCGATCACCCGTGAGGTTCTGGCCAATGGCGCCAATGCATTGGCAGGCATGGTGCGCGCGCGCCAAAGCGCGCGGCCCGTACGCGATGAAAGACAAGCCATCGGGATTACGATGTTCGGTGTCACCACGCCCTGCGTGCAAATGGTTACTAGCGCGCTCGAGCAGGACTACGACTGCCTTGTCTTCCACGCGACTGGTGTAGGCGGTCGTTCGATGGAAAAACTTCTGGATTCCGGCATGCTGTCGGGCGTTCTTGACCTGACCACCACCGAAATCTGCGACATGGTCGCGGGCGGTGTCTTTGCCGCGAAGGACGATCGTTTCGGGGCCTCCATCAGGGCTGGGTTGCCCTATATTGGAGCGGCTGGGGCGCTGGACATGGTCAACTTCAACGCACCTGACACTGTGCCTGCAAGATATCAGGGGCGCCTGTTCTACGAACACAATCCGCAAATCACGCTGATGCGCACCACGCCGGAAGAAAACGTCGCGATGGGGCGGTTCATTGGCGAAAAGTTGAACCAGATGACTGGCCCCGTTCGCTTTTTCCTGCCCGAAGGCGGCGTCAGCCTTCTGGACGCACCGGATCAGCCGTTTTGGGACCCGGAGGCCAACAAGGCCCTGTTCCAGACGCTTGAGGAAACGGTCCGTCACACGGCCAACCGTCAGGTCGTGCGGGTGCCCCATAACGTCAACGATCCGGAATTTGCCGACCTTGTGGTGCGGACCTTCCGGTCCTTCCACACCAATGGCGCCCGCGCCAAAGGAGCATGACCGTATGCATGACCGCAAAGATCTGATTACGAAATTCCGTGCGATGCGCGACATGGGCGAGCCGATCATCGGCGGAGGGGCCGGAACAGGGCTCAGCGCCAAATGTGAAGAGGCGGGCGGGATTGATCTGATCGTCATCTACAATTCAGGACGCTACCGTATGGCAGGCCGGGGATCCTTGGCCGGCTTGATGCCTTACGGCGATGCCAATGGGGTTGTTATGGAAATGGCGGGCGAGGTGCTGCCCGTGGTCGAAGACACACCTGTTCTGGCAGGGGTTTGCGCGACCGACCCATTCCGCCTCATGGACAAGTTCTTGGACGAGGTGAAGGCCGCCGGCTTTTCGGGTGTGCAGAACTTTCCAACCGTCGGTCTGATCGACGGCAATTTTCGCGCCAATCTCGAAGAAACCGGCATGGGTTATCAGCACGAGATCGACATGATTGCCATGGCTCACGAAAAGGACATGCTGACCACGCCTTACGTCTTTTCGGAAGAAGACGCCGCCGCGATGGCAAAGGCGGGTGCTGACATTGTCGTTGTCCATCTGGGGCTGACCACTGGCGGATCTATCGGGGCTGACACGGCAGTAACGCTGGAACAAGCGCCTGCGCTCACCGATGCATGGGCCGGGGCTGCGCTGGACGTGAACCCCGACGCGATCGTTTTGGTCCATGGTGGACCTGTCGCGATGCCGGATGACGCGGATTTCGTTCTGAAAAACACCAAGAATTGCCACGGCTTTTATGGCGCGTCCTCCATGGAGCGTCTGCCGACGGAGATCGCGCTGCGCGATCAGACAGCCGCCTTCAAGAAAATCGGGCGTTAAGGGAGGGACATCATGACCGGTCAAATCATCGGACAACTCATTCTCTGGCTCATTCTGGCCGTCATCGCCATCTTCATCCTCTATTGGGTCATGCACTGGCTCTATCGGCGCTCCACGAAAGAGGTCGCCTTCGTGCGCACCGGATTTCTGGGCGAACGCGTCGTAATTGATGGCGGTGCCTTTGTCTGGCCCATCATCCACGACATCACGCCCGTCAACATGAACTCTCTCGATCTCGCGGTGATCCGCGAAAAGGACGATGCGTTGATTACGGCAGACAACCTGCGCGTCGACGTCCATGCCGAATTCTACGTCCGCGTCCGCGGCACGCGGGAGGCAGTCAGCCTTGCCGCCTCCACCATGGGCCGACGGACGCTGGAACCGGAACGGCTCCACCGCTTACTGTCAGGCAAGTTCATCAGTGCTTTGCGCACCGTATCGGCCGAGATGTCGCTTGAGGAATTGCACGCCAAACGCAGCGAGGTCACCACTCGTGTGGCAGAACTGGCGCAGGAAGGGCTCGACAAGAATGGGCTTGAGCTTGAATCGGTCGCGATCACGGATATCGACCAAACCGATCTGCAATATTTCAACCCGTCCAACCGCTTTGATGCGATTGGTCTGACCAGCGTCATCGAGCAGGTCGAGGCGCGTCGCAAGATGCGCAACGACATCGAACAGGATGCGATGATCCAGATTCGGGAGCGTAATCTGCAAGCGGAGAAAGAGACCCTCGCCATTGAGCGTTCATCGGAAGAGGCCCGTCTTGAGCAAGAGCGTGACATAGAATTCCGCCGCGCGCAGCAGCGGGCCGAATTGGCGCGTGAACGGTCGGAACGCGAGAAAGAGGGTGAAGAGGCAACGCTCATCAACAAGGAGGCAATCGAGACAGCCCGCATCACCAACGAAGAAAAGATCTCCGAGGCGCGGATCGCCTCTGAACGCAAGATCCGCCAGCAGGAAATCGAACGTCAGAAGGTCATCGACGAAGCTGAGATTGCAACCCGCGAAGCGGTCGAAAAAGCACGGATCACGCAGGAAAGGGTGCTGACCGAAACCCGGATCAAAACGGAACAGGATACGCAAGCCGCGGACATCGCGGCCAAGGAAGCCATAGAAAAAGCGCGTATCGCCCAGGAAAAGACCCTCGCTGAAGCCCGGATCGAAAAGGACCGAGAAACTCAAACCAAGGAAATCGATGGCAAGCGGACAATTGATGAGGCCGACATTGCCGCCAAGGAAGTCATCGAAAAGGCACGGATCGCGCAGGAACGCGAGGTGACAGAAGCCCGGATTGCCTTGGAACGGACGACGCGGGAGCAAGAGATCGCGCGCAATCTGGCGGTGGATGAGGCGACGATTTCCGCGCAAGAAGCTGCTGAAAAGCTGCGGATTGCGCAGGAAAAGACGGTGAATGCAGAGCGCATCGCCTCTGACCGTGCGACGCGTGAATTGGAGATTGCCCGCAAGACGGCGCTGGAAGAGGCCGAGATTGCCTCGCAGGAAGCGACCGAAGCGGCCCGCATTGCGCGCGAAAAAGCATTGGCCGCTGAACGCATCACGGCCGAGCAGGACACGCGCGCTCGCGAGATCGAGCGCCAGCGCGAATTGGACGTGCAGCAGATCGCGGCAACGGAACAAACCTCGAAAGAACGGATCGCGCAGGAAGAACGCATTCGCGCGTCAGAGATTGCGCGCAACCAAGCCATCGACGAGGCCGAGATCGCTGCGAAAGAGGCGGTCGAGGCACACCGCATCGCGCAGGATGCCAAGTTGACGGTGCAGCGTATCGAAAGTGAGGAAAAAACCAAAGAACGCGATCTGGTCAAGGCGCAGGCTCTGGAAGCAGCCGAGATTGCCGTTACGGAAGCGACCGAAGCCGCACGTATCGCGAAAGAGAAAAAGATCGCGGCAGAACGGATTGCATATGAACAGGATCTGCGTGAACGCGAAATTGCCCGCAACCGCGCGGTTGATGTGGCCAACGTAAACGCGCAAGAGCAGGTGGCCCAGGCCCGGATCGACGAAGAAAAGCGCACCCGGGCTGCCGACATTGCCAAGGAGGCCGAATTGCGCTCTCGCGAGATCGAAAAGCGCGAGGCGATCGAGGCTGCCGAGATTTCTTCGCGCCGTTTGGTTGAGCAGCAGCGGATCGAGAAAGAGGCCGAAACAAGCGCCGACAAGATCGCCCGCGACGAACGTATTCGCGCCCTCGAGATCCAGCGCAATCGGGTGATGGATGCCGCGCAGATTGCAGCGGATGAGGCGATTGAGGCCGCGCGTGTCGCCAAGGAAAAGACCGTGGACGCCGAACGTATCCTGGCCGAACAGGAGCTCGACGCAAGGAGGCTGGAACGCAAGAAGGTCTTGGAGCAGTTGGAGATCTCCCGGGTTCAAGCACTTCGCGAGGCTGAGATTGCCAGCCAGGAAGAGGTTGAACGGGCCAAGATCGCTTCCGAACGCGGGCTTGATGATGCACGGATCGGGCACCAGACCGAACGCCGCAAGCTCGAGATCGGTCGCGAACGGGCTGTTGAAGAGGCCGGGATGGAAAAGGCCATCGCACTCTACCAGAAATCGCTTGATGAAAGTGCTGCGGCTGTTGAAGCCGAAAACGCCAAAGCCCACGCGCTTGAGGCTGCTGAAAAGGCCAAGACCGCAGCGGAAACTGAAAGCGTCAACCGTGAGAAGACGCTTGAAACCATCCGGGCCGAGAAAGAGGCCGAGCGAACGCGTGTGATTGCAGAAGCAGAGAAGATCCGCCGCGCGGTCGAGGCGGAGGCGGCCAAACTGATCAATGAGGCTGAGAATGTCCTAAGTGACGAGGCACGGCATAGTCTTTTCAAACGCAAGATGCTGGAACACGTGGAAGGGATCATCTCGGCCAGTGCCAAGCCGCTTGAGAATGTCAGTGATATCAAAATTATGCAGCTTGGTGGGTCCGGAACGCAGGGGCTCGACTGGGCAAATGGTCAGGGCGGCGGCCATCCTGGCAATGGCGGCGATGCGCCCAGCCCGACGGACGAGGTGATGAACTCGGCCCTCCGCTACCGGGTACAGGCGCCTTTCGTGGACAGCTTGATGAAGGACATCGGCATCGACGGCGCAAATGTCGCGAAATCGGACATCTTCCGAAATGCGTCCGACATGACCCGCGCCACCTCCGAGATTGCTCGGGCGCAAGCGGCCAAGGCGTCATCGGATGACAAGAAAACGGGGCGGAAATCGTAGATGGCTCGGGTCTTTGTCTCTTCAGTGATCAATGCCGCCTCGGACCGGGTGTGGGAGCGTGTGCGGGATTTCAACGCTCTGCCGAAATGGCATCCGCGCATCCGGGACAGCCGGATCGAGGATGCGTTGCCCAGCGACAAGGTTGGTTGCATCCGAAATTTCAATCTGCAAAACGGTGACAACATCCGAGAACAACTCGTGGGCTTGTCGGATTACGACCTCTTCTGCAGCTACACGATGCTCGAAGGCCCGATGCCGCTTTGGGACTACATGGCGACCTTGCGGTTTACCCCGGTCACCGATGGCGCGCGCACATTCGCGGAATGGTCGGCGGAGTTTTCCTGCGATCCGGGGGATGAGGCGGACCTGGTCGGCGGCATTGGGACCAATGTCTTTCAGGGCGGTTTTGACGCGCTCAAACGGCATTTCGGGGGGTGATGATGCAGGCATGTAACAGCCCTCCATGTACGGTTCGAACCGCGAAAGGTACATCTTCGTGACCCGGGTCTATCGCAGCACTATTCTCGAAGCGCCAATCGAGTCGGCCTGGGACGTTCTGCGGGATTTCAACGGGCACGATCGCTGGCATCCCGCTATTGCCAGCAGTCAGATCGAACGGGGCAATCCAGCTGATCGGGTGGGTTGTATCCGCAAGTTCCGTCTGGCCGACGGGGCAGAGCTTCGCGAACAATTGCTGACGCTCAGTGACATGGAAACCAGCTTTTCCTACTGTCTGCTCGACACGCCGATCCCGCTTCTCAACTACGTGGCGCATGTGCGTCTGATCCCCGTCACCGAAACCGACTGGACATTCTGGGAGTGGGAAAGCCGTTTTGACACGCCGAAAGGCCAGCAAGAGGCATTGGCCGATCTGGTCGGTGAAAACATCTATCAGGCGGGCTTTGACGCGGTGCGAGCCGAGATGGGATTGGAAGCCGTATGATCGAAGTTCACACATTTTCACAAGCTGCAGAAGCTGCAAGAACGCCCGGGCATATCCTCGGCGGGGGCACCTTGCTGATGCGCCAGGTCAATTACGCACCGCAAACGATCGAGAAGCTGATACGCGTGACCGACCCCGAGCTGCAAGAGATCCGTGCCGACAGCACCGGCATTCGGATTGGCGCGGGCGTGACCATGGCTTCCATCATAAATCATCCTGATCTTAGCGTCTTGGCGCCTGTGGCCCGGGCTATCGGCGCGCCTGCGCTGCGAAACATGGCGACGGTGGGCGGCAATCTTTTTGCGCCCCACCCCTACGGCGATCTTGCGGTCGCGCTTCTGGCACTGGACGCGTTCGTGATCTGGTCTGACGGGCGGGAGGAGGACATGGAAACCTTCTTCCAAGGTCGTGAGCGCACGCGCGGGATGGTGACCCATGTAGTGGTGCCGCGGGTGCAGTCCGGTCAGTTGCGCTTTCGCAAGGTGAGCCGGACACGTCCAAAGGGTATCTCGGTGATGTCTATTGCCGTCTATCTTCCAGGCGGGTCGCTATCCGGGCGCGGTGCGCGCATTGCGTTCGGCGCCATGGGCCCGACACCGTTGCGCGCCAAGGCCGCCGAAGCAGCGCTGGAGAATGGCGCGATGGATGCGTCTGGGGTCGCGGCTGCCTGCTCTGTCTGCGGCCATGGGCTCGCTCCCCAAGACGATGCGCTGGCCTCCGCCTGGTATCGAAATGAAGTTGCGCCCGTGCATCTGCGCCGTTGTCTGGAAGGAGAAACCTGATGGCCAAACGGCCGATCTCATTCACATTGAACGGTACGGAAACGGGCATTTTCGTAAACGAAGGTCAGAACTTGCTGGAGGCATTGCGCCGTGAGGCAGGCGATCTGTCGCCAAAATTCGGATGCGGGCAGGGCACGTGCGGGGCGTGTACGATCCTGATTGACGGCGCCCCGCATCTTGGTTGCCTGACATTGGCTGAAGCGGCTCAGGGCCGCAGTATCGAGACAACCTCGGGTTTGGCGGACGGACCCGATCTGCACCCGCTTCAAAGGGCGTTCATGGAAGGGTTCGCGGCACAGTGCGGTTTTTGCACATCGGGCATGTTGATGGCCGCAAAAGCGCTTTTGGTCACGAATCCACATCCCACACGCGATGAGGTCATCGAGGCGATCAGCGGAAATCTCTGCCGCTGCACGGGATATGAGCCGATTGTCGATGCGATCCTAGATGCCGCGATCCGCTTGCAGGGCAGAGTGGCATGAGCATCGAGTTTCGCAAAGAACTGTTCGCCGACGAGCGCGACGATGGGCTGAATGAAATTGGCAAGCCCAAGCTGCGTCAGGACATCGAAGGCCACGTGACGGGTCGCACCGCCTACTATGACGACCACCTTCTTGATGGTTTGCTGCATATGCGCTGCGTGCGCAGCCCTCACCACCATGCAAGGGTTCGTTCAATCGACACGTCCGAGGCCGAGCGAATGAAAGGTGTGCGCCGGGTGGTTCACGCCGATGATGTTCCGCACAACCTCAACACGCTGCTTAGCCTGATCGGCTTTGGCAAGGACGACGAACAATTGCTGTCGAATCCCATCGTCCGCTACCGGGGTGAGCCCGTCCTTGCCATCGTTGCCGACACTGAAGCCATTGCGCGCGCGGGTTGTGCTGCCATCCGGGTGGATTGGGAAGTTCTGCCCCATGTTCTGGACGTCGAGGAAGCCATCGCGCCCGGTGCGCCTTCGGTGAATCCGGCCTATCCGGACAACACATTTACCTACGAGCCATACGACCACGTAAAGCTGCGTTTTGGCGATGTGCAATCAGGCTTTGCCCAGGCCGATCACATCGTGGAGGCCGAATATGAGATGTCGCCTATCGAACAGGCCCCGATCGAAACCTGTGGCGCCATTGCAGCGCCTGAGACTGCGGATCGCTATGTGTGCCATACCGGCACCCAAGCCCTGTTCTTTTCGCTTGGTACGACGGCCAAGCTGCTGGATCTCCCGTCCTCGCGGTTGCACTTCATTGGGGGCACGGTCGGTGGCGGTTTTGGGGGCAAGGTAGATTCCATTACCGAACCTATGGCCGTGCTGGGGGCGATGCTGACCGGTCGCCCGGTGAAGTTCCAATGGGACCGCGAGGAAGAGATGCAGGTGGGCGCTCCGCGGGGCGCCGAACGCTGGCGGATCAAGGATGGAGTGACGTCCGATGGACGCATCTTGGCGCGGCAATTCACCGGCTTCTTCGATGCGGGCGCCTATACACGGCTTAGCTCCTATGCCGGGCACAAAGGTACAGGGCACTTGCCAGGGCCCTATACAATCCCCAATGTCGCTTCGAACGTATTCTGCGTCTACACCAACCGTACACCCGCCACGGCCATGCGTGGCTTCGGCGTTACCGGCGTCGATTTCGCGATCGAATGCCATATGGACCGGGTCGCGGAGGCTGTCGGGATCGATCCGATCAGCTTGCGCATTCTCAACGCCTACCGCGATGGGGATATGAAGGCGCATCGACGGGTGGCAAAGAACTGCGCGCTGGTCGAAAGCTGCCAGGTCGTGGCAGGAAAGGCAGGATGGGGCCTTTCAACTGACGATATGGCTGCGAATTCTCTGGTCGGGTCAAGTGCAGAGAGGGCGGCTATCCCGGAAACCGCGTTGGATGACGAGGGAAAGGCAGGTGAGCGGCGAGCAGGGCGCGCGACCACAGCCGATCCGGTGCCGGGAACTCGTCGCCTGCCTGCGGGAACGCATGGGGATGCGAAGGAGGCCATTCCCGTTCAGCGGCCTGATATGCAGATCCTTGCGGAACGGGTGGGGCACAAGATCCCGGAGCCAGCAGCTGCCACAGCGGTAACACCACAAAAAGTCGCGACACCGACGCCAACGCCGCCGTCGACGCCAACCATGCCGCCCGCAATGGCGCCCTCGTCGCACGTTGCGGCGCCCCTGCCAAAGCCGACTGCTGCCACCACGGCGGCCGAACCAGCGAAACCAGCTCCGTACAAGCCGGAAAAGCCCTTCAGCCAGGGCGTCAATCGGCCTGGTGTGTCGCGGTTTCTATCGGGATCAAGGAGGCGCTGATGACCATTCATCACGGACGCGGCTTTGCTTGCATCAACTATCCCATCGGCATGAACCTTGGCGGCGATCCGGCGCAAGCCCTTGTCCACTCGACCCCGGACGGAAAGTTCATGGTCACGCTGAGCGCCATTGATCTGGGGCAAGGGATGAAATCGGTGACACGTCAGATCGCTGCCGAAGCGCTCGGGGTGCCGATCGAAGATGTCTACGTGGACACAGCCGACAGCGATACGGGACCGCATGACATGGGATCTTTCGCGTCGCGGGGCACCCACCGGGTGGGCAATGCGGTGATCCGGGCCGCTTCGGAGGCCCGCGCGCAGATGATGGAGGCCGCTGCAGAAGAACTTGAGGTGAACGCCACCGACCTTGACACCGACGGTCTTGGCAACATTCAGGTCAAAGGGGCGCCGACGCGCAGCATTACGGTGGCCGAAACAGCCATTGCCGCGCAATTCAAGCAAGGTCGCACGCTGTCTGGGCGTGGTATTTTTCTGATCGAGCCGTCCGGCGTTGATCCTGATACGGGCGAGATGAGCCCGGTGACGACTTATGCTCACGCTGCTCTGATCGTCGATCTCTGCGTGGATGACGAGACAGGCGAAGTCGAGGTTCAAAAGATCAATTCGGCCTACGAGGTCGGACGCGCGCTCAATCCCAAACTGGTCGAACAGCAGCTGATTGGTGGGGCTTGGATGGGGATTAGCCACGCACTTTATGAAACGACCGAGCCCTACTACCCCGATCGCAGCCACGGACCCAATGATTTCAACACTTACCTCATGCCGGGTCCGGGCGAGATCGTGCCGCATGACATCGCCGTTCTGGAACGTCCGGCCGCCGATGCACCTTATGGTGGAAAGGGGCCAGGAGAGATGTGCGCCAACCCGGTTCTGCCGGCCGTGGCGAATGCGGTTTACAACGCGGTTGGCGTGCGGGTCGACAAGTTGCCGATCACGCCGGAGAAGATCTTGCGCGGTCTGCAAGCCAATGGTGGTGCCCGGCCCGGGCCACGCAGACCGGGTGCTTGAGAAGCGTGGCCGTTCATCCAAACATAGCGGGCCTCGCCAACCCAGAAGCGCTTGCAGCGGCGCTGAGTGACGCCCAGTACATCGCCTCGCCGGAACTGGCGACTGCATCATATCTTGCGCTGGCTTTGGCCAAACCGTTGCTGCTGGAAGGGGCTCCCGGTGTTGGCAAGACCGAAGCGGCCAAGGCTCTTGGAGGCGTTTTGGGTCGGCAGGTCATTCGGCTGCAATGCTATGAAGGGATTGACGCTGCCGCGGCACTATACGAATGGAACTATCCGCGCCAGATGCTGGCCCTGCGTCAGCTTGAGGGCAGCGAGATCGATCTATACGGGGCGGATTTCCTGATGGAGCGGCCGTTGCTGTCGGCCTTGCGCAATCCCGCTACGACCTTGCTTTTGATTGATGAAATCGACCGGGCGGATCAGGAATTTGAGGCTTTCCTTCTTGAATTTCTCTCAGATTTCACAATTTCGATCCCCGAAACCGGAACGGAGCGCGCCACGCGCCCGCCGGTGGTTGTGCTGACATCCAACCGGACACGTGAATTGCACGAAGCCCTGCGAAGGCGCTGCGTTTATCACTGGATCGACTACCCCGACCCCGCGCTTGAGGCGCAGATCGTGTTGACCCGCGCCTCGTCCGTGGCGCAGGCCACAGCACAGGCGGTCGTCGCCTCGGTCGGGTTGATGCGAGCGGAACCTTTGACAAAGCCACCCGGTGTAGCCGAAACGGTGGAATGGGCCGAAGCGGCGACACTGCTGAACCAGCAGGGCGCAACATGGCCTGACGCATTTCGTCGGGCTATTGGCGTCGCGATTAAGGATCAGGATGATCTGGCCTATCTCGGCCCTCGCCTTGATCAGATTCTGCCGGGAGAGGCCGCATGACCCTGCGCGCGCTTGATCCCTTCTTTGCGCTTGCCAGCGCGTTGCGGCAGGCGGGCTTTCACGTATCGCCTGATCAGACGCAGGGGTTCATCGCGGCGGCGGGTGCCTTGGGACCGCGCGACATTGCCGACGTTTATAGAGCAGCACTGGCGCTTTTTGCGATTCCACCGGAACGCCGTGCTGAATTCGATGCCCTTTTTCGCGCGATTTTTGAAGGAAAAGTGGTTGAGGCTGATGCGACTGCATCGAAGGAGGATGAGGCCGAAGCGCTTGAGCCCAGTGATGAAACGAAAGACATTGAGCTGGAAGACGGCGATGAACCGCAAGGCGCAGAGGCCACCGCCGCAGAACGGCTGACCACACGCAAAGTCGTCTCCACTCCGGCAGCGGCGTTGGATCAGTTCATGCGTGCAGCCCCCAGGCGCTTGCCGCAAAGGTTGTCCTACCGGCGCAACCCTTATCGCCACGGAGATCGGATCGATTTGCGCCGGGCGTTGAAACTGGCGGCGCGGTCAGAGGGCGATTTGTTCACGCTGCCCAGGAATGTCCGCAAGCACAAGCAGCGACGCATTGTCTGCCTGGTTGATGTTTCTGGGTCCATGAAGGACCGTTCGGATGAGCTGTTGGCCTTTGGTCACGCACTGGTTCAGGCCGCCGACAAAGCCGAGGTCTTCACACTGGGCACGAAGCTCACGCGCATCACCCGGAGCCTCGCGCTCATTGATCGCGATGCTGCCTTGCTGCGGGTCAGTCAAGCAGTGTCCGATCTTGACGGGGGCACCCGCATCGGTGAGGCGCTTGAGGCTTACTTGTCCGTGCCGCGCTATGCAGGTTTTGCGCGCGGCGCGCTGGTGCTTGTCCTGTCGGACGGGCTTGAGCGAGGAGACCCCGCGCTGATGGTCGATGCCGCAGCGCGTTTGTCGCGGCTGGCCTGGCGGATGCACTGGTTGACACCTCTTGCTGCCGATCCTGATTTTCAGCCGGAAACGGCGGCGTTGCTGGGCATTCTGCCCTGGCTTGACGATCTTGGTGATGGCGGGACCGTTCCGGCGATCTGTTCTCATGTCCTCAACATTGCGAGGGCCGCTTGATCGATGCGCATCATCATATATGGCGGCAGGCGGATCTGCCCTGGCTGCTTGGGCCGGAACAGCCCCGCATCTTTGGACCGTACGCGCCGATCAAGCGGGACTACCTGATCGAGGAATTCCAGCAGGACATCAAAAGCACGGGGATCACCGGATCGGTCTACGTTCAGGCCAATTGGTCACCAAACTGGGCCCTGGACGAGGCCCGCTGGGTGCAGGCGGAAAGTGAACGATCGGGCTGGCCCATGGCGATCGTGGCCTATGCGGATATGCGCAGCCACGCTTGCCCAATGGTTCTGGCTCAACTGTCGGCGATACCCGGCGTTCGCGGGATCCGGCATCAGTTTCACTGGCATGAAAACCCGCTCTACCGTTTTGCTCCGCATCACGATCTGTGTGAGGATCCGATGGTGCGGGAAAACGTGGCGAAGCTGGCCGATCTCGATTTCAGTTTCGATCTTCAGGTCTTCGCCAGCCAGATGCCTGGCGCTGCGAGACTGGCCGATGCCTGCCCGGATGTGACCTTTGTATTGCAACATGCCGGTATGCTCGAAGACACCTCTGATGCGGGCCGTGCGCTGTGGTTTGACGGTCTGAAAGCCCTTGCCGATTGCCCAAATGTGGTCTGCAAGCTGTCAGGCCTTGGCACCTTCATCCACCGCAATGACCCAACGCATATCGCAGATCAGGTCAAGACGGCACTGAAGCTCTTCGGGCCAGAGCGGTGTCTTTATGGGTCGAACTATCCCATTGAAAAGCTTTGGACATCCTATCCGGATCTCTTTGCCGCCTTTCTGAAAGCCGTGCCGAAAACACACCATCAGACCGTATTCAACGAAACCGCAAGCCGGGTCTACCGGCTGAAACACTGATCGAAGGGAGGGAGCGGATGGCGCTTCAAATTCATGTTCTGGACTATGGCGATATCGAACTGGAGACATCGTTTCTGGTTCTGGGTCACGAATGCGGTCGCACCCGCCGGGTGCCTGTCTACGGGTTTCTCATCACCGGCGGGGCGTACCCCGTGTTGGTCGATACGGGCTACCGAGACAATGCGATCATGGAAAGCTTGGGGATGCGCGGGTTGCAGTTTCATGACAACATGATCGAGAACCAGCTCGCCAAACACGGGCTGAAGCTGGGTGACATCCGCTACATACTTCATACCCATCTGCATATCGATCACGCGGGCAAGGATGATCTGTTCCCCATGAACACGACCGTGGTCATCAACCGCCGCGAGATGGAGTTTTCCGTCTCTGGCATCATGTACCCGCAATATCCCAAGCCCGACATTCTGCATCTCGTTGAACGGATCTATGAACCTGAGGCGATGCGTTTCCTGGACCTGGAAATCACCGGAGCGGAAGAGATTATTCCGGGCGTTTGGTGCGAACCGGCCGGTGCTCATACCGAAGGCTCCATGAACGTGATTGTGGAAACGGCGGAAGGTTTGGCCTGCATCTGCGGCGACGTGATCTATGATTTCAACGATCAGGTCGTGAACCATGTGCGGGTGAACAACCACATGGAACCGCAGGTTACCGGCAACCATGCCGGTTCGAAGCGGGGTGAGAAGGGGGCGGTCAAGAAGCTTTTGCAGAACTACACGTTCCTATTGCCGGTCCACGACCGTCCCGCAAGGATCGAACACGCGCAGGTGGTCGGGCGCCTGGCCATGCAGGTACCTGGGCCTTCGACCGAAACGCTCCCGAAGCGCGACTGGTTTCCCATGTGATCCGATGCCAGAGCTGGATTTTGAGACGCTGCAATTCAAGGACGATGGGCTGGTACCAAACAATCCGGCGCTGCCCGTTGTCCTGATGCGCGCTGCCATCCAGGCCGACAAGACCTTGGTGGCGGACACCTACAGCGCGAATGGCTGGTGCGGCCGATGGGTATGGACTGTGTTCGACTATCATCACTACCATCCCGATGCGCATGAAGTGCTGACATGTCTAAGCGGTCATGGCGATATTCTGATCGGTGGCCCATCGGGGCGAACCATCGGCTTGTCACCCGGAGACGTCTGCGTCCTGCCAGCGGGCGTGGGTCACAAGAACGAAGGGGCCAGCCGCGACTTTGAGGTTATAGGGGCCTACCCGCCCGGTCAGGAACAACCGGAGATTCGCGAGGCGAACAGGGAAAACTATCCCGGCATGTCAGAACGCATTGCTGCAGTGGCGCTGCCCCGAACCTGCCCGATCTTCGGTGCAAATGGCCCGACAATGACGGCCTGGGCGGCCTGAAACCAAGAGGAGTTTGTGATGGCACATGTGGCCATTGATGACCGCTTCCGGTCCTTGATCCAGGAACATGAACCCGTTCGGCAGATTGGCACGGGCTATATCTTCACCGAAGGTCCGCTTTGGCATCCGCTGGATCAGAGCCTGATCTTTTCGGATATGCCGGGCGACACACGGCGGCAATATGTGCCAGGGCAAGGCGTGCGGGAGATCGCGAAGCCTTCCAATAAGGGAAACGGCATGACCTATGATGCCGACCTGAACCTGCTGATCTGCGAACATGGCACCTCTTCGGTGGTGCGTATGTGGCCAGATGGCACGCGCGAAGTCCTCGTGACGCATTTCGAGGGGCGCGAGTTGAATTCCCCCAACGACATCATCGTGCGGCGTGACGGGGCGATTTTCTTTACCGATCCAACCTATGGCCGGATGGAGCATTTTGGTGTGCCGCGTCCTACGCAGATGGGATTTCAAGGCGTCTACATGCTGCCGCCGGGACATCGGCTGGGGCAGGAGCCGGTGCTGGTGTCGGATCGATACATGTTCACCCAGCCTAATGGACTATGCCTCAGCCCATGCGAAAAGTTCATGTGGGTTAACGATACCGATCAGGCCAACGTCCGTATGTTCGACGTCGGCGCCGACGGTATGCTGCGGAACGGACGTATCTTTGCCAGCGGCATCAAGGAGGAGCTGCGCAAGGGCGTGCCTGACGGGATGAAGGCGGACAAGGAAGGAAACATCTATGTAACCGCCCCTGGGGGCATCTGGGTTTATGATTTTCACGGCATCAAGCTTGGTGAAATCATCCTGCCGGAGATGGCCGCGAACCTGCATTGGGGCGATGCGGACTGGAGCACGCTTTACATCTGCGCCGAGACATCCGTTTACAGCCTGCGCACCAAAACCCACGGTCGGGCAGAGGCCTTCATGACACCCAAAGCGCCGCCCGCTCCTCAGGTCACTGCAAAGCCTTCCGCATCAACACCTTCGCATATCCTGCAACTTCAGGATCAGATCGGACGGATCGACGGGCGCCGAACCGCCCTGATTCTGCAGGATCTTCAGAATGACGTGATGATCGATGGCGGCGCCTTTGCACAGACGGGCAGCCCGTTTCATGCGCGGACACAGAACGTTGTCGCCAATGCGCAGCGGCTTGCCAATGCGGCGCGAGCCAACGGCGTGATGGTCATTCATGTGTGGATGGTCTGTGAGCCAGGGCATCCGTTCTTGGCTCAGCACGCAGATCTTATGAAGGGACTGAAGGGCGAAAACGCGTTGGTAAGGGGCACTTGGGGGGTTGAGCCTGCAAAAGGCCTTGAACCGCAATCGGGCGATCTGATCGTTGAGAAAATGTCGATGAGTGCCTGGGAAACCTCGCGCCTGGAAAGCTATCTTCATCATGGGCAACGCGACACCATCATCAATTGCGGATCCTGGACCAATATGAGCGTGGAGCACACGGCCCGCACCGGGGCCGACAAAGGCTTTCACATGATTGTGCCGGAAGACGCCTGTTCAACGATGAATGACGAATGGCACCGCGCTTCGATAAACTACGCTATGCAGAATGTTGCTACGGTCACACATACGGACGCCGTCATTGCCGCACTGGTTTGAGGAGGGAAGGCCCGCTCGGAGCGGATCGTCCCTATCGGTGCCTTTGAATGCGTGCCCGGCTCATGCACCTAAAGGGCCAGGGTCGTGTCAAAACAGCAGGTCAGGTAGCCACGTTGCCAGAGAAGGCATCGCCCAGACAAGAAAGATACCGATGGCCTGCAGGCCTATGAATGGCGTGACACCGCGATAAATGTGCGGCGTTGAGATTTCCTTGGGCGCCGCGGCGCGCAGATAAAATAGTGAAAATCCAAATGGTGGTGTCAGGAAACTGGTCTGCAGGTTGATTGCCAGCAGCACGCCCAGCCAAATGGGCTCATGCCCCATGAGCATCAGGGTTGGCGCAACGAGGGGAAGCACGATCACCGAGATCTCTACAAAATCGAGAAAGAACCCCAGAACGAAGACGAACAGCATCACGAAGGCAAGGGCCCCAGTCGGGCCGCCTGGCAGGTCTTCAAGCAGACGCGCGACACGCTCTTCCCCGCCCAGACCGATGAAGACCAGCGAAAAGAAACCTGCTGCAAGGATCGTGGCAAAGATCATTGCCGTCATGGTCAGAGTTGAATTCAGCGCATCATGGATAATCCTTTCGCGAACCGAAGCCCGCAGCGCGAGGCAGACGGCGGCAAGACCGACAAGCGTGAGGAACATGTATAGAATTCCGAGCAGCCATTCCGCCACGCCGTTGTCGCTGCGCTGCAGCCGCACCGGATAGATGTTGGCCAATAGCCCAAGTACGATCAGTGCCACGGCGCCGGTCAGTATCAGTCTTGGATTCAGGCCGGTCTTGCGCCCCGCCATCAGCAGCGCACCGATGGCCCCGACGGATGCCGCCTCGGTCGGGGTGGCCACGCCGCCGAGGATGGCCCCCAGCACAGCGAAGATCAGCAGAATCGGAGGAATGATCGCCACCATCACCTCGCGCCGGTCCGGCTTGGTCATGTGGTTGCCAGCGGGTGGCATGTCCTGTGGGCGCAAGGTGCCGACGATCAGGATGTAAAGCAGGTAAATGGTGACCAGAAGCAGCCCAGGTAGCATGGCAGCAGCGAAGAATTGCCCGACGGACAGTGCCTCGACCGAGAACTTGCCCTGTTCATACTGCGCCTGCTGATAGGCATTTGACATAACGTCGGCCAGAATGATCAGGAGGGTCGAAGGCGGAATGATCTGTCCAAGTGTACCAGCGGTGCACACAATGCCGGATGCGACCGATGGATTATACCCCGCGCGCAGCATCGCGGGCAGGGCGATCATCCCCATGGCGACGACGGTCGCCCCGACAATGCCGGTGGAGGCGGCCAGCAAAGCGCCCACCAAAACGACGGAGATGCCCAGCCCTCCGCGCAATTGGCCGAAGCTGCGCCCCATCGTGTCGAGCAAATCTTCAGCGATCTTGCTCCGCTCCAGAATGGCCCCCATCAGGACAAAGACCGGAATGGCGATCAAAACGGTGTTGCTGATCAAACCAAAGGCGCGCTGCCCGAGCGCGCCGAGAAGCGAAACGTCCATGACGCCGAGCGCCCAACCGAGATAGGCAAAGGCCACTGCAACACCTGCGATGCTGAAAGATACGGGAAACCCGGACAGGACGGCTAGCATCAGGGCACCGAACATCATGAGGTCCAGATACTCGGTCACGTGCGCGCCTTCTTATGTAAGAGGCGCACAAGGAGCGAAAAGGATTGAAGCAGGATCAGGATGCAGAAGGCCGGGATCAGGGATTTGAGCAGGAACACGGCCTCGATACCGCCGACCGATATGGGTCCCTCCAGGATCTTCCACGAATTGCGTACCGACGGCCACGACCAGTAGAGCAGGGCAGACATCGAAGGGATCAACAGGAACAGGTGTCCGAAGATATCGATGCGGCGACGGGCGCGGTTGCCGAGCCTGGCGTAAAACACATCTACCCGCACATGTTTGTCGACAAGAAGGGTGAAACCCGCACCCAACATGAAAAGCGTCGCATGCATGTACAGAACGCTTTCCTGCGCGGCAATGGAGTTGAACCCAAAGACATATCGCCCGATCACAATGCAGAATTGAACAAGAACCATCAAAAGCGCCAACCAGCGTATCGTTTTGGCTACGGCGCCGTTCATCCTGTCGATGGCGCAGGCCAAATTCAGCATGATGCTTCCTGTCGCATTTGGTTGCCAGTGCGCGACGCAAGATCGCGCACCGTTTGATGCTTAATAGCCGAGAGCACCGGCGCGTGCATTCATCTGCCCGTTGTCGGCATAGGTCATGTAGCCACCAACCAGATCGCGGTAGGCGAGGAAGCTTTCGGCGATGCGGCGCACCAGCTCATCTTCGTCGGCACGATATTCTTCCATGATCTCACCGGCTGCAGTCCCCATGGTCGCGATCACATCGTCCGGCAGTTTGTGTACCTGAACATTGTGTTCTTCGATCAGTGTCTTCAGCGATTGTGCGTGCTTGGTCATGTATTCGGTCCAGACCGGATTGTAGAGGCCGTTGCAGGCCTGCGTGATGACCTCCTTGAGGTCATCCGGAAGATCTCCGTACACCTCCGCGTTCACGCCGCATTCCTCTGCCGAAGATGGCTCACCCACACCCGGCCAATAGTAGTGCGGAGCAACCTGGAAGTAGCCAAGTGCGGAATCGGTCCATGGCCCGATGAATTCGCCTGCATCGAGCGCCCCGGTTTGCAGCGCCTGAAACATTGCCGGGCCGCTCATCGCCTCTGCCGCCATGCCAAGCTTGGACGCCATCTGCGAGGCTATGCCTGTGGTGCGGAATTTCAGCCCCTTCAGATCCTCGGCCGAGTTGATTTCGGTCTTGAACCAGCCAGCCCATTGCGGGCCCGAATTGCCACACAGAAACGGTTTGATGCCAAAGCGGCTGTACATTTCATCATAGAGCGCTTGACCCCCGCCATGATACATCCAGCCGAATTGCTCATCCGCGCGCAATCCGAAAGGCTGGGAACCAAAGAGCAAAATGCCCTTGGACTTGGAGCCCCAATAGGCCGGAACAGCGTGGTAGAGCTCTGCCGTGCCCTCCGAGACCGCGTCAAATACGCCGTTGCCCGGGACGATCTCGCCGGCGGCGTAGAGCGTTACGTTGATCCGTCCGCCCGACAATGTGGTGATCCGGTCCGCCAGCGTTTGCGCGGCGACACCCGGGCCGGGCAGGTTTTTCGGCCAAGCCGAGACCAGCTTCCAGTTACGCACATCCTGGGCAATTGCCGGGGCAGCGAGCGTGGTTGCGGCTGTACCGATGGCGCTGGCTTTCAGGAATTTCCGTCTCTCCATCTTTCGTCTCCTTGTGGACAAGTTTGCTTGTGTCGGGTGATGTGTGGTCGACCGTCTTGCGCGGTCGTTTACTTGAACAGGTCAGCTGAGGATGCGCGGCAGGCGCAGCCCGTGGTCGCGTGCGCAATCCAGCGCATCCTCATAACCGGCATCGGCGTGGCGCCAGACACCGCTGGCGGGATCGTTCCACAAGACGCGCTCCAGCCGTTTGGCGGCTTCGGGGGTGCCGTCTGCGCAGATCACGACGCCCGCATGCTGGCTGAACCCCATGCCGACCCCGCCGCCGTGATGGAGGCTGACCCATGTCGCCCCGGACGCCGTATTGACCAGCGCATTCAGCAGCGGCCAGTCTGACACCGCGTCCGAGCCGTCTTTCATGGCTTCGGTTTCACGGTTGGGCGATGCAACCGAACCGCTGTCGAGATGATCGCGTCCGATCACCACTGGGGCTTTCAGTTCGCCGCTGGCGACCATTTCGTTGAAGGCAAGGCCCGCGCGATGCCGGTCTCCGAGTCCGATCCAGCAAATGCGAGCGGGCAGCCCCTGAAACGAAATCCTTTCGCGCGCCATGTCGAGCCAGTTGTGAAGATGTGCGTTGTCGGGAAAGAGCGCCTTCATCTTGGCATCGGTCTTGTAAATGTCTTCCGGATCCCCGGACAGAGCCGCCCAACGGAAGGGGCCGATACCCCGGCAAAACAATGGTCTGATGTAGGCTGGCACGAAACCCGGGAAGGCAAAGGCGTTTTCCAGTCCTTCTTCAAGAGCGACTTGGCGGATGTTGTTGCCGTAGTCGAGCGTCGGCACACCGGCATTCCAGAAATCAACCATCGCAGCGACATGGGTTTTCATACTGGCTCGCGCGGCCTTTTCGACCGCTTTCGGGTCGCTTTCGCGTTTCACTCGCCATTCGCCCATACTCCAACCCTGGGGCAAATAGCCATTGGTCGGATCATGTGCGCTGGTCTGGTCTGTGACGATGTCAGGGCGGATGCCGCGCCGATACAGTTCGGGAAAGACATCGGCGGCGTTGCCCAAAAGCCCGACGGATTTCGCCTCTCCGGCCTTGGTCCAGCGATTGATCAGTTCCAGCGCCGCGTCCAGCGTATCTACGCGTTCGTCGACGTAGCGCGTGCGCAACCGAAAATCGATGCTGTCAGGATTGCACTCGACAGCGAGGCAGCATGCGCCCGCCATCACTGCGGCCAGCGGCTGCGCGCCACCCATCCCGCCAAGCCCGCCGGTCAGGATCCATCTGCCCGTCAGATCACCGCCATAATGCTGGCGACCTGCTTCCGCGAAGGTTTCATAGGTGCCTTGGACAATCCCCTGTGATCCGATGTAGATCCAGGAGCCCGCCGTCATTTGGCCATACATGGCCAGACCTTTCTTATCCAATTCGTTGAAATGATCCCACGTGGCCCAATGCGGGACGAGGTTGGAGTTGGCGATCAGGACGCGCGGAGCATCTGGATGGGTCTTAATGATGGCGATCGGTTTGCCGGACTGGACAACCAGTGTCTCGTCGGCATCCAGATCCTTCAGGCTTGCGACGATCGTGTCGAAGTCTTTCCAAGTTCGCGCCGCGCGTCCGATCCCGCCATAGACCACCAGTTCGTGGGGGTTTTCGGCGACGTCCGGGTGGAGGTTGTTCATCAGCATCCGAAGCGGTGCCTCGGTTAGCCAGCTTTTGGCATTCAGCTCTGGTCCGGTCGGTGGATAGACATCGCGGACATTCTTGCCGGAATCGCTCATATAGGCCTCCAGTCTAAGAGTGTTTGGAGAATGGTTTTGAGATGGACGCGCGTTCTGTCCGCGCGGGCATCCAGGAAGGTCCAAGGGGGCTGCTCAAGCATGTATGTCGATTGCGCCAGTTCCATCTGGATCGCATGCAAGCCTGCGGACGGGCACCCATAGTTCCGCGTGGTCCAGCCACCCTTGAAGCGGCCGTTCAGAACAGTCGAAAAGCCTTCTGCTTCGCGACAAACTTCATGCACTTGGCGCTCAAGATCCGGGGCGCAGGTGGTCCCTGAATCTGTGCCGATATTGAAGTCGGGCAGCGTGCCGTCAAAGAGGTAAGGGATCACCGAGCGGATCGAATGACAATCGTATAGCATCGCAAAACCATGTATCGCCTTCACCCGCTGAAGCTCTGCCGCGAGGGCAGCATGGTAGGGGGCGTGATACGTCTCGCGGCGACGCGCCACCTCGTTGGCATCCGGGATCTGTCCGTCCAGATAGATTGGCAGGCCATCGAAATCGGTCAAAGGACAAAGATCGGTGGTGTTCTGACCAGGATAAAGACTGTCACCGGACGGGTCGCGATTGACGTCTATGACATAGCGGTGGACCGGAGTTCGGACGCACGTCACCTCAGAGCAAAGCGGCGCGTACAAATGATCAATGTGCCAATCGGTATCAGCCATGGCGCGCCCGGTCTCGTTCAGGCGCAGAAGACAATCTTCCGGGATACTCGTTCCCGAATGCGGCAAACCCAAAATAAGGGGGCTATCGCCGCGTGTGATTTCGATCAGGCCTATAGCGACAGCTCCAGATTTGCGGCCGCAGCGAGACTGTCATCAGAAATGCAATCGGCAGCGGCCTTGAGATCATCGGCCAGGTAGCGGTCTTGCTGAAGGCGAGGGACAGACTGGCGCAGGCATGACATCACGCTTCGCAGGGGTGCGGAGGTTGACATCGGGGCGCGTTGTTCGATGCCTTGCGCGGCACACATCGCTTCGACCCCGAGAATGACGTTCAGGTTGGCGGTCATCCGGGACAGTCGCCTGGCGCCGTGGGCAGCCATGCTGACGTGGTCTTCCTGATTGGCCGATGTGGGTGTGCTGTCGGTCGAGCACGGGTTTGCCAGATGTTTGTTTTCGCTCATCAAGGCGGCGGTTGTGACCTCGGCAATCATGAGGCCAGAGTTCAGCCCGGGTTCAGGTGTCAGAAAAGGGGGGAGGTCGAAAGACAGGGTGGGATCAACCATCAGCGCAACGCGGCGTTGCGCGATTGCGCCGATCTCGGCGATCGCCATGGCGATCTGGTCTGCGCAAAAGGCGACGGGTTCCGCGTGAAAGTTGCCGCCTGACAGGATGTCGCCAGTTTCAACAATGACCAGTGGATTGTCTGTTACGGCATTGGCTTCGATTTCCAGCGTGTGGCCCGCAAAACGCAGCAGATCAATCGCCGCGCCGGTCACCTGCGGTTGGCAGCGGATGCAATAGGGATCCTGAACGCGTGTGTCACCATCCCTGTGGCTCTCGCGGATTTCGCTGCCGCGCAAAAGCTGAGCCATAGCTGTCGCCACGTCTATCTGGCCTTGATGTCCGCGCAGGTTGTGGATGGCCGGATTGAGCGGTGCGGTCGAGCCCATGATCGCATCGGTCGCCAATGCGGATGTGATGACCGCCCCCCGCACGGCCCTCCAGGCACTGAACAGACCCTGGAGCGCGCAGGCGGTCGAAAACTGTGTGCCGTTGATCAGCGCGAGCCCTTCCTTGGGCCCCAGTACCACCGGTGTCAGACCCGCGGCCGTCAAGGCCCCGGCCCCCGACATCTTTTGGCCTTCGAAGGTTGCCTCGCCCTCGCCGATCATCACGGCGGCCATATGGGCCAGGGGCGCCAGATCGCCCGATGCTCCAACCGAGCCTTGGACCGGGATCATCGGCAGGACATCACGCGCCAACATGGCTTCGATCAAGGCACAGATCTCCCAACGCACACCGGAGGCGCCGCGCCCGAGAGACAATAGCTTTAACGCCATCATGAGGCGCACGGTCGCGGGCTCCAAGGGGCTGCCCACGCCACAGCAATGCGACAGAATTAGGTTGCGTTGCAGGGTCGCGGTGTCTTCAGGCGCGATCCGGACTGAAGCCAGCTTTCCAAAGCCCGTATTGACGCCATAGACCGGCTCATCACCCTTGGCGGCCGCCGCAATGAGGCTGGCAGAAGCATCAACGGCCTTTCGTGCAGCTGCGTCGAGCGTTATTAGCTGGTCCGACCGCCAAATTGCTTCCAGTTGCACAAGTTCTGTCGCGCCGGGCATCAATTTTAGGCTCATTCATGCCCCCCGAAGATGCGGCGATGCAACGGGTTGATCCCTATACCATAAGACAGCTGTGCCGGGTCGGTCACATCCCATATTGCCAGATCAGCTCGCATGCCGGGGGCGATCACACCGCAATCTGTAAGTGCCAGAGCCCGTGCAGCATGGCACGTGGTGCCGGCCAATGCTTCAGCAGGCGTCATGCGGAACAAGGTACAAGCCATGTTCATCGCCAATAGCAATGAGCCCAAGGGCGATGACCCTGGATTCCAGTCGGTGGCCACGGCCATCGAAACACCGTGATCCCGGAAGGCCTGGATCGGCGGCGTCTGCTTTTCGTGAAGCGTGTAGAATGCGCCTGGGAGCAGAACCGCGACCGTTCCAGAAGCGGCGAGCGCGGCCGCATCTGCATGGGTCGCGTATTCGACGTGGTCGGCGGATAAGGCACCGTATTGAGCGGCCAGGGCCGTGCCGCCCGCATGGCTTAGCTGCTCGGCGTGCAGTTTGACCGGGAGCCCAAGGGCTTGCGCCATATCAAAGACCCGACCGATCTGTGCGGTGTTGAACGCGATCCTCTCGCAAAATCCATCGACCGCGTCGACGAGGTTTTCTGCATGCGCGGCCTCAAGAGCGGGTAGGCAGACATGGTTGATGTAGTCGTCTGCATCTGACCCCTCAGGGACAGCATGCGCCCCCAGATAGCTTGTCACCACCCGGATCGGGCGGCGCTGCTCGACGGCTCGCGCGACCCGCAGCATTTTCAGCTCAGTTTCGACATCAAGGCCGTAGCCTGATTTGACCTCGACTGCCGCAACACCTTGCGAGATCAAAACATCAGCACGCGCCAGTGCAGCTGCCAACAGATCAGCTTCGCTGGCCGCGCGTGTTTCTTCTACCGTTGAAGCGATGCCGCCACCGGCGCGCGCAATTTCTTCGTATCGCGCCCCGTTGAGTCGCATCTCAAACTCCCGGGCACGGTTTCCGCCGTGGATGATGTGCGTGTGGCAATCGATAAGTGCGGGTGTGATCAGTCGGCCCGTGTCATCATGCCTTTCCAGACCAGAATATGCTGCCGGCAGATCCGTCGCCGGACCGACCCAACGGACTTTGTCGTCTTCAACGGCCAGCGCCGCATCTTCGATAAGACCGTAGCCTTCAGCGCCCTCTGCCATGGTGGCGACGGTTGCTCCGGAAGTGATGTAGCTCTGCGCCATCGGCAACCTTGAAAATAGATCCTGCCTAAAGTTATTATGTCACTACATAATAATGTCAACGGAGGGCGTGACATGCAGATTGTTCATGCCAAACGTGCTTTGACGGCAGACGGATGGCAAAGCGATCTGGAGATCAGGATCAACACAGCTGGCCTGATCGATTTCGTTGGCCCGTTTTCCCGACCGCCCAGCCACCTGACCGCTTTGTTGTTGCCCGCGCCGGTGAACTTGCACAGCCATACCTTTCAACGTGCCATGGCCGGCCTGACCGAGGCGCGCGGGCCCGACCCACAGGACAGTTTCTGGAGTTGGCGGCGGCTCATGTACAGGTTCCTGGATCAACTCACGCCAGATCATGTGGAGGCGATTGCGGCACAGGTCTTCATGGAGATGCTCGAGGCTGGCTATGGCGCGGTTGCGGAGTTTCATTACTTGCATCACGCAAAAGGGGGCACGCCCTACGACAATGTGGCTGAGATGTCGGAAAGGATCGTCGCCGCAGCCATCGAGACCGGCATTGGCCTGACGCTGTTGCCGGTGCTCTACCAGTTTGGCGGGTGCGATAAGCGGCCTCTGTCGGGCGGGCAACGGCGGTTTGGCAACGATGTTGAGCGTTTCCGGCAGTTGCACGATGTGGCGACGGCATATGTGGCGCACTCCCCGGAGGATTTCACAATCGGCGTCGCCCCGCATTCTTTGCGCGCGGTCGATCCCGATGGCTTTCACGCAATCCTGGAAAATGCGGTTTCTGGTCCGATCCACATGCATCTTGCAGAACAGATGGCCGAGGTGGACGAGGTCCTGGCACATCGTGAGGCGCGCCCCTCGGAATGGCTGCTGGCCAATCAGGAGATCGATGCGCGATGGTGTCTGATCCATTGCACGCAGATGACCCAAGCCGAAACCGCCGCACTTGCTCACTCGGACGCCATCGTCGGCCTCTGTCCGATCACCGAGTCCAGCCTTGGCGACGGAATATTCAACGGCACCGACTTTGTGCGCGCGGGAGGTAAGCTTGGTTTTGGATCCGATTCCAATATTCACATTTCGCTTTTTGACGAAATGAAGACATTTGAGTATTCGCAGCGCTTGCGCGATCGCTCTCGCGCGGCCTTGGCAAGCCTGGACAAGTCAACGGGTCGCGCCTTGTTTGACGCTGCTGCCATGGGCGGGGCGCAGGCGGGCGGGCGCAAAAGTGGACGTATCGAAGTAGGCGCCCACGCTGACTTGATCGGGCTTGATGATGACAACGAGTGGTTGTCCAATCGGCTGGGTGACCTGCTGCTTGACAGCTTGATCTTCGGTGGTGGCGGCAAAAGCTGCATTCGCGACGTCTGGAGTGCCGGGCGGCATGTCGTAAAGGAAGGTCGTCATCTTCAGCGTGACGCGATAGTCAAGCGTTTCAAAGACACGATGTACGTATTGGAGACGGGTATTTGACAGTCGAGACACGCCTTGCCTGGACGGACGTTCGTGATGAAATCCGCAGTCGGATCCTGAACCGGATCTACGCGCCGGGCGACAAACTTCCAAGGGACGAGGACATTGCCCAGGAACTCGGATGTGCCCGCACGACGGTACATCGCGCCATGCAGGACCTTTCATTTGCCGGGCTGGTCGAGCGCAAGCGAAAGGGAGGCACGCATGTCAGGGCCGATCCCGTCACACGCACCACTTTCGACATTCCGATTACCCGGCGAGAGGTCGAGCAGCGCGGATGCAAGTATGGCTACCAAATGATCAGTCGCGACGTTGAGCAGACGCCGATCTCTGTCATGGCCCGCTTCGGGATCCAGCTGGCGGTTGATATGCTGCACGTCAAGGCTCTGCATTTGGCAGACAACCGCCCGTACATCCTGGAAGACCGCTGGATAGATACCAGATCGTCGCCTGAGGTACTGGATGTCGACCTAACGCGTGAAAGCGCCAATGAATGGCTGGTCCGTCACAAGCCCTACAGCCGGTTGGATGTCAGTTTCTACGCCGTGAATGCCGAGGGCGACATTGCCCGGCATCTTGCGGCGCCGACCGGCACCGCTCTTCTGGTGATCGAACGTACGACATGGATCGGTGAAGCGCCGATCACAACGGTTCAGGCCACGGCCATGCCGGGTTATCAGTTAAGCGCACACAACTGACAAGCACTTCTATGGCTTTGCCAGGCGATCATAGCAGCTTGCCTGCCCGAGGCTCCACATGTCCTACAACGCAGCTACCAAATACTAATTGATTATTTCGCGTCGCCCAGACTCTGTGGTTCACAGCGGTCAAGCATCTGCCTCGGATGCGGCACTTCCATCGGGCTTATTGTGCCCTGGGACGCCACTATCACCCAACTTCTATTCCGCTGCTCTTTGAATGCCAAACAGCGTCGCACTCTAACGACGGGCGCCAGAATTCGGAGACTTCGCCTTGCCTTGCAGGTTAAGGGCCGCGTCGTGCCCGCTCATGAAGGCCTGATTGCTCCAAAGGTATGCCCATTCTCCGAAGCGGCCTGCCAAATGGATCCCTTTTTCCATTAACCACTCGCGAACGGTATCGCGGCGCTCTTCCATGCCCAAATCGAAGATGACGTTGCCATGAGGGACGTGTTTGTGATGTAGCAGGCAGATATCTTCGGGGTCGCAAAGTCCCATCCGCGACAACGCTTTTACGGTATTCTCCTTGAGATAATCCGGATCCCGATTGGCTGGTTCGTCATTGGGATGAGAGTATATTTCGAATTGCATAGAGCTTTTGCCAGCCGGCGCGTTGCATGGGCTTTTAATGCTGGGAGAATAGGCGCGTGCGGCTTCGATATCTTCGTCGTATATATAAAACCAAAGGTACGGAGAAACGTCCGGCCTGCTAAATCCTACGGAAATCAGATCTATGTGTGTCGCCATAAGCGTTTTGACCGCAGTTGTGATCGTAGCGGGTACATCTGCAATTATCCCCACAAGGTCGGGCAGGGGGATTGTGGCCAATAGCTGCCGGAACTTGATGACCTGCCCATTGGCGAAGGTTATCTTGCGGGCATCCATGTCGATGGCTGTGGCCCGATGATCGCATCTTAGATCACATCCCTGCAGCAGCGGTTTGATGAATTCGAAGTAGCCGCCTTGGGCGGGGTAGCGCATCTCCTTCACATAATAGGTATTGGTGTCATCGTTCTGAAAGGCCCCCCGCAGCACTTCCTCAAGCTGAGGGCGTCGCATCCTGTTCCCGATCCAGTCGATGCCGAGCTTATCGGCCTCGCACCGCCAATACTTGCGCGTGTAGCGCATCGGCCAACGCTCGGCGATGGGTTGGCCGTACTGATACAGCAGCCAATCGCCATAGTTCTCCACTTCGCGATCCTCGCGAGACACAAGGCCTGAAATCATACTGACCCGTTCGTCGGTGGATAGCGGGTGCATATTGTTTTGGATCGGGTGTCTCAGCCAATGACCCTCGTCCCAGCACATCGGCTCTGGCTTGTGCGTGATGTATTCCGTTTGATCAAAAACAGCCCGCACCTCAGGTTCGGTCGCGAAAGACAGGTGCACGGCGTGGTCGAAGCGAAACCCGTCGACTTCAAAGTTTGCAAGAAGTCCGCCAGGCGCTGCCTCGGCCTCAAAAACCGTCGCCTGCAAACCTGCATCCCGGGCCGTCTTGGCAGCACTCAGCCCGGCGACGCCACCCCCTAAAATCGCGACTTCAACGTTTTCCATATCAGATGTTCCGTTCCGCAATATTGCGACGCAATGCGGCATCCCACTCCGACATTACCAAGTTGTTGCAAAAATGCAGTTTCATGTTCACAGCGGCCTCATTTGGTGACACGGCTGCCCGGCGCTTGAAATGTCCTTCAGGGGCGGGCACCACCTCTGTGTCCAGATTAAGGCTCTGGACGATCTCCCGCACATAGTCGATGCGCCGCGCAGCGCCACGCGCCACACAATTGTACGTGCCTGACACGTCTTGCGCGAGCAAATGCATGGTCTGCAGCACAACCTCATCAACGCATGTCGGATTGCCTGTTTGTGATGGATCGCTGTAGATCTGGTCGGTGGACCGTGCTTGCGCGGCGATCATTTCGACAAAATCCCTGCGACCTTCAGGGGGCTGGCCATATAGCCAGCCGATCCTCAGGAGCAGAGGCGCCGGGTGCGCATGCCTGACTTCCAACTCGCCCGCCAGCTTGCTTTTGTGGTGTTGCGTCGTTGGCACCGGTTCGGCGTAATCATTCCAAGGATCTGACTGACCTGTGCCGTAGCATCCGGTTGAAGAAAAATGAACGAACCGCTGATGATTGCGCGCGGCAGCGGCAGCGAGACATCCGGGCAGAAATGCGTTTGCATAAAAGGATTGCTCGATCTCATCTTCTGCAGCCTCAACCTGAGTGTGAGCTATGCAGTTGATAACGATGTCATCGTCTGTGGGCAGCTTAGTGGCTGCTCCGTCCAGATCCTGGCGCGACACGGCTGTGGCTTTGCTGCCAAGCGCGCGCATGAAGGCGTGCCCCAGCAGACCGCTTGATCCAAGCACGAGGACACGGCTGGTCATGTCGCTCGATAGGATAGCGGGGAATGATCAAACGCGTCGAGAGGCCGCGTCTCGGCCTCGTCGGGGTCATGTGGAATGTCGATGATGTTGAGAAGGATGGAGGTGGCGGTGTCGAGATTTCCAAATGCCATCCAAAGGTCCGGCGCAACCGTCAAGCGACCATAATCCGCAAGGCTGTTTGGTGAAAGCTCGACCCGTTCGGTACGACCTTTTGTCGGGCTTACCTCACGTTCATCGCGTACCAGAAATCCAATGCGTCCGACAGGCACAACCAGGTTCATCGTCATCGCCTTGTGCCTTTTCCAACCTTTGATCTGATCGGGCTCTATCATCGAAAAGTAGGCCTCACCAAAGGTCGTGAAACTGTCTTCTTGCGCCTTCAATGCATGAAGTACATCGCCCGCCGGCGTCGAAATGCGTTTGAGCGGTGTCAGCGCCAAACCCGCAATGCCCTGTTTCAACTCGCCCATGCGTGCTGCCGTTCCCGAGCCCGCTCGGTGTAGAGTTCGATCTGTCGATGCGTGCGCTGGCGTGGAGGACTTCCATCGTGCCAATGCACGTACCATTGCGCTGTCATGTCAATGCATTCTTCCGTGTGGAGGACGGGGCGCCAGTTCAGCCGGGCCAATGCCTTGTCGCAGTTGAGTTTCAGAAGACCCGCTTCGTTGTAAGTCTCGTTGCTTTGGATCTCATAGGCGGCTTTGGGGTCATTGTATCCCCACTTTTCGGCAAGTCGTTCGATCAATGCACGTACGGTGACGTTTTGATCGGCTGCCGGTCCGAAATTGAACGGCTCTCCCAGCAGACCGGGGGCCTGCGTTGAAAGCCGTTCGGCAAGCAAGAGATATCCACTGAGCGGTTCGAGAACGTGTTGCCAAGGGCGCGTCGCATTGGGAGCGCGGATGACCACCGGTTGTTTTTCGGTCCAGGCTCGAACGCAATCGGCCACGATCCGGTCCTTTGCCCAATCGCCGCCGCCAATCACGTTGCCTGCACGTGCCGATGCCAGTCTTACAGGTGAGTCAGATCCGGCGAAATAGGTCCGATAGAACGCGGAGATGATGATATCGGCCGCCGCCTTCGAGGCGCTGTAAATGTCCTTACCGCCAACGCGGTCATTTTCGCGGTAGCCCCAAATCCACTCGACATTCTCGTAGCATTTGTCGCTGGTGATCATGACCACGCTGACGGGCCAATCAACATCCCGAAGGATTTGAAGGGTGTTTGTCGTTCCAAGCACATTACTCTGAACCGTATCGATCGGATCGTGGTAGGATGTGGAGACAGTGGCCTGGGCCGCCAGGTGAAAAATGAAGTCCGGCTTGAATCTCATAACGATCTCGCGGGCGCGTTCGATGTCGCGGATATCGCAAATGTTGTGCTGAACTTCTGATGCCAGCCCATTGAGCTCGAAATGTGCTGGGGTTGTCGGCACGTCACGAGACAAGCCGCAAATCTCCGCCCCGAGAGACAACAGCCATTCAGCCAGCCAAGAGCCTTTGAAGCCGGTATGTCCGGTGATCAGGACCCGTTTTCCTCGATACGTTTTCTCAAACACCATTGGCCCCTTTTCTGCTGGATGGGCGCCAAGGCGGATTGCCACTGTCCCATATTTCCCGCAAGAGCTTTACGTCGCGCAGCGTGTCCATGCACTGCCAGAAATCTTTGTGAAAATGTGCTGCCAACTGACCGTCTGCTGCGAGACGCTGCATCGGCTCATGCTCGAACCGCATGGCGTCGTCAGCGATGTAGTCCGCAACGCCAGGTTCCAGAGCAAAGAAGCCGCCATTGATCCACCCTTCGCCCAGCTGAGGTTTTTCATCGAACTTTACCACTTGATTGCCGTCAAATTCGATCCGACCAAAACGCGAAGGGGGGCGCACCGCAGACAAGGTCGCCAAGCCGCCTGACGCGTTATGAACATCCAGAAGCGCATTCAGATCGATATTGCTGAGGCCATCGCCATATGTCGCAAAAAACTTGCGCTGGCCCACAAATTCCGCGCAACGCTTGATGCGGCCGCCGGTCATGGTATCGTGCCCTGTCTCCAAGAGGTGAAGGGTCCAGTCTTCGCCGCGATGATCGTAAATTGGAGCAATCTCTCCGCGTGTGAAGTCAATCGTCTGGCTGCCGGATCGGCGAAGATAATCTTCGAAATAGGATTTGATGTAATCCCCCATGTAACCAAGCGCGACAATGAATTCCTTGCATCCGAATGACCTGTAGTACCGGATGATATGCACCAACATCGGGATATCGCCAATCTCGACCATTGGTTTTGGTTTCTTGCCGGTTTCCTCGCTGAGGCGCGTGCCAAGACCCCCGGCGAGAACGACGACCGGAATGTCCGCAAAAACATGGCCCATCTCCGACCTCCCCTAGGTTGTTCAACACATGTTTGATAGCGGCAGCTATACCGAACTTGTCGCGAACGGTGGCGCCAAATATTATACAATCTGCTAACCGGCAAGTAACGATCGTGACGCAAGATCATCATCAGTCGCAATTTGTTTGGAGGAAAAGTTTGGAAAATCATGCCGCAACCTTTGAAACACAGACCTCCCCAGCGCTGGACAACATCTCTCCGGGCAAGTCCTTATCGCAGAATGTTCTGCATACACGCCACGGCTGATGATCTGGTAGCGCCACCTCATGCAAAGTGATTTCATCATTCCGGGCTATGACAGGGATGTAAAAGTGCATGGCGAGATGCCCGCCCTTTGGAACGATTGCGCAGCATCCGATAATATCTGCGTGCATGACATGCGGGCTGCTCCATTGCGTTTTGGCGACCACGAGGATCGCATCGTCCGAGAGTTTGCCCCTCGCATGGGCCTTCCTTGGGTGTCGTTCAATCATGTCTTGTGCAGCGCGGACAATGTGTTGTTTGACAGGCAACGTTTGCAGAAAGATGGCAAAACGATCCTCGGTGCCGGGAGAACTTCGTGGGAGACGAAGTATGTGCGCGCGGCAGAGGAATCTGGTGCAACCCCGGAGATTGCGAAAGGCGACGTCGTGCCGGACCCCGTCCAATTGGAGGGGAAGAGCGGATTTGTCTGGGCGCGATCCATGGACAATTACTATCATTTCGTTGTTGACACTTTGCCTTTCCTTGAAGCCATCTTTCGTCAGAAAGATGCATTGGGGCTTGACCGGATAATAGTAGGTCCCGGAACCGCCCCCGAAGGCGGCTTTGCCTTGGACTTGTTGCGCTGCTTGTGGCCAGACTGGGCAGATCGCATTGTTTTCCTGAATGAACCTTTCGAGGCCGAAGAGCTTACATGGTGCACCATTTCGCCAGACCTGTTTCAGCGTGATGAGAATGGAAAGGTTGTGTTTGGCGATGCGCCGCGCGGTGTCTCGGGACGCCGATTTTTCGATGCACAACGATGTGTTTTTGAAAGGGCTGATCATTTTCGGCAGGAAAAGAAACCCGCCGAAGATGGCCCAATCCTTCTGGTGTCACGAAGCCGTGCCGCAACACGCAAGCTTGTCAACGAAAACGCCCTTTACAAGGCAACCCACGATCTTGGCGTCGAAAAGGTCTTTTTTGAAGACATGACCTTTGAGGAAAAGATGAACGTCTTGTCGGGCGCAAGGGCAATCCTGGGCGTTCATGGCGCCGGTATGATCAATGCCGGGTTTTGCAGGCCGGGCACGCCAGTGGTGGAAATCACTGCCCGCAACTATCTGAAACGGGCAACATGGGTCGCAAAACTCGCGTTTCTAAGAGATACGCCTTACCATCTGGTGATCGGCGATGAGGAAGGAGAGATAAGTAAGATCTCTGGCAATGTCGGCAACGATATCGTGCTGAGTGAGGCCGCGCTGTCGAATGTCTACGAGCTTATCAAGTCTTTCTAGAAACGGGCTGCTCGCGCTGGAAGGTCGCGGACTTGCGATTTTTCCGCACTTCGGAACTGCCTTAGCTGGCCAGAGCTTCGTGATCGAGGTCATCGCGCACATCCTGCATACGGAACGATCGGACGTCAGCCAGTTGAACCTGCATGACGTCCGTGGATAAGAAATTTTTGGGCGCTTCGGGCACGATCAGTGGCGGCAGATTCTCTCGTTCCGACTGCTTGCATGGCTTGGTTCGCAGGTTCACGTCCGGCTTGCGGCGGACGCGTTCGTGGTTGCATCTGATCCCACCACACGTTGCGGACGCGAGGAAGTACTGGCCAGCGCCCGGTGCCTTTCTGGCGTGTTTCATGATGAGCGTTCAATGTTTGCTCTGCCCTTTTTGTGCCGAGACTGGGCCGAGAGCGGTCGCAGGTCTGGTTCCTGCTGAACACCCCCTATGCAAGAGCGATGCTTGAGATTTCAAGGCACAGCTCCCCCGTCATCGACAACATTTGTCATTCCAGAGATATTGATGTCCGATTCCCTGCCGGACAGTCGACACTGCAATGCCGGTGTAAATCGAACAGGTAGGGTAAGGGAGGACAGAGGTGCCAAAGGCTTCAGTACCGGATTTCGAGACGAGTTCCTGAACTCCGAAATCCACTAAAGTTCGCGCGGAGTTCAGATCCTGATCGGACATTTGGCGAAGTACTGCAAAACAAAACGCATCCGTGATCACCTCGGCTATCGTCTGCCAGCACTGCAAACAAACGTTTCAATGGATCAAAGGCCTGTCGGACGACAACTGCCAAATTTGGCCTCTCAGGTGAGGCTGCGCGTAACAGGCAAAGCCGACACCAAGAGGACGGGCGATCTGAGGGAGGTCGCCTGCGCTCGGCAACTCTTTGGTTGGACCTGATGAGCGCTGCCGAGCCACCGGGAGATGGGCAAAAATCAGCAGCGCAGCGGCCAGTCACAGGCATTGTGTGGATCGGCTTAGAACCAGTTCGGAGGGCAGCTTCAACGAAGTGGGTTGCGTCCCCTTTTCTATACAATGCTGCAAAACCCAAGCAGTCCGATGGCCCATGAGATCCAAAGGCAATCGAATGCTTGTTAAAGCGGGCCATGTTGTACTGAAAGCTGGTAAGTCTTCCATGCCGACAATCGAAATGTCGTCCGGCACCGCAAAGCCCATAGATTGAAGCGCAAAGAGCGCGCCAAGCGTCAGAATGTCGGATGCGTGCAAAAGGGCTTTGATCCCAGTTCTTTCAGAAAATGATCCTGCGCGCTTGCAGCAGCAAACCCATAGAGAAGTTCGGCCCAATTGAAATAGCCCCGGGTGGTGCTTTATCAGGGAGGGCTTCAATGCGCGCCGATGTGCGGCCATTTGTGTGAAGCGGGCCGTGCAAAACGGCAATTTTGCAATGGTCCAAACCCAGCAAATGGTCCAATAATATCAACGCTATTGCCACGTTGTTGTGATCTAGTGTTGGCAGTTCGAGATCCGGCGGGAAGTACGACGTTGCGATCATCGGCAAGGCCCTGCGCCGAACGCCCTGTTCAAAGTCACGGCTGTGGGCGGGGCCCGGAACAATCAGACCCTCGACACCCAAGTCCGTCAGGTTTTCGCCGCGTTGGCCCCAGCCGCTGTGTCACCCCCCTGTTTTGGCAGCGTTAAGGGACAGCCCGCTCCTCTTCCAGAGCGCTCAGCCAGCGCGCGAGAAGCGCGTGATCCAGGGGTGATACCAATGCGCGCACAAGCGTTCGCCCTGAATTGATGGTTCTGGCGGACGGGCTGGGCAAGAAATCTGGCGCGTCGACTGATGCTTCTGCTTTTTGCCGCATCGCCACGGATATGGGGCTGGTCCCATTCAACACCCGCGACGCTGTTGCCATCGATGCGCCCGCATGGCGGGCGGCATCAGGCATGTTGCTCCTCAGTTTAGGTCGATTGTTTGGTATGAATGCAGTTTGACGATTGGAGGAAAGGGCGCAACAGGTTGTTTCTAGGGTCAGGCTTCATAGCCAGTAAATGACAATGGCCGCTAGAGCGATGGCTGACAGGAAGACCTTTGGGCACCTGTCGTAGCGGGTCGCAACACGCCGCCAATCTTTGAGCCTGCCGAACATGATCTCGATCCGATTGCGGCGCTTTTTGGTCTGCGGTCCTCCGGCGATGGGCGGACAAATGCGATGCGGCTTTGCGCTGGCGGGGCGACCGGGACCGATCCTGGCAGCCATCCAGCGACCAAGCGTCATTACCGGTGACGTCGCGACAACGTCGTTCCTACCGGGCCAAGCCGTCCGCGCCCGGGCATGGGTAAAGATAAAGCCGGTGCGCCGCGCTTGACAAGAACAACGGCACAATGATCAAAACGGTACAGCCAGGTCGACCCCGAGCTATCTTTGCGAAAGGGTCCTGCCATCACTTTTCATCCACGTATGTATGCGCATGTCACGGGTCTTGCCTCCACGGAGCTGGCGGCAACCGCAGCATTTGACGATCTCGCAATCGATGTCTGGCATGTCAGGGCTGGGGAGGCCACGAGAGGCAAGTATGTCTCGATCCATCCGCGGATCAGTATTCTCTTTGATGGGGCCGAAATCTCCCTGACAGCAGATCGCGCCACATCCGGTGCGACATGCTCGGTCTGCTACGTGCCGCCCGGTCTGCAATTGTGGGGGCAGCTTGCGGTCAGTGGGCACATCTCGCATCTCGACATTCACATAAGCCGCGCAGCGCTGATCGGAATTGTGCCCGAGGGCACGGATATCGCCAAACCGTTGTTCCTGCCGCTCGATCAAAGGTTGAATGACATGGCCCTTGCGTTGTCGCAGTTCGGGGCATTCGACATGGGTCTGCAGGGTTTGGCCAAGGATCTGGTCAGAATGCTTTTTTGCAAGGCGGAGCAAGATAAGTGCACAGGCGATGAGCCCTGGCTGGAACGGGTGAAACGCCACATTCTGCAAAACATTGATCAACCGATGAAGATCGACGATCTGGCCGAATTGGCGGGGCTGTCACGGACCCAGTTCAACCGGCTGTTTCGACAGGAAACCGGCCATGCGCCCTACCAATGGATCACGCATGCCCGCATCACCAAGGCGCAAGGCTATTTGCAGGACCGGCGACCATTCGTCGATGTGGCGACTGCCACCGGGTTTTCAGATCAGGCACATTTGACGCGGACGTTCAAATCCTTCACGGGCCAGACACCCGGCAAGTGGCTTGCTGCGCAAACGTCCACAAGTCTGGACTGATCCACCGCTGCGATGGTGATCGTACGGGCTGGTCCGATCATTCAATACACGACGATCCGGCATCCCTATTCACATTTCAAAGCCTCAAGCCGCTTTAGCGGAGGCTGGTCCGTGGGATGGGGATACTGGACATGAAAACGACAAGGCAAACACGGTTTGAGAATGTTGGGGCGCTATGGGCGCTGCTGGCGGTGGCCCCGGCGGTCGCCGCCTCACAGGGGGCGGACGATCCGGTAGACCTGGGAACGCTGGTGCTGCGCAATCAGGAAGACGCGACAGGACCTGTCGATGGCAACAACAACCCACCGACGGTGACGGGCTCCAAGGCGCCCATACCGCTGAACCAGGTTTCGCAAGCCGCCTCGGTCCTTGGTCGCGACGATATCGAAAGGTTCAATGCCACGCGGGTCAGCGAGGCCTTGCGCTACACCGCCGGGGTGACGTCCGACGTCTTCGGCAATGACACCGACTACGATTGGCTGCGCATCCGCGGTTTCCAGGCGGATCAGACGGGCATCTATCTGGACAATGCGCAGAACCTTTCTTTCGCCTTTGGGTCGTTCTTCATTGATCCCTACACGCTTGAAAGGATCGAGGTCCTCAGAGGGCCTGCCTCCGCGCTCTATGGTGGATCGAACCCGGGCGGGATCGTCAATTACGTCTCCAAACGACCGGGAAACCGCGTGCGAGAGTTGAGCTTCGGGTTGAATGATGCAACCGCCGCCTGGATTGAGTTCGATATCGGTGACGATCTGGGCAACGGACGCGCCTATCGATTGACGGGTCGCCTTGAAGGGGGTGACAAATACGACGCGTTTAACAACGGTCTGCGCGGGACCTTCGCGCCTTCCTTCAAACTGACAACCGATGCTGGGACAGAGATCACCCTTCTGGCCAATCTGCACGCCGCAGATGAGCAGCACAATGGCAGTACCTTCCTGCCTTATGTTGGTACGGTCGTCCCCACGGCCGAGTTTGGCTTCATCGACCGCGATGCAAACTTCTCTGATCCCGATTGGGATGATTATTCTCGCAGACAGGCCTCTGTCTCCGCTATTGTGGAACATACGTTCGACAACGGTTTCACCTTCACCGGGATCGGGCGCGTTGGTGTGGCGAGTGTCGAGGAACGTTACTTTTACCCTTTCGGTTATTCCGGCTTTGCTGCAGCGCCTGTTGATCCGCAGGGAACGCTCGCTCTGATCGCATTCGAGCATGACACGCTCGTGCGGACTGTTCAGACGGATCTACGGTACTACGGGACAATTGAGGCAGGTGCTGTGTCGCACGATCTGCTTTTTGGTCTGGATGCGCGGATCTATGACATCGACGAGGTTCAGGCCTCGAACTTCACAGATACAAATACGGTCGTGAATTCGACGCCCCCGGGCACGCCGACGCTCAACCCGCCCTATCAGGATGCGACCACACGCCAGCGTCAGCTCGGCCTCTATTTTCAGGATCAGCTGCGATGGGGCGATGGCTGGATCGGCACATTCAACATCCGCCATGACATTGTTGATACCGAACAGGACGGCGCCGGGTCCTTCAGTCGCGATGACAGCGAAACGTCTTTCCGGCTCGCTTTGGCCCGCGAGTTTCAGAGCGGTGTCACACCCTATATCACCTATTCCAGCTTCTTCGATCCCCTGATCGCCTCGCCTGCCAACGGCGTTACCGAACCAGAAACAGGTGAGCAGATTGAACTTGGCGTCAAATGGGCACCCGCAGGCGGCAACTTCTCGTTTGCGGCGGCGCTCTTTGATATTGACCGGCAGAACGTGGTCAGCGGTGCCTTCCCAAGTTTCAATCAACTGGGTGAGGTGAACTCCAAGGGGTTTGAGTTTGAGGGCAGGTACGATTTCGGCAATGGCTTCGCCTTGCAAGGGGCGGCGACGTTTCTGGATGCGGAGACGACCAAAGATGCTGATCCGACTTTGATCGGCAAATCCCCGACACTTATTCCGGAAAGTCAGATCTCACTTCTGGGCACCTACGAATTTGCGGGTTCACTTGACGGCCTGACAATTGGTGCCGGGATCAGGTATCTTGGTGAGAGTTTCGCCAACGAAGCCAACACCCTGTCGGTATCGAGTGCGACGCTTTACGATCTTTTTGCCAGCTATCAGATCCGCGACGGCCTTAGCGCAGACTTCGCTGTTACGAATGTCGGGGATGAGCGATACGTAACAGCCTGCCAGACCGAGTTTGTCTGTTCCTACGGATCGGGGCGCGAGATCAGCTTCAGCCTTACGGCGTCATGGTAGCTAAAGCAAAAAGTCCGCAGATTTCTATCTGCGGACTTTGAGATTGATTTTTGTTCCAGAAAGGATCTGGCTTACGCGCTCAGATCCATGGCGGCGACTTCTTCCCAGATTTCCTCCCAGACTGCCTTGGCCTTGCCGCGCTGGCGTACGCCTTGGGCGGCCTCCAGATTGTCCATCATGCCCTCGCCGCGTACGACGATCAGGCCGACCATGCCGATGCTGACATGGGGCGTGCATTTATAGCCATAAAAGCCGGGCTGCTCTAACGTGGCAGAGACTTCCTTGTTGATCGCTCCGTCCCAGCCCTCTTGGCCCTCGGGGATCATGTCCTCGATGCTTGCACTATTGTGCCCCCGGTCCGCTGGCTCGAATACGACTGTGTCGCCAGCCTCAATGACCTGAATGCGCGGCAAAAAGATCTGACGCAGACGCTTTTCTTCAGGATGAACATTCAACATTTGAACCGTATGCGATGTTGCGGCACGCGCAAGTCTCGGCTGTCCAGCGGCAACAAGACCTGCTGCTGCGGTTGCACCAAGTATCATATCTCTTCGGCGGATCGTGAAAGGCATGAAACCCTCTTAGTTTGTTTAGTCGATAGGCAGGTAGAACTGAATAACAGTTCATCCAGATCTCGGCCACATATATTTCTATCGCATCGGGCCGTAAAGTAAACTAAAACACTCAGGAATTAGGGCCTGTAACCGCTTCCAGGCGCGCAAACGTGATAAATGGCTGCTGATAAGTCTTTGTCTGGGATGGGTCGCAACCGGATCAACGGCTCGCGTCGATAAGCAATCCAATATCGATGGATGCGACGGCGTTCCTTCAGACGCTTTTGCCTGGGGCTGAAGCCGGTGACGCCGCTGCGCAGTCTCTCGTGCTGCAGGCGATCTCGTCGGACCTCTGTGATCCGAACAAAGACATCCAGCCGTACGGTCCTGAATGGCTTGCGCGGGCGGCGCGACAAAACCAGCCGCTCGCGGCAGCCCGTCTAGTCGCGATCTATGATCAGGGTGTGCTCGTCCCCACGGGTCTTGACCGGGCGATGCACTTTTGCAGAACTGCCGCAGATGAAGATCGCAGGCCCTCGCAAAGCCGATTGGGTATGCTCCTGGTCAGTTCGGTCAAAATGCTTTGACAGAAGGAGCGGGGTCTTTTCTGTTTGGGCGCGGCGGCAGCTCGGAGACGGCAATTCGGCGGCGATGATAGGGTTGATGCATCCGCGGGGTTTGCACGGCATAAGAACGCGACGATTGTCCGGCCGTTGATTGCAACGACGCCATTCAGCCTGTGGGCGGGCAGGTGCCGATAAAATCAAATCGTTTGGATATACCGCGTGCTGTGCCGCAAAATTGCTGATGGCTGTCAAGCTGTCCTATTCATTGGCAAGACAGGCGCGCGGTTCACAATTGCCAAGGCGATAAAACAAACGTTGATCAGCAGCGCAAGGGCGATGGCAATCACCTCAACCTTGATTGGAGGAGCGGCTTTATATGTCACCACAATGTTTCGCGTGTCCCCCCCAACCGTTTGAGATGTCACAGACTGAAGTTCGCCGTTCTTGTAGTCACGTATCTCGACTTGCATCGGCTCCGAAAACATGGACGGCAGGTGCATGGTCAATTTCGCGTCGGGCGTGTCCGTGTAGGCGATGAACCCGGCATATAGCTGCAGATCATTCAACGTCAGGGGCGTCTCCGGCGTCGGCAGCGTGCAGACCTCTATCGCGATCAGCCCATCGAGCGGCTGCTGGAAGGGCATTGCGTTGACCTTCGGGTGCACCATCAGGGACATCGCCTCAAAGAGCGTTTCGCGTCCATCGAACGCGGTATCGACTTTTGCAAAGAGATCGTCGCCGATGTCAAACGTGCCCAACCGCAACTGATCAAAATCCACACTGCCATCCGTTTCGGTCAGCGTTGATTTGGGCAACCCAAAGAGCGGTTCTGCGGCCTCGGCGGAAACACTCAGGTAAAGCTCGACCGTATCCGTTTGTCGGTCGACAATCAGGGTCAAACCCCTTGTTTCGGCTTGAGCAGCCTGTGTGACGCTCAGAAAAGCGGTCACAAGCAGGGCAAAATATGTGGTCAGTCGCAACATCAAAGTCTGCTTTGTAGGGCGAAATCGTTTCGGCTCTCTCCGAAAATGGCTGTGACTGAGTATGTGGCTGAACGCGCTTTCGTCAACAGCGGCCCCGACAAGTATGGGTGAAGTGCCCGCAGCTTCTATGGCAGAGCCCACCTATTTGGGGATTACATGTGGCATTCCCGAATGGGGATCTGTCAACACATTGCAATCCAGCTCGTAGATATTCTGGATCGAGGTCTGGGTGATCACGTTCATCGGATCGCCTTCCGTCAGCAACTTCCCGTCCTTCAAAGCGATGATGTGGTCTGAAAACCGCGCAGCCAGATTGATGTCGTGCAAAACCATCGCAACGGTGAGTTGACGCTCGGCCTGAAGCTTTTGGATCAACGACAGGACATCACGCTGGTGGGTCAGATCCAGATAGGTCGTTGGCTCATCGAGCAAAAGGATGTCGGTGTCTTGCGCAAGAACCATTGCGATCCAGGCGCGCTGCCTCTGCCCACCGGACAAGTCTTCAAGAAGGTGGTCGGCTCTCTCGGCCAGGCCGACGGATGTCATTGCGTGTCGCACGATTTTTTCGTCCTTCGCGCTCCATTGACGGATCGGGGATTGATGCGGCGTTCGGCCTCGCGTGATCAACTCGCCCACGCGCATGCCAGCAGGTGCGGTCACGGTCTGTGGCAGCAAGGCGACGCGCCTTGCCACGTCGCGCGTGTTCATCTTTGCGATCGTCTGGCCCTCAAGTTGCACTTCACCTGAGGACGGGCGCTGCAGGCGTCCCATGCACCTAAGCAGGGACGTCTTGCCAGATCCGTTCGGGCCGATGATCGCGCTGATCTTCCCTTTGGGCAGATCAACAGAAATGCCATTCAGAACGTTCGTTTTTCCAAACCGCAAATGCAGATCGGTGCAGGACAAAGGGGGGGTCATAGACGCTGCCTTTTGGAATGGAGAACGAGAACCGTGATCAGGACGGGTGCCCCCACAAGTGCGGTGAAGACGCCTGCGGGCAGGCCAAAGCCGTCGGGCAGAGATTGGCTGGCCATGTCCGCCGAAAGGGTTACCAGCGCACCGACCAAGGCTGCCGACAACAGCGTCGGGCGGGACGCGCCATTAAGCCCGTGCGCGATCGGACCGGCCACGAAGGCGACAAAGGGCAGGGGGCCCGATGCGGCCACAGCCAGCCCGACAAGTGCCACTGCCAAGCCTATGGTCAATACCCGCCCATAGTTCAGGCGCAGGCCGAAGCTGATCGCGACATCCTGTTCGAACGCGATTCGCCCGAGCATGAATTGATACCAGAGAGCCAAAGGCCCTAAGAAAAGCAGGCCCGCCCAGAGAGATCCAGCATCCGTCCAACTGCGTGCGTTCAGGGATCCGACCAACCATTTCATCACGCCGGCAGCAGAGGTCGTGTCAATCCGGGTGAGCAGAAGGTCTGTTAAAACGCCGAGCGTCAAGGTCACGCCGATCCCGATCAGGATAAGCTGGCCAGGTGAAACGCCGCGCCGCCAGCTAAGGCTGAGGATCAGCCCAGCCGCGATGAATCCGCCGATCAGCGCACCCGGCACGACCCAGGCCGTCCCGCCCACGATCACAACCGTGACGACAGCACCTACCGCAGCCCCGGCAGAAAATCCGATGATGTCGGGGGAGGCCAGCGGATTGCGCAGCAACGTCTGGATCATTTCGCCTGCAAGCCCGAAGGCCAGCCCGACGCCAAGTGCTGTGGCCAATCTGGGCAGCCGGTTTTCGAGAAGGATCATGGAGGTGACCGGATCCGCCGTGCCGGTCAACGCGGACAAAAGATCGCCTGGTGTGGCGGGATAGCTGCCGCGAAAGAGGCCGGACCAGACCAACGCTGCCGTCAGCACCAAAAGGACCCCATTGGTCAGGATCAGCCGCCAGGGCATCCGTACAGATAGCGGTCCGAACCGTACAGTTAATGTGTTCACGCCACCACTCCGCGCCGGGTCCGGACGATGGCCACAAGAACTGGCCCGCCAATCAGGGCCATCATTGCGCCTGCCTCGATTTCCTGGCCAGGTAGGATCAGGCGGCCAAATGTGTCCGCGACAATTGCGAGAAGCGCGCCTGCTAGGAAGGAGGCCAAGGCCAACACCCGCACGTCGGCACCCACAAAGGAACGCATGATATGCGGGACGATCAGGCCGATGAAGGCGATTGGACCAGCCATCGAAACCGTTGTCCCGCACAAAAGGACGATGGCCAGAACCGACACCAATCGCGCCAGTCCGACACGGGCCCCGAGGGCGCGTGCGGTCTCCTCTCCAAGGGTCAGTGGATCCAGCAAAAAAGCAGCAACAGCCGCAAGTGGAAGGGCAATGGCATAGGCAGGCCAAAGATCCCAAAGACTATCCATGCGGATGTCGCTGAACGCGCCAAGCACCCAGAAGCGATATATGTCCAAGCTCTCGCGGCTGAGGATCAGGATTGACCATGTAAAGGCCAGAAAGAGCGCGCTGATGGCCGCTCCGGCCAGGATCAATCGGGTGGGATCAGGGCCCCGACCCGTACCACCCAGAAGAAGTACCAGCCCTGCCGCCACCGCCGACCCGGCGAGGGCGGGCAAGACAAGCGTGGATTGCGCGGTGATCCCAAAGGCCCAGATTGCAATCACCACACCCATGGCGGCACCGCCGTTGACGCCAAGCAGTCCCGGGTCGGCCAGAGGGTTGCGCGTCAGCACCTGCATCAGGGCGCCTGCCAAACCGAGGGCACCGCCCCCGATCAGGGCCGCAAAAGCGCGGGGAAGCCGAAGGTTCTGCACCACAATGTGCTCAGCAATGCCTGGATCAAAGGCAAAGAAGGCGCTTTGGACCTCTGAAAGTTGGGTTGGTCGCACCCCAAAGCAAAGGGAAAGAACGCCAGCAAAGACGGCGGAAAGCCCCAAAAAGACAAGAAAAAGCACACGTCGCACTGTCAGTGATCTCATGGCTCGGGCTTGGCCTCTTTGATTGGCATGCCTGGCACAATCGTTGACGGATCGCCATCAACGGCTGCTGCGATCAGCGGAATCAAACGATCCAGGGCGTAGTCTAGTGACAACGGACTTGAATGCGCGAGCGCAGCCGTCAGATCAAAATCTGCGTAGACTTCCCGCCCTTCACGGTAAGCGCGCAGGTTTTTGCGCAGCAGGATGCCATCCAGTGTTTCGGCCAGATCGGGTGTGTGCACCCAAACGATAAGACTGCCATTGATGGGGGAGAGATCCTCTTGTGGCAAAGTGATGAAGAACGCGTTGCCGGTCGTCAATGTGTCCACTTTGGGGGGCGATACAAATCCGAGGTCCTGGAGGAAACGGCTTCGCAGATCTTCGCTGGTGAACACACCGATTTGCGGGGGCCAAGCGACAACGGCGGATTGTCCAGCCCAATCGGGATGGCGTGCCCGTGCGGCGGCAAATCTGTCCTCGATCCGCTGAATGATGACCGTTGCTTCATCTTGCCGGTTCAAAGCCAAACCCAATTGTCGTGTCATGACCTGCCAAGAGGAACTGTAATCGCTTTCACCCCTCGCAGGGGGGAGCGTCGGTGCGATGCGCGACAGGAGGCGATACTCTGTTTCTGTCATACCGGACCATTGTCCGACGATCAGGTCCGGTTTGAGCAGCGCGATGTCTTCGACATCGATATCACCATACAGGACTTTCGGTTCTGCATCGCCCAAAGCGTCCTCTGCCCAAGGCCAAACCCCATTGGGGCTATCGCCGTACCAGAACCGCAGAGCGATCGGTTTCACACTCAGTGCCAGAAGGAAGTCGTGGCCAATGAACGACAGAGAAACGACTCGACGCGGCGTGCCTTCGATCGTCGTAGTGCCATAGCGATGCCGGATTTCGCGCGCTTCGGCCTTGGCCGCTGAAGCGGCCGTCAGGCAGGCGCAGCAAATCAATATGACAAGAGCGATGCGCATCGATCAGAGCAACCGACGCGTCCTATGACCACCTGCTCTCGGAAGAAGATGCCCTTCGACGTCGGGCGACGTATGCGCCGTGTCGCGGCTTTCTGCTTTGCAGGCCCTGCGAGACCGATACGCGAACGACGTTTCTAATTTTTCCGAGGAGGATTCCAAAGTGTGGGTGGTCACGGTCGTTCTCCAGCACGCAGCATGTCGCGCGGCTTTGTGGACGCGCTAAAAATTCTGTGAATGCTGGGGTTTGGTGCCCGAAGGCAGACCTGGCATCAGGCAAGAGCCTGACGTCCGAGTAAAGGAAAAAGGCCGGTTGTCAAGCAGATGACGACATCGGTTTACACGGATCAGCGGTGGCCACCTGAAGATCGTGGGACTCATTGCGCGGCACCAATCAGGCTTGTTGATGAGACTAAAGCCCGCGCGTTTCCTTGGGCCCGGCTGCAGGACTTTTGACAAGGCTCTCTCGCAGCTCTGTCGCGATTGTTTGGACAATCTCTTGAGGGGCGCCCGGTGCGATCAGCAAGGAGCGTGTCATCGGGGGCAGGTCTGGGAGCCGCCTCGATGGATCCGCCACCCGCATACCCTTCTGTAGGGCGCGTGCAGGCAAGACACCGATTGCGAGGCCCGCCCGAACGGCGCAGCGTAAATTTGAGAAGCTTGAACTTCGGAATGTGACGTTGAAGTCGCGACCCTGTTCCAAAAGCGCTTCGTGGGGCATCCTGCTCCACCAGCATCCTCGGTCCAGAACGGCGAGCGGCAATGGCTTTGCCGGATCTTGATCAAACGTGTCGCTTTCGACCCAATAGGTCGCTTCGGTTTCCAAGATGTGATCCGAGTGTTGAACCGGGCCGCTGACAATCGCAATATCGAGCTTCCCGGCTTCAACATCGGCCGCGAACCCCGATGAACAGCCTGACCTGACAGTCAAATCGACCTCGGGATAGGCGCGGTTGAACTCTGCCAGAACGGTTTCAAAGATCATGTCATCGTAGTGATCGGGAATTCCAACCGAGACCTTCCCGCGCAGCGGTCGCGAAAACATCGCTCCGACTCTTTTCATTTCCGAAAGAATGTGATGCGCGACGGGTAAAAGGCGTTCGCCATCGGTGGTGAGCGTCATGCCGCGCGCGTGTCTTTCGAAAAGCCGCGTGCCCAGGGCCGCTTCGATCTTGCGCAGGTGAACGCTCAATGCCGATTGCGTTCGGTTCAGTTCTTCGGCGGCAAGCGTCAGGTGACCATGCTGGGCAATCGCGACGAAGCTGCGCAGCATCTCGTTGTTGAAGTCAATGCGTTCGTATTTTGTCATTGGTTCATTGACTACAATTCATTTTATTCATGAGCAATCGCCTCATACGGTCCAGTCAACGAACGATGGACTGTACTTTATGGGCTATTCGGACCTTTTTCTACTTCTTGGTGTTGGATTGATCGGCGGCGTTTGGAACGCAGTGGCGGGCGGTGCGACGTTGTTTACCTTTCCAGCGCTTATGTTCGTTGGTTTGCCACCTATGGTCGCCAACGCGACCAACTATCTGGGATTGCTTCCGTCTAATGCGGCCGCTCTTTTGGCCTATAGGACCGAATTGCGCCGTCTTGGCGCGACGCTGCTACCGCTGATGCTGATTTCCGGCCTTGGAGCGATGGTCGGCTCCGTCCTTCTGCTTAGATCGGATCCGGAGACTTTCCTTGTTCTCGTTCCTTTCCTGATCCTCATTGCTACGCTGCTTTTTGCGTTTGGCGGATCTGTCGCTGATGCGTTGACCAGGTTGGCCGGCGGATCGGGCGCCGCAAGACTGGCTTTGACCTTTCTGTTCGTGTCATCGATTTACGGCGGGTACTTTGGCGCAGGTCTTGGCATCATCTTGTTGGCGATTGCGCAGATCATCGGGTATTCGGACTTTCACCAGGCCAACAGCATCAAGAACCTGCTTGCGACCAACTTCACCCTGATCAGTATCGCCATCTTTGGTCTGGGTGGACTGATCGACTGGCGCGCAGCCCTCATCATGATGATCAGCAGTACGGCTGGCGGCTACCTCGGCGGTCGGTTTGCCAAAATGGCCAATCCGTCCGTCTTGCGCGGCGCGGTCACAGTGTTTGGACTGATCCTCGCAGGCACATACTTCTGGCGGGTTTTTATCACCCCAGTGGCTTGAGCGGTGGTCCAAAACCACCAAATTGCCAATGCAAAGGAGCAGATAATGGAAGAACAATTCTGGCAATCTCGCTGGGAGGAAGGCAGGATCGCTTTCCATGAGGCCGTCCCAAACAGGTGTTTGACTCAGCACCTGCCGGACTTCTCGCTAAGGACCGGATCTCAGATATTTGTTCCGTTGTGTGGCAAGTCGGTTGATCTTGATTGGCTGCTTCGGCAAGGGCATAATGTAGCGGGTGTTGAATTCAATCAAGGTGCGGTTGAGGCCGTTTTCGAACGGATGGCGCTCACGCCCACGATTTGGGAAAACAAAGGTGTGCGGCGTTTTCAAAGCGGGCGACTGACGCTTTGGCAGGGCGACCTTTTTGCGTTGAAAGCGGCTGATATCCCGAAAGTAGATCTGATTTACGATCGCGCTGCATTGGTGGCTCTGCCCGCTGAGATGCGGACCAGATATGGACAACATCTTGTCGAACTCAGCGCTTCCGCCCCGCATTTGCTGGTCAGCTACACGTACGATCAGTCGCAAATGGAGGGGCCTCCATTCTCCGTTTCCAAGTCAGAGATCGAAGCGATTTACCAGGACACGCATAGCCTCGCCGAACTAAGCCGCTCTGCCATTACAGGCCCGCTTGCAACCCGATGTTCTGGCGGTGAGCACGTTTGGAAACTCACGCCAAAGTAGCTTAAACTGTTTTTGGATACGCGTTGTCCGACTGACGCGCGGCCACGAGACATTTTGCCAGCCACAGATGCCAGCAACGATCACTACCGATCTGTGGAGACAAACATGCGTGTCGTCATTGTTCTCATCCTGCTGCTTCCCACTTTGGCCTATGCCGAAGCACTTCAGATTGATGGGCCCGCAGGGCCTTTGGAGGCCGAGTTGCTTTCAGTTCCGCACGCAGAGACCATTGTCGTGATCGTTCCTGGTTCCGGCCCCATTGACCGGGATGGAAATGGTGCCCAAGCGGGCTTGTCGACTGACACATATAGGCTGCTCGCGGAAGGGCTGGGCCGGGAAGGCATTGCATCGCTTCGCATCGACAAACGCGGATTTTTTGGCAGTGCTGGCGCGGTGTCCGATCCCAATGATGTAACAATCAGCGAATACGCCACCGACGTTCGAAACTGGGTTGCCGAAGCCGCTAAGCTTGCATCCTGTGTCTGGATCGCAGGGCACTCTGAGGGTGGGCTCGTTGCTTTGGTCGCGGCGCAACAGCGGCTGGCCGGTCTTTGCGGCGTCATCCTGATGGCGGCACCCGGGCGTCCTTTGGGCCAGTTGATGATTGAACAGTTTCGTGCAAATCCGGCCAATGCTCCTTTGATGCCGGAACTGGAGGTGATCATCCAAAGCCTCGAAGCAGGCGAGATCTATCCTCCGGATGACGTCAACCCCATCCTGCGCCCTTTGTTTTCGACCGGTTTGCAGCGCTACATGATCGATCTCTTTTCCTATGACCCGGTTCAGTCGGCGGCGAGCTGGGAGGGTCCTGCGCTGATCCTACAGGGAGATGCTGATCTCCAAGTTGGCAGACATGACGCGGAGCTTTTGCATGGTGTCATGGCTCAGGCGCGTCTCGTGATGCTTGGAAATGGGACACACATGCTTAAATCCGACGTCGCAGGTGATCCGTTCGCAACATACAGGGACGTAGCACTCCCCCTTCACCCCGATCTTGTCAAAGCAATTGCAGAGTTCATGTCGAACGCAGAATGATCTGGGTCTCTCCCGGACCGGCAACAGGTTCGCGTTCCAGTTTTATCCGACCGCCATCTTCGACCATTGGCCAGTATGTTTAGCGCTTCAAGACGGTTAACGTCCTTGTCAGCAAAACGATGACGCCCCGCTTTTTGGCCAGGTGATCCAACCGAAGGGAGGGGCAAACATGTCAGCTTTGCTGCATCATGCCGAACATGTAATGCAAGTCGTTCAGTCAGGTTCTGCCGCTGCGCATTCGCGGCTTGCGGCCTCGTGGCGGCGGTCAATGATGATCCATAGTCTTGATCCGGCATCGACGCGCAAGCCGCATCGCCTGGAATGCAGGACGCTCAGGGATCGTCTGGATGCGTCCGGCGCATTTCTGGAGGCGGCCAGACCAGAGCTGGATGCGTTGTTCCAGATAGTTGGTATGTCTGGCTGTTCTGCGGTCCTTACTGATCCGGACGGCATCATTCTGGAACAACGCAGCCCGGACGGCGATGCGACGACGTTTGCGTCATGGGGGCTCTGCACCGGCTTTGATTGGAGTGAGCAGATGGCGGGCACAAACGGAATAGGCACCTGCCTGTCCGAAGTCTGCGCCGTGACGATACACAAGGATGAGCATTTTCTTTACACGAACCGGGCCATGAGTTGCATCGGCGCGCCGATCTTTGGGGCCGATGGCGCGCTTGTCGGCGCCCTTGATGTGTCCTCAGCCCGGGCGGACCAAACGGTTGGCATGAATTGTCTATTGGCTGCCGCTGCTGCCCGATTTGCCAATGTGATCGAAGCGCGGTTGTTCCGGGCAACCTTTCCGCAAAGCCGCATCGTTATGGTTGGCTGGGGCGATGTTCCTTGCTTGGTGGCCGTTGATCCCGACGATCTGGTGATCGGCGCGACACGGGCGGCCCGGCGCAAGATGGACCTTGGGACACAACGGATCTTGGCACCTATACCACTGGCGGATTTGGCCGGGCAGGACGGGCGCCGTCGCGGTATCGAGGGAGCGGAATATGCGGCCTTACGGCGCGCCCTGGTTCGGTCAGGCGGCAACGCGGCGGCCGCGGCGCGTGCCTTGGGTCTTTCACGCACGACACTCTATCGGCGCATGAAACGGGTCGGTTTGGAAAAAGACGACCTCAATCTGTTCCAGAACTGAAACACATCGGGCTTACGACATTCCCGCCGGTGGCGACCCGCGCGCGCGAAGGGGTTAAGCCAACTGCAAGGGCGGTAAAAAGGTAGCCCCGCCCAGAGGAGGACATTTCATGAATGACATGACGCAAATCAATGCGACAACCCATGTTTCGCCATTTGCGAAACGCTATGACAATTTCATCGGAGGCGAATTTGTCGCGCCGAAGGCCGGGCGTTACTTTGAAAATCTCAGCCCCGTGACGGGCAGCGCCATCGGGGAAATCGCCCGGTCCGATGCGGACGATGTGAATGCGGCACTGGATGCAGCACATGCGGCGAAAGATGCGTGGGGCCGGACCAGCACGACGGACCGTGCCAATGCGCTGATGAAGATTGCGCAGATCCTCGAAGACAATCTGGAACTTCTGGCCATTTGCGAATGCTGGGACAATGGCAAGGCGATCCGCGAAACCCGCGCCGCTGACCTGCCGCTGGCGATTGACCATTTCCGCTATTTTGCTTCGGCTATCCGCGCCCAGGAAGGTACGATGGGCGAAATTGACGACGATACGGTCGCCTATCATTTCCACGAGCCGCTTGGCGTTGTGGGCCAGATCATTCCCTGGAACTTCCCGCTGCTGATGGCCGCATGGAAATTGGCACCGGCACTTGCTGCAGGTAACTGCGTCGTTTTGAAACCTGCTGAGCAAACCCCCGCAACGATCATGGTCTTCTGCGAGCTGATCGCGGATTTGCTTCCGGCAGGTGTGCTAAATGTGGTCAACGGCTTCGGACTGGAGGCGGGCAAGCCGCTGGCGCAATCCGACCGGATCTCGAAAGTGGCCTTCACCGGTGAGACTTCGACCGGCCGCCTGATCATGCAATATGCCACTGAAAACATCATTCCGGTCACGCTGGAACTGGGCGGCAAATCTCCGAACATTTTCTTCAAGGATGTGCTGAACGAGGATGACGCCTTCTTTGACAAGGCGATTGAAGGCTTTGTGATGTTTGCCTTGAACCAGGGTGAGGTCTGCACATGCCCGTCCCGGGCGATTATCCACGAAAGTATCTATGACCGCTTCATGGAACGCGCACTTGCGCGGACAGAGGCGATTGCGCAAGGCGATCCGCGCGATGGCGCGACAATGATGGGCGCACAAGCTTCGAGCGAGCAAAAAGAGAAGATCCTCAGTTATTTTGACATCGGCCGCCAAGAAGGTGCCAACGTCCTGACAGGCGGTGAGGCGGCCAGCATGGGCGGGGATATGGAGAACGGCTATTACATCAAGCCGACGATCTTCGAAGGCCACAATAAGATGCGGATCTTCCAAGAGGAGATCTTTGGCCCTGTTGTGTCTGTGACGACCTTCAAGGACGAAGACGAGGCCTTGGAAATTGCCAACGATACGCTTTATGGCTTGGGTGCCGGGGTCTGGTCGCGTGATGCCAACACCTGCTACCGCTTTGGCCGGGCAATCAAGGCGGGCCGGGTCTGGACCAATTGCTATCACCTCTATCCGGCACATGCGGCCTTTGGCGGCTACAAGCAGTCGGGCATTGGACGCGAGAACCACAAGATGATGCTCAATCACTACCAGCAAACGAAGAACATGCTGGTCAGCTACAACCCGAACAAGATGGGCTTCTTCTGAATAAGTAACCGCAAAGAGGGGGGCCTGCGCGGCCCCTCTCATCCCAATTCAGGTCGATTGAGCATGAGTGAAACAAAGGTTACCTGCGTCACCGAAGACGAGGCACTGCCCGGCACGGATGCGACAGCCCGCGTAACAGCGACAGATGCCGCGCATCAATTGCTGCAAGAAATCCGTGCGATGCATGGCGATGTGATGTTCCATCAATCAGGGGGGTGTTGCGATGGCTCTTCCCCAATGTGCTATCCTGTCGGCGAGTTTCCTCTCGGATCGAGCGACGTCTGCCTTGGCGAGGTGTTCGGGGCGGAGGTTTGGATCAGCGGCCCGCAATTCGAAGCGTGGAAGCACACGCAACTGATCCTTGATGTCGTGCCGGGACGTGGCGGCATGTTCAGCCTCGACAACGGGATGGAGCGTCGTTTCCTGACCCGCAGTCGTTTGTTCACTGATGAAGAACGGGTGGAACTGGAACTGTAAGCGGCAGTTAACTTCGTGTTTCCACAATCTGGTCTGCGGGAAGTATCCTTGGCAGGTGATCTCTTGCGAGATCGCATGAGGCTCAAGTAAACTGTGCATTGCAACAATCTGAAATTATGCATTTTTGTCGGCAAGCATCAAATATCTTATAAAAATACTAAGATTTAACTTGATCTCAATTCAAGGACCTTTAGGAAGCGACAATAGTCCCAGCCACAACTCTGCAGCTCTGGCGTATCTCGGTGCAAAAGGAGTTGATAATGACCCAAGACCTGACATGGTTGCTGACGCTTGATCGGTTTGCCAAACGGTTTGGTGACGGACTGAAGCCAGAGTTGGAGAAGCTGCTTCGTGAACGGGAAGAGCAGGTTCAAATGGGCGCCATCCCTATTCCGGTTGTAGAGGTTTCGTCGGGTCCCAAACACCAGTTCGCCACACCCCAACAACTTAAGGAAAGCGGCATTCCGGTCCTGCGCGCGATCCAAAAACCGTCTGAAGAGCCGCGAGATGGCAAGGGATCAGGGACCGGTCGTATCGGTTGATTTAGACATTTGTCTTTTGGCAGATGACAAATATCTGAGACAGATCATTTATTGGATGCCTGGTGGCTTTGCCGGGAGAGGTACCAATGCAGCAAGCCGACACCGACAATCGGACAACAAAGACATTTGCACGTCAAAACGGCAGTTGAGCCGTTGGTCATTCCGGGATATGCAATCGGAACAGGCCTTGCTCGGGCCTCCCCCCTCCGCATCCGGGGCAGCACAGCACGTGTAGAGCGCACCAAACTGGATCAATTCCGTTCGAGCACGAGCATAAGGAGGGACTGCTAGGTCTGGCTCGAAAGAGGAGTTTCCACTATGCGTTTGTCCGCACCGATCTATAAACTCAAACGTCAGGCCAAGCTTTTGGCGCGCGCGGAAAAGATCCCGCTGCATACCGCTTTGGATCGCGTTGCTGCATCTGAAGGTTTCGAAAGCTGGAGCCTTCTGGCGTCAAATACGTCCTTTCGAAGCCCTGCAGACAGGATCCTTGCGGCCATCCGACCCGGGGAAATTGTCTTGCTTGGGGCGAGACCAGGACAGGGCAAAACCCTTCTTGGTCTTGAATTGGTCGCCCGCGCGCAAGCAGTCGGGAGGGCTGGGTACTTTTTTACGTTGGACTACACATCTGTTGATGTTGTCCGACACTTCGAGGATCTCGGATTTAAGGTATCGGATGGACGGCACGCCATGATCGACACATCCGACGCGGTTTGTTCGGACCATATCATACGTCGCGTCGGGCCGACGGATGGCAGCGAGATCATCGTTGTCGACTATCTTCAAATTCTTGATCAGAAGAGGACGAACCCAAGCCTTCAAGACCAAGTTGAGGACCTGAAGCTTTATGCGAAGGCAAAGGGCGCGATTGTGGTGGCGATTTCGCAGATTGACCGGATGTTCGATGCCAGTGGCAAGGCGCTGCCCGGCCTCTCCGATGTCCGCCTTCCCAATCCGCTCGATCTGTCGCTTTTCGACAAAAGCTGCTTCTTGCATGGAGGCGAGATCAACCTCCACGCTGTACCTTGAATTCCTTGGATCGCGCTTGATAATCAAAGCTGACGACATCACCTTTTGTGCAGCAACCGATTGGCAGCCGATCAAACGTTCAAAGTACATGATCTGATTTCTCAGACTTCGGTCTGGCATCCTGCGCTCCGTATCGGCACATTTTTTGGTCGAAAGACGCTTTTGCCCGACCGAGGCTGAGTTTTTCTTGAGGGAGCATCGGAATGCCAAACGATCAATCTCCGCCAAAACCTGTTCAGGCACGGCGCCTAAACTGCCTGTTGACGGTGCGCCAAGCGGTGCGCCTGACGCCAAACATGATCCGCGTGACATTCACATCGCCAGAACTGGCAGAGCTTTCGCCGGATTGCGCAGGCGGGCATTGCAAGATCATGCTGCCCGACCCTGGTCAAAGCGCCGAGGAATTCTCAAATGGATACGGGGATGGCAAAAAGCCGGTGACCCGGACTTATACGATCCGGCATGCACGACCGGAGGCTTGCGAATTGGACATCGATTTTGTGGCGCATGGTGATGAAGGCCCAGCCTCTGCCTGGGCTGAATACGCCAAGCCGGGGGATGTTTTGGGGTTTGCCGGACCGGGTTCGCCGAAGCTCACGGCTCAGGATGCGGACTTCTATCTCATTGCGGCGGACATGTCGGCGTTGCCTGTGGCGGCCGCCAGTCTGGAAGCCCTGCCCAAAGAGGCGCGCGGCGTTGCAATTTTCGAGATCACAACTGAGGCGGATCGGCAGATCATTGATGCGCCGGAAGGTATCGATCAACACTGGCTCATTCACCGGAATCCGCATCAATCGTCGAATGCTCAGGTCGCTAGGATTGAAGGTCTGGATTTCCCAAAAGGCCGGATCTGCACAATGATTGCAGGTGAAACAGGCGTTGTGCGATCGCTCAGGGTGTTTCTGCGCGGGGAAAAGGCGCTGTCCCGGCGGGATGTCTATGCATCGGGATATTGGCGGATCGGGCTTGCGGAGGACGCGCATCAGAAGGTTAAGCGCGAAGAGACTGAAGCGGATGAAGCCGCGATTGCGAGGACATCAGGGGAGAGATGAGATGATCCGGCCAACAAAGGCGGCTTTGGCATTTGGGATTGGCATGGTGATCGCTTCACCTGTGCGGGCCGACTACAAGCTAGATCTTGTTGAGACGGGATTGCGGGAATACTATTGCACCATCACCGTCATGCTGACCAACAACAGCGATCAGCCGCTGACGGAGATCAATGGCTACTTCCTGTCTTATGTCGGCGATATGCAAGTTGGACGCAGCAAGGGGAACTCATTTTTGAATATGGAGCCGGGAGGGAGCACCGAGGCCATCTTTGAAACCCCTAATGCGCCATGTGACGACGTCACAAGATATGATTTCGTCATAGGGGCGTGTCGGATCGGTTCGGGTTTTGAGGACCGTTCAGTCTGCCTGAACCGCATCGATCTCGAGACGCCTTTTGGCACAGCGACGGGTCTGTAACCTTACCGGCAATGCGGCGCGACAATATCTAAAGCTGGTATCGGCAAGCTGGGGTGGGGCGCACCGGGCGCCCCGCCGATCTGATCAGACAAACTCGAACATGTCACTTTGCAGATCGTGCAGGTCGACGCGTTTGAGCGTGAGGTGTCGACTTCTCTAAAGTGCTGGACAGCATCATGCCAATCGAACCCAGCGACGTTAGCAATCGTCGAAATCTTGGACTGCATCCACACCTTTATTGAAGACGAAGGTGTTGCGGCCCCATCCGAGTTCGAACCCTTGGAAAGATATGTGATGTATTGGCCACCGCTATGATGGAATTTGGTGCGGTCTGGATTTCGAAGATCTTTGCGTCATCCAGCGCGGCTACCATGGCCGGAAAGAATGACGCCTTGCTTTCTTTTGGCGGATCACTGTCAAGCCCGCCGGTTGGTCCTTCGTCGTTTGGAAACCAAGCCTGAACATCGCCATCCGCTTGGTGTGCACGATGTGCTTTGTGCTATCTGCCAGGCTCCAGTTTCTAGTGAGTTGGATTGTGCGTTGCGCGCAAGCTGGCTCGTGGGTGCGCTACCGCATTGTGATGCACATGTCGACGGCCAGCGGCCCGGCTTGGGCTGCGACTTTTGGCCTTGGTTTGAACGACCGCTTTGAGAGCCAATTTTGGGATTGTGTCAGCGAACACTCTGTGATTGCTAGTTGGCAACGCACTCCAGCCCGGTCCGCCAGATCCTTGCCAGAGTATAGAATGCGCGCCAGCAAAATCGTGGCGTCTTTTCAACACTCCACCCGAGGATTTGCATGTCTTGCATAACCGATACCGTTATTCCAACCGATCAACCGGGCCAAATCCTTATCGCATTTGAGGCGCATATCAGCGGCGACCATGGGCTGGATCTCAAAAGCACCAAAGATGGCGGTCGCTTTATCGAACACGAAGCCTTCCGGGTTGATTTCAAGGTTCAAGACACCGGTCTTTACGTCAAGATCAAAGGTCCAAACGAAAGCGCGCTGATCTTCTTTAAGGAAGAAATCGCCCATCATGTCGCCGAATTGGATGAACGCGCCGCCGGCGCCATCCGCTGGCGTGGAGAGAATTCAAAGCCCGGCGATCTGCCTCCCAACTTCCGCGTTCTCGAAGTTGTTAAAAGCAAAGAGATCTTTCGCGGGATGCAGCGGGTTACGATCAAGATGCCCGACAGAGATGACATGCTGGGGCAGGGCCTTCATGTGCGGCTGATGCTGCCATCGAGGCCCGGGCGCGATCCGGTCTGGCCACGTATGGGCGAAAACGGATCGCCTATCTGGCCCCAGGGAGATGACAAGCTTCATGCCAGATACGTGACTATCAAAAACGTGCGGGCAGATGTGGCTGAAATCGATTTGGACATTGTGCGCCATGCGGGCGGGCTGATCTCGCTTTGGGCGCAGCAGGCCGAACCCGGGCAGTTCATCGGGGCCATGGGGCCGGCAGGGATGGACCAATTGCCGAAGGCCACAACCTATTTTCTGGCAGCAGATGGAACGGGCCTTCCGGCCATTGCACGTTTGCTGGCGACGATCGATCAAGCGTCGAAAGGATCGGTTGTCGTCGCCGCGCCTGATGATTGCGATCTGCAAACCTATTTTCCTGACACCCATCTTGAGGTGAGATGCGTCGACCCCGATGATTTCCCCGAGCAGATCCAAGCGATTGCAGAAGAGATGACGGAACCTGGCCGCACTGAATATGCTTTCTTTGCAGGAGAATTCGACAATGCCCAGGCCTTGCGAAAGCATTTCAAGGGTATGTTGGGCCTTGGCAAAGAGCGGCAACTGAGCACGGCTTATTGGCGCCGCGGCATGGCCGGATTCGGAAGCTGAGGTCGGCTCTTGACCCCGCCACGCCGACCAGGACGGGTCAGTTTCCCGTGAAAGCTGTCCGTTGTGTTGATCGGGTTGGCTGTGCGATTTTTGCCGTGAGAAGGATCAGCGATGCTGCGTCACGACCCATTCAAAGGCCATCGTGTCGCGGAGGGCGCGGTCCTGTCTGCCGTTCGCTGACACGGCCGTTTCCCGCTTTCATATCGCGATGTCGGGATCTGCTTGAAGATCGCGGGATCATCTAGATACAGTGACGGTCTATCGGTGGGTCCAAAAGTTCGCCCCCGAGATCCGCGAGCGCGCTTACGCCAAGGGTATCGGGGAACGGAACGCGCGATCCGTTCCGGAAGATGTGATCCGCCCCATGACGCGAAAGCACCTGAACAACCGGATCGAGGGCGACCACGCTGCCTAAAAGCATCGCCTGACACCCATGCGCGGACTCCAAAGCCTGAGCGCCGCCAAAGCCACGATCAAAGGCATTGAGACGTTCCGTGCGATCCGAAAGGGCCATTTCGCAGAATGCGAGTGCGCCGTTGCCAACAAGATCACCTTTGTCCGGAAGCTGTTTAACGAAGTGAAACAAGCAGCCGAAAGTGAACAAATGCAAGCAGTCTTGTGCTTCAACCGACCAACGCAAAGGATCCCGGAAAGGTTAAGTGAAAAGCGAACGCAAACAAAAGATGTGCTGGGCTGAGTTTTTCACCGATATCGACTGATTTTACCATCGACTGAGCAGAATTCCCGCTTCCTGACGACCTGCCAAACTGCGCACAACATACTAATATGTAGGCTATGTCGGTAACCATAGGGACCGACGTCGGATGGCCGCCATGCGCGCCGGGGTGTCAGGCGACGGAATTGGCCAGCTAACTGAGCATGGAGGTTGTCCTGTTTCTATTGCTTTCTGGCGATGCGCTGTCGCTTTTGGACCCTTTGGATGCCGCACCGGCTTTCTGGTGCGGTGCCGCGCTTTCGGCCGTTGGATTTGCAACCGCCTCAAGCTTTACAAGTGCAGACAAAGCCCACGTCGAAAAGGTCTCCAATACTGATCGCTTGATCTGAAAGCGGGGGCTCTACTTCTTGTTTATCCAGCCAGCCATGCCGTTTTCCTCAGGACGCATGACGCCAGACAAAACATCAATTCACGATGGTGGAATGCCGATGATCTTTCGGTTGGCTTGGTGCTGTGTGGCACTGTTCCTTACGCTCGGTACCGCAAGTTCAGATGTCGCGCGGTTTTCTCCTTTCGGCGCGGTGACGACCGCGTCTGGTGATCTGTCCTACACCAATCCGACAGCGCCCAAAGGTGGCGCATTGCGGCTTGGCAGTACGGTGAATTTCGACAGCACAAACCTGATGCGGTTTCCTGGTCGTGCTCCGGCAGAGATGAAGCACATCTTCGACACTCTTCTGGTGCAGGTGCAGGACAAGACGGCAGTCTTTTATGGATTGCTGGCCAAGGAAATCGAGGTTGCCCCCGATTTCAGCTTTGCCCGCTTTCACCTGGACCCGGCGGCACGCTGGCACGATGGCCAACCGGTGACCTCAGAGGATATCGCGTTCACATTCGAAAGCCTTCGCGCCCATGGACTACCGCGATATCGAGGGGCGCTTAAGGGAATCGAGATCGAAATTGAGGACGCCCGCACAATCGTGTTCCGCAGCTTTGAGGAACGCTCGTGGCGCTACATTGAACTGATCGGGACCTTTCCCATCCAATCGAAGGCCTTTTGGTCCGCGCGTGATGTTGCGGACATAACGCTCGACGTGCCGCTTGGCAGCGGCCCTTACCGTGTCTCTTCGCTCGTTTTCAACAAAGAGATGGTGATGGAAAGTGTCGCGGACTACTGGGCCAGGAACCATCCTATCAACAAAGGGCTCTGGAACTTTGATGAAGTGCGGGTGAGCTATTTTTTCGATGAAACCGCTTTGATCGAAGGGCTAAAAAGTGGCCTTTTGGATCTGCGCCGTGAATTCTCGGCGGCTGCATGGCAGGGGCGCTATGATGGTGTCGCTTTGGACGCCGGTCGCATCACCAAAACCGCACTGCCTCGCGCGGATGCCGGTGCGCTTCACACTTTGGTCATCAATCAGCGGCGCGCGCCTTTCGGTGATGGGCGGGTGCGCGCTGCCCTCGGGCTTCTCTTTGACACGGCGTGGTATCTGGACCTTTTCGGTGGGGCTTACGAACCCCCGGGCAGCTTCTATGGCAACACGTCTTTTGCCGCACAAGGACCCGCTTCTGATGGAGAGATCGCGCTGCTTGCGCAGTTTGAGGACGAGATACCTCAATCTGTCTTGGACGCGGCCGGACCGCCAATGCCCCCGGAACGTCGTCAGAGGTTGCGGCGCGCCAGTCAGCTTTTGACCGATGCAGGCTTTGAACTTCGCGATGGCGTGCGGATAGACCCGCAGACGAACCAACCCTGGCAGATTGATTTTGTGACAGCACACAGGTCGTCGGTCGAGCGCTTGGAACCCTATCGCAAGGCGCTAGAGCAGGCCGGGATCCAGCTTAATCTGCGGGCTTACGACTACGTGTCGGGGAGGCGGCTGATATTGGATCACGAATACGATCTGACTTTGCTGACTTGGCAGGCTTCGCTGCCGCCGGGCGTTCAGGAAAGCTGGTACTGGCATAGTGATCAAGCGGGTGATCAGGGCTATGGGCTGGCTGGTCTGAAGGATCCGGCCATCGATCATCTGATTGACCGCATGCAGGCCACGACAGATCAGGAAGAATTGCTGACCGTTGCCCGGGCGTTTGATCGGCTCATGCGCTGGGGCCACCATATCGTTCCCATGTGGCACCAGGCCGATCTCTGGTACGTCCACGCTTCTGATCTGCGTTTCCCGGAAGGCGGTTACGTCGAAACCGATCCGATTGTCCATTGGTGGCGCCTTCCGGCTGCGGCTGATTGAAATTAACCATTTGCCTTTGATTTAGGCCCGCCTATCTAATCCGTTAACCCACCGTATAGGCAGGCAATTTGCTTCGGTGGGGGATACTATGAAGAATCGAAATTCGTTGGCTTATAGCGGTCGTTTTTGCGGCCATTTGAGCCTTTTTGCCCTGTTCGCTGCGACAGCGCAGGCACAACAAGGCGGGCAAGAGCCCTTTCAGCTTCCGGATCTGATATTCCAATCCAATCGGGACGCGGTACCCATCGACGAGGTGCCGCGGGCGGTCAAAAGCATCAATGAGGAAGAGGTTGAAGAGGCAGCCAAGACCAGCACGAACTTTTCGCAGATCCTGCCGCAGATCATCCCCGGTTTTGGCACGCCCGTCTTTCAGAATGCCACGCGCGGTCTGACCCTGCGTGGACGCGATCCGCTGTTTTTGATCGATGGTATTCCGCTGTCCAGTGCTTTCGGTGTCCAATTCCAGTACTTCGATCAGAAGGTCATAGGAGATATCGAGGTGCTCTATGGCCCAACCGCCTTGTATGGTCAGGGGGCCTCGGGCGGCGTTATCCAATTCTTCACCAAAGATCCAACGGATGAGCAGATCAACCGCATATCGACCGGGTTTACGACCTCGCTTGCGAATGGCAGCGCGTTTGATGGCGAAAGTCTCAGCTACAGGCTGAGTGCGGAGAGCAGCGGGCGCATCGATGCGCTTGGCTATGTTGGTGTTGTGAGCCTTGAAAGCCATGGCGCCCACTTCCAACCAGATGGTCAGCGGATCGCACCGACGCGTCTGGATGATTTCGACGATGCGAGTGTTTTCGGAAAACTGGTCTACGATATTGATGCAGCACAATCTTTTGAAGGCGTTCTGAGTTACTCACGGTCGCGTGCTCGGGCAACCGACTACACCAATACGGCGTCTGCCGGGCCCGATCCAACGGCCGTCGCCATACTCGCACCGCAGCAATATGCAGATGAACCAACCCAGGAAGGGATATACGCCTCCCTAAGTTATCTGAACTCGGATCTGGCAGGCGGAGATTTCAAGTTTCAACTCTACTATTCAAGTGAGGAACTGACCCAGATCGGCAGCGACATCCGATCGCGCCAGATCGCTGCCGGGGGAACGCTTCCTGATTTTTGGCCTGGCCTGTGGCAGACCAACGGAGACGCAGAGGCCTTTGGGGTTCGTGTCGACTATAGTTTTGACGTCACCGACGCTTTTAAGCTGAACATCGGCGCTGACTACCGTGACGAAAGCGAAGCATTGATCGTGGGTATATCGGACCCTGCGGTCTTTGATGCGACAGGTCTCTTTGACGCAACAAGCAGCGGGCCTCAAGCGCCACCCGTCGACATCGAATCCTACGGCATCTTTGCGCAGGGGACTTGGGACGTGAGCCCAGCTGTCACTCTAACTGGGGGCGTGCGCTATGACCGTTTCGACTACGTTGTCGGCCCGGCGGATCCCGTGTTTTCCAGAGATCCCGGATTGCGTCCTGGGGGAACCGGTGATGCTGACGGTTTTTCCTTCAACCTGGGTGTCCTTTACGATGTAAGCCCGAACACCACGCTCTTCGCCAGTTTCGCCCAGGGATTTTCATTGCCGGGCATCAACTTTGCCGCTGGATCGGTTGATCCGGGTGTGCCTCTGTCCGGCACCAGCCTTTTGGAGCCAATTGTCGTCGACAGCTATGAGGTCGGCGTTCGTGGCTCGGTGGGTTTGACGAATTATGCGTTTGCCGCTTTTTATGCTGAGTCGGACTTGGGATCGACTGTCCGTGTTGATCCTGCCACCGGCGGTGGGCGGCTGGATCGGGCGCCGCAAAGGAATTATGGTTTTGAATTTGAAGCTGCAAGACCGATCTCCGAAACCGTGAACCTTGGTGTCGGAGTGTCCTGGAATGACGGCGAAAACGACAGAGACAACGATGGTGAGTATCTGGCTTTATCAAGCCTGACCGTTCTGCCCCTGAAGATCTCCTTACAGGCGGATTGGCAGGCCACCCCGCGCATGAACGTCAATGCGGGCATCTTTTATCTGGGCGACCGAGATCGGGCGTTTGATGACGGCGTCGACAGCTTTGAGGCCGAAGGATACGTAACTGCCGATATCGGCATGACGTATGCCTTTGACCACGGCGGAGAACTATCAGTTCAGGTGAGTAACCTTTTCAACGAATCCTATATCCCGCTCGAAAGCCAATCTCGGTTTGGCGTAACAGCCGACCGCCGCTTTGCCGGTCCAGGGCGGGAGCTTGCGGTGAATTATTCGTTCGAGTTCTAGCCTTGTGGGCTCACGCGATTTTGTCTGTTGCGCTCTGTTTGTCGCATTTGGATGCGCCGCAACATCCGTACTGCGCGCATTGGGTGATGGCGGTGGCTGCCGACGAAGATAAGGGATCTTTGCGGCAGCCCCGCCAAGCCCCGATGGTCACTGCAGATCAAGCGGGAACGCCAAGGGGAACAGAACCTGACCCAAAGCGTGTCTCTCCGACAAACGCTCCAGAATATGAAGGCGACCACTGGAAGGAAGGGATCTCTTTCGATTGTTTTCTCGAATTCATCGCCGAAGGTGACTGCGCCGACTAGATTTTTGCCCGACGCGTGCGTCAAAATTGCCCTTGTAGAACCGCACGTTATCAAACAAACATCCCGTCGGTACCCCAGCGATCAGCCAGGAAGAACAGAAAGATCTGATCGGGGGAAGCGCCGTTATGAGAATTCGGCTCTGCACAAGTGTTATCGCAATCATCACAGCAACATCGTCCAATGCGCAGGACGCGGCACCCTTTGATTTGGGTACAATCGTTCTCCAGTCCATTCGCGGGACGGAAACGCCGGTTGAGGAATCCACCACGTCGGTCACCGTTGTTACGGAAGACGACATCAAGGATCAGGCCACAACGAACACGCAGGTCGGTGATATTCTGGGAAAGACCGTGCCTGGCTTTGCGCCATCAACCGAAAACCTGACCGAATACGGTCAGCCGCTGCGTGGCAGAAACTTTTTGACGCTGATCGATGGCATCCCGCAGACCAATACGCTCAACAATGATTTCCGGGCCCTGAACGGGATCGGTCTGTCGGCGATCAAACAAATCGAGGTGATCCGCGGCACAACCGCTGCGTTCGGTTTTGGCGGGGCAGGCGGCCTTGTGAACATCATCACGAAGAAACCCCGCGAAGGCGAACAGTTTTCCGAAGTCACATTCGGCATGCGGTTTCAGGAAGAGGATGTTGGGGAATCCCTATCCTTCAGCGCCAGCGCTCTGACCTCGCAGAAAATTGGTGCATTTGATTATCTCTTGTCGCTTGGTGTGGAGGATACAGGCGGTTCATTCGCACCAACGGGGGAGCGTCGCCCACCGGACAGTTTCGGAACGCAGGGCGGCACGGATGACATCACCAGCTACAACCTGCTTTTTAAGGCAGGCTACGACATCGACGGCGCGCAACGGTTGGAATTCAGCGCGAACCTCTATGATTACGAACAGGACAGCGACTTTGCCGGGCTTGTCAGCGGCGGCAGCATCGCGCGAAACACCAGCGCGACACCCGCGTTGGGCGATATCAACACCCGAACGCCCGGTATCTCAAACCGCAGCTTCAGTTTCAAATACCTCAACGAAGACATATTTGGTGGGTCGATGGACGTACTTGTCTACTACAACGACAAGACGACCACCTTCACCCGGACGGAATTCTTCGGAACGGTGTTCCCGCAATATGAGACGGAAAGTGAAAAGGTCGGCGCGCGCGTCACCTTCAATACGCCTGTTGCGGATCGGGTCGATCTTGTCTGGGGGCTTGATGTGATACGTGACGAAACGGTCGTGAACCCGATTGATCTGCCTGTGGCGACGACACCCGATCTGACGATGACCGGTTACGCCCCCTTTGCGCAAGTGACTTATCAGCCAAGCGATCGTCTGACGCTGACGGGTGGTTTGCGATACGAGCATTTGGATGTGGATATCAAAGACTTCATAAATGACGCAAATGTCGCCATCGCAGGCGGCACCGTGAAGTTTAACGAACCGCTCTGGAACATCTCGGCCTCATACGAAGTCTCACCAGCACTGACGGTCTTCGGTGGATATGCCGAGACTTTCCAACTGGGTGCTCTGTCGAGGGCGCTGGCTGACTCCACCTTTGCGACCGTGGACGAGATTGACGGCGACGGCCAAGGCACAGAGAGCTACGAGATCGGCATAAGAGGCGAAACGGGTGGATTTCGCTACTCTGTTGCGGCCTTCCAAAGCGACTCAAATGCCGGGGAAACCTACGACGCGGACCTGAACTTGGTTTTGGCCCCGGAACGCATACGTGGCCTGGAATTGACGGCTGACTACAGGATCGATGCGCAGTGGCAGATCGGTGGGACAGTGTCCCTGATCGAAGGTGAATATGACACAACCGGAGACGGCGCGCGCGACAGCGATCTGGGCTCTGACCGGATCCCGCCGACAAAGATTACCGCGTATGTGCAGTATCAACCAGATGCGCGGTCATCCTACCGTCTGGATGTTCTGCATTCCGGCAGTCGCGATCCAGATTCGACGCAGTTTACCGGGCTTCAGTCGATCGAAAGTTACACCGTCGTGGATGCCTCCGCGCGTTTCGATATAGGCCCCGGTCAATTGCGCATCGGCATCGATAATCTCTTCGACCGCGATTATGTGCCGGTTCTGCAACAATCCTTCTCGGTCGAAGCCTTCGGATATGACGACTACTACTACGTCAAAGCGCCCGGTCGAAGTATTTCGGTGTTTTACAGCATGACTTTCTGACGCGGGTGGCCAGAGGGTTGGAGGCCTGGGCCTGCCTTAGGGTTTCCTCGTCTTCGTTGCTCTGGTCCAAGCTTTTTGAAGTACCTTTGGTCAGAGCTCTCGAAGGCTCGGCCCTTCTCAGGATCGGGCTGACCTTATCAAACGTCGGGCGCTTCCACATCGGACCAATCGGCCACAAGTTGCGGGGCGCGTGTGCCTTTGATCTCAATCGCGTTCAGCGATGCTGTAAATGCCTCCAATTCGTCAGTGATAAAGCTGATCTTTGCAGCTGCGATGTTATCCAGCAGGTGCTGGACCTGTGTTGTCCCGGGGATGGGAACGATTGTGTTGCTTTGCGCAAGCAACCAGGACAGCGCGATTTGTCCGGGTTTGACGCCTTTCTGTTGCCCCCAGATCTGGGCCAGTTCCACGACGGCCAGGTTGTCCGCCCGGTTACTGGGATCCATGCGCGAGGTGTTCGCGCGGAAATCGCCCGGCGCAAAGCTGGTTTCCATATCGATGGCACCCGTCAGAAAGCCGTAGCCCAATGGCGCGAATGGCACGAAGCCAATCCCAAGTTCTTCGCACAAAGGCAGGATATCCGTCTCCCGGGCGCGCCACAGCATCGAGTATTCGCTTTGAACGGCGCTGACTGGCAGGATTTCATGCGCCCGGCGCAGGGTTTTTGGTCCCGTCTCTGACAGACCCCAATGCAAAACCTTGCCCTCGTCCATGAGGTCTTTGACCACACCAGCGACATCCTCAATCGGGATGTTCGGATCGACGCGATGCTGATAGAGGAGGTCAATGCGGTCGGTACCGAGGCGCCGAAGCGAACCTTCGACCGCACGTCGGATACGGTCTGGCTGACTGGTGACGGTGAAGTCCCACTCTCCAGTTTCGGGATCGACACCAAATCCGAACTTTGTCGTCACTTGAATGTCATCGCGAAACGGCGCCATCGCTTCGCCAAGGATGCGCTCGCATTCGAATGGCCCGTAGACTTCGGCGCAGTCGAAGAAGGTCACGCCCTGCTCATAAGCCTCGCGGATCAGGGCGATCATGTCGTCACGATCCGGGACAATTGTATGGAAGGTGTGGTGCATGTTTTGCACGCCGAGACCAAGCTCCGATACTTCCAGATTGCCCAGCATGCGCCGCCCAGGGGCCGGGCTGGCTTGCGAAGTCTGCGCAACAACGCTGGTAGAGCCTAGGGCAACAGCCGCAGCGGCGGCGGGAATGCCCGCGAGGAATGCACGGCGATTGCGATTGATGTCACCTGTTTCAGTGTTCATGAGAATGTTCCTTGGTCTTGTTCTGTCCGGCGATGTGAGCGGTGGGAAGGCTCATCGGCCCGGCGTATTGCGGACGAAAGGATTGCCGCGTTCCGCTGTGGCAAAGAAGCTCATCTTGTTGACGCGCCAGCCGTCTTGGGTTTTGACAAAACCGTGCGTATATTCGCCCCAGACCTCCCAAAGCGCCTCGCCACCATTTTCTGACAAGGCACCTCGCTCCATATGGTTCCACGCGTATCCGTGGCTGACCATCGTCGCCGTGTTTTCACCTTCAAACGTGATGCGGTGGTTGCCGCGCAAATGGAAGGATCTCTTCTCGGCAGTCAGATTGGTCGACCAGCCCGCGATCAAGGCATCCGCGGGGATCGTTGCCGGTTCACCCCCGACGAGCGAGGTGAAATCGACGTGGATTTCATCTGTGAAGAAGCTGCGGGTGAGCGCCCAGTCTTTTGCATCGACAGCGGCGTCAATGCTGTCGGAGATGCGGATCATATCGGCATTGGCGACAAGGTTGTCCATCGTGATCGGTGTGCCCGCCGCAGTCTCCCCGTCCAATTGCATGCCAATCGCGCTTGCGACGACCACGCTGGCGAATTTGGTTTTCAGAATGCGCGTCATGTCTGGTGTCCATCTTTGCGTCTTTTGATGAACTGTATGTGGCGCGGGACAAATATGATTTGTAGGTCTATATATGTATCAAGGTGATGCCTTCTGGATATCTATTGCCAGAACGACGTCGATCAGTAATTGCGTCAGACTGCCCGGCGACCGTTGGGTCAAAAACAGGAATTCGATCGGAACTGACAACCCCTTGACCTTGCGGAACTGCACCCGGCGTGGGGGGCGATGCATGTTGGCGGAATTGACGAAAGCACAACCGACACCGGCGGAGACAAGGCTGAGAATCGTCGTCTCATCCTTGGCCTCCTGCACGATTTGCGGTTTGAACCCGATGCCAGAGAGTGCTTCGAAAAGCGCGTCGTGATAGGCTGGGGCGACCGACCTTGGAAATGCGATGATTGGCAAGCCGTCAATTTCGTCAAAAGACAGGGATCCCTCGTGGTCAAAGGCAAGGTCGGTGGAAGCGGCCAGCAGAACGTCATCGAGGCGAAGTGAGTGAACTGCCAGAGCATCTTCGGATATGTTATCCTGCCGGTAGACGAAAGCGGCGTCGATTTCGCCCGCCTGAAGTGCGTCGATCTGGTCAACTGAACTCATTGGTCGGATGTCGAGCCGGATCTCCTCATGACGTCGTTTGAAACGGTTGAGCGTGCGCGGCACGTGCCCTGCCCAGGAGGCGCTTTCCAGAAAGCCGACACGAACAGTTCCTGCCTCGCCACGGGCAATGCGGCGGGCGGCATCAGCGGCTTCTTCCGTCTCGCGAAGTATGGCGCGCGCACGGTCGGCAAAGGCGCGTCCGGCATCTGTCAGAACGACCCTTCGCCGTTCGCGCAAAAGCAGATCAAATCCAAGTTCAGCTTCAAGGTCTCTGATCTGACGCGACACGGCAGGTTGCGCGATGTTCAGCCGCTCGGCCGCATGACTGATCCCGCCATGCTCGGCGACGGCTACGAAGTAACGCAGGTGACGAAGCTCCAATTGCATAACCCTTCGGTATCAAGTTAGTAGATTTATATCGCCAGACGGTGTCTGGCCAAGGGGGCACGTGCTCGCCCGAAATACCCGAATGAAGAACCGTATGATGACCCGAGAACGCAAAGTCGCGTCGCGGGGTGCTGTCTTCGGCGCAACTAAAGTTCTGAGCGGGGCGGGCTTCACTTTGGCTGCGGAGGTTGGCTTCATTTTGGACCGTCGATAGATTCCCCTTTCCCTCAAGCTTTCAAGATGGCGATTGGCGAAAAATGCGGAGGCGTGGATGCGGAGAAACCAGCAGGCGACCGGCGGTCAACCTGATCTCGCATAACTCACGATCAAGGTTCGATATTGACGCGATTCAAAAAGTAGGCCACCTGTTGATCGATGGTTTTCTTCGGCGTGCCGAAGGGATGAAAAGGGAATACGGTGAGGTGGTCATCCGACGCCAAATCCGTAACTGCCCCCGCAACTGTGAGCGGAGAGCAAAGCCAAACGTCCACTGGCCTTAGGGCTGGGAAGGATGGCCAAGCTTCGACCCGCAAGTCAGGAGACCTGCCATCGCAATGACACCAACCCGGGGCGGGGCGTCCTGGAAGGAGGCTTTGATGGCACGTCTGGCACGTGTTTGCATGATCGGCACCTTCTGTCCGCGCTTCCAGGCAAAAGGAGCGGACAGTGACAGCTCGGAGTGATCAGGCTGTCCTCAGTTGCCCGTCCAGCCCTGGCGAGGTCGACGCAGAGAAAGTGCTGCATGCTTTGACGTCGGAGCGACAGGCTGGCCGTGCGATCTGGAACGACAAGTGCGCGTCAGGGTGTGGCGATCCCAATACCGCCAGATTTCAGGCCCACGAAAGAGCGCAATATCTCCTTGAACAGATTGAAACGGACGGCGATGTCGCCGTGTTCGCGGTTCAATATCAACGGCTTGAAGACGGTTGGACCAATGTAACTGAATGGCCTGGGTCACTTTTCAGAAAGGTCCCTGCACATCTGCCGGCAGTCGTCTATGGTGGGTGGAAATGACCGTCTTACGTGCCCTTGCCGCACGCGATCTACGCCACCTTACCCCGGGCGGGGACGTTTTGCTAAGGGACGCAAACTTAGATCTCGACAACGGTTCAGTTCTGGCGATTGCCGGCCCAAACGGAGCAGGCAAAACCACTCTGCTCAACCTGCTAAGCGGCGCTGTGGACCCGGCATTCGGAGAGGTTCATGTCGCAGGCAAGAGCCTTAGAGAGATGTCCGCCATTCAGCGCGCTCGCCATATCGCTGTCGTTGGTCAGCAAGAGATGCCCGACGGGCGGCTTGCGCTTCGAGAATATGTCGCAATGGGCCAGATCCCGATACAGGCGGATCGCTCAGCAGCGGCGCATGCGCGCGCCTTGGAAGAGGTCCTTGAACTGACGGGCCTGATTGGGTTCGCAGAGAAGAAAATGGCAACGCTCTCTGGCGGCGAGCGCCAGCGTGCACATATTGCGCGGGCCCTGGCACAACGTCCCTCGCTCTTGTTCCTCGATGAGCCGACAAACCATCTCGATCCGGATGCGAAAGGCCGCATGCTATCGCTTGTTACAGAGCTGGGGATCACCGTGGTGATGATCGTCCACGACATTGTTCTTATCCCCGAATTCGCCAGCCAAGTAGCGCTTATGAAATCGGGTGAACTTGTCGCTTTCGGTCCGGTCTCTGAGGTGCTCACGCCAAAGCGGGTGCATGACACATTCGGTGTTGAATATCTGCAACTTCGCCATGAGGGGCGCATGATCCCGGCGCTCGATATCCGCAAAGTCCTTCGCTCATCAGATACAAGGAGACCCATTTCATGAAACATTGCTGGTCTGCGGCATTGATTGCCGCCTTGGCAAGCGGCGCTGCTGCGCAGGAAGTCACCATCGACAATTGCGGCGAACCGCTCGTTTTCGACAGCCAGCCCGAACGTCTGGTCGTGCATGACATGAACATGACCGACATGGCCTTCGCGCTTGGCCTGCAGGACAAGATTGTCGGGCTGACCGGCATCACCGGCTGGTACAAGACGAGCCCCGAATTCGACACGCTGCGCGGGGACATACCCGAACTCGCACCGAAATATCCGACAGTGGAGAACCTCGTCGCGGCAAGCCCGGACCTTTTCTTTGCGGGTTGGTATTATGGCATGCGCCCCGGTGGTGACGTGACGCCCGAAACGCTTGCGCCTTTTGGCATAAAGACCATGATCCTGACGGAAAGCTGTGTGCATCTGGATAAGGATCGCCCCGAAGCCACCATGGACCTGCTCTTTGATGATGTCTTGCGGCTGGGTAAAGTCATGAATGTGCAAGACAAGGCCGAAGCGCTGGTTTCTGGCTGGAGGGAGGAACTGGCCGCGATTGAAGCGCAGACTGATGATCTCGCAAAGCCGCGCGTCTTCCTGCTGGACGGCCCCGCAGATGCGCCTTTCACAGCGGGCAAGTTTGCGATCCCTGATGCGATGATCGAAGCTGCGGGCGGAACGAATGTGACGACAGATATGGAGACGAGTTGGGGACGCTCTTCCTGGGAAGCGGTCGCGTCGGCTAACCCCGAGTTCCTTGTGCTGCTTGACTACCAAACCGGCAATGGCGCCGAGGACACCTTCAAGTTCCTGCAAGAGCACCCTGTGATGTCTCAGACTGATGCCGTTAAAAATATCCGGTGGATCGGCCTGCGTTATGAAGAGCTGACGCCAGGACCGGCTAATGTCGCAGCGATCCGAAAAATGGCCAAGGCCATGCACCCAAGTCTTTACTAGGTGGGCCGATTTGGTCTCATGCTCTGCGCTGGGTCGGTCATTCTGATCGCCCTTTTGCTTTTGTCCATTATCTATGGCGCCACACCGATACCCATATCCGACGCAGTTCAGGCGGTGCTTCTGGGAACCGGCCTGACCTCCGGCGATACCTCTCCGATGCATCGGATCGTATTTGATCTGCGTTTGCCGCGGGCGCTTTTTGCAGCTGTTATTGGAGCGGGTCTCGGCATTGTCGGGGTCGTTTTGCAGACCACCACCCGGAACGATCTCGCCGACCCTTTTCTCTTCGGCCTGTCGTCCGGCGCAGCAGCGGGCGCGGTTTTTGTGATCACCGTTACCGGCGATGTACTTGGCTTCTGGACTTTGCCACTTGCTGCTTTCTGTGGGGGCATGATCGCCTCAGGGATCGTTCTAGGGCTGGTCAGCGGTCTTCGAACATCTGCCCCGGAAAAACTGATCCTTGCGGGTCTCGCCGTGTCATTTCTGTTCGCTGCCATCACCAACTACTTGATCTTCGCCGGTGACAGCCGGGCGGCCCACTCCGTCATCTTCTGGATGCTAGGCGGTTTGGGTCTCTCCCGATGGGAGAGTTTTCCACTCGTTTGCACGGGTCTGACCATAATTGCTGGCTACACGCTCTATAGCAGCCGTCGCCTTGACGCTTTGTTGACCGGTGATCTCACGGCCGCGACCCTTGGCGTGCCGGTTCGCCGTTTGCGGTTCACGATGTTTCTTGCCGCAGCCCTCGCGACTGCGGTTTTCGTCTCAGTCGCAGGGGTGATCGGCTTTGTCGGCCTTATGGTCCCCCATATCGCCCGTGGGATCGCCGGGCCGCTCCATGGCTGCCTTCTGCCGACGGCAGCCATTGTGGGGGCAGCATTACTTACGGGGTCGGATTTGCTCAGCAGACTTCTTCTGGAGCCTCAAGAGTTGCCCGTTGGTATCGTCACGACATCAATCGGATCGGTGTTCGTCTTCGCTTTGCTTTACCGAACACGCCGAGATCGAAGATAGGGCGAACGCGACATTCTGTCCTTCTGTATATTTTAAGGAGTTTGAGTTGCTCTTTGGTAGTTTTTTGCT
>CALCOY010000025.1 GCA_937897325.1 uncultured Shimia sp.
CTCGAACTCCCGACATCTTCGGTGTAAACGAAGCGCTCTACCAACTGAGCTAATCACCCGCCTTGTTGCCTTTAGCGCATCTCACCCAAGCGCTTCAAGTCCCTTCCGGCAGGCAGATCTGCACGCCCCTCTCGACATGATAGACAACCCCCTGCCGTCCGGGCATCTCGGCAAATCGCATCGGGTCGAGACCAAGCGCAAGACAGCGGAGGATACGGCTGGTAATCCCATGCGTCACAACGATTGTCGGCCCATCAAGATCCGACAGGAATTGCTCGGCCCGTTTGGCCACCGCGATCAGACCTTCACCACCTGGCGCGTGATCATACCAAAGCATCTCGTCCATCATCTCAAAGAATTGCGGATTCTCTTCAACCAGGTCGTCGCGACGCAGTCCTGTCCAGGCCCCTACATCAATCTCCACCAGACGTAGGTCTTCGGACAGATCCACCCCAAGGCCTTCCGAGGCGATGCGGGCCGTTTCCATCGCGCGATCTTTCGGCGACACACGCCAGGCCCAACCCGTGACACCAAAGTCGCGCAGCAACCTGCCTTGCCGCGCAGCCTGCGCGCGTCCAAGATCTGTCAACGGGCTGTCGAGCGCCCCTTGCAGACGGCCTTCGCGGTTCCATTCCGTTTCTCCATGGCGCAGAATCAGAAGCGGGTGCGTCATCGCTTTTCTCTGCGGACGAGGCTTGGCTGATTGAGCGAACCAAGGCCGACCTGACCCGATAGCACATCGCGCACCGCCGCAACCACCCCGACCAACATGCTGTCCGAGACGCGCCGATGGGCAGGGGGTCCCGCAAGGTGCTTGTTCCGGCCACGGCCACAGGCACGATCTAGAAGCGCCCTTTGAAAGCAGTGAATTTCAGAAATCGGCTTATCCCGCTTTGCAGCCAACCTCGGCAAGGCTCCGTTTGTCAGGTCCAACCAGACGGCCTCAAGTGCAGCGCGATCCTCCAGCGGTGGAAGCAGAAAGGCCGAAGCGTTCGAAACACTTTTGGACTGTTCTGACATGCCGGTGTCCCCCGCCCCATCCCGCCGCCTCGACCTACGTGCTCGGCTCCGCTCTGTCAAAGGCAGGTCAGATGTGCGGCACGAACTCTTGAAGCACCGAAGCGGGCCAACCTATGGACGCTGCCGACCACCTTCCTTATATCTTTAGTCAGAGAAAAGAGGCACACCCGATCATGGATCAGCAAAACGACATGCTTGAAGGCACCCCGCTTATCAAGCCATCGTCAACCGATCACCCCCTTTACGAAGGTGTCGTCGAAGCATGCCGGACAGTCTTTGATCCCGAAATCCCGGTCAACATCTACGAGTTGGGCTTGATCTACACCATCGACATCACGCCTTCGAACGAGGTGAAGGTGATCATGACGCTGACGGCCCCCGGCTGCCCAGTCGCGGGTGAAATGCCGGGCTGGGTTGCGGATGCCGTAGAACCCCTTCCAGGTGTCAAACAGGTTGACGTGGAACTCACCTGGGAGCCTCCCTGGGGCATGGACATGATGTCGGACGAAGCAAGGCTCGAATTGGGCTTCATGTAGGTTAGCCCAGGTTTTTCTTTCTTAACAGGGCTTTGAACGCATCGGTCGCGTCAGAAAACTGTCATGTAGTGCGCTCATATTAGACCGCATTACACCTTTTGAAAGAGAGACCATGCGCATCAAGATCACGGCCATCGCGCTGACCTTACTGCCTTCCATCTGTTTGACCGAGGCACATAGTTCCGGACCAGCAATCGATTACGGCCCCAGACCAGCCTACTTGATAGACAAATTGCCAGACGGCGAGTTGAAAAGCAAACTTCTGAGTTGTGAGGGCCAGACCCCGCAGCGAACTGACTTTTCGATCGGCCACCGCGGGGCGCCATTGCTCTTTCCTGAGCATACGGTTGAATCCAACGTCGCAGCCGCGCGGATGGGGGCGGGTATCCTCGAATGTGACGTCACTTTCACCAAAGATCAGGAACTGGTCTGCCGTCACGCACAAAATGATCTGCACACAACAACCAACATTCTGCTGACCGACCTCGCCAGCACTTGCAACGTGCCTTTCACTCCGGCCTCCGGTGACACGGAGGCCGCTGCCGAATGCCGCACCTCGGAACTGTCGCTCGCCGAATTCCAAACGCTGACACCCAAGATGGACAGCTCCGACAAGTCCGCGACCACGGCTGAAGGATACCAGGGGGGCATCGCCGATTGGCGGACCAATCTATACACGGATGGCGCCACGATGATGACCCACGCCGAAAGCATTGAGGTCTTCAAGTCGCTCGGCGCCAAATTCACACCCGAGCTGAAATCGCCCAGCGTTGACATGCCGTTCGAAGGTTTTAGCCAAGAGGACTACGCCCAAAAGCTGGTCGATGAATACAAGACCGCAGGCATTCCTGCTTCCAACGTCTGGCTGCAAAGCTTCAATCTTGATGACGTGCTTTACTGGATTGAAAACGAACCAGATTTCGGCGCACAAGCCGTCTACCTGGATGACAGTTACGACATCGACGGCTTCGATCATATGGATCCGGCGACCTACCCCGACAGTATGAAGTCGCTTTATGATCGTGGCGTCCGCTACATTGCCCCGCCGCTCTGGATGCTTGTCACGATCGAGAATGGCGAAATTGTTCCATCGGCCTATGCGACAGATGCCAAGGCGGCGGGCCTCAACATCATCACCTGGACGCTCGAACGTTCGGGCCCGCTGGCGGGTGGCGGCGGTTGGTATTTCCAGTCGATGACAGATGTCACAACGCATGATGGCGTATATTACGAACTGCTTGATGTGCTGGCACAGGACGTTGGCGTTGTTGGCGTTTTCTCGGATTGGCCTGCCACCGTGACCTACTACGCGAACTGCATGGGCCTATGATCCCATCCAAAGGCTTGAGATAAGGCGCGCCTCGCCTTATCTTCGCCGGGAAGGAGAGATACATGTTTTCCATTCCCGGCAAGCAGGCCGTTACGATCACATCGAAAGCGGCGGCACAGATTTCCAAGCTGATGTCCAAGGAAGGGCATGCCGGTTTGCGCATCGGCGTCAAGAAGGGCGGCTGCGCGGGCATGGAATACACCATGGACTATGTTGACCAGACCGATCCAAATGACGAGGTCGTTGAACAGGATGGCGCCCGGATCATGATCGCGCCCATGGCGCAGATGTTCCTCTTCGGTACGGAAATCGACTACGAGGTCTCGCTGCTCGAAGCGGGCTTCAAGTTCAAGAACCCGAACGTGACCGAGGCATGCGGCTGCGGCGAATCCATCAAGTTTGCCGATGTCGACGAATTGGCGGCGCAGCAGACCAAAGGGTGACCTTTGGCCATCACCGATGAACAGATCGCGCATGCGCTGGAACTGTTTGCCGGTGTCGGTCCTTTGAGTACACGCAAGATGTTTGGCGGGCTTGGTATCTATACCGAAGGAAAGATCTTTGCGGTGGTTATGTCCGACGGAGCAGTGCGCCTCAAAGGCATGGGTGACATGATCCCCCGCTACGAAGCGCTTGGCATGGAACACTGGACCTATCAACGCCCGGGTCAAAAGTCTTCTGCCATGCCTTATTGGACCATCCTTGATACCATGCAGGATGATCCCGAGGCCACCTCGGCGCTCGCCCGCGAAGCCATCAGCCATCTCTAGACGTCGCCCAGCACTCCTGCGATGGTGCGCGCAAATCATACTTGGGGAAAACGATGCGGCGCAAACTGGCAGCAGGCAATTGGAAGATGAACGGCAGCCGGGCGGCATTGTACGAATTGGCAAAGATGGCCGAAACGCTTCCTGAAGATCCGCCGGAAGTTCTGATCTGTCCCCCAGCCCCTTACATTGCGCATGCAATCGAAATGGTAGGTCCGTCTATCATGATCGGAGCACAGGATTGTCACACAGCCGAAAAAGGCGCACATACCGGGGACATTGCCACACCGATGATCGCCGACCTGGGTGCTTCGCATGTGATCGTCGGTCACTCCGAACGCCGAACGGATCACGGCGAGAGTGATTCAGACGTGCGCGCGAAAGCTGACGCCGGACTGAAGGCCGGTCTGACATCTATCATCTGCATCGGCGAAAGCGAGGCGCAATATGATGCCGGCGAAACCATAAACGTGCTCAACGCGCAGCTTCGGGGCTCTGTCCCCGACGATATTGATCCTTACCGCACCGTAATCGCCTATGAGCCCATCTGGGCCATCGGTACAGGCAAAACCCCGACATTGGACGAGATTGCATCTGCTCATGCAGCCATCCGCACCACTCTGACCGACCGGTTCGGTGACCGCGCGGATGCGATCCGTCTGCTTTACGGCGGCTCAGTCAAACCGGGCAATGCCAGTGACATCTTTGGCATTCCTGAAGTCGACGGTGCTCTCGTCGGCGGCGCCAGTCTAAAAGCCGATGATTTCGTGCCGATCATCACCGCCCTTTCGGAAAGCTAGCTTAAAACGCGCATCCCGATAAAGCGCTTGGTCATCTTCGGCCAGATCAGCAGCGTCACGTTCAAGATGACAAGACGTACAATCGAACCAAACCCTGCAACCAGCATCTGCGTGGCAATCTTAGCCAGTCGACGTCCATGCATCCCCAACCATCTGCTCTCCGCACGGGGCTGGCTCCACATCTTTCTGAGCGAAAGTGAACGGCTTCGCAATGTCCACTTCATCCGATTGGCAAGATCAGAGCTATGCACAAAGATACCTGAATATTCTTCGCCTTGATCCGCTCCGCCCAATATTGCGCCGCGCTTTCCGCAAAAAGGACCTTTCGCTATCAGCACATGGTTCAATTCTTGGCAGATAACGGCACTGCTTTGTAGTAAGGCACTTAGCTGCCCGCTTCCACCAGATCGGCCCATGTCTAGACCAGCCTTTTCTGAACTGCTTCCCGCTTCGTGCCAGAGCACCGCCTTGGGGACGGACCAGGCCGCAGTTTTGGCCTCCGTGTCCAGAAAAGGCGGCGGCGCTTACGTTTCATCCGCCTGAGCCAGATCCTTTCGATCGTGACGCAGGGTATGATCCAATGCCGACAAATAACCACGACACCCAACGCGAAGCGAGAACCCCGACGATGCCAAAAGACACCTGACCTTGAGGCCGCCTATTGCAATGATCAAAGCGCCGCGTATCCATGCACCGATGCTACAGCTTTCGCCCCTAGATCCCGATTTCGTCCAGGACCCATATGCACTCTACGCAAAAATCCGCGCGCAGCATCCGGTGGTCTTCTGGGATGACTACGGAATGCTTGCCGCTTTCGACCACACGACGGTCTATTCGCTCTTGCGCGACAAACGCCTTGGTCGGGAAGTCCCCGCTTCTCAGCGCAAAGACCCTCCGGTCCATCTGATCCCTTTCTACGCGATTGAAAAGCACTCAATTCTAGAGCTTGAGCCACCCCGCCACACGCGCCTGCGCCGACTGGTCCTGCGCGCGTTCACCTCGCGCCGGATCGCCGGGCTGGGACCGGAGATCAACGACATCGCCCACGACCAGCTCGACCAGCTTTGCGATGGCGACGACCTGATCCCGAAATTCTGCCAGCCGATCCCCGTCCGCGTCATCGCCCGCCTTCTCGGCGTACCCGAAGGCATGGCGCCAGACCTCCTCCGCTGGTCAACGGCAATGGTCGCGATGTATCAAAGCAATCTTACCAGACAGACAGAGGAGGATGCGGCAAGCGCCGCAACCGAATTCGCGGATTTCCTGCGCCAATATGTCGAAACCCGCCGCCACGATCCCCGCGATGATCTGATCACCCACCTGATCGCCGCTGAACAAGACGGCGAAACGCTCACACTGGATGAGCTCATCTCGACCTGTATCCTGCTGCTGAACGCTGGGCACGAAGCAACTGTTCACACGATTGGCAACGCCGTCAAATGCCTGCTCGAACAGAAAACCGACCACGCGTCCCTGGCGCCGGATCGGATTGAAGGAACGGTCGAGGAGATCCTGCGCTTCGATCCACCTTTACATGTCTTCACCCGCTACGCCTATGAAGATGTTTCGCTGGGTCAGCACGTCTTGCGCGCAGGCGAACAGGTCGCGCTGGTCCTGGGCGCAGCCAATCGTGATCCAAAGATCTGGAACGACGCAGAGGTATTCAACCCCGACCGCGCGCCTCGCCCACATACAGCATTCGGGGGCGGCCTGCACTTCTGTGTCGGCGCTCCACTTGCGCGGCTGGAACTCAAGATCGTCCTCTTAGCACTCTTCCAGGCCTTTCCGCAGCTCTCCCTGTCCGAAACGCCGCGATACGCAAACAGCTACCACTTCCACAAACTCGACCGCCTAATCGTTGGTCTATAGCCAAATGCACCGACTTCAGTCGAGACGCGACGCCTCGACACGTGTCAGTATCAAAAATGCGCGGTAGCGCCCCTTTGGATCAGCAGACTACAAAGGCAACATCGTTGTCGACTTGATCTCCTCCATCGACAAAAGCGCCGTGACATTATGCACCCGCACTTCTGAAATAAGCGTCTGATAAAACGCATCATACGCCCGCGCATTCTTGACCCGCACCTTCAGAATGTAGTCGATATCTCCTGCAAGGCGGTGCGCTTCTTGAACTTCGGGCCGGTCACGCAAAGCTTTCAGAAATGCGGCTTGCCATTCCGCCACATGTTCAGACGTCCGGATCAGGACAAAAAAACAGGCCTCAAAGCCCAACGCTTCCGCGTCAAGAACAACAGTCTGCTGCCCAATCACGCCAGCGTCGCGCAATTTGCGAATCCTATTCCAGACAGGCGTCTTTGAACTGCCAACCAGCTTGGCTATGTCGTCCAGCGACCGGCCCGCATCCTGTTGCAATTCAGCCAATATTTTTCGATCCAGTTCGTCCATGCGAACGACCATTCCAACCTGCCCTCTCTTTTACAACATTCGTTCCAAACACAAGTCAGATTGGAACGAATGTCCTTATCTGCCTTCGTATCTAGCAACATATTGGGAATATTTCCTATATTGAAGTTCAAGTCAAACAAGCGGACGGGTTCAGCTCAAATGGCCAAACCTCTTATCTCCAACGCAAGATCGCAGTATGGCAGTGTGCTCTTTGTAGGTGCGGGGCCTGGCGATCCCGATCTGCTGACCATCAAGGCGTTGCGCGCCCTGCAAGAGGCCGATGTGGTCATTCATGACCGTCTCATCAGCGCCGAGATTCTGGCTATTGCGCGGGGCGAACGCATCGATGTGGGCAAGGAAGGCTTCGGCCCCTCAACAGCACAAGAGGTAATCAATTCACTTATCGTCCGACACGCCCGGTCAGGTGCCAATGTGGTACGACTGAAATCCGGGGACTGCACCGTCTTTGGTCGTCTGGATGAGGAGATTGATGCGCTCAGTGCCGCGCGGATCGATTGGCAGATCGTGCCCGGCATCACCTCGGCTTCGGCCGCTGTCGCCAGTATCGGGCAAAGTCTGACGAAGCGCGGCCGCAACCGGTCCGTCCGCTTTCTGACCGGCCACGATATGAAGGGCTTTGCTGATCACGACTGGAAAGCCCTGGCGCAGGGGTCTGAGGTGGCGGCCATCTACATGGGCAAGCGCGCCGCCCGATTTATCCAGGGTCGCCTAATGATGCATGGCGCCGATCGCACTACGCCCGTCACGGTGGTCGAGAATGCCTCGCGCGTGGACGAACGTATCATCACAACGACACTTGCCGAGATGGAACCAAGCATCCGTGCCGCGCAGATGGACGGCCCGGCGCTGGTCTTCCTCGGGCTCGCTCCGCGGAATGTAGGTGCGATGCACCGACAGAATATCGACGTCATACCGACGCAATACAGACAGCCCATTTCAGTGCAGGAGGCATTCTGATGCCAAAAGCCTTTACGCCAAAAGTTGTGACTGCAAATCACCTTCTGAAAGGGGATGTCATCTATCAGACCAAGTCTGGTTGGTCGCGCACGCTTTCTGACGCCGAAGTGCTCGAAGACGAAGCGCATGCGGACCTTCGCCTGATCGAAGCAAGCCAGCAAACCGGAGAGGTTGTCGGCGCCTATCTTACTGATATCATTATAGAAAACGGTGCGCTCAATCCGAAACACTTCCGAGAGGATTTTCGGGCAACGGGCCCTTCCAACTACTTCCACGGCAAGCAGGAGGCCGGGAGCAATGTATAGCTACAACGAGTTCGACACTGCCTTTCTAGCCGAACGCAACCAACAGTTCCGCATGCAGGTGGAGCGCCGGATCAGTGGAGAGCTGACCGAGGATGAATTCAAACCCCTGCGCCTGATGAACGGCCTCTATTTGCAGCTTCATGCCTATATGCTGCGAGTCGCCATTCCTTATGGCACATTGGATAGCGCAAAGATGCGGAAATTAGCCGAGATTGCAGACCGCTGGGATCGTGGCTACGGCCACTTCACCACGCGGCAGAACATCCAATACAACTGGCCTGAATTGCGTGACGTGCCCGACATGCTGGAAGCTCTTAGCGAGGTCGGGATGCACGCCATCCAGACCTCGGGCAATACGATCCGCAACGTGACTGCTGATCATTTCGCCGGTGCGGCTGCTGATGAGGTCGCGGACCCCCGACCTATTGCCGAATTGCTGCGCCAATGGAGCACCGATCACCCCGAATTTCAGTTCATGCCTCGCAAGTTCAAGATCGCTATCACCGGAGCCGAAAGTGACCGCGCGGTGATCCGCGCCCACGATATCGGAATCCAACTCATCGAGAAGAATGGCGCAATCGGCTACAGGGTCATCGTTGGTGGGGGTCTTGGCCGGACACCCATGATAGGAAAAGTTATCAATGACTTCGTGCACGAAGCTGATCTTTTGCCATACTTGGAATCCATTGTTTCAGTCTGGAACCAAATCGGGCGGCGCGACAACAAGTACAAGGCCAGGATCAAGATCACAGTCCATGAACATGGGATAGAGGATATTCGCGAACGGGTGGAGGCCCGCTTTGCATTGGTCAAACCGCGTTTCGAGGGCATCGATCAGGCTTTGCTCGCGGAGATCAAAGACCAGTTTGTGGATCCAGATTTCAAGGCGGCCGACACGGCTGTGTTCGACACGGCCTACGCGACCGATCCAATCTTCCGATCGTGGGCCGACACCAATCTGGCCGCACACAAATCACCCGGCTACGCGATCGTTCAGATCAGCCTAAAGGCACATGGTGCCACCCCGGGGGATGCGACATCGGACCAGATGCGCCTTATGGCTGATCTTGCCGAACGCCACGGACACAACGAACTGCGCATCAGCCACGAACAGAACGTTATCCTGCCGCATGTTCATAAATCAGACCTGCCCGCCATCCACAGGGCATTGAAAGAGCAAGGGCTTGCGACTGCGAACATAGGGCTGATCTCGGATATCATCGCCTGCCCGGGCATGGACTATTGCGCGCTGGCCACCGCCCGATCGATCCCGGTTGCCCAGCAAATTGCCACGCGCTTCGATGATCTGAAGCTGGAGCACGATATCGGTGACCTGAAGATCAAGATCTCGGGATGCATCAATGCCTGCGGTCATCACCACGTCGGACATATCGGCATCCTTGGCCTCGACCGTGCAGGTGTAGAGAACTACCAGATCACGCTTGGCGGCGATCACACGGAAATGGCAGCGCTCGGTCAGCGGACCGGTCCGGGCTTTTCGGCGGAAGAGATCATTCCAGCGATTGAACGTTTGGTACAAACCTATCTTGAAATCCGCGAGGGCCGCGAAGAAACCTTCCTCCAAACGTATCGCCGGGTTGGAATGGAACCGTTTAAGGCCGCCCTCTATCCCGCAGCGGCCGTTGCGGCAGAGTGACATGCTGGATTGCCCAGACATAAATCTTGGCGAAAAGGCGACGGCGCTGAATGACCAATTGCGCCATCACGGTGCAACAGAAGTTCTGCGGGCTGCCTTCGACGCCATTTCGGAACTTGCGCTGGTCTCCAGCTTTGGGGCGGAATCTGTCGTGCTGTTGCATCTTGCGGCCATGACAAAACGCGACGTGCCGGTTCTGTTCATCGATACCGAAATGCTCTTTGCGGAAACGCTGGTCTATCAGCAGGACGTGGCAGAGCGTTTGAAATTGCAAAATGTGCGCGTGATCCGCGCGCATGATCTAAACCAAAGGGATCCGGACCGCAGTCTACATAAGCGCGATCCGGATGCATGCTGCGCCTTACGCAAAACGCAGCCGCTTCAATACGCGCTGTCCCCCTTTGAAGGCTGGATCACTGGACGCAAACGCTACCAGTCTGGACAGCGGGCGCAGCTTGAATTCTTCGAGGCCGAGCCGGGAACCGGGCGTCTGAAAGTCAATCCCCTGGCCCGGTGGAGCCCAGAAGACATTGCGGAGTACATGACCGAAAACCGCCTGCCCCGGCATCCGCTGGTGGCGCAGGGCTATCCCAGCATCGGCTGTGCGCCCTGCACGTCGCCCGTTGCGGAAGGTGAAGACGCCCGGGCTGGACGCTGGCGGGGACAGGACAAAGACGAATGCGGCATTCATTTCGTGGACGGCAAACTGGTCCGCGCAGGAGAGAACACATGACAATCATCGTAAGCGATGAAGGATTTGGTCCCGATACATGGGAACACGGATACGCAGCCCTTGACGAAGCGGCCAATGACCCGGTCTCACTTGACCTGTCTTCGGACATCGACCCCGACAGCATCTCGCTCTCGTCCTCTTTGAAGATGGTGCGAGTTGACTTTCCGTCCTTCGCAGATGGACGGGGTTTCACCATCGCCAAAACGCTGCGCCTGCGCGGTTACAGAGGCCGCTTGCGCGCTAAGGGCCATATCATATCGGATCAATATGCCATGGCACGCCGCGTCGGATTTGACGAGGTCGAGATCAGCCAGGCACTTGCCGCACGACAACCCGAAGACGCATGGCGCTTCCGCGCAAATTGGGAGGATCACGATTACCAAACACGTCTTCGGGGTCGCCTCTAGGCGTGATTTTCAGCCAACATCCGAGATGAGGCGTTTTGCTGACTGGCGCGCCAACAAAACCCTTTCTAAATCGCAAAGGGCAGGTGTAGACCTGCATTGACAAAACCATGACCGAGCAAACCAAAGTGAATCAGGAAACCGCAGTAAAAGCCCCGACCCTGCCAGATGCCCAGACCGTTACCTCGGTCGAACACTGGACAGATCGCTTGTTTTCGTTCCGGGTGACGCGCCCCGCAAGTCTGCGCTTTCGCTCGGGTGAATTTGTTATGATCGGGCTGATGGGCGATCCAGACCCCAAAACCGGCAGACAAAAGCCGTTGCTGCGGGCCTACTCCATCGCCAGCCCCTCCTGGGATGAAGAGTTGGAGTTCTACTCGATCAAGGTGCAGGACGGGCCACTGACCTCAAAACTGCAGCATATCCAGCCTGGCGATCAGATCATTCTGAGGCCCAAACCCGTGGGGACACTTGTCCATGACGCACTGCTGCCCGGCAAGCGCATCTGGTTCTTTGCCACGGGTACGGGCTTTGCGCCCTTCGCCTCGTTGCTGCGAGATCCAGAGACCTATGAGAAGTTCGAAGATGTCATCATCACGCACACCTGCCGCGACCTGGCCGAGTTGGATTATGGAAAACGCCTCATCAACGACTTAAAAAGCGATGAGTTGATGCAGGAGCTTATCGGCGAAGAGAACCTTGCCAAGATCCGATACTATCCGACCACGACGCGGGAAGATAGTGCAAGGATGGGGCGGATCACAACGCTTTTGGAGAATGGGACTGTCTTCAAGGATCTGGGAGTCGAGGGAATCTCTCCCGAGACGGATCGGGGCATGGTCTGCGGCAGCCTTGACTTCAATACCGATATCAAAGCCATCCTTGAAGGTTTCGGGCTTGAGGAAGGCGCCAATTCCGACCCCAAACACTACGTGGTCGAAAAGGCCTTTGTCGGCTAGTTTGGCGTGGCCGCGCAGCATGGCGCGACCGCCAGGTTCTCAGAGGCCCATCGCTTCGCGGATCTGTTGAAGGGCGGCTTCAAGCAGTTGCGGATTGTTCTGCGCCTGTTCAAGCGTTGCAGTCAGCAAGCCCTTTTGAACTGCACCAAGGTCTGATCCTTCGATCATCTCGTTGACCTTTTCGAAGTTAAATCCGTCGACAGTCAACAATTCTTGCGGCGACGCGGGCGCTTCGGCTGCCGGTGCTTCTTCGGTTGTCGCTTCAGACGAAACAGCAGCGGTCTCGGTCGTCGCATCCTCGTTGCTTTCGGCAGTCACATTCGCAGTCTCGTCGATCGCGTCGGCAGCCGCGTCAGCGGCATCTGTCGAAGCTTCAGCCGCCGCGTCAGCACCACCATTCAGGCCTTCTGTGACCGTGTTGGCCAGTTCTTCCGCAGCGGTTTCAGCCTGTTCCACAAGATTGCTCGCCGCGTCAGAAGCTGCATCGGCCGCTTCAGCCGCGGTGTCCGCCACGCTTTCAGCCGCCTCCGAAGCCGTTGCAGTTGCCCCCGCGGCCACTTCAGCCGCTTCACCGGTCGTGTCGGCAGCCGCGTCAGCGGCTTCATCAGTGCCTTCGGTCGCGGCTTCCGCTGCGGCATCTGCCGTGTCCTGAGCGCCCTCAACCGCCTCGGTCACAGCGCCGTCCGTTTCCTCGACTGTATCGCCTGCAGCCTCTGACGCAGAATCAAGCGCCGCTGGCGCATTCACTGCTTCTGCAGCATCCGTCGCAATTTCCTGGACGCTGCGTCCCGAAAACAGCAGATACGCACCTGCCGCCACGGCGAGTGCAACTACGATCCATATGATGTTTCTCATCGTTTGATCCCTCCTTGAAATCGCACAGCGCGCCCCCTGGCATACGCTTTGGCATCTCGTTTCTCAGATGTGTAGGACAAGGGAAACGGACAAGTGCGAATTTCGGTCCCATTGGCGGTCAACGGCCTATTTGCGACTTGAAGATGTACCGCGCGACAGTTACGTTCCGGCTCCGTAATTCTTCCACAATCAGAGGATACTCCCATCGCCCGAAGACCCCACAATGCGCCGCCGCAACGCGACACCGGCCCGCGCGTAAACGATAAGATCCGCTCCCCCGAAATTCGTTTGATTGGCGCCGATGGCGACAATGTCGGCGTTGTCAGCCCCTCGCGCGCCATGGAGCTCGCTGACGAGGCAGGACTGGATCTTGTAGAAATTTCGCCGAATGCCAGTCCGCCGGTCTGCAAAATAATGGATTTCGGTAAGTTCAAGTATGAGCAGCAAAAACGCGAAAGCGAAGCCCGAAAAAAGCAGAAAATAATCGAAATCAAAGAGGTCAAATTCCGACCCAACACCGACACCAATGACTATGACGTCAAGATGCGGAACGTTTTCAAATTCCTGGAAAATGGCGACAAGGTGAAAGTCACGCTGCGTTTCCGCGGTCGCGAAATGGCCCACCAAAACCTTGGGCGTGAACTGCTGGAGCGCGTGGCAGAAGACACCAAGGAGGTCGGCAAGATTGAGAACTTCCCGAAAATGGAAGGCCGCCAGATGGTCATGATGATTGGACCATTGCCGCAAAAAGGCTGATCCCAGGCAGATTGATGCGATTGCAAGGACCGTCGACGCGGTCCTTTTTTATGTGTCCTGGCTCTCGGCCATACGCGCCCGGCGGGGCCTTGGACGGGTTGGGATTTCCTTCAAAAGCCCGCCTACGCCCATCAATGCAATATCGCTCTGATCCAAAGCTTGACCGCAGAGCAGGCGTTCCAACACCCAGTCCGCACCGTTCAGAGCCGGGGAGCGTGCGCAGCCCGGCAGCCCAATGACCGGTTTGTGGTCCAGCTTCCCAAAGAAAAGCAGATTGCCCGGATCGACCGGCATGCCATAGGCGGTGACGACCCCGCCAGCTTGCCGCACCGCCTCAGGCGCCACATCATACGTGTCAGAGGTTGCGGAAGCTGTCAGCAAAAACAGCACGTCGCCCCGGTACTGATCCACCGCATCCGACAGAGGTTCTATGGCATGTGGCACAACCACTCTATCCGCCAGTTCCAGACCCAGCCGATCCAAACGCTCGGCCATCGAACGGTAGCCCTTGTCCGGCGGACTTTCGCTGCCGACTTGCGTTTCGATCAACATCGCCCTGTCGAACACTGGGGGTTGAACGCGGATCGCCCCATCCGCTTGATCGGTTGCGGTCTGAAGCGCGCTTTGCGGGACCGCATATGCAATAATCTTTATCGTAGCGACCATAGTGCCGGGATCGACACGTGCAAAGGGTGGCAGCGTTGCGATTGTGATCATCGGATCGCTTGCGTTGATCTGATGAATGCGACCTTCATCAAGATCGACGATCCCGGGACCAACGGCATATAGATTGACCCGCCCTGCTCCGGCTGCAGCAACACGCAAATGCTGGCCTTGCGGGTCAGGCACCAGCGCCTGCGCCAAAGTCGTTGCGGCCGCGTTCTCTTCAACATCATGTGCTTCAAGCCGGGCTACGGTGACGCTGTCATGTCCGGCCTTTGTCAAAACTTCAAGGTGATCAGCCATCAGCAACGTCCCTTTGGATATCCGACCGGACGGCACGGCCATGGAATGCGCAAGGATCGCCCCAGCTGCGTTTTTGGTTGGAACAGCCCCGAATTTCATGCGCTGCGTCGCAGGGTCTGGATCATTTCAGCCAGAATCGACACGGCAATCTCCTGCGGGCTGGCTGCGCCGATATCAAGACCGATTGGGCCACGGATCCGGGCGATATCATCATCCGTAAAGCCTGCTTGTTTCAACCGTTCGACCCGCTTCGCATGGGTTCGTTTTGACCCAAGTGCCCCTATGTAGAAGGCGTTCGATTTCAGCGCGATATGCAGAGCCGGATCATCAAGCTTTGGGTCATGTGTCAACAAGACCAACGCCGTACGTGTGTCCAATCCGAACGTCTCCAATGCCGCATCCGGCCAGTCATCCAGAATCGTTTCGCCAGGAAACCGCGCTTCAGACCCGAACGCCCCGCGGGGATCGACCAGAACTGGATCGTAACCGGCAATCCGGGCCATGGGCAAAAGCGCCTGAGCGATGTGCACGGCGCCCACAAGGGCCAGACGCAAAGGAGGGTTGTGAATGGCCACAAATGTATCGCCATCCTCTTCGAATCCGGAACGGTCAGTCATAAAGCGTGCCCGATGTCCTACCTCATCCAGGGTCCGCATGCCGGATACGGTATTTACGACGTAGGCCAATGGTTTCCGCGCGGCGCGGCCCGCGACGAGGTCCTGCAAGATGGGTTCGGGCATCACTGGGCCGACAGGCTCAACCAGAACACGGATTGTTCCGCCACAAGCCAGCCCCACTGCAAAAGCATCACCATCGCTGACGCCGTATTCCAGCAGACGCATCTCGCCTGTATCCAAAGCCTCTGTGGCCTCCATCACAACGGCCCCTTCGACACATCCCCCGGAGACAGAGCCTTGCATCTCCCCCTCACCCGAAATGACAAGCTGTGATCCCACGCGGCGCGGCGCACTGCCCCAGGTTTCGACCACTGTAGCCAGAACCGCACCCTTGCCAGCCCTGTGCCAAGCAAGCGCCTGTTCCGGCGCGTTTTCAACGATGCTCATCTGATCTCTCCCCTCGGGTGGACAATGCCGGATTGCAGCACTGCGCGCAGCCACGACCTCCGTCGCAAAGGCCGGAAGTCGACAGTTGAAGACTAATCCGCCGCGAGACCTATTCGCAAGCCACCCTTCCCCGCTTGCCTGCCGGGCCAGAGCGGCTTAGATCTGAGAGGTAAGACCCAGCGGAGACCGTCCATGCCGATGCAAGCGCAGGAAATCGAAGACCTGATCCGGGAAACCTTTCCGGATGCGCAGATCACGATCACGGATCTTGCAGGTGACGGCAATCACTATGCCGCCGAGGTAATTGATGCGTCCTTTTCAGGACTGAACCGTGTGCAGCAGCATCGTGCGGTCACAAAGGCGCTGAAGGGCAAGATGGATGGCAGCCACGGAGAGCTCCATGCCCTTGCATTGACGACCAAAGCGCCATGAACCTTTGGGCGCGTCTCAGCTATCCCTTCCGGTCTCGACCACGCAGACCGCTTGCCATGCGCCAACCCGAACGGCAGGAAGGCCGCAACAATCAAGTTGTTCCGCTGGGCATGGAGGCAACAGATTTGGACATGGTGGATCGCGTCACGCGCCGCAATGATGCGTTGGAACGCGTCAGCAGTGGGTGGCTCGTCAAAAATCGTCCAACCGAACGCAGCTCACATGTCCGAGCGATGCCGGACGACGAAACCTATGCCAGACGCTACTTCAGCATGTTCAAGAAGAAAGGCACACCAGAATGACCGACGCAGCAGCGCAGATTCAGGAAACGATCACCAGCAATGACGTGGTGCTTTATATGAAAGGGACCAAATCCATGCCGCAATGTGGGTTTTCCAGCCGCGTGGCGGGCGTGCTGAACTACATGGGCGTCGACTATCAGGATGTGAACGTTCTGGCTGACGAAAATGTGCGTCAAGGCATCAAGGACTTTTCCGACTGGCCAACGATCCCACAGCTTTATGTCAAAGGCGAATTTGTCGGCGGCTGCGACATCATCACCGAAATGACCCTTTCAGGCGAGTTGGACACACTCTTCAGTGAAAATGACGTAACGTTCGATAAGGAAGCCGCTGACAAGATCCGCGAAGCCAACGCATCGTGATATCAGGGCGCGGTCTTTTCTTCCAATTCGGCGGCCATCGCCTCGGCACGGGCTGCCATCTCTGCCAGCGTATCGGTCACGGTCTGTGGTACAACAGGCACTTCGATGCGTTGAGGCTCTGCTGTGGAAGCCGCTGTTTTCAAGGCTGAAATCTCGGCATCCCGTTTGGTAAGTTGCGCCTCGACCTCGGTGACCTTGTCTTCAATGCTTGCCGTACGATCCGCAAGCATAAGGCCCGCCATCAAAAGCATCCGTGCTTCGGGCATTCGCCCAATCTGATCTGCCATCACTTGCGCTTCATCGTCCAGCATCTTGGCAGCCGATTGGAGGTATTGCTCTTCTCCCGGCTGACAGGCGACCTCAAATTCACGGCCGCCGATCTTGATGGTGACTTCAGGCATCTTGCGTCTCCTTATCAGCCGCTTCAAGCAGCGGGGCGAGCGCGCCAATAATACTTTCGGCTTCAGCGATGTCAGCCGCACGCGCCGCACGCAGAGCTTCCAGTTCGGCCATTATCGACTGGTTGATCAGGTTGGGATCCCCGACCCCCTCCGCATTGGCCTTGCGTAGGGCATCGTTGGCGGCACGCAGATCCGCATTGGCCTGCCGCAAGCGTTGAAGATCCGTATCCAGCATCTGAAGGCGCGCATCAGCCTCTTGCTGTCGCGTGCTGAGCTTGCGAACGCGCTCCATCAATTGCGCATTGGCCAGCTTTTCTTCATCCAGCGCTGTCTGCAGATCGGCTGCCCCCGCTACCGTTTCGCCGACGCGCCCGACGCCGGTCGCAATCCGATCCATCGCCGCACTGATCCGGCGTTCCAATTCTTCGATGTCGCTCATCCCCAACCTCAGCGTCGTCTGTTCCCTTTACCCGCATGACCGCAGACGAATCGCATGGCCCACAAGTTGATCCCGAATGTACCCAATGGCGAGACAAATTGCGCCCCCTTTACGATCAAAGGCTTGCGAGGCGGCATTGATGTGCCATCTGGCGCGCGGCTTCCCGCCGCTTGATCTTTGGCCCCCGGCTGATATGCACCGCTGACACGTGACATCTGCTGCCAAAAAGGAACGCCGCCCGTGGATCTTGACGCCCTTCGCTCTGCCCATCCCGATCATTGGTCCAAAGCGACAGCCATCAGAGCGTTAACGCTGGATGCGGTGGCCGCAGCAAATTCCGGCCATTCCGGCATGCCGATGGGAATGGCCGATGTGGCGACGGTTCTCTTTGAAAAGCACATGAAATTCGACGCCACCGACCCGCATTGGCCGGATCGCGACCGTTTCATCCTGTCGGCCGGTCATGGGTCTATGCTGCTCTATTCGCTGCTTTATTTGACAGGCTATTCGGATATGACGCTTGAGCAGGTGAAAAACTTCCGCCAATGGGGTGCGATTACAGCGGGCCACCCGGAATATGGTCACGCCACGGGAATCGAAACAACGACCGGACCATTGGGCCAGGGCATCGCGAACTCAGTCGGCTTTGCGATGGCCGAAGAAATTCAGCGCGCTCATTACGGCAAGAAAGTCGTCGATCACTACACTTACGTGATCGCGGGCGACGGCTGCCTTATGGAAGGTGTCAGCCAGGAAGCCATAACCCTCGCCGGGCGGCACCAACTCTCCAAGCTCATCGTGCTGTGGGACAATAACAACATCACGATCGATGGCACGGTGGAGCTTGCGGACCGCACCGACCAGATCATGCGTTTCAAATCAGCCGGCTGGGCAGTGATTGAAATCGATGGCCACGACCCGGAAGAGATTGACGAGGCGCTGACCAAGGCCAAACGCGGGCAAAAGCCAACCATGATTGCCTGCAAGACGCATATTGCTTTGGGTCACGCGGCGCAGGACACGTCAAAAGGGCATGGTGCGCTGACGGATCAGGGGCAGTTGCAGGACGCAAAGGCGGCCTACGGATGGACTACAGAACCGTTTGAAGTGCCCGGAGATATCAAGACGGCCTGGGAAACAATTGGCACCCGCGGACAAGAAGCACGGCGCGCTTGGACAGAACGTTTCGCTAGCCTGTCGGCAAAAAAACGTGGCGAATTCGAACGGGCCTACGCTCTTGATGCACCAAAGAAATTGAGCGCGACGATCAAAGCGCTTAAAAAACAAATGTCCGAAAGCGCACCTAAACTTGCAACACGGGCCAGCAGTGAAAAGGTGCTCGAGATCATCAATCCGGTCATGCCGGAAACTGTTGGCGGATCGGCGGATCTGACGGGTTCGAACAACACTAAGACGGCAGATCTCGGGGTTTTTGACGTGGATAACCGCAAGGGACGCTATGTCCATTGGGGTGTGCGCGAACATGGAATGGCCGCGGCGATGAACGGCATGGTCCTGCATGGGGGGGTGCGTCCCTACGGCGGAACCTTCATGGCATTCACCGACTATGCGCGGCCCGCGATGCGACTGGCGGCGTTGATGAAGGTGCCCACGGTCTTTGTGATGACGCATGACTCGATTGGGTTGGGTGAGGACGGTCCGACCCACCAACCGATCGAGCATCTAGCGATTTCGCGTGCAACACCAAACACTTACGTCTTCCGTCCTGCCGACACGATCGAAACCGCCGAGGCATGGGAACTGGCACTGACCGCCAAGGAAACGCCATCGGTGCTGTCACTGACCCGTCAGGGACTTCCAACCGTGCGGACGGATCACAAGACCAAGAACCTGACTGCGCAAGGCGCTTACGTGCTGAAGGACGCCGATGCGAAGCGGCAGGCGATCCTGATGGCCACGGGTTCTGAGGTTTCGGTTGCCATGGCCGCCCGTGACATCCTGGAAACCGAAGGGATCGGAACACGTGTGGTTTCAATGCCTTGCTGGGAGCTTTTCGAAGAGCAAGACGAAGCATACCGCAAGCGGGTCTTGCCCGGTGGGCCTGTGCGCATCGCGGTCGAGGCTGGCATCCGCCTTGGCTGGGATCGCTGGCTTTTCGGGGAACGCGGCAAGCGCGAAAAGTCCGGCTTTGTGGGCATGCATGGCTTTGGCGCCTCTGCCCCAGCGGATGAACTTTTTCGCCAATTCGAGATCACGCCCGAGGCGACGGCCCAAAAGGTACGGGATCTTGTTGACGGGAAATGGCAGCCGTCTGCCGAAGTGTGACAACACCCTATGCCGGTTCGGTGCGTGTTTCGTTCTCAAACAACCGCTTAGCCAAACAAAACAAGGCGAAGCGGATGTCTGATTGACGTGGGCGTTGCGTCGGTTACTGACACCCGGGCGAACTCGATTTCCAGGCTGTGCGTCGCGGCAACTTCACCATCAAGACCTTAGGCAGGTGCCTTGGCCGCGACGGACCGCCAAAGCGGCGTGATGACCTTTTCGCCCACTGGGATCAGGATAAACCCAAGGATCGCGCCGAGCACACCATCGAGTGCGGCCTTCACGATCCATTCCACGGCCCCCTGTCCCTGACCGATCGCATGGGCCACAAAGTGGATCGCCTCTTCCGGTCCGTGCCAGCCCATTTCGGCCAGACCGTGCACAATGATAGACCCGCCAACCCAGAGCATGGCGGCGGTTCCAACAATTGTCAGGGTCTTCATAAAGCCCGGCATGATCCGGACGATGCCGCGACCCAGGGCTTGCAAGATCCCAATCCGCCCGCGCGTGGCGAGTGCGAGGCCAAAATCATCGGCCTTCACGATCAACGCTACAGAACCATAGACCGCGACGGTAATCAGAATGCCGACCATGGCAAGGGTCGCCCCTTCCATCCAGATGTTGCTTTCGGGAATGGCGGCGAGCGCGATTGTCATAATCTCGGCCGAGAGAATAAAATCGGTCTTGATGGCGCCCATTGCCTTTTGTTCCTCAAGATGGGCGGGATCCTCCACGGTGTTTTCCCTGTCGGGATAGTCCTCATGCCCATGCCCGCCGAGCCCAAGTGCATGGGCAATCTTTTCGGCCCCTTCAAAGCAAAGATAGGCTCCACCCAGCATCAACAGCGGTGGGATCAACCATGGCGCAAAGGCCGACAGAAGCAGGCCCGCAGGCAGCAGATACAGGAGCTTGTTCTTGAAAGACCCTTTGGCGATGCGCCAGATGATCGGCAATTCGCGGTCGGCCGAAAAGCCATGGACGTATTTGGGGGTTACGGCTGCGTCGTCGATCACCGCACCGGCGGCTTTTGATCCGGCCTTGATGGCCTGGGCCGCGACATCGTCGATGCTGGTTGCTGCCACTTTTGCAATGGCTGCCACATCGTCCAGCAATGCCAGTAATCCGCTCATAGTGCCGTTCCCTTTTCGCCTTTTGGCAGAGCTAGCACCGCCGGTGCAGGAAACAAACCGCCTATGTGTGCGCTAACACCCTTCTTTATCGCTAACATATTGAAAACGTGTATTTCCCTGTCACAATCAGAGGTCTATAGAACCAACAATTGCTGTACTGCAAAAGGGTTTTTACGATGACGATCAAAGTTGGGATCAACGGATTCGGCCGGATCGGGCGCTGCACACTCAGCCACATCGCGGCCAGCCGCCGCAACGACATCGAAGTCGTGAAGCTGAACGCGACCGGGCCGATCGAAAGTGCCGCGCATCTGATCCGCTATGACAGCGTCCACGGTGCGTTTCCAGGGAATGTGCAGGTTGCTGGTGACACCATTGACCTGGGGCGTGGCCCGATCGAGGTGCAATCGACCTATGATATGGGCGAGCTTGACTGGGAAGGCTGTGACGTCGTCCTGGAATGCACGGGCAAGTTCAACGATGGCCAGAAGGCGAAGACCCATCTGGAGCGTGGCGCGGGCCGCGTTCTCCTGAGCGCACCCGGTAGGAATGTGGACCGGACGGTCGTCTATGGTGTGAACCACAGAGATTTGGTTGAGACCGACAAGATGGTGTCGAACGGATCCTGCACGACGAATTGCCTTGCCCCACTTGCCAAAGTGCTCGACGATTCTATCGGTATCAAAAACGGTCTCATGACCACGATCCATTCTTATACTGGCGACCAGCCCACGCTGGACAAACGCCACAATGATTTCTACCGCGCCCGTGCCGCGGCGATGTCGCTTATCCCGACATCGACCGGGGCGGCCAAGGCGCTTGGTGAGGTTCTGCCCAGCCTTGCGGGCAAGCTTGACGGGACGGCGATGCGGGTTCCGACACCGAATGTCTCTGCGGTGGATCTGACGTTCCAGGCCAAACGTGATGTGACCGCTGATGAAGTCAATGCGGCGGTCCTAGAGGCCTCCAAAGGACCGATCGGACATGTGTTGGCCTACGATCCAGAACTGAAAGTCTCGGTCGACTTCAACCATACAGAACATTCGTCGATCTTCGCGCCGGACCAGACCAAGGTGGTTGGCGACAGGCTGGTGCGCGTGCTGGCCTGGTATGATAATGAATGGGCCTTTTCCGTCCGGATGGCGGATGTGGCTGTGGCAATGGGGCGGCTTAACTAGTTCCTCAGAGCTTGAATGGTAAGGGCGGGGATGTCATAGCCATCCCTGCCCTTTTGCTGTCTGACCCATGACGAACCGCCTTGCCCTTACACTCGCCATCCTGCTTCTGGGCAGCCTCGTGCTCGATCTCTGGCTATATGGATCAGAGCACATGATTTTTCTCGGCAAGAAACTCTTCGAACTGATCGACTGGCTCGCCTTTTGGCGTTGAATTCCCGTTTTCTACAATAGCCTTTTGCTTTTTGCGCCTGTTAGCGATAACAGAGCCTCAAATCGGATCGGAGGGCATGTCATGGCAATCACAGCCGCAATCAATGGGTTTGGCCGGATCGGGCGCAATGTGCTGCGCGCACTGATCGAAGAGGGGCGCGATGACATTGATATCGTCGCAATCAACGATCTGGGCCCGGTTGAGACGAATGCCCATCTTTTGCAGTACGACAGCGTGCACGGCCGCTTTCCCGCAAAAGTGAGCGTGGGTGAGAACAGCATTGATGTGGGGCGCGGCTCAATCCAGGTCACGGCAGAGCGGAACCCGGCAGATCTGCCGTGGAAGGACGTGGACATCGTTTTGGAATGCACGGGCATCTTCACCTCGAAAGAGGCTTGCCAAGCGCATCTCGAGAATGGCGCGGGTAAGGTGCTGATATCCGCGCCAGGCAAGAACGTCGACAAGACAATTGTCTATGGGGTCAATCATGACACGTTAGGGGCTGACGATCTGATCGTCTCAAATGCATCCTGCACGACCAATTGCCTGACGCCCGTCGCGAAGGTCTTGCAGGACAGTTTTGGCATCAACCGCGGGTTCATGACGACGGTGCATTCCTACACGGGCGATCAGCCTACGCTGGACACATTGCACCAGGATCTCTACCGGGCACGAGCCGCCGCACTCAGCATGATCCCGACCTCGACCGGTGCTGCCAAAGCCGTCGGCCTGGTTATGCCCGAATTGGGCGGCAAGCTGGACGGTGTGGCAATCCGAGTGCCGACGCCCAACGTCTCATGCATCGATCTGACGGTCGAGTTGGGGCGCGATGTGTCGGCAGAAGAGGTCAACGTGACGATGACCGATGCCGCAAACGGGCCACTGCAAGGCGTTCTGGGCGCCACGGATGCCAAACTCGTGAGCCAGGACTTCAACCACGATCCGCATTCATCCATCTTTGCGACCGACCAGACCAAGGTTATTGACGGCAACATGCTGCGCGTTTTGTCCTGGTATGACAACGAATGGGGCTTTTCGAACCGGATGCTGGATGTTGCAGCCGTGATGGCCTGACGGCAGTGGCCAGCGACAAGCCCGCTTTGCCGTCACCAAGTAAGCTGGGCGTGTCGCCCGCCCCGATGTTCAAGCAGATGACGCAAAAATATAGCAGCGTGCACGTGGAACACGAAGCCACATAACCGTGCCAGGAGTGGGCAAAAAAACATTGGGCACCGTCACCTTGAGCGGCAGGTGTTCGTGGTCCAGCCGAAACTCGATAAGGCTTTCATTGCCCATGAAGCGCGCGCGTTCGACCACAGCCTTGGCCGAGGTCCCATCGGTATCCGTGGGGTGCGGGCCCTGACCGCCCCGGTCAAAGTCGATGCGGACGTGCTGGGGGCGGAACACGATTTCAACTGTCGTGCCATCTGGAAAGCCCGGCGCAAGGAAGGGACCAAATGGAGTTGCCGCGAGGGCAGAGTTGATTTCGGCAGTCAAGATATTGGCATCGCTGAAAAACGCCATCGCATCCTTGTCGCGCGGCTGCATGTAGAGATTGTAGGGCGCGCCCTGCTGGACGACATGTCCATCCCGCATGAGCGCGATTTCGTCAGCCATGCGCAACGCCTCCTCCGGCTCATGCGTCACCAACAGGACGGCCGTGTCCTCCTCTTTCAGGATGGCCAGCGTCTCATCGCGAATGCCGTCACGCAAACGATTGTCGAGACCTGAAAAGGGTTCGTCCATGAGCATAATGCGGGGCTTTGGCGCCAAAGCCCGGGCCAGCGCGATCCGCTGCTGTTCACCACCGGACAACTGATGCGGGAAGGCATCCACAAAGCCTTTCATCCGGACACGCGCCAGCATGTCTTCGACGCGCTGACGCTTGTCGATCTTGCTGCCTCTCAGTCCGTAGGCCACATTGTCGGCAACGCTCAGATGCGGAAAAAGGGCAAAATCCTGGAACATCAGACCGATCTCGCGCTTTTCTGGAGGCACGCGCCGATGAGCGTCGCAAATCAGCTGTCCATCGACATATATTTCGCCGCTGTCCTGCATTTCGACCCCGGCAATCATCCGCAGCGTCGTCGACTTGCCACAACCCGATGGTCCGAGCAGACAGGTCACCTGACCGGGTTGAACTGACAAAGACACGTCATCCACTACGCGGCGCCCGCCGAAACTGCGCACGAGATTGCGAATTTCAAGTCGTGGAGCGGTCTCCTGCACCCGATCTTCCATTTCCGATCAAAAAGCTCAGGCGGAGGTATCAGGGCGGTTTGCCCTCCGCAAGAACCGAAGCGCGACAAGCGAAACAAGCACTTTGTCAGGACAGCGTCTGGGCGTTACAGTTCGTAAGGCGGGCGTGTCGCCCGCCTCCGCTTAGGGTTCGATCAGTTCAAAGGTTGATGTCGCACGGTCAACGCCATTGACTTGCAGCGTGATTTCGTGAGGCCCAGGATAGAGACGAAAGGTGGTCGCGTCGCCCTTCAGTTTATGATCCTTCGTCAGCCGAATTGCCTTGCCGCTTTTGGCATTGGCCTGTTTCAGCTTGAAGACCTTCTCGCCGCTTTTCCTGCCCGGACGCGCAAAGCGCAAACGATAATCAACCAGTACCGGCAGATCTTCATCCGCCACGAGTTCGCACTCAAAAGATAATGTTTCGCCGATCTTCAGAACGTTTTTTGCAATCTCAATGTTGGCCTTAACGCCAATGTCCCCACGATAACCAAGTTGCAACAAGGCCGCAGGATGCCCGTCTTTGACCAGCGTCCGAAGGGCGTGTCGGGTCATCCAATCAAGCTCCTTTTTGATCTGACGCTCCAAGCCCTGCCAAGCAACCAGTCGATCGAGAACGGCGTCGGGATCTTTTTTGGTGACATCATTCAGGTGGTTTGCGACCGATCGCGTGACAAAGCGTGCGTCATCGGCATGCAAAAGGTCCAAGAGCGGTAAGGTTTGCGCCAGCGTCAGATCAACACCACGCGCCCAGGGCAGGTTGGGACGCGTACCTTCACTCACAAGACGACGCACGTGGTAGTTTTCATCCGTCGCCCAGCGTTCCAAACGCGCAAGCGTTTCGTCCGGCCAGCGATTCAAGAAAGGCCGAATGTAGAATTCCATCGAGAAGCGCTGCGTGGCCGCGTGCAGCAGGTCAAGCGCGACCTCGCGGTGATCTTCAAGCCCGTGGCGGACGGCCAGAACACCGGGAACCGCGTGGATGAACTGACCGAAATCATCATCCTTCAAAGCGGGATCCAATGGCGGCGGCATTATGGCCCGGATCTGATCAGCCATCTCCAGGAAATCATCGGCCAAATACGGTTCGATACAGTCTGCGAACCAATCGAGACACTCCATGAGACTGCGCTCCGCAACGCCGGAAAGGGCCTTTTGCGAAAAGGATTGCCCGTCGAGGTCGGGCAGGCCAGCTTCATATTCTCGACCAAGTTGGCCAAGAGTTTCGGCGTTGAAGAGCCTGTCTTTCATCGAAAAATTTTTGGCCATGCCTTGCCCTTGTTCGTTGCTGAAAAGGGGCTTTGCCCCTCGCGGCTACGCCGCTCACCCCAGGATATTTTAAACCCAGAGAAGTTCAGATCGTGAAGTTTGTGGCCCCCCCATCCAAAAGAATGTTCTGACCGATGATAAAGCCTGCATGTTGGCTGCAGAGAAAAGCGCAGGTCGCGCCGAATTCCTGACGGGTGCCGTAGCGTCCCGCAGGGATTGTTGCGGCGCGTTCGGCGCGGGCTTCATCCAGCGTGATGCCTTTGGCCTTGACCACACCACCGTCCAGCGCATCTGCGCGATCGGTCGCGTGGATGCCCGGCAGCAGGTTGTTGATCGTTACGCCGCTGCGGGCGACTTGGCGCGAGGTTCCGGCGACGTAGCCGGTCAGACCAGCGCGCGCCGAATTTGACAGGCCCAGAACGGGGATCGGCGCTTTAACCGATTGCGACGTTATGTTGACCACCCTGCCCCATCCCCGTTCCATCATACCTGGAACCAGCGCTTTGATCATAGCGATGGGCGTGAGCATGTTGGCATCGAGTGCAGCGATGAAATCGTCCCGGTTCCAGTCGTGCCACATACCCGGGGGTGGGCCACCGGCATTGTTGATAAGGATGTCCGCGTCTCCCGCCGTCTCAAGCAGCTTGGCCTGACCTTCCGCGGTGGTGACGTCCGCGGCGACGGTGGTGACCTGAACCCCATGTACCTGGCGGATGGTTTCCGCCGACGCGTCTAGTGCCTCGGCGCCGCGCGCATTCATCACAAGTTTTACGCCTGCCGAAGCCAATGCTTCTGCGCAGCCCAGGCCAAGCCCTTTGGACGCCGCGCAAACCACTGCTGTCTTGCCAGAAATTCCCAGATCCATCTCATTCTCCCTGTCAGTGTCGCCCCGGCTTAGCGCGCCAGGGCGTGAGGTACCAGAGGATCAATCGGGCAGGATCAAGTGGCGTAAAAGAACTCCTCGCGGGTGATCTTGCCGTCCGCCACGTGGTAGAGTGCGACCTCTTTCATCTCAAAAGTCTGATCATTTGTCTTGTCTTTGCCCGCGACCTCGAAGATCACGGCGAATTTGTCATCACCATGCAGCATCGGATCGCTGACCTCCATGTTGGAGACCTCCATCGTGTTCTCCCACCATTCATGTTTGCCCCGGATCGCGTCGAGACCGGTGACCTCGCGCCCCTGACCACTTTGATCTACGGCTTCAACCGAGGCAGCATCAGGCACGTAGAGCTTGTCGAGATTGGCGGTCTCGCGATGTTCACGACAACCAGCGACGAGTTCGTTTGCGATGTCTTTCAGGGTCATAGTCTTTCTCCCAGATTTTGGTTAGTCTGACTTAATCGGAGCACCTGACAGATTTTGGCAGCAACTTTCCTTGACGATCACTCAATGACAACCGAACCAACGGAAATCTTTCTGGAACTGAGCCTTACGGGTGAGTTCCGCGCAATGGCGTCCAACGGCGAGGACCTCACCCCGAGATCAAGCAAGGCGCAAGCGATCTTGGCAATGGTTGCAATGTCACCCGAGATGCGTCGTGAGCGTAAGTGGCTGGAAAAGATGCTTTGGAGCGAGCGAAACGAGGACGTCGCAAAAGGAGGGTTGCGGCAAGCCTTGTCAGAATTGCGCACGTCCCTTGGTCCCTGCGCTAAGGCCCTGAAGGTGGGTTCTGATGCCATATCTCTGGAGCCCGGCCTCATTCGGAAGACTTACACGCAAGGAGAAACGCTTTTGGACGACTTGTGGGGGAGCGTTCGGGATCCGTCGTTTGCGGCTTGGCTCTCCGGTGAGCAGACTGCCTTTGATCTATCCTGGCGGCAGCAGGAAGATGAGACATCCGCATCATTGCCTGAACAGAATGGTCAGACCGAGCAGGTTTACCAACTTCCCGAAGATCTACCGCTTAGCACCTCGATAACATTCACGGCACAAAGGTTGTCGCTGGGCCCAGGAGATCCGGTGCCCGAACGTGAGGAATTGGCGCAAATCTATGAAGATCTGCGCGAGGCAGTGCGGGATCTGCGCGATTTGGGCAATCTGTCGAACCAGTCGCCACTGCTGGCACGGGGGATCGAACGCTTTCTGGGACGTATTCCGCCCGAATACACCGATCTTGAACAGGTGCGCTTTGGCATCGGGTTACAAGCCCTGCGCCTGCAATTCGAACCAGAGCGGTCCACCCTGCAAGATGTGGCGCCCGACAAGGTCGGACATATCGAAGCTGTCTTGCTTTACTCCGACCTGATCGCGGCAAGGCTGCCAGAGTGGAGGGATTTTCTGGAAGAGGAGGAGGACAATGAGGCTGTCATCGAAGTTCATCGCGAGACGACCGAGCAAATCCTCGATGACGCGGCGAAAGCACTGGCCAAGGATCCCCGGCACTTTGACGTGTCGCTTTTTGAGCGGATCCGCGAATATCTAGATGATGCGACCACGACCGCTTATCTGGCGTCAAAAGACCTGCTGCTGGCGATTGCACACAAAACCTTCACGCTGGCGCGGGAGTTGATCAAGGACACGGCCAGCGCGCAGCGCAAACAGGCCATCAAGAACATTGCCACAGCGTTGAATGTGCAATTGGGCGCGGTGCTTCTGGAACTCGCAGGTCTGCTGCCACACCAACTGAAATGGCTTGTGGCTTGGCTGAACTATTTGCCAAAGCTCTTGACCTAAGCCCGCTTGCCGCTCGGGTTCAGCGCCGATATATGCGCGTCATGCTCGACAACCGCCCAGAATTGCCGCCTGAAATTGCCCGTCGCAGGACCTTTGCGATTATCTCGCATCCCGATGCGGGCAAGACTACCTTGACCGAGAAATTCCTGCTGTTTGGTGGGGCGATCCAGATGGCGGGACAGGTCCGCGCCAAAGGCGAGGCACGGCGCACGCGCTCCGACTTTATGGAGATGGAGAAGGACCGGGGCATCTCTGTAAGCGCCTCGGCCATGTCATTCGACTTCCGCGAGTTTCGCTTCAATCTGGTTGATACGCCGGGTCACTCAGATTTCTCGGAAGACACCTATCGCACACTGACGGCGGTGGATGCCGCCGTGATGGTGATCGACGGGGCCAAGGGCGTGGAAAGCCAGACCCAAAAACTTTTTGAGGTCTGCCGCCTGCGCGATCTGCCCATCCTGACATTCTGCAACAAGATGGACCGGGAAAGCCGCGATACGTTCGAGATCATTGATGAGATCCAGGAAAATCTGGCCATTGATGTCACCCCGGCTTCGTGGCCCATCGGGATGGGGCGGGATTTCATCGGGAGTTATGACCTTTTGAACGACCGTCTTGAGCTAATGGAACGGTCCGACCGGAACCGCGTGGCCGAGACGGTGAAGATCGAAGGGCTTGATGACCCAAAACTGGCGGATCACGTGCCGGAGGGGCTACTGGCGCAATTGCGCGAAGAAGTTGAGATGGCGCGGGAATTGCTGCCCAAGCTGGACCAAACGGCGGTGCTGCAAGGGACAATGACGCCGATCTGGTTCGGCTCTGCCATCAACTCTTTCGGGGTCAAGGAATTGATGGATGGTATCGCGAGCTATGGTCCCGAACCGCAGATCCAGTCGGCTGAACCACGGGAGATCCTGCCCGAGGAAGGCAAGGTGGCGGGTTTTGTCTTCAAGGTGCAGGCCAATATGGACCCCAAACACCGCGACCGGGTGGCATTTCTGCGCATGGCGTCGGGGCATTTCAAACGCGGCATGAAGCTCACCCATGTGCGGTCGAAAAAGCCGATGGCGATCTCGAACCCGGTGATGTTCTTGGCCTCAGACCGGGAGCTCGCCGAAGAGGCCTGGGCGGGCGACATCATCGGCATTCCGAACCACGGGCAGTTGCGCATCGGCGACACGCTGACCGAGGGCGAGGCACTGCGGGTCACAGGCATCCCTTCCTTTGCGCCCGAGCTCTTGCAGGGCGTGCGGGCGGGCGATCCGCTGAAGGCAAAGCATCTGGAAAAAGCGCTGATGCAGTTTGCAGAGGAAGGTGCCGCCAAGATTTTCAAACCTGCGATAGGATCGGGCTTTGTGGTGGGCGTCGTGGGCGCCCTGCAATTCGAGGTGCTGGCGAGCCGGATCGAACTGGAATACGGCCTGCCCGTTCGGTTTGAACAATCACAGTTCACAAGCGCAAGATGGGTCAGCGGCGAACAACAAGCCCTTGATAAATTTACAGAAAGTAACAAACAACACATTGCACACGACCACGATGGCGATATCGTCTATCTCACGCGCCTGCAATGGGACATCGACCGGGTGGAACGGGACTACCCCGATGTTCGCTTGACAGCCACCAAGGAAATGATGGTCTGATCGCGCCATGACGGCGGACGAGATCTATGACGGCGGTTATCCCGCCTTGCGCGACTTTCTTGAAGAACGGCAGCGCTCGTTCCAAGGCACAGATCAGGTGCTCCCGCGCGCAGATGTGGTGCTGGCCCCTCTTAAAAGCCGCCTTGTTGTCGCACCAAGGCTCGAAAGACTGCCGCGCTACTCTGCATCGGCTAAGTGGCAGGATCTGCAGATCCAGTTCGATGGCGCGCCAGAACTTTGGTGTCTGCACGCCATGGTGATCGCCTGTTTGCGTCGCAAGGGTCCGCCTGAGACTGCTCGGTCCCTCTTCATGCGGATATGGGAGGAGGAGGGCCAATGGATGGCCGAAACGCTCAACGTGCGCTGGCTGATTTCGGCGGCCACGACCTTTGCCGATCATGGTCAAACGGGCGACGAGCGTGCCCTTGGCATGGGTCTTTCTGTGCTTTTCGACATGATCAAGCTGCATGACAGCGAACGACGCCTCACCGGCCTCACAGGCAACGATCCTTTCCGCAGACAGGGAGCCGGTCGGGTGCCCGGTATCGCCTTTGGAATGCAGGGCTATTCCTTCAAAGGCGGCGATCTCGACAAGGTGCTGCTAGCGAGGCTCGCGCAACTGGCTGATCGCACACCGCGCATGCGGGCCTTGGCCCACACCATGCTGAACCTGATCATGAGCGAGCGGCGCAGCATTTTTGCGCGTGTCCAGATGGTTAAGGCACGCCGTCGCGGAGCGCAGATGTGACCTGGGGCGTGGTCGCCACCGTCAAGGCAGATACCAAGGCGATCCTACAGTTTGCTGCCTATCATCTGGATGCGGGCGCGCATCGTGTCTTTGTTTACCTTGATGAGGACGATGAGGCGGCGCGCCTCGCCCTGAAAGCACATCCAAAATGCCGGGTGACGCGGTGCACACAGGGCTATTGGCGCAAGCTCACGGGTAAGCGCCCGGTCAAGCATCAGGTACGTCAAACGCGGAATGCGACCCGTGTCTATGTCCGCGCCGATGTAGACTGGCTAGCGCATATCGACGTGGATGAATTTCTAGTGGCCAACGAACCGATCAACGCTATGCTGGCTGATCTGCCAAAACACGTTCAGACGGTACGGGCGCGGCCCATGGAATTGCTGGCGGGTGGCAACGGGACGGCGTTCAAGGCGTTTGTCCCACCGCTATTTTGGCGGCACTCCGTTGTCAGCCGTATTTATCCAACTTTCGGGCCGCAACTGCGCGACGGTTTTATGAGCCACAACAGCGGTAAGCTGTTCGCGCGCACAAGCATGGACGAGGTCGAATTCCGCATCCACAACGTTTTCCGCAATGGCGAAAAGAACCCAGGCGAGGTCGAGCTGAACAAACTACGCTTGGCCCATTGTCATGCAACGAATTGGGCGCATTGGATGGCGGCGTACCGTTTTCGCGTAACCTCGGGTTCCTATCGATCGGATCTCGCGGCAGGCCATGACGGGATGAACCTGCATTCGGTTCTGACAGGGATCGAAGCCACAAAGGGCGAGCCAGGTCTGCGCCGCTTCTTCGACGAGGTTTGCATGGATACACCCGCGTTGCGGACGCGGCTGAAGCAGGCTGGGTTGCTGCAGCGCGCCGATCTCGGCTTAGACGAGAAAACGGCCCGGCACTTTCCCCAGATTTGACGGTGAGATAACCCTCTGTTATGGACCACGCAGAATTGGGGGCCAGCGGGCCCCCTTGGCCATTCAGGCCAATATATTTCGACGCAGCGGGCCAGGTGATAGTGTCCGCAACCCACGGACGCACATGACAAAGTTTTCTGATCTGAACCTGAACCCCAAGGTGCTCAAAGCCATTGATGAAGCGGGCTACGAAAGCCCAACCCCGATCCAGGCGGGCGCCATTCCGCCCGCCCTAGAAGGGCGCGATGTTCTGGGCATTGCCCAGACGGGCACCGGCAAGACGGCCAGTTTCACACTGCCCATGATCACGCTGCTGGCACGCGGTCGCGCAAGGGCGCGGATGCCAAGATCGCTGGTGCTTTGCCCGACACGAGAACTGGCCGCGCAAGTGGCCGAGAATTTCGACACATACACCAATCATCTGAAACTGACGAAGGCACTGCTGATCGGCGGAGTTTCGTTCAAGGAACAGGACGCGTTGATCGACCGGGGTGTAGACGTGCTGATCGCCACGCCAGGCCGCCTCTTGGACCATTTCGAGAGAGGTAAGCTGCTGCTGACCGGCGTGCAGATCATGGTTGTGGATGAAGCCGACCGGATGCTCGATATGGGCTTCATCCCGGACATCGAACGCATCTTTTCGCTGACGCCCTTTACGCGCCAGACACTCTTTTTCAGCGCCACCATGGCGCCCGAGATTGAGCGGATCACCAACACGTTCCTGTCAGCGCCCGAACGGGTCGAAGTCGCCCGCCAGGCGACGGCCTCAGAGACAATCGAGCAGGGCGTGGTTATGTTCAAAGGCTCGCGTCGCGATCGCGAAAGCTCGGAGAAGCGCAAGGTTCTGCGCATGCTGATCGACGCGGAAGGCGAGAAATGCACTAACGCGATCATTTTCTGCAACCGCAAGACTGATGTCGATATCGTAGCGAAGTCGATGAAGAAATATGGCTATGACGCAGCGCCCATTCATGGCGATCTTGACCAGTCGCAACGGACCAAGACGCTGGATGGGTTCCGCGAGGGAGAGTTGCGTTTTCTGATCGCCTCGGATGTGGCCGCGCGCGGCCTTGATGTACCGAGCGTCAGCCACGTATTCAACTTCGACGTGCCGAGCCATGCGGAAGACTACGTCCACCGCATCGGCCGCACAGGTCGCGCCGGACGTGAGGGCAAAGCGATGATGATCTGCGTACCCCGGGACGAGAGAAACCTTGGCGATATCGAGGCGCTGATCCAGAAAGAGATCCCCCGGATCGAGAATCCGCTCAAGGTCGAAAAGTCCGACGACACGCCAAAGGACGAAAGACCCAAGCGCGGAAGGCGCAGGAAGGACGATGGCGAGAGTGGCGAAAGCAAACCCGCCGAAAAGCGCCGTTCAAAATCTGACAGAGGCAACCGTGGTGAGGGCAGCAGCAAAGTCGTTGGCCTCGGAGACCACACACCAAGCTTCATCGAACTCAGCTTTGATGAGCGACGGGCAGGATAGCTAGAAGCTTGCTTCTAATAAGCGCCGCTTAGGTTTCTGCTATTAAGATTGACGGAAAGCGCATTGCTTGCATGATCTAATATCGACAGAACGGGTTCGCGTCGAGCCAGACACCTCCGCAATTGACGGACATATAGCCTTTTCACCAAGCCGCGCTCTTTGGTTGCTAACACATGGAGTTCTGGGTGCAGTCGGCGTCTTGTTCTTTCCAAGTCCTGAGGCTCCTGCAGTTTTCGTCCTGCTTACAGCCATAACGATATGTGCTGGTCACTCCGTCGGAATGCATCGTCTTCTTATTCATCGCAGCTTTGAGACCAGACGGTCAGTAGAGTACTTCTTGGTCTGGTTGGGCACCCTTGTCGGAATGGCCGGACCATTTGGAATGATAAAAGCGCACGACATGAGGGACTGGCATCAACGTCAAACCGATTGTCCTCCGCATCCGGCTCATGCGGCTGGCTTTGCAAGAGATGCTTGGTGGCAGCTTTGTTGCCAACTCGAATTGTCGAACCCACCCACATTCGTTTTGGAAGATCGTGTAAAGCACGACCGGGTCTACTGGTTCATGGAACGATACTGGATGCTGCAGCAGGTGCCGCTTGCGTTGGCACTTTACTGCTTCGGTGGACTGAGCTGGGTGCTCTGGGGATGTTGCCTTCGCACATTCGTGTCTCTGGTCGGCCACTGGATGATGGGCCACTTTGCACACAGCCGAGGCCAACAAGGGTGGAAAATCGATGGACTGCCGGTGCAAGGATACAATCTGCCGGGGTTTGGTCTAGTCACTTTCGGAGAGAACTGGCACGGAAATCATCATGCGTTCCCCTACTCAGCGCAGCTGGGCACCGAGCGCGGCCAGCTTGACCCGGGATATCTGTTCATTCGATTTCTTGAGCGAGTTGGCCTGGCACATGATGTAAAAACGCCAGGCTCAATGCCGGAGCGTCGTGGGCTGACAAAAATTGTTTCTTAGATCAGTTGAATCAGCTCGCAACGGTAAATTTTTGACCAGCACTACTGCATCCTGCCGATTACGACCGTTACCTCTGGTTTCTTCCCGATCTCGTCCTGTGCCGTTTTGCGCGCAATCCGGCGGAGTGCTTCGGTGAGAGTGTCATCATCGCGCAGGGTTTTGCCGTCGGCGCGTCCAAGGAACTGGCTCAGATCTTCTTCGAGCACATCGACCAAGGGCGTGTTCGAATTGCCGGTTTCTGCAAGGCCCGTAACCTCGCACCATGGCTCACCCAGGGGTTCGTCTTCCTCGTCGAGGATCAGCGTTAAGACGATGTGGCCGTTCAGCGCCATGCGGATGCGGTCGCGGACGATCCCGTCGAGCGCGCCGATCTGGACGGAGCCGTCGATGTAGGTACGGCCGGTCTCTACGTAGCCCGCAACCTTGGGTGCATTGCCCGAAAGGTCGATCATCATGCCGTTGACGGCGAGTACGCCCGCCCGGCCCTTGGAATGGGCGAGCTTCACATGCTCGCGCAGATGCCGGTGTTCGCCGTGCATCGGCACGACAATCTGCGGGTTCACGATGTCCTGCAAACGCTCCAGATCCGGACGGTTGGCGTGGCCCGAAACGTGGTACAGACCGGAACTGTCATCGACTACATCCACCCCCTTTTCGGACAATTGGTTGATGATCCGGATCACGCCCTTTTCGTTGCCGGGGATCGTCTTGGACGAAAAGAGGAAGAGATCGCCTTCCTTCAGCTCAAGCCCCATGTACTTGCCATTCGCCAGTTGCGCCGACGCCGCGCGGCGTTCGCCCTGAGAGCCGGTGACCAGCAACATGAGGTTTTCGCGGGGGATATGCTTTGCGTCTTCCGGGCCAACCACGCTTGGAAAGTCCTTCAGAACGCCTGTCTCGACCGCCGCCTCGATCATGCGGCGCATGGCACGTCCCAGAAGACAGATGGATCGGCCCGCGGCCTGCCCCGCCTCAGCGAGGGTTTTCAGGCGCGCGACGTTCGAGGCGAATGTGGTCGCAACAACCATGCCCTCTGCTTCGCTGACGAGCTTTTCGATCTCGGGCCCGACAGACATTTCCGAGCGACCCGGCGCTGGCGAAAAGACATTCGTGCTGTCGCAGATCAGCGCCTTGACCCCCGACTTCGAGACCTCGGCCCAAAGATCGGGATCGAAGGGTTCGCCCACCACGGGCGTCGGATCTAGCTTGAAGTCACCGGTATGGATCACCCGACCGTCGGGCGTGTCGATGATCAGAGCTGCACTTTCCGGTATGGAATGCGACATGGGCAAAAAACCCAACCTGAAAGGACCCGCCTCGACTTGGTCGGGCCACTTGGCGACAACACGCACGGCTTCCTCGTCATGGCCTGCCTCGTCCATCTTCCGCCGCGCGATATTCGCCGTGAAGGGGCGCGCATAGATCGGCGCGCCCAAACGGTCGTAGGTGTGGGCAACCGCGCCCACGTGATCTTCATGCGCGTGGGTGATGAAAATACCGTCAATCTGATCCCGCCGCTCGGCCAGCCAAGCGATGTCGGGCAGGATAAGATCCACGCCCGGTGTGCCGTCCATATCCGGGAAGGTCACGCCAAGATCCACCACGATCAGACGCTCGGCATCCTGGGCGCCATAACCATAGACATAGGCGTTCATGCCGATTTCGCCCGCTCCGCCAAGGGGCAGGTAGATCAGTCTTTCACTGCTCACGTTATTCGTTGTCCTTGTTGTATTTGTAGATGACCGTCAGTCCATGCATGGTGAGGTCGTCTTCGATCTTGTCAAATAGCACATCGCCCTGACTAAAAAGCGGAGCGAGCCCGCCGGTCCCAACGATGCGCATCGGCCTGTCATGTTCGCCCCGAATGCGTTCGCAGATTTCGCGGATCAGACCCACATATCCCCAGAACACACCCGATTGCATGCAGGCGACCGTATTCGTGCCAATGACGCGCTGCGGTTTGGTCACGTCCACATGCGGCAGGGCAGCCGCCGCCTGGTGCAGCGCCTCAAGGCTCAGGTTCACGCCGGGGGCGATGACGCCGCCTATATAAGCGCCGTCCTGATCGACCACGTCAAAGGTGGTGGCTGTTCCGAAATCGACAACGATCAGATCACCGCCATGCCGGTCAAAGGCGCCTGCGGCGTTCACCAGCCTGTCTGGGCCGACCTGTGTACCCTCGTCGACCCGAGGGTCCACAGGCAAAAGGCAGTCGGGTTTGCCGACGACATAAGGACGTGTGTGAAAATAGCGGTCGCAGAAAACGCGCAGGTTAAAGACAACGCGCGGCACAGTGGAAGAGATGATGACATCCGTGATCTCGACATCGATCTTCTGGAATTTGAGGAGAGTTGAGAGCCAAACATAATACTGATCGGCTGTGCGCTGGTGCTCTGTCGAGGTGCGCCAGGTGCCTATGAACTGGCTGCCGTCCCAAACCGAAAAGACAGTGTTGGTGTTGCCGCAATCGATGGTAAGAAGCATGCCTCACCCCCTAGAAATAGACATCGGCTGCTGGGATCGGAACGCGGCCTTTTGGCGTCTCTAGAACAAGTTGGCCGGTCTCGTCCACATCGGCAAAGGTGCCAGACATTTCGACTTGGTTCGTCCGGGCGGTGATCACCTCACCCAAACGGGCAGCGTGGGACAGCCAAGCGGCGCGTATCGGCGCAAACCCGAATGTGGTGAACTGATCCTCGTAGCGGGCATAGGCATCCGCCAGAAGGTTCAGGAAATCCTCGGGCGCGATCTTATGACCGATGGTGTTGAGTGCCACCGGCGGAACCGCGCCGGGCTCCACCTGATCTGGCCGCGGAGCGGCGACAAGGTTCACGCCGATCCCAATGGCAAGATGATCCTGGTCCAACCGCTCAAGCAGAATACCGGCCAGCTTACAGCCCCGCAGCAGGACGTCATTGGGCCACTTGAGGCTGAAGACGTCTTCCCGGCCCGTCGCGGCAATGCAGGCCTCTCGCAAAGCGAGGGAGGCAACGAAGGAGCGTAGCGCAACCAGGGCGGGCGGTTCGGCCACCGGCAAGATCAGGGTTCCAGCAAAGTTGCCAATTTGCATGGACCAAGACCGTCCCCGGCGTCCACGGGCCCGGGTCTGTCTCTTTGCCAGTATCCACTCAGGCCCTTGAACCGGCAGGCGGCGGACCGCTTCATCCAGGGTGCTGTCGACGCTTTCCAGGACATGCCGTCCATAACGGCTGGGCCAATCGATCATGCGACGCTAGTTGACCAGGGCCGTCGCGGCAAAGGCCGCAGCCCCCTCGATACCGAACATGTTAACGATGCCGACCACCATGATGGTGGCCGAGGCCATCAAAAATCCGGACAGGATCGGTGACTTGCTGCCTGTCATCACCTCATCCGTTTCGTCGCCGAAATACATGAAGAAGACGATGCGCAGATAGTAGAACGCGCCGATGACACTCGCGATTACCCCCGCGACGGCAAGCCAGATGAGGCCCGCATCATAGGCCGCGCGCAGGACGTAAAGCTTGCCGAAAAAACCTAGCATCGGAGGTACGCCCGCCAGACTGAACAACAGCACAAGCATGGCAAGTGCGCGTCCGGGCTCGCGCCGGGCATAAAGGTTGAGCGAGGCGATATCCGTCACCGGTTGCCCGTCGCGCTGCATCATCAGGATGAACGCGAAGGTGCCGACATTCATCGTGACGTAGATGGCCATGTAGACGAGCATGGCTTGCACACCCAAAACGGTCCCGGCGGCAAGACCCATCAGTGCGTAGCCCATATGCGCAATGGAAGAAAAGGCCATCAGGCGTTTGATATTGGTCTGACCGATCGCCGCTACGGCGCCGAGGAACATTGAGAGCACCGACAGAAAGGCAATGATCTGCTGCCAGTCGCGTACGGCAGAACCGAAGGCGTCGTGCATCACGCGGGCAAAGAGCGCCATGGCCGCAAGTTTCGGCGCGGTTGCGAAAAAGGCGGTGATCGGCGTTGGTGAGCCTTCATAGACGTCGGGCGTCCACATGTGGAACGGCACGGCCGAGACCTTGAAGGCAAAACCGGCCGCAAGGAAGACAAGGCCGAAGAGCAGGCCCAAAGACATGTCACCCGATTTCGCCGTCTGGATGATCCCGGAAAAGAGCGTCGTGCCGGAATAGCCGTAGACCAGCGAGGCACCATAGAGCAGCAGGCCCGAGGACAGCGCGCCGAGCACGAAGTATTTGAGCCCCGCTTCCGTCGACTTGACGCTGTCGCGCCGCAGGGAAGCCACGACATAAAGCGCCAGGGATTGCAGTTCTAGTCCCATGTAAAGCGACATTAGATCACCCGCGCTGACCATCATCATCATGCCCACCACGGCAAGCACGATGAGCATCGGATATTCAAAGCGCAGGATGCCGCGATCGGCCATGTAGCCCTCGCTCATCAACAGGATGGCCGCCGCAGAGAGCAAGATGGCGACTTTGCAAAAGCGCGAAAACGCATCATCCACGAACATGCCGTCAAAGGCGACATTTGTGCCCTCTCCGGTCGTACCGATCCAGATGGCCATGACAAGAAAGACCGCACTTGTGGCCCAGACCAATTGCGAGGCCATGCCGTCCTTTGAGGTGTAGACCGCCAAAATTAGGCCCAGCATGGCAAAGCAGGCCATAAAGACCTCGGGCAGGATGAGTGTCAGATCGGTTGCCATAGCTGCCCCTTAGTTCATCGCCAGACGCGTCGCCTGCTCCGAGACGCTAAGCGCCGTCTGATAATTGTCCACAAGCTGGGCGACGGTCGGCCCAATGATGTCGAGCGCCATGGCAGGATACACGCCCAGCAGGATCGTCATCACGACGAGCGGCGCAAAGATCGCCTTTTCGCGGCGCGTCATATCGCCGATCGACTTGAGGCTCTCCTTGATCAGATCGCCCATCACAACCCGTCGGTAAAGCCAAAGCGCATAGGCCGCCGAGAAGACGACGCCGGAGGTCGCAACCAGCGCGACCCAGGTGTTGACCTGGAAAACCGCCATCAGCGTCAGGAATTCGCCTACGAAGCCGCTTGTGCCCGGAAGACCGACATTGGCCATGGTGAAAAGCATAAAAATCAGCGCATAGGCTGGCATCCGGTTCACAAGACCACCATATGCGTCGATCTCGCGCGTGTGCATCCGATCGTAGATCACACCGACACAAAGGAAGAGCGCACCAGAAATGAAACCGTGGCTCAGCATCTGGAATATTGCGCCATCAATCCCCTGCTGGTTGCCCGCAAAAATTCCCATCGTGACAAAACCCATATGCGCGACCGAAGAGTAGGCGATCAGCTTTTTCATATCTTCCTGGACGAGGGCGACGAGCGAGGTGTAGACGATCGCGATGGCGCTCATCCACAGGACCAGCGGCGTCATGACATCGGACCCGATCGGGAACATCGGGATTGAAAAACGCAGGAACCCGTAACCACCCATTTTCAAGAGGATCGCGGCCAGGACGACCGAACCTGCGGTGGGCGCCTGCACGTGTGCATCCGGCAGCCAGGTGTGCACCGGCCACATAGGCATCTTGACGGCAAAGCTCGCAAAGAAGGCCAAGAACAGCAGAGTTTGCATACCTCCGACGATCTGAATTCCCAAAAGGCTAAACGTTTCAGATCCAAATTGGTGGTTCAGAAGCTGTTCGATATCCGTCGTACCGGCCTCGACAAACATGCCGACCATGGCAACCAACATCAGGACAGAACCAAGGAAGGTGTAAAGGAAGAACTTGAAGCTGGCATAGATGCGGTTCTTGCCGCCCCAAATCCCGATGATCAGAAACATTGGAATAAGACCCGCCTCGAAGAACAGGTAGAACAGCACCAGATCCAGCGCACAGAAGACACCCAACATAAGTGTTTCAAGTAACAAGAACGCGATCATGTATTCCTTAACGCGTTCAGTCACGTCCCAGCTGGCCCAGATCACAAGCGGCATCATGAACGTCGTCAGCATCACGAAGAGAACGCTGATCCCGTCGATCCCCATCTTGTATTGCAGACCCAGCAACCACTCGGCCTCTTCTATAAACTGGAAACCCGTGTTCAGCGGATCGAAGCGGAAGAGGATGAAGAGAGAGGCCAGAAAGGTTGCACAGGTCGCAAACATCGCCACCCATTTGGCATTGCGCTGCGCATGTTCGTCGTCACCGCGCAAGAAAACGGCCAGGATCAGTGCGGCCAGCGCAGGCGTGAAGGTCACAAGGGAGAGGATGGAATCCTGCATCAGTTTGCCCCTCCGCTCATCGTCATCCATGTGATCAGAACAGCGATACCGATGACCATCGCAAAGGCGTAGGTGAAGATGTAACCTGACTGCACCCGCCCCGCGAGGCGGGTGAAGAAGGGCACTATACCCATGGCAACGCCGTTGATGGAGCCGTCAATGACATTGCCATCACCCTTGCGCCAAAGCTGCCGCCCGATCCACAGAGCGGGCTGGACAAAGATCACATTATAAAGTTCGTCAAAGTACCACTTGTTTTTCAGGAACAGGTACAGAGGGCGCTGATTTTCGGCCAGCTTGCCCGGCAGAGACGGATTCACGATGTAGAACCAGTAAGCAAAAAGCAGGCCGATCAGCATCGCTGCAAAGGGCGACGTCTTCACCCAGTAGGGCACCTTGTGCGCGTCATCCAGAAGGGTGTTGCCCGGCGCGACATAGAGCGACCCCTGCCCGGGCTCGCCGACAAAGGCATAGTGGTGCGCGCCATGCCCTTTTTCATCTCCCTGCCCGCCTTCGGCCGCGTCAACGTGATGCGCGTCAGCCGGGCCGTCGGCAGCAGGCTCGGCCTGGGTTTTGTCATCGTGGTCCTCGGCATGCTCTGTCGCTTCGGCGTATGGAATACCGTAAAATTTGGCGACCTGATCCACGTGGCCAAAGAATGATTTGTACCAGATCATGCCCGCGAACACCGCACCAAGCGCCAGAACGCCCAGTGGGATCAGCATAACCACCGGACTTTCGTGCGCATGTTCGTGCGTGTGCTTGTTGCCGCGCGGCTCACCATAAAACGTCAAGAACATCAGCCGCCAGGAATAGAAACTGGTGAACAGAGCGGCTATCACGAGTGCCCAGAAACCAATGCCTGATCCTGCGGCATAAGCGGATTCCACGATCGCGTCTTTAGAATGGAACCCTGCAAAACCGATGGGGATCTCCCCCAACGTCAGGATCCAGACAGGCACCCCAACGCCGGTAATGGCGAGCGTGCCGATCATCATGGCCCAGAACGTGTAAGGGATCCTTTTGCGCAGGCCACCGTAATTCATCATGTCCTGTTCGTGGTGCATGGCGTGGATGACAGATCCCGCGCCAAGGAACAGCATCGCCTTGAAGAAGGCATGGGTAAAGAGATGGAACATGGCCGCCGAATACATGCCGACGCCAGCGGCCACGAACATGTAGCCAAGCTGCGAGCAGGTCGAATAGGCGATCACACGTTTGATGTCGGTCTGCACGAGACCGACGGAGGCCGCAAAAAAGGCCGTGAGCGCACCTAGGACCGTGACAAAAGCCATCGCTTCGGGGGCGAATTCCAAGACGGGCGACATCCGGCAGACGAGGAACACACCCGCCGTCACCATGGTCGCTGCGTGGATCAGGGCCGATACCGGTGTCGGTCCCTCCATCGCATCAGGCAACCACGTGTGAAGGAGAAGCTGTGCAGATTTCCCCATGGCCCCGATGAACAACAGGAAAGCGACGAGATTGGCCGCATTCCATTCGGTCCATAGAAAAGTCAGTTGCGTTTCAGCGAGACGCGGCGCCTCGGCAAACACATCATCAAATCGGATGGAATCCGTCAGGAAGAAAAGTGCAAAAATGCCCAGGGCAAAGCCAAAATCACCCACACGATTTACGACAAAGGCCTTGATGGCTGCCGCATTGGCGGAGGGTTTGCGGTAATAGAAACCAATCAGCAGGTAAGAGGCGACGCCTACCCCTTCCCAGCCAAAAAACATCTGGGCAAGGTTGTCGGACGTCACCAGCATCAGCATCGCAAAGGTGAAGAACGAAAGGTAAGCGAAAAAGCGGGGCTTGTAGACCTCCCCCTCGCGCCATTGCGGGTCGTGATCCATGTAGCCAAAGGAATAAAGGTGAACGAGCGCTGAAACGGTTGTCACAACGATCAACATGATGGCCGTCAGACGGTCGAGCCTGATGGACCAATCCGTGCTGAGGCTGCCGCTTTCGATCCAACGCAGGATCTGTATCTGTTCGGTCGTACCGTCGAAGGTCAGAAAGACGATCCAAGACAGGATTGCCGCCAGAAACAAAAGCGCCGTCGCGATCCACATCGCCGCCCTTTCGCCGAAGACGCGCCAGCCAAAGCCGCAAAGCAGCGCGCCAACAAGTGGACTGAAAAGAATGATGGTTTCCATTCGGGTCAGCCCTTCATCACATTGACGTCTTCGACCGCGATGGTACCGCGGTTGCGGAAGAAACAGACAAGGATCGCAAGACCGATCGCTGCTTCGGCGGCCGCAACGGTCAAAACGAACAGCGTAAAGACTTGGCCCACGAGATCGCCAAGAAAGCTGGAGAAAGCGACAAGATTGATGTTCACGGCCAGCAGCATCAATTCGATGCTCATCAGCAGGATGATCACGTTTTTTCGATTGAGAAACAGGCCGAAAATGCCAATCACGAAAAGCGTCGCCGCAACGGTGAGGTAATGTTCAAGTCCGATCATGTGCTTGTCCTAGCGGCCTCTTACTTCTTGTTGCGCCGATTGAAGTAGCCAAAGGCCGCCAGAAGCGCGACTGCCACCGCGACAAGTATGACCAGGGTGTCGCCATCCATCAGAGCCCCTGCCCCGGCTTGACGTCTTTAAGTTCCATCGCTTTGGCAGGATCGCGGTACATCTGGGCCAGTACATCCTGACGTTTGACATCATCACGGTGGCGCAGGGTCAGCACGATGGCGCCGACCATGGCGACCAGCAGGATCAGACCCGACAATTGGAACAACAGAAAATACTGATCATAAAGGATCATGCCCAAAGCTTCTGTGTTGTGTCGATTCGTTGGCACGACCTGTTCGCGCAGTGTCTTGGCCACCGGGTTGGCCTCCCACGCGCCGAAGGCAAGCGCGAATTGCATCAGGATGATCACCCCGATCACCATGGCGAGCGGCAGATACTTGGCCATTTCTGCCTTAAGTTCGGCAAAATCCACGTCAAGCATCATCACGACGAACAGGAACAGAACGGCGACGGCACCCACATAGACGATGACGAGTAGCATCGCGACAAATTCTGCCCCCAAAAGCACGAAAAGCCCCGCTGATGACAGGAACGCCAGGATCAGCCAAAGCACCGAATGGACCGGGTTGCGGCTGATCACCGTGAAGAGCCCGCCCGTGATGACGCTGATAGCAAAAAGATAAAAGGCGAATACGGTCATGTGTCGTCCTCGCTTTTTTCTTCCATCGCTTCTTGCGCCAGCTCCATCGCGCGTGTCATGGCGGGAACACCTGCAAACATAGCGATCATGCCGATGGTTTCGCTCACCTGCTGTTCGGTGGCGCCCGCCTCGATCGCATGACGGACGGTCTGGCGGACGGCGGTGGCATTCTGCGCTCCCTGCATCGTCAATCCGCAAAGCGTGATCAGAAGCCGCGTCTTGGCGTCCAGCCCGTTTTCATTGATCGCATTGCCAAACCACGCCTCCATCAGCTCTTTCGGCATGGTCGGCCACATCGCTTCGAAAGCCTTGGGATCAAAGGCATTCATCTGCGGCCAGGCCTTCGCCATGTCCTGCACCTGGGCCATCATCGCAACAAAAGGGTTTTTCGTGTCGGTCATTGTTTGCGCTTTTCCAGCAGATCGATGCGCGCCGTCAAGTCATCCAGCCGACCGAGAACCGCATGCCGCATATGCGTGACATCGCTGTGCAGCACATGGATCTTACGTGCGAGGTGCCGTAGCACTTCAACGGACGGATCCACCTTGTTCTGATCGGCCAGGCGCTCAAAGGCCGCGTGCATCTCGTCATACACTTCCTGTACGTCGGCACCCAATTCGTCTTCCGATGTGATCTCAACCGGCTGGAAGGCGGCATCCAGGTCATGCGTCTCGGCAGCTTTGATCAACCGTGCATCGAGATCAGCTATACTGGCACGCCATGCCGCCGCATCATCCGCCTCCTCCCAAAGTTCGGCCAATTCCGAAACTTCACTTTGCACAAGCACCAACGCGCCGCGTGCACGCCCAAGAACCTCGGCATTTACCTTCAGCGCCAATTCCAGATCGAATACCTTTGCATCCAACACACGCGGCTGACCCAGATCGTTGGCGACCACTTCAGCTGCCGCGACAGCGGTCGCGGCGGTACCCACATCGATGTCGCCCGCTAGCGCTTCGATGCGCAGGGTGCTGAACACCTCGTTCATCGCATCAATCTGAGAAACGGGCTGTTCCATCTTCTCGATCTCAGCCAGCCAATCTGCAGCATCGTCATTGTCGAATGCGAAGTGCCCCCAAGTGCCCATCAGATCATCCGCCTGTTGATCAGTGCTGCTTGCCGATCATTCATGGTCTTCTGCCTCAAATACCTCAATCGCCGCGTTGAGCGCATTGATCATAGCGGGAAACCCACCATAGAGGGTCATCTGGTAAATGATTTCGCAAATCTCTTCCCGGCTAGCACCGACCGCCCGCGCGCTCGAGATGTTCACCTTAAGCTGTGGTTTGGTCTGGCCACCCAAGGCCGCAAGCGCTGCGATTGTTGCCAAAAGCCGTGTCTTTTCATCCACGACACCACGGCTGTAGAATGTGCCATAGGGCACTTCGACCACCATGCGCGACAGCCCCGGCACCAGCGCGTCATAGCGTGCGGCCAGTGCGTCTTCCATACCCGGATTAACGGCTTCGGACAACGCTTTGCCACGCTTATATGTTGGCTCATCCAAACTCAAGTTTCAGAACCCTCCGGTGCATATGTCTGGTGCGGCCCATGCTTTGGCGGGCAGATAGGCATTGATCAACTCCGGACGGGTCGAACCGTTCTGCCAGCCCCGGGGACACGTCTCGCCCATCGAAACGTAAAACACGTAGTCCATCGTCGCCGCAACGACCGAGCTGTGCGGTCCCGTCACAAAAAAAACGGCGCCTGCCAGGAAAACGAAAGCCACATATTTGGACCAGCGTTTCATCGGTAGGGTGCGTCCAGTTCGAGATTGCGCGCAATCTCCGCCTCCCAGCGTTCGCCATTGGCGAGCAGCTTTTCCTTGTCATAGTAAAGCTCTTCCCGGGTTTCGGTGCTGAACTCAAAATTCGGCCCTTCGACAATCGCATCGACAGGACAGGCTTCCTGGCAGAACCCGCAATAGATGCATTTCGTCATGTCGATGTCGTATCGCGTTGTCCTGCGGCTGCCATCATCGCGTGGTTCCGCATCAATCGTGATGGCCTGCGCCGGGCAGATTGCTTCGCACAGCTTGCAGGCGATGCAACGCTCCTCTCCATTTGGATAGCGGCGCAAGGCATGCTCTCCCCGGAACCGCGGCGAGAGCGGCCCTTTTTCATGCGGGTAGTTCAAGGTTGCCTTCGGCGCGAAAAAGTACTTTAGCCCCAGCTTCATCCCCTGCCAGAAATCCTGCAAAAGGAAATACTTGGCGGCGCGGGTGTAATCCATCTGCGTCATCAGTCGATGTCCTTTTCGTTGGTTTTCATGAAAGCCCAGGCGGCCATGGCTTTGCTGATCTCTTTGGGGTCAAGGCCCGTCATTTCTCGGGTCGTCACGTCCAGCGATTGCATCTCGAATTCGGCCGCAAGAAACGCCGCGAGATCATCGCGTTCATGCGCGGATGCGTCGGCTATGCATTCGGCCAGGCGCATCACTCAGCCCCCCACCGTCCAGCGGGCATAGGCCCCCCAGAACCAATCGAACTTAGCGGCGAAGGACACAAAAACCACCCAGAATAGGCTGAGCGGCAGAAAGACCTTCCAGCCGATCCGCATGAGCTGATCATAGCGGTAGCGAGGCGTGATCGCCTTGACCATTGCGAAGAGGAAAAAGAAAAACGCCATCTTCGCCACCATCCAAAGCGCCCCATCAGGCAGGCCGGGAATGGGTGACAACCACCCGCCGAAGAACAGCAGCGACATCAAAGCACACATCAGGAAAATGGCGATATATTCGCCCGCCATGAACAGAAGGAACGGCGTGGAGGAGTACTCCACCTGATATCCGGCCACCAGTTCCGACTCCGCCTCTGGCAGGTCGAAGGGCGGGCGATTGGTTTCCGCCAGCGCGCTGATGAAAAACAAGAACACCATCGGCAGGTGTGGCAGCCAGTACCACGAAAAGAACCCGTATCCACCATCTTGACTAGCGACGATCTGACCGAAATTCATCGATCCGGCAGATATAATGATGCCAATGATAATCAGGCCCAGCGACACCTCGTAAGAGATCATCTGCGCCGCCGACCGCAATGACCCTAGGAACGGGTATTTCGAATTGGACGCCCACCCCCCCATGATCACGCCATAAACCTCAAGAGAGGAAACGGCGAAGACGAACAGGATAGCGACATTGATATCGCTCAAAACCCATGTCTCGTTGAAGGGGATCACCGCCCAGGCAAGGATCGCCAACACAAAGCTGGTCATCGGCGCGAGCATGAAAACAGTCTTGTCGGCGCCCGCAGGGACGACGATTTCTTTGACCACATATTTCAAGGCATCAGCGACCGTTTGCAGCAGACCATAGGCCCCCACGACATTCGGGCCGCGACGCATCTGAACGGCCGCCCAGATCTTGCGGTCACCGTAGACAAGGAACAGCAGGCTGATCATCACAAACGCCACAACGGCCAGCACTTGCGCCAGGATCAGCACAGCTATTCCGCCCGGAGTGGTAAAAAAATCAGCCATGCTTCCTCAAGACGTCGGTATTCCCTTCTCCGCGCATGTTTTGGCCACCTCGTCGGCTTCAAGCGTGACCAATCCGCGCGGACGTGTTGGCGAGATGGTGTAAACCGCATCGGCACGCCAGACGCCAGATACTTCATCTACTTTTGTGCGCAAATGCCGCGCAAACGCCCAGCCCTGACGCAAGGTGTAGCCTGCAACGGCGCAGTCGGCATAATCCTCGACATCAGCCTCGGTCAGAGCGTTGGTCATCTCCACATCAATATGCACCAGGTTCTCATCAAGGCCCAAGGTCCGAATGCCCAGATACTCGGGGATCAGGTCCTCAGCTGCGGGGCCCCTATCAGCGCATGCGGCCATGGGCAACACAGCTATTAGGGCCAATGCCCTCACTCCGCCGCCAGCGGTTGTGCCCGTCTGGACGCGGCCCCCGCCGAAAGCTCGGCCATGAGCTGGCTGGCCCGCGCGATGGGGTTGGTCAGGTAGAAATCTTTCATCGGATAGTCGAAATCACCCTCTCTCAGACCCCCGACTTCAAGTGATTGCCATTCGTTTTCAGGTACTTCGTCGACTTTCTTGAGATGCGGGATATCCTCAACAAGCGCCTGACGCAATTGCGCAAGGCTGTCCCACGGCTGCGTCGCTTCAATCTCGGCGGATAGCGCACGCAGTATGGCCCAGTTTTCCTTGGCCTCGCCGGGCGCGAAACTGGCCCTCAGTGCCAGTTGTGGACGCCCCTCGGTGTTGACAAAAAGACCCTGTTCCTCGGTGTAGGCGGCGCCTGGCAGGATCACATCAGCCCTGTGTGCGCCCCGGTCGCCATGACTACCCTGATAGATTACGAATGCGCCCGCAGGTACGTCGATTTCATCCGCACCAAGGTTGTAGACCACATCCGCTTTCAAAGCTGCCTCGACACCGCCATCGCAGGTCGCACCTACATCCATCGCGCCAACCCGGGCCGCGGCATTGTGCAGGATCAAGAGTTTCGATTGCGCGGTCTCGGCCATCCTGTGGATCGTCGCCAAAACCTCTGCGCCATCGGAACCTGTCAGAACGCCCTGGCCGACGATGATGATCCCGTTCAGATCGTGTTTGTCGGAATGATCCATCGCGGCAAGGCCGGCAAGTGCTTCTCTTCCCGTTCCGATCTGGATCACGTCATATGTCAGATCCGCCTTGGCCCCGATCCGGGCGACCTTTGCGCCGCGCAGCCAGGCCTTACGGATCCGAGCGTTCAGCACGGGTGCTTCCAGCCGCGGGTTCGTCCCGATCAGCAGGATGTTGTTGGCCTCATCAATCTCTTCGATGGTCGCATTGCCCACATAGGCCGAACGGTTGCCATCCGGCAGCTTCACCCCATCCGTCCGGCATTCGACCATACCGCCCTGTTCTTCAATCATCTGCTTCAGCGCATAGGTCGCCTCCACCGGGACCAGATCGCCAACCAATCCAGAAAGCGTTTTTGCTCCCTTGATGGCCTCCGCCGCTTTCGCGAGTGCCTCGGGCCACGTGGCCGCGCTCAGCTTGCCATTTTCGCGCACATAGGGCTTGTCGAGCCGCTGACGCCGCAAACCATCCCAGACAAAGCGCGTTTTGTCAGAGATCCATTCCTCGTTGACGCCGTCATGATTACGCGGCAGGAAACGCATGACTTCGCGCCCTTTCGTATCCACCCGGATGTTGGAACCAAGCGCGTCCATGACGTCGATGCTTTCGGTCTTGGTCAGTTCCCACGGGCGGGCTGTAAAGGCATAGGGTTTGGACACCAGCGCACCGACAGGACACAGATCAATGATGTTACCCTGAAGGTTGCTGTCGAGCGTTTCGCCCAGATATGATGTGATCTCTGCATCCTCACCCCGGCCGGTCTGGCCCATCTGGGTGATCCCGGCGACTTCTGTGGTGAAGCGAACGCAGCGCGTGCAAGAGATACAGCGCGTCATATGCGTTTCGACTAACGGCCCTAGGTCAAGGTCATCCACGGCACGCTTGGGTTCGCGAAAACGACTGAAGTCCACCCCGTAAGCCATTGCCTGGTCTTGCAAATCACACTCGCCGCCCTGATCGCAGATCGGGCAGTCAAGCGGATGGTTAATCAGCAGAAACTCCATCACGCCCTCGCGGGCCTTCTTGACCATGGGCGAGTTTGTTCGCACTTCCGGGGGCGCGCCTTCCGGTCCGGGCCGCAGATCACGCACCTGCATCGCACAGGATGCCGCAGGCTTCGGAGGACCGCCGACGACCTCGACCAAACACATTCGGCAATTGCCCGCAATCGACAGGCGTTCGTGATAACAGAAGCGCGGGATCTCGATCCCCGCCTCCTCACAAGCCTGAATGAGGGTCAGAGCCGGATCGACTTCAACCTCCGCACCGTCGATGATGATCGTTCTCAGGTCGCTCATGCCTTAGTTCACCCTTAGTAAAGCGCCAATCTGACTGCCTCTCGCGATCTCTGCCCGGCCAAGTTCGCAATACGTATCGGGGGTCGCACGTTTGACCCCGCCAGCTTGCAGATACTTGTCCCGCTTCGATTTCAACCGCGCCTTCTCGGAGTCCGACTTGCGATAGGCATTAATCTCCGCGTCCGAATACCCCAAGTCCTTCGCCCGTGATTGCAAACCATTCGCCATGCTGATCGCACGGAACATGCGCGCAGATATATCCGGGCAGTTCTTACGGATCTCATCCGCGATGCCAATCACCAGAATGGTGTTGTCGATCTCCGCCACCTCGCGCAGCGGCGGCTTGGCCAGGGACATGCTGGCCAGCAAAGCAATCATACCTGCCATAGTCATTGCGCGCATCGTATCTCTCCTATCACACGACTTAGGTGTCGCAGAAGGAAAAGCCCACCATTGCTATGCAATAACAAGCCCGACAACCAATGGCATGGCGCATAATGTCGCCATCACTCAAGGCAGTTACTCCTCGCAGCTGCCCTGCAGCACCAGCGTGTCCCCGTCAAGCGTCACTTCTTCCGCATCAGGTCCCGAGGTCCATGCGATGTCCGATGTACCGAAATTCGTGACGCAATAGCTGATCGCCTCATAGCGACCCGCCTCGCGCGCGCCGTCCAGACTGGCCGAAACCGGCGTGACCGACACGCTGAACAGGTTGAACTGACGGTCGATCCGTTTGAGCTTTGCATTGTAGAACTGCCCATCGAACGCGATCCGATCCTCGTTGCGACCACAAGCCGCCAGGATCAGAAAGACCCCAAGCAGCAAAAAGACCAACCAAAGAGCCGACCGTGTGTCGGTTGCGGCAACCGCTTGTGCCTGCGCCAGATCAGACCGGTTCTTCATCACAATGCTCCACTCTGCATAACCTGACGCGTTGTTTGCGCCACATCGCAACAGCTTTCAAGAGGTGGGCGGTTCAACAGGCGAGCCGCTTGAACATCGGGACAGTGCCCAGCGAAGATACCGCGCCTCTCGCACGCACGTAGTGGCACTGAGTTTTTTGGGGCGACCAGCCATGAAAATCAAAAAGCAGCGAAAGCGGACGGGCCAACAGCGATGCCAAACGCCACACTTCCGCCCAAGGCTTTCAGCGAGTCTCTCGATGCATAAAGGCTCACACGACGCGCCATGCATTTGGCGATGAGGGCTTGTCCGCAAGCGGCGCATTGAACATCACTGAATTGGGGTGGATTCGGTGCCAACACGCAAACCAGACCCAGTTGCTTGGCACCACGCGACCGCGGGCCATCGGGCGGTACGGTTTTGGTTGCGACTTGACAGATGGTTCATCAAACCTTCCTATCTCCGCCGTCGATCACGTAGCGGGGCCACGCCGCCCGATGCCTTACGCAGAAAAGCGATGACCATGATCCCTCCAACGACCAGAAGTCCTGCCATGGGAGCATAGGCCCAGGCAGGGATGATCCCGTAGGTGATCGCCTGATGAGATCCCCAAAGTGGCACACCCACGATTGCGATGGTTGCAAGCGCTGCGCCAAGGCTCAACAGTCCATCCCACATGTTTTTGAAGAAGCTCAAACCGCGTCCCTTTTTCCCCAGAGCATCACGCGAACCGCTTTGTCAGGCGGATCGTGCCAGACAATCGCAGAAAAAGGCGTAGTCGCTGCGGCCCTGTGCTTCAAGATGTACGAAACGCCCGACTGCCTCAGCGATTGCGGGGCGATGTCCTTCGGGCGCCCAATACATTACCAGCCTACAACCCCGGATCGGGATCGTTTGGTAAGTCTTTCCAGTCATAGAAGCGCTTTTAGAGCGTGTTGACAAAAGTGCCGCAGGCTTTCGGCGTCTTCCCAGACCGACAAATTGCTCAAAATGCGGGGAGGTTGCCGCCCAGGGGCCTCGCCGGATCCAGTTGCGAGGCCTCAACCTCATCCCCCTCGATATGCCAGACATCACCCGGACTGCGCCGCGCGGTGGTGCCCCTTCGGTGGGCAGTCTGGTGGGTTTTGCTGATGAGGGTTGGTGTCCGCTCAAGGTAAATAGACACTTGGAAGCGCTGGTTGGGGGGAAGAGGTGCATGCGTCGGAATTGGAGCGATCACGCGCGGACGATCTGCGCGCGGACGCGGTTGCTCCTGATCTTCTTTGCGCGGGTTGCGCGGTGCTATGATCTGAAAACGAGCCAGATCTTCGACTGGCTCAAAGATCCCAAGCTTACGGCGTTGCCGGATGACGAATCCCCGGCCTGTTTCCTACCGGTCGAAGTGGTCGAACCGAACACGCCCCAAGACAGAGGCCATCATTGATCACAACGAGATGGTTGTCGAACTGGTTTGCTGTCTGCGGCTGCGAATTGTCGGTTCCAATGATCCGGATGCACTGGCCGATCTGATCCGAAAGCTTGGCACATGGTCCCGGTTTCTGCGCAAACCAAGGTCTGGCTGGCCGCCCCGGGGTCACAGACATGCGCAGGGGGTCAACGGTCTTTCCGCTCTTGCGGAAAAGACTTTGGCCGAACACCCGTTCTCGGGATATCTGTTCGTGTTCCGGGGCCGCTGCGGTGGTCTGATCAAGGTGATCCGGTTCGACGGCTGAGGCCCGTGCTTGTTTGCCAGGCGCCTGGAGAAGGGCCGGTTCGTTTGGCCGTCGCCTGCCGACGGCAAGGTGTCCGTCACACCAGCACAACTGTCGATGTTGCTGGAAGGTCGTGACTGGCGCACATCCAGGCGCCACTGACCACTGGCGATCCATCAACAAGTCCAGTGCCTAGAACTGCCAAGCTCTAGCATCAACGCGCAGGCACAATCGGCACCAGTTTGGTTCCAGATCAAAGAGCGCGGATCATCCAAACCCTGTTTCAGAGTGCCAAGATTTAAAGAGGCACGCTGGCTATTGCACAGATCAAAGCAATGGCAATCGAACACATGAAAAAGAGGCCCAAAGGGATCACAAGCTGTCAAAGCTGCCGAAGAGTTAACCGCCCTTTCCAATGCCCATCAACGTTATGCATGGACATGCCCGCAAGATGGGCATTGCAAACCAAGTAGACGCCAAATTCGCTATTCAGCGGCGACCTGCGTGCCGCCGCGCCTGTGCTTGATCCGATCCTCTATCTCATCGCGGAAGTTGCGGATCAGACCCTGAATGGGCCAGGCCGCGGCGTCACCCAAAGCGCAGATCGTGTGCCCCTCGACCTGCTTTGTCACGTCAAGCAGCATGTCGACTTCCTCGACCTCGGCCTCACCTTTAACCAGTCTTTCCATAACACGCATCATCCAGCCTGTGCCCTCCCGGCAGGGCGTGCATTGCCCGCAGCTTTCGTGTTTGTAAAACTTCGAAAGCCGCCAGATTGCCTTTATGATATCCGTACTCTGATCCATCACGATGACCGCCGCCGTGCCCAGCCCCGATTGCAGATCGCTGCGCAGATAGTCGAAATCCATAATTGCGTCGCGCATGTTTTCGCCACGCACACAAGGCACGGACGATCCGCCGGGGATCACTGCCTTCAGATTGTCCCAACCGCCGCGGATCCCGCCGCAATGCTTTTCGATCAGTTCTTCGAAACTGATGCTCATCGCTTCTTCGACCACGCATGGGTTGTTCACGTGACCACTGATCGCAAAAAGCTTTGTGCCCAAATTGTTGGGCCGCCCGAAGCTGGCGAACCATTCGGCTCCGCGCCGCAGCACTGTTGGGACGACGGCGATAGACTCAACATTATTGACAGTGGTCGGACAACCATAGAGGCCCGCACCGGCCGGGAACGGAGGTTTCATCCGCGGCATGCCCTTCTTGCCCTCAAGGCTTTCAAGAAGCGCGGTTTCCTCGCCACAGATATAGGCCCCTGCCCCGTGGTGCAGATAAATGTCGAAATCCCAACCGGATCCGGCGGCATTGGGACCAACCAACCCGGCATCATAGGCCTCATCAATGGCGTTCTGCAGCGCCTCTTTCTCGCGGACATATTCGCCCCGAATGTAAATGTAGCAGGCATGGGCCTGCATCGCGAATGAGGCGACAAGGCAGCCTTCGATCAGCGTATGCGGATCATGGCGCATGATCTCGCGATCCTTGCAAGTACCGGGCTCGGATTCATCGGCATTGACCACCAGATAGCTGGGCCGACCATCGCTTTCTTTCGGCATGAAGGACCATTTGAGCCCGGTCGGAAAGCCGGCCCCACCCCGGCCACGCAGACCAGAATCTTTCATTTCCTGAACGATCCAGTCGCGGCCCTTTTCGATCAGCTTGGCCGTACCATCCCAATGGCCGCGCGCCTGCGCACCGCGCAGGGACCGATCGTGCATCCCGTAGATGTTCGTAAAGATCCGGTCCTTGTCGTCCAGCATGCCTTTAACCCTTGTCCTTCTGGCGTGCCCGCCAGAACCCGATGCCTACCCACAGCGCCCAGCCGAACCCAGCGAGCACGATCAGATCGAACAGGGCCCGGATCCGGTTGGACCAGCCCAGTTGCGATCCGGCGATGTTGGCGCACACCCACAGGATGCCGAGCCCTGCAATGACCAAAGCCAAACGCTGACCTGCTTTTTGACCGTCACCGTGCTTTTGCGCCATGTGTCATACGGCCTCAATCATAGACGCCGCCCTTTTCGACCTTTTTCGAAAACTCTGTCTCACCACCCGTCGCGAGGGTCTTGGCCTGTTCGACCCAATTGTCCCGGCTGACCCGGCCCTTGAAGCCTTCAAGGTTTTGATCAACCCAGGACACCTCATCTGTCCCCCAGCTTGCGACCTGGTCGAAGTGGTAAAAGCCCATCGAATGAAGAAGGCCTTCGAGTTTTGGCCCAACACCCTTGATCTGTTTAAGATCATCCGGCTCACCTTCGCGCGCCTCCGTCAATGTCGCGGGTTTCGTACCGGGTCCTTCGGATGCCGCAGGCGCGGCTGCCGTCTCGCCCTCGTATTTCCACTCGCCTTTGCGTTCTGCCAGCTCCTCTTCGCCCTTCAATGACGTTGAGGGCTTGATCTCCATCGCGGGTTCTTCAGCAGAGGCAGAAGCCTCTGCGGCGGGTTCTGGCGCATGCGATGGATCAGGCGCTGCAACCGCCGCCGTTTCTGTTTCGGCCGCCCGCGTTTGTGTTTCCCCAACCTGCGACAAGGGCGGCAGAGCCTTACACAAGAACCGGATCAAAAGCGCGGTCGAAAACGCAAACACCAAAATTCCGATAAAGGCCCCTTGCAGGAACGTGTATCCCCCTAAAACCCACAGCAGTGCCGCCGCGAACAAACCCCCGGCGAATGCCACACCTGTGCAAGACAGCGCGCATCCAAAGCTTCCCTGATTGTTGTTCATTGCTGTGCCTCTCCCATGTCAAAGTCAGTCATTGCCAGAGTGATAACGCGTTTTTGCGTCCTTTGGGAGTGTCTGTTTATTCGTCTTCCGAAAGCGCCTTTGCCTGCGCGACCCATTCATCGCGACTGACACGGCCCCTGAAGCCTTCCAGGTTCTCATCGACCCAGCTGACCTCTTTCTCAGTCCAGGCGGCGATCTGATCAAAGTGGAAAAAACCAAGGCCGTACAACAGTTCTTCCAGCTTTGGCCCCACCCCCTTGATCCGCTTGAGATCATCCGGGGCTCCGGCGCGCGCGGTCTCCAAAGACGGGGGCCTTGTGCCGACCTCTGCGACAGGTGCGGGTTTGCCCTTCGCATTGACAGTGCCAGGGACATTCCTGCGCTCCGTCAAACCTACGCCGCGCGGCGCCTTGTCGTTGTTGGAGGGCCCGACCAGATCATCCCGCACCGGGGCGCGGTCCTTCGATCCCTTGGCGCGCCATGGGGTGATCAGCGGCAGCTCAGTTCCGTCGATCCGTTTGACCGTATCATTGATATCATTGGCCAGTTGGACGCTCGCGTTGAACTGGGTATGCCCGCTTTCGATATCGGTCAGACTTGTCAATCCATGCCGCGGCTCCGAAGCGAACCGGCCATTCTGCGGGCCCGGTGTCGGCACATTGCCTTTGGCAAGTTCATCAATGATTTCACGCAGGCGTTTGGCTGTAAGATCCTCGTAGTAGTCCTTGCCGATCTGCGCCATAGGCGCGTTAGAGCAGGCCCCAAGGCATTCGACCTCTTCCCAACTGAATTTACCATCCTCTGACAGCTCATGCGGGCGTCTGGCGATGCGATCCTCGCAGACCGCCACCAGATCCTCCGCCCCGCAGATCATGCATGAAGTCGTACCGCATACCTGAATATGTGCAACGGAGCCAACGGGTTGAAGCTGAAACATGAAGTAGAATGAGGCCACCTCGAGCGCCCGAATGTACGCCATACCCAGCATATCCGCGACTGTCTCGATTGCCGGGCGGGACAGCCATCCCTCCTGCTCTTGCGCGCGCCACAAAAGCGGAATGATGGCCGAGGCTTGCCGCCCTTCCGGGTACTTCGTAATCTGTGCCTCTGCCCAAGCCTGATTGGCGGAGGTGAAGGCGAAGCTTTCGGGCTGTTCTGCGTGAAGTCGGCGGAGCATTATACGCACCCCTTTCCGTTGAATTTTATGAAGACTTGACCGGATTCAGTTTCTTCCAGCTCCAAAATGCCTTCATTGGCCATATGAACGTGCGTCAAGTTGTAAAGCAGGTTTATCCGGCCGTGCTCAAACCATTCGTCCCGTTCGGCCGCGGTCGCTGTCCGTTTCAACGGTCCAGGATGGAGAAATCTGTAAGGTCGAACGGAGTCTTCGAATCCCGCATATGTCAACTCGCAGCCACGCTGCCTAAATACACCTTCGACGATCTTTTGGATATGTTGACCACCCGGTGTCGCCGCCATCTCAGCTGGCATCTTAGCTGCTAACTCTCTGATATCGACAGATCTGGACGGTTGATTTGCGTCCCTGCCTTGCGCGGTTGAGAGGGTCGTTGACGCGCAGAAACACAGCGCTGTCACCAAAAAACGGACCACCACTGACAGAGGTATCATTGCACGACAATCGCCTGCGACCGATCCGCTGTGCGGTTGTTTGTCCAAAGGCGCGGCTCTGCTTCGCAGGTGCCTCCGTTTGGACAGACGACAGGCGGCTGGTAGCACGGCGAAGCAATGTCGCCCTGCCAGAATCGCGGCGATTGGCAGTCTCCGGGCGCGGCCAATTCCGGCAGACCCCGTTCTTCTCGCTCCACTTCTTTCCAGAACTCAGCCAGTTCTTTGATTGCAAGATTTCTTTCGACCTCGGCCAATTGGGGGTCGGAGCGGATCTCAAAGATCCAGAATGCGCCGCCCAGAACGGCCACAATACCGAGACCTGCGATCAGTTTCTTCATCGGTCAATCTCTCCAAACACCACATCCATCGTCCCGATGATCGCCGCCACATCGGCCAGTTGATGCCCTTTCGACAGATAATCCATCGCTTGGAGATGCAAGAACCCTGGCGCGCGGAGTTTGGCGCGGTAGGGTTTGTTCGTGCCATCTGCCACCAGATAAACGCCGAACTCGCCTTTCGGTGCCTCGACGGCAGCGTAAACCTCACCTTCGGGCACATGGAAGCCTTCGGTGTAAAGTTTGAAGTGGTGGATCAGCGCTTCCATCGACTGTTTCATGTCCTTGCGCGACGGCGGGGTGATCTTGCCACGCGCCAAAACATCACCCTGACCTTCGGGCGCACGGAGTTTCTCGACCGCCTGCTGGATGATGTAGACCGATTGGCGCATCTCCTCCATACGGACCAGATAACGATCATAGCAATCGCCGTTCTTGCCAACGGGGATCTTAAAGTCGAATTCGTCGTAACACTCGTAAGGCTGCGCACGCCGCAAATCCCAGGCGAGCCCTGATCCCCGCACCATGACGCCCGAGAACCCATATTCGAGGATATCTTCCTCGGTCACGATCCCGATATCGGCATTGCGCTGTTTGAAGATACGGTTTTCTGTCAGCAGACCGTCCACATCGACCATGAAACCGGTCAGGAACTTCTCGGCCCATGCCTCGATATCATCAAGCAGGCCCGCCGGCAGATCCTGATGCACGCCACCGGGACGGAAGTAAGCTGCATGCAGCCGCGCCCCACAGGTGCGTTCGTAGAAGATCATCAGTTCTTCACGCTCTTCAAAACCCCAAAGCGGCGGGGTTAGCGCGCCGACATCCATCGCCTGCGTCGTGATGTTCAGTAGGTGGTTTAGGACCCGCCCGATCTCGCAGAACAGAACCCTGATCAGGGATGCGCGGCGCGGCACCTCGACGCCCGTCAGCTTTTCGATGGCAAGACACCAGGCATGTTCCTGGTTCATCGGAGCCACATAGTCGAGCCGATCGAAGTAAGGCAGGTTTTGCAGATATGTCCTGCTTTCCATCAACTTCTCAGTGCCGCGATGCAGCAAACCGATATGCGGATCGCAGCGTTCGACAATCTCTCCATCGAGCTCAAGCACAAGCCGCAAAACACCATGTGCCGCAGGATGTTGCGGGCCGAAGTTGATGTTGAAATTCCGGATCTTCTGCTCGCCCGTCAGAGCATCATTGAAATTGGAGCCGTCCATCATGTCTGATCTCCCGACCATGGGCTAAGTGCCAACAACCAAACTGCAGCCACCACAAAGGCAACACTCGGCACCAAGGGCAGAACTGCCAACCATCTTGAAATGCCGATACGCGGCAAGGTGACCCAAAGGCCCACGGATGCAAGGATAAGTGCCGCAAGCAACGCCAGTGACGGCAGACCGAGACTGAAGGTCATCACCGCTTCTCCATATCCTGTAGCCGTAGCGCAATCATCCACAGGAGGATCACCAGACCCAACGGGATAACACAAAGTGCAGCCCACATCTTATTGATCCCGAAATGCGGCAGGATCTTCACCATCGGGATGATCGTCGCGATCACCAGCGCGAGCCAGATAAGACCCTGCATCAGGCAGCCTCCCGCGTAAGCAGCCGCCGCGCCACGCCCTGCACGATCAGGCAGACCAAGGCGCAGGCGACACCGTCCATCGCAACTTGCCGGGCCACCGTCATCTCATCCGTGATAAAGCGAAACGGCAATAGCAACATGATGCCCGCGCCCAACACCGCTGCCACCCCAAAGGCCCACCAATACCGACGGAACAGCACACCAATGCCCGCGCCGATCACGAAAAGCACTGGGAACAGCATCAGCGCAAGCAGGCTGACAAAGGTCATGAGCGCCGCGTCGATCACTTGGTATCGGCCTCCTTTTCGTCACCCGGCAGAATGTAGTCAGCCCCTTCCCAGGGACTCATGAAGTCAAACTGCCGGTACTCCTGCACCAGGCTGACGGGTTCATAGACGACGCGCTTTTGCGCTTCGTCGTAGCGTACCTCGGTGTAGCCTGTCGTCGGAAAGTCCTTGCGGAGCGGATACCCGCGAAAGCCATAATCCGTGAGAATCCGCCGCAGATCCGGATGCCCTGAAAAGAGGATCCCGAACATGTCGAACACCTCACGTTCGAACCAATTCGCGGAAGGATGCATGGGCGTGATCGATTGCACCATCTGATCCTCACGCACAGCCAAGCGCAGGCGGATCCGGTGATTCTGATACATGCTGAGCAAATGATAGACGACGTCGAACCGCCGCGCCCGCCCGATGTGATCCACACCCGTGATGTCGACAAGGGACGAAAACCGGCACGTGGCATCCTTCTTCAGAAACTCCACCAGCCCCGCAATACTGGCAGGAGCTACATCCATAGTGAGTTCGTCAAAGGCGACTGACCACTTCAGGATGCAATCCGGCCGCTTCGCCTCGATGTAGTCGCCGAGTTCTCGCAGGGCTTCGGTCATGGCGTGGTCCCTTTGCACCCGCAGTTCATCGCACGATCGTCCCTGTCCGTCGGATCTTTCGCTGCAACTGCATGATCCCATAAAGCAGCGCTTCTGCCGTTGGCGGACAGCCGGGCACGTAGACGTCGACGGGCACAATCCGGTCGCAGCCGCGCACCACGGAATAGCTGTAGTGGTAGTATCCGCCCCCATTTGCGCAGGAGCCCATGGAGATCACATAGCGCGGTTCGGGCATCTGATCGTAGACCTTGCGCAAGGCGGGCGCCATCTTGTTGGTGAGCGTGCCCGCGACGATCATCAGGTCGGACTGGCGTGGGCTCGCGCGGGGCGCAGTCCCAAAGCGTTCGAGGTCATAGCGCGGCATGGAGGTATGCATCATCTCAACCGCGCAGCAGGCAAGGCCAAAGGTCATCCAATGCAGCGATCCAGTGCGCGCCCAGTTGATGATGTCCTCGGTCGAAGTAAGCAGAAACCCCTTGTCCTGAAGCTCCTTGTTCAGATCTTGTGTCGCAACGTCCCGGTCAATCCCTGCGGTGTTGGCGCCTGTCATCACTGCCATTCCAGCGCCCCTTTCTTCCATTCGTAGGCAAAGCCGATGGTCAGAACCGCAAGGAACACCATCATCGACCAGAAGCCGACCATGGAGATGTCCTTGAAGGCCACGGCCCAGGGAAACAGGAATGCGATTTCGAGATCGAAGATGATGAACAGGATCGACACGAGGTAAAACCGCACGTCGAACTTCATCCGCGCATCGTCAAAAGCGTTGAACCCGCATTCATAGGCGCTGACTTTTTCCGGATCTGGGTTCCGCACGGCTAGAACGACGGCGGCGAGGATCAGGACCAGACCCAAGCCGATAGCGACTGCCAGAAACATGAGAATAGGGGCGTATTCCCGCAGCATCTCGTCCAAGAGAAGGCTCCTTTCGGCTGCGCGGCCCCAAAACTTGAGGACTTACGCTGTTGGCTGACATTGATGTACGCCGCACACCCCTAAGGGTCAATGAAGCTGCCGGAAACAGATAGCTGTTTTTTCGGGTGATTTCGACGCAGGATCACCCTGCTCTTACTCCAAAACGGCGATCTTTACGCCTCCCCAAAGGGCCTTAGCATACTTTTGACTGATTTGCCGCTGGCCCGCCCAATCAAATCCAGTACCGTTAAGCGACATATGAAATCCGTGGACGGCCTTTCTCGTTTCTTCAAGCAACCACTTTTCATCGCCGTGCTGAGCAGGCGATACCGTGCCAGCCTTTTCAGCGCGCGTTTGAAGCAGTGGATGCGCCAGCTTGTCCCGATAGTTGCGGAACCGCTGCAATCTGGCGCTCTCCGAGATCACTCGAATACGCCGTATCGTGAACCGCAACCGGGCCAAAGATCGCTTTGCGTCTCTGGCCGCCCATTGGGGATATCGCTTTCCATATTGGTTGTAACCCCTGACGAAGACGAATGGACCAACGTCGCCTGGACAAGCCAAAGCAGCCACCGTTCTCAAGCTGTATCCATCCATATCAACGTCGTCCCAAAACGCACACGTTCTGAAGACTTTATAGTGAAGCAAGGCCCTTTGAAAATCGTGAAACGCATGGCCTGCGTAAGATCTAGGTATCTGTTCCGATAGCACGTCCGAGTAATTGACCATCTGGTTGCTTTCATGAGTCAGATCATGTGAAACAACATCGTCAACCAACCTTTGTGTCCGCTCCTTTGCCATCTCGTAGCGGTCGTGTGGGGATAGCGCTTCAATGCGCTTCATCGATTGATTTTTGTGCATGTCACGTGCGAAAAAATAAAGCGTTCAACTTGATGAACCAAGTCGCGCGTAGGTTGTCAATAAATTCGCACCTTCGGCCAAAATGCCCCGCCATAAACGCCCGCGCCCTTGGATCCTTGGCGGCCGTCAACATCTGTTCGGTCAGGCCGATCTCGCGGAGCGCCCCAAGATGCAAATAGGCGACCCGGTCCGCAATGCGGCGCGCCTCCATCATCGAATAGGTGATCACTAAAATGGACATCCGTTGTTTGAGTTACACCGGCAATTCCTCAATCTGCGCCGTTGCGATAGGGTCAATGGAACCTGCTGGTTCGTCCATCAGCAACACCTCCGCCTCGTTCGCAAGTGCACGAAAAATGCAAATTCGCTGCTGCTACCCGCCCGAAATGTCGTGGCCCGATTTTCTGGGCAGCACGTCCTTCACCTCGTCCCAAAGCCACGCCTGACGCAGGGCTTTTTCGACGTGATCGGCCAACGCCTTGCGCCGTCGGACAAGGCCATGAATGCGGGGGTCATAGGCCACATTTTCAAAGATCGTCTTGACGAAAGGATCGGGCTTTTGCGCGACCCAGCCAAAGCGCCGACGGTGCATCGGCACGTCGATATCAGCCCCGTGAATGTCGACACCATTCATCAGGATTGTCCCGCTGATCTGCACGCCGCGTGTCATCGTGCATTCCGTTCAGGCATTTCGACACCGTGGATTTACCAGACCCGGATGGACCAATAAACGCCAGGATCTTGATCGGTTATAGATCAAAGCTGACGTCTCGCAGGGCCTGCTTTTCACCGTACCGCAAGCTCAGATGCCGAACGCTCGCCACCGGTGCAGCATTGCAGCATTCCGAAGCGATCTCAGCCCCGTCAAACCCTTCCCTGTCGAACATCTCGATGCTCCGCATTTATCTTCGCAAAGGATCGTACACCCCAATTCACCCGGCATGACTTGGATCAAAGGGCTGTTAGACTTCATGAAAAATTCATAGAATTGTCAAGGCACGGCGCCGACTAACCCATCCAAGGGGCCTTGGTCTTGGCAAAGAATGCATCGATGCCAGCCTTCGCCTCGTCGGTTTCCCACCGTTCTTTGAGGGCCGCTATGGTGATGCCGATCGTCTCTTCATCAATCTTTGTACCCAGCGACCGGCACAACGCTTTGGCAGACGCGACCGCCCCGGGAGCCGCACTTAGATACGGCGCGACCTCTGCCTCGACCGCTTCGGCCAAATCATCGGTCGGCAGTGCGCGGGCCAGAAGCCCCAGATCAACCGCTTCGGCTGCATCGAACATGCGGCCCGAGAAAAACACCCGCCGCGCACGCCCCTCGCCCATTCGGGCAATGACATAAGGCCCAATCGTTGCCGGGATGATACCAAGCCGTACCTCGGTCAGACCCATCTTCAGGTGATCCGCCCCCAGGGCCGTGTCGCACACGCTCGCCATGCCGACGCCGCCCCCAAAGGCGTTGCCCTGCAGCGCCCCAATCAGGGGTTTGGGCATGGTGTTGAGCGCCTGCAGCATATAGGCGAGTTTGCTCGCCTCAAGCGCACGGGTTTCGGGATCCGCCTCCATCTGTTCGCGCATCCAGCCCAGATCACCGCCCGCACAAAAGCTCTTGCCAGCGCCCGTCAGCACGACGACCCGGACCGCCTTGTCGGCACCCAGAAGCCAGGCGGCTTTGGTCAGTTCCGCGAGCATCTGCGCGCTCATCGCGTTGTGCTTGTCCGGTCGGTTAAGCATTAGCGTCGCAACGCCCCGCCCGTCGACATTGATATCTATCGTTTCAAAGTTCATCCCGTCTCACCCCCGGCACTTCGCCCCCTGCCCGAAGCCAATCGTCCAAGATCCAGACCATCCGGTCGCAAAACCAGACCTTTGGTACCATTGTCATCGCCATCCCGAACAGCGTCCAGTCCCACCAGAGAAAGACCAGTCCAATGATCATGACGACCGCCCCCGGCAAGCTCAGCCAGGTGAGCACATGCACCATGCGCTGATGATGGTCCGGCAGATCATGGCGATGGTCGATCCAGACCCTTTCACCAAAGACCGCGCGGCTCATCCAGGATTTGAAATCATGCGGCTCCGGAAAGACACGCGGGTTCAGCCAGATCCAGAGGAGCGCAAGCGCTGTCAGAGGCAATGCCCACCAGCCGAACCAGACGCGGCTCCAGATGGCGAGGACAAGTAGCGGCAGACAGGTCCACAATCGCGTCAGCCCAGATAGCGGGTTTGCGTGACGCCTCCAGACCGAATCGTTCATTGCAAAAGCGCGCTCGGCCAGGTTGTAGACGTCAACCTGGGTCATGCGCGCATTGCCTTTGCCATTTCGGCGGCGGCTTCGACCTGTTTCAAATCAAGGCCAGTTTCATACCCCAAACGGTCAAGATGCGCGGCCAATGCTTCGGTCGCCACATTGCCCGATGCCCCGGGCGCGTAAGGGCAGCCGCCAAGGCCCCCGACCGCCGCATCGAAAACGCGCAGACCAAGGGACAGAGAGGCGTCGATGTTGTCTAAGGCCCGCCCGTTTGTATCGTGATAATGTCCTGCCAAACGCCCGATGGGCACCACGTCCCGAACCTTTATCAGCATCTTCACAATCGTGTCGGGCGTGCCTTTCCCGATCGTGTCACCCAGGCTGACCTCGTAACAGCCCATTGAAAACAGCGCGTCGGCGACGGCTGCCACCGCATTGGGTGCGACCGGCCCGTCATAGGGGCATCCCACCACGCATGATACATAGCCGCGCACAGGCAGATCGATATGCCGCGCGGCCTCCACGACGGGGCGGAAGCGATCCAGGCTCTCAGCAATGCTCGCATTCAGGTTGGCCTTGGAAAACCCCTCGGAGGCAGAGCCGAAGACTGCGATCTCATCCGCCTTGGCCGCCAGCGCGTCTTCATAGCCGCGCACATTCGGCGTGAGCGCTGCATAGCGCACGCCCTCCGCCCTGGTGATGCCTGCCAGCACCTCAGCCGAGCCTGCCATTTGCGGCACCCATTTCGGGCTCACGAAGGAAGCGCATTCGATCCGACTGAATCCTGCCCCGCTCAGCGCATCAATAAGGGCGACTTTTTCCGCGACCGGGATTGCGCGCGCTTCGTTCTGCAGGCCGTCCCGCGGGCCCACTTCAAAAATCTCGACAAAATCGCCCATCATGCCTCCCAGGGTTCATAGAATGCGCGCGTGTAAAGCCGATCCGCTTCACCCGGCAGGCTCGCCTGAAATGCAGGCCGTTCGCTGATTCGCGCATACCAGGCCGCCACTACGGGATGCGCATCCAGTCGCGCGAAGTATTGCGCCAGATAAACCGCCTGACCCACCGAGATGTCGCAGGCCGAAAAACCCGCCGTCAGAAGGTAGTCGCGGTTCTCCACCGGTGTCGACAGCCGCGCCTCAATCGCGTCATAGCATTTTTTGATCCGCGCCGCTTCCAGCTTCATCACCACCGGGCTGCGCATCGCATCGTCGTAGAGCATGATGTGCTGCTGGGTCAGGGCTGCCACATGCTGGCTGATTGTTTCGGCAAAATTGACCCAGATGAGCCACGCCACCCGGTCGGGGCTGTCGGGCGTCGTACCAAGCTTGTCGGGCGAAAAACGTTCGCAAAGATACTGCGTGATGGCAGCCGTCTCGAACATCCGCTCCCCGTCGATTTCCATCGCAGGCACCCGACCGGCGGGCGACAGGTTCAGGAATTCGGGACGGCGCAGGCGCTTGTCGAAGGGATGCACCACGACGCGAAATCCAATTTCGAGCTCGTTCAGAAGCCAAAGCGTCCGCATCGACCGTGTATGTGGGCAATGATGGAGCGTGATCATGCGATACTTTCAGACGCCACTGGCAGGTCCGGACGCGTCGCCAAGAAAGCCGGTCGTTGCGATATGGCGCCAAACCAGGCGGTCAGGGCGGGGCGTTCCGCCAGCATCTCGGCACCATCTGACTGCATCAGAAAATAGTCGATCATCGGTCCAAGGTGGCAATCGGCGCGGGTCATGTCCCGGCCGTTCAGCACCAGCCCGCCCGCGGCGATCTCTTCCAACGCATCAAGGACAGGAACCGACGCGGCAAGACCTTGCTTGATCTCATCTGCATTCGCTTCTTCACCCAAACGCGGACGGAAGACGCCGTGCGAAAAGACCTGCCGCACCATCGGCCAGTACCCATAGCAATCGACGAGACCAAGCACCTGGCGCACGCGTGCCCGGACCTTTGCTCCTCTCGGCATCAATTGCGCGTCTTCGAACACGTCGTCGAGATAGCCGAGGATCGCGGCCGTCTCGTAGATTTTGAAGGCGTAATGCTCCAGCACCGGCACCCGCGACATCGGATGCAGGCTTTGCATCGCTGCCCGTCCTTCTCCGGAAAACGGGTTCACATCCTCAAACTCGTATTCCAGGCCCTTCTCGGCCAGCGCCATACGCACGACCCGTGTGTAGACGCTTGGCCCGAAACCCGTCAGGCGCAGGCCGATCACGCGACATCCTCCAAACGGACCAGTGCCGCACCTGCTTCCACCTGATCGCCCTCAGCCGCCAGCACTTCGGCGACCACGCCGTCACGAACTGCCGTCAACACATGTTCCATCTTCATCGCTTCCAGGACCGCAAGCCGGTCTCCCTCTGCCACTTCGGCACCTGCTTTGGCAAAGACGGCTTTGACAAGGCCAGGCATAGGCGCTTCGACAAGGTTGCCATCGCCCGCCACACCGCCTGCCACATCCAGCGGATCAATAACGTCATAGGCAATGCCGTAACCGTCAAAGACGGTCGCGATGTCCCCCGCCAAGACAACGTCAGCTGCGGGGCTGCCATCGATCCACCAGCGACCGCCCCTGTTTTCGGCACGCATCTCAACCCCTTCTACATGCCAGCGCTGCGCCTTTGGCCCCAGCACCTCGACCGCAAGGTCGATCGCCTCACCATCCAGGGCAAGCCGCACGGACCGGCGCAGGGGTTGCCACAAGGTGAAGCCCGTCATCGGATCTGTCTCCGTCAAGCCAGCGGCTGCCATCCCCGCTGCGACCGCGTGGGCTGCCTTTGGCTCGGGTCGGGCGATCAGCGCCTCGATATCCCGCGCGATAAGGCCGGTATCTACGTCACCTGCGACAAACCCGTCATGCCGTGCAAGCGCCCCCAGAAAGGCAAGGTTGGTGACTGTCCCTGCCACCTGCGTGCCAGCCAGCGCCTGATCCAGACGCCGCAATGCCACGTCCCGCGTAGGCCCATGCACGATGACCTTGGCGATCATGGGATCATAAAATGGGCTGATCGCGTCGCCTGCCCGCACACCGCTATCGGCGCGGCAGGCTTCGGGAAACGCCAAGTGGGTTAGCATTCCTGTCGCAGGCAAGAAACCCTTGGGCACGTCCTCCGCATAAAGCCGCGCCTCGAATGCATGGCCGCTGATGCACAAGTCAGCTTGTCCGGTAGGAAGTGCCTCTCCTGCCGCGACCCGTAACTGCCATTCCACAAGATCCACGCCCGTGATCGCCTCGGTGACGGGATGTTCAACCTGCAGCCGTGTATTCATCTCCATAAAGAAAAACCGGTCTGCCCGCAGCCCGTCGGAGCCGTCAACGATGAACTCTACCGTCCCAGCACCCTTATAGCCGATGGCCTCCGCCGCCCGCACTGCCGCATCGCCCATGGCTTTGCGCATCTCGGGCGTCATACCCGGCGCTGGCGCCTCTTCGATGACCTTCTGATGCCGTCGTTGCAGCGAACAGTCACGTTCAAAAAGATGCACGGCCGTCTCGCCGTCACCAAAGACCTGCACCTCGATATGCCGCGGCTTGGTGACGAATTTCTCGATGAGCACGTCATCATTGCCGAAGGCTGTGCGCGCCTCAGCCTTCGCGCTTTCCAGCGCGTTGACGAACCCGACGGGTCTTTCGACCAACCGCATACCCTTGCCACCACCGCCCGCCACGGCCTTGATCAAAACGGGATAGCCGATCTTCTCGGCCTCGATCTCTAGATGTTCCGGATCCTGTTCATTCCCGTGATAGCCCGGCACAACGGGCACGTCCGCCTTTTCCATCAGCGCCTTGGCGGCATCCTTAAGACCCATCGCGCGGATCGCGTCGGCCGATGGACCGATGAAGACCAGGCCCGCTGCCTCGACCGCCTCCACGAAATCGGGGTTTTCGCTCAGAAAGCCGTAACCCGGATGGATCGCCTGCGCGCCCGTTTCAAGGGCCGCTGCGATGATCCGGTCGCCGCGCAGATAGCTTTCAGCAGGCGCATTGCCTCCGATATGGATGGCTCGATCCGCCATCTCGACATGTTTCGCCGACCGGTCCGCATCGGAATAGACCGCAACACAGGACACCCCCATTGCGCGGGCGGTTTGCATGACGCGGCAGGCAATCTCGCCTCGGTTCGCAATCAGGATCCTGTCAAACATTGCCGCTCTCCCTGTCGGCTGCATCCTCGGCCCGGTAGCTTCGGTAGCGATGCGAATAAACAAGATTTGGTCGCTCCCCGTCGAACAGATGGAAAATGATGAAGACATTAAGAAGCACGATCGCCAACATCACGAACATCTCAGCCAACAGAGCGCCCCCATCCGGCCCAGCAAAGAGGATCCCCGCTGGTGCCCCCATGCCCATGATGCAAAAGACGATCGCAATAACCCGTGCCCAAGGGGCGCCGATGGCCAGCATCAGTGCAAGCAGCGCGTAGATCAGCGTTACGATCAGACCGAAAAGGCCACCCAGAACAAAGGACTGCATGACCCCAAGAACGAGAAACCACGCGGCAATCATGTAAAGCACAACGCCGGGTCGTCCCTTCGGATGCGCGCGCGCCATGTCTGGTGTCAACTGCACCCAATAGCGCCCTGCCATGTCGGGCCCTGTTGCAGGCGGCAATGCAGTTTTTTCTTCAGACGCATTCATAGGGGTCCGCCATCCCGTCTCATCCGAAGCGCAGCCATTCCGTTCACCACCATGATCCGTTCCGTCCGTCGTGCAAATGTTCTGATACATATCCGGGCAGTGGCCAGGCCTCCTGATCGATGTGATGCGTGGCCTCTGGCGTGCGTCCCAGCCAGGCATGGCTGTGCAGTTCGGGATGGACCGAGATCTGGATGTTCGCCAAAGCCGCATCGACCCGTGTTTTGAGGTCCTCGACTTTATTCTCCAGTTTGACCTCTGCGCTCTTACCTTTCATCCAATCCGGCAAGCTGATCAAAGATGCCAGCGCCTTACCCGTCCCAGTCGCAATCAAAATGACGAGATAGGCTGTGACATTCGCGATCGCATATCCTGCAACATCGACCCCCCAGTCCCAGCTCAGCCAGCCTCGACCTGCCTTTTTGGCGCCCAGTTCGATACGCATACGCTCAAACTCTTCCGCAAAGCTTTGTCGAAATTGGCGGGCGAAAACTTTCCGGTCGAAATCGGACCGGCCCGACCAGATGTGCAACCGGGGTCGCACAAATACACCGGTTTGAGAGTTCTCCACAAAGTCCTCGAAGTCGAAGATGAAAAAGTAGTCCTCTGGGTCAAGGGTGTGGTGGATCATAAAAACAGGGAGTTCGACCACGCGCCCCAAGGTAGGAAAAGACAAGTTCTGCACGCGGTCGCCGACCGCTTTGCCAACCCACCCAAGTCCAAAGCGCCTATCGATCATGTATCGGCTGCCTGCGCGAAATCCTCAATCATGCGAAATCTCTCGCAGACCAGCATCATTTGAGGGTCAAAGCCACCGTTGCGGGCGAAATACACCTCGTGACCGTTTCGCCAATCTTCATATGTCCCTTCACCTTCTGCCACCGCGAAGTCTTCGGGGACATCACAAAAGCGCATCCGCTCGACTGAAACCGTCTCTATGACAAGCGCTGGCTTGCGATCCCAGTTCAAGGCGATGTCACGGCGTCCGACGACTGGCAGCGCTTCTTTGCCATCTTCGAAATCCCGTTCGTCGGCACAGGTTGCCGTTTTAGTGCCCGCGCGGACCAAGCCCAGCAATTCGTCGCTCAGCGCGGGTCCGTCGCCAAACATAAAGGTTTCCGCTCCGGGATAGCGCGCGATGGCCTCTTCCAGTGTCATGCGCGCCTCCACCGACGGGATACCGACAAGATACCGACTTTATACAGATATGGATTTGGCGTCATTTGAATTACATCCTGAATACGCCGAAGCGTGTCTGTTCAATGGGTGCGTTCAGCGCGGCCGACAGGCTTAGCGACAGCACATCACGGGATTTCCGCGGATCAATGATCCCATCATCCCAAAGCCGCGCACTTGCATAAAGCGGGTGCGATTGTTGCTCGAACATGTCGATGGTGGGCTTTTTGAAGGCGCTCTCTTCCTCGGCGGACCATGTTCCGCCCCCCCGTTCAATCGCGTCGCGTTTCACGGTTGCCAGAACGCCCGCCGCCTGCGTACCGCCCATCACGCTGATCCGGGAATTCGGCCAAGTCCACATGAAGCGCGGACTATAAGCCCTTCCTGCCATTCCATAATTTCCCGCGCCAAAAGAACCACCGACAAGCATCGTTATCTTCGGCACCGAAGTCGTGGCCACAGCCGTCACCATCTTCGCCCCGTGCCGGGCGATTCCTTCGTTTTCATATTTTCGGCCGACCATGAAGCCGGTGATGTTCTGCAAAAACACCAGGGGAGTGCTTCGCTGGCTGCACAATTCGACAAAATGCGCGCCTTTCTGCGCACTTTCGCTGAAGAGCACACCATTGTTGGCGATGACACCCACCGGACAGCCCTTCACATGCGCAAAGCCACAGACAAGCGTTTCCCCAAAGCGCCCTTTGAACTCGTCAAAGCGCGATCCATCAACGATCCGGGCGATGACCTCGCGAATGTCGTAAGGTGTCCGCAGGTCCGCCGGCACCACGCCCAGGATCTCATCAGGATCATAGGCCGGCAGCTCAGGCGCCTCCATGCGTAGAGCGGGTGTCAAAGGACCGCCCAGATGCGACACAGCGCGCCGCGCCAGTGCCAATGCGTGGGCATCATCCTCGGCCAGATAATCGGCCACCCCGCTCAAGCGGGTATGCACGTCGCCTCCGCCAAGGTCCTCGGCGCTTACGACTTCACCTGTCGCAGCTTTCACCAGCGGAGGCCCGGCCAAAAAGATCGTGCCCTGATCTTTCACGATAATCGTCACATCCGACATGGCAGGCACATAGGCACCACCCGCCGTGCACGATCCCATGACCACGGCTATTTGCGGAATGCCTTTCGCACTCATCTGCGCTTGGTTGTAGAAAATCCGACCAAAGTGATCGCGGTCCGGGAAGACCTCATCCTGATTGGGCAGGTTCGCCCCACCGCTGTCGACAAGATAGATGCAGGGCAGATGGTTCTGCTCCGCAATCTCTTGCGCGCGCAGATGTTTCTTGACGGTCATCGGATAATAGGTGCCGCCCTTCACTGTCGCATCGTTGCAGACCACCATGACCTCGCGACCACTGACGCGCCCGATGCCCGCAATGACACCGGCGCACGGGGCCGCGCCATCATACATGCCATGCGCCGCCGTCGCGCCAACCTCCAGAAACGATGATCCGGGATCAAGCAGATTCGCCACACGCCGACGCGGCAGCATCTTGCCCCGGCTTTCATGGCGGGCGCGGGACTTTTCGCCGCCGCCCAAACGCGCCTCTGCGGCAGCTCTTTCGATCTGTTCCAATGCCGCCAGGTGCGCGGCTCTATTGGCCTTGAAGTCATCTGACGCCGTCAACGTCTTTGAGGCAAGTTTCATGCCACCCCCCGCGCCGCGCGCGCCTTCAGGTTTTTGCAGATCACCTTGCCGGTCACGGTCATTGGCAGCGCATCAACAAATTTAGCGTCTCTTGAATAGGCGTAGCTTGCAAGCCGCGCCTTCACATGCGCCTGCGGCGCAGCTGCATCAGGCATGGTGCCTGAGGACTGCAAAACGGTAAAAGCCTTCACGATCTCCGTTCGCAGGGGATCGGGCTTACCCATGACTCCTCCATTGGCGATATCTTTGTAAGTCAGAAGAAAATCCTCGATCTCACTTGATCCAATGCGGCATCCGGTCGATTTGATAATGTCATCATCTCGCCCGACCAGGCGGATGAAATCGCCTTTCTGCGCGCCACGATCACCCGTCAACATTAAGTCGCCACGAAACTTTTCCGCATGACTGGGCGGCCAATACTCCAACATCATCGAACTGGCGGCCCGCCGGATCGGGAAATCGCCCCCGCCTGTTTCATCCGCGCCGATCACCTGCACATCGAACCCGGGCGCAGGTTTTTCGATGCAACAGGGGCGCGGCGCAAAGCCCACGGCGCAAAAAGAAAGGATCATGTTGCATTCGGTCCGGCCATAGAATTCGTTGATTGTCATAGCAAGTGATGCTTGCCATGAGGCCAGAACCTCGGCCCCCAAAGGCTCTCCACACGATGCCTCACAGCGCAAATCCGCGATCGAAAAGTCCGATGCCTTCAGAAAATCCAAAGCGGTCGCCAGAAAGAATACATAAAGCACCGATGGTTTGGTGATCATACGCGCGCAAGCGTTGGGATCAGACTTCTGAGCGCGGGACGAGACAATCAGCACGCCATCACCGTGAAAGGCTCCTATCGGTTTGCAGAAGGTGCTGGAGCTATAGATCAGGACGGTGGGCTTGTCGGCAGTGACATCGGCAAACGGTACCGAGCCCCCGGCGGTTTGCTCCGCAACATACCTGGCGAGCGCCAGATCCTCAAGAAGGACGGCGCCATCCGCATCCGTCAGAACACCCGAGACCTTCTCCGCATTTTCAAGACGAGAGACGAGTGCGCCGCTCTGAGATAGCCCGAACAAAGGAGCCGAGATCGCAACGATCTTCCAGATTGCGAGATTGGCAGTCGCGCAATACGGCGACTGACCAAGCAAAACGGCCATCCGATCAACCTGCCCCAAGCCACCTGACAGAAGTGACCGCTCCAGCCCTTCGACACTTTGCGACGGCAAGTCATAGGTTGCGTCTTGCCTTACATCCCCCATATCGGTGCCGGCCATCTGATCATCTGGTTGGTCAAGACAAAGTGCAGCCAGGTTCATGTGCTTGGCCCAGGAGGGCGCATCAATTGCCCACTTCGATCCAGATAGTATTGCGCAACCGAGGACGCACTCCCACAATTCACGATGATCCAGACAGCTCCTTCGCCTGGAATTGCAACACAATCGGACGGATCTCCTCCAGTGTCGGCAACATATCGGGCTGCGGCGCCATTTATCGCATCGGTTTCGCTCACGGCGCGCGGCGACTGGCCCAGCCAGAAGCCGACGGCTGCGGCAACCGCGCATAGAACAACGACCGTCAACATGACAGAGCGCGGCACAGCCCTAGCCCATCGCGCTCACGAGTTCACGCCCCACCAACATGCGCCGGATCTCGGACGTCCCCGCACCGATCTCCATCAGCTTGGCATCGCGGAAGATCCTGGCAACGGGTGCGTCATTCAGAAAACCTGCTCCGCCCATTGCTTGAACGGCCTGATGAGCCTGTTTCATCGCCTCTTCACTGGCATAAAGACAACAGGCAGCCGCATCTTGCCGGGTCACGTCGCCCCGATCACAGGCCTTGGCGACCTCGTAGACGTAGGCCCGTGCCGAATTCATCGCCGTATACATGTCGGCGATCTTACCCTGCATCAGTTGGAAGGACCCGATCGGTTTACCGAATTGCCTGCGCTCAGCCATGTAAGGCATGATCTCATCCAGACAGGCGGCCATGATCCCCAAGCCAATACCGGCAAGCACGACCCGCTCGTAATCGAGGCCCGACATAAGCACCTGCACCCCGCATCCCTCTTCGCCCAGGACGTTCTCAAAAGGCACTTCGACATCTTCAAAGACCAGTTCCGCCGTGTTCGATCCCCGCATGCCCAGCTTGTCAAAATGCGGAGATGTGCTGAAACCGGTCATTTTCTTCTCTATCAGAAAGGCCGTGATACCCTTCGATCCCGCGTCAACATCTGTCTTTGCGTAAACGACAAGCGTATCCGCATCGGGTCCGTTGGTGATCCAGTACTTCGTTCCGTTGAGGCGGTAGTGATCGTTGCGTTTCTCGGCGACCAGCTTCATCGAGACCACGTCCGACCCCGCCCCCGCCTCGCTCATGGCAAGCGCACCGACATGCTGGCCACTGACGAGACCCGGCAGATAGGTGCACTTCTGTTCTTCGTTGCCATTGAGACGGATTTGGTTGACGCAAAGATTGGAATGCGCGCCATATGACAGTGAAACCGAGGCTGAGGCGCGCGCGATCTCTTCAACAGCGACCGTGTGGGCGAGATAGGACATACCAGCCCCGCCGTATTCTTCCTCGACCGTTATGCCCAACAGTCCAAGCTCACCCATCTCGGGCCAAAGTGCAGGTGGAAAGGCATTGGTGGTGTCGATCTCGGCGGCAATGGGCTTGATCCGATCCTGTGACCAGCGATGCACCATGTCGCGCAGCGCGCCGACATCTTCGCCCAGATCGAATGTCATCACGTGATCGAACATGCGCCCTCGCCTCCCATTATTGAACGCTTGTTCATTAGTTATCGTGCAGGTGGGTTTGGGTCAAGGTCGTCCGTCAATCTCAAATGTCGCGCCACCGTAACGCGACACGGTCTTTTTCAGCAAAACTATTTTGGAGTGTTCGAAGGCCATTTAGCAGCCTTTGATGACGCTCGTTTTGAACACCCTTTGAAGGGTCATTGATAATGCTGCACAGGGATGCTGAAGCCTTCCTGATGGTGTTGTCGTCGGAAAAACCAACTCTGGCTGGCGGATCACTGCGGCCTTAATAGACCCAAGCGCGGCGTAATCCGAGGTCTCATAGCCGCTGGCTCAAGGTTTGTATTGTGAAGCGACCACATAAAGATCCCATCCCCGTTGCGGAAACATCGCCAGCACATCGTCGAAGTCGTCCTCCGCCTCGATCGAGGATCCACGTGGCTCAAAACAGCCGTTAAGCGGGCGGCCGACACCGATATCACATGTTCCAGCATGCTGCTCGCTCATTATCCGTGGGGTCTTTGCCCCATTCGAATTCTTTCCATTCTCGCAGGTTTGAAGTGCGCGGCATGGACAACGGAGAAGCCTGTTTCGCGGGATTCTCGATGCCCGGTTTGGTTGGGCTCGTAGTTGCGGCGCTTTTGGGATAACCCACTGTTTAATTGAAAAAAATTCCGCTCCCTAATGAGGCCGGGGAACGGGATTTTGCCGTTTCTGGTACCAAGATGCTTGCAATGCACCCTTCAAAATGATGTTCAGAGGCCGTTTGGACCGGTCTTTGAACGCACCCTGCGATCGACCAGTCTTGTCTGCTTAGTTTGCTGACCGACCTCTTTGACGAGGCTTTCATCCGCCTTCGACCGAGTTCCTAGGACTGCTATAATATGCTGTGTCGAATAATGCACGACGGCATCACCCCACCTTGCACGATGTTCCCAGTGCCCGGGACATGTCACCGGCTCACACCCTAGCCAAGCGCCCGGCCAAGCCTTGGCAGCTTGGCCTTCTTCAAAAGCGGGCGCATCTGCCAATCCTCGCCCGAGAGGCGGCGTGCCGTTTCAAGCACATTCCGTGCGACACCTCCAACAGTCTCGGGATGTCCCTGCCAGCACTGAAACAGATATCCATCCGGATCGATGCGTGACAGACCTTCTTCAGCCAGAATATTGCGCGGAAAGTCCTTTGCGTTTGCCGTCATGATCGCATCGGCGGAGCCCGCAATTGCTGCGGCCAGCACGTGCCGGTCGTTGGTATCCGGCAGCCAGAGCCGCGCTTCGATCCCAAATGCAGGCGGAGCAATCGCATCCGGCCAGGCGACCTGCAGCAAAGCAATCTCAGATCTGGCCTGCGCCGCTCCCTCCGGTCCAAGCTTTTCCGCAGCCAGCGCCCACTCATTTAGAATTCTGTCAGACCATAGCGGTTGGAACAGCCCTTCTTTCGCAACGCCCAGGACGACCTCACGCATGACGGTTGGATAAAGAACATTTGTGTCGATTAGTATCTTCATAGGGCGAAGAAGAGCGCCTTAAGATAACCGCTCTCTGCCAGATGCGAATGCATCGGATGGTCTGGCCCCGCAAAGCCCGTGTGGATAAGGCGGCCCGTCCGACCGGCCTTCCCAATACCCCGGATAGAGGCTCCTCGAAAGGCCGCCAGATCCGCCGCATGGGAACAGGAACAAAGTGCAAGAATCCCGCCTTGTGCAACCAACGGAGCGGCAAGCCTTGCCACTCTTTCATAGGCACGCAGCCCCGCCTCAAGCGCAGGCTTTGCTGGCGCAAAGGCGGGTGGGTCACAGATCACCAGATCAAAGAGAGCGCCTTCGCGACCAAGCTGGGCCAGAACATCAAAGGCGTCTCCCTGACGCCTATCAAACCGCGCCTCCGCCCCCATCTGTGTCGCCCCCTGACGGGCCAGATCAAGAGCTGGCCCAGAGCTATCGACAGCAAGTGCTGACCCTGCCCCAGCAGCAAGGCTTGCCAGCGCAAAGCCACCCACATGAGAGAAAACGTCCAGCACACGGGCATTCCGGGCAAGACCTGCGGCAAAAGCATGATTGAGCCGCTGGTCGTAGAAAAGCCCGGTCTTCTGTCCGCCGGTCAGGTCGGCCATGTAGGTCGCACCATTCATTGAGACGGCCTTGGGCTCTTCCGGCGCGTCCCCGTACAAAACTTTCGAGATATCGTCTAAACCTTCAAGCGCGCGTGTCCGCCCGCCGGCGTTTTTCAGTACGTTGACAATATCTGTCTGCGTGATCAAAGCCGCCGTTAGATCCTCAAGGCTCCGCTCGGCCCAGGCCGCATTCGGTTGCAGGACACATGTGTCTCCGAACCGGTCGATGATCACGCCCGGCAAACCGTCCGCCTCGGCATGCACAAGGCGGTAGTCTGGCGCATCAAAGAGACGGTTTCGCAGGGCAAGTGCGCGCGAGATACGGTCCGCAAACCAGCTTTCGCCAACCCGCGCGTTAGGATCCCGATCAAGCATACGTGCGACAATTTTGGAACTCGGGTTGATCGTGCATAGCCCTATCGGCTTGCGCTCTGAATCTTCGAGAATGGCCAAGGTGCCCGGCGCATGGGCTTTCGTGCGGCGGTCCATCACAAGCTGATCAAAGTAGACCCAGGGAAAACCGTGCCGCAGCCTTTGCGGCTTGATCTTTGACCTTAACCGAATGCTGGGACGGTCACTCATGACCACACTTGGCGCGCTAGATCACGCATCAATCTCTGGCCCGCCCGCGCCAGCCACCGCGCCTGCGCGGGGCCGCCATGCCGGAAAGGCCCTCTTGCATGACCTCGATCATTGGATGGTCGGGCGATGTCTCGCCATACCGTGCCAGAAGCGCATGCAGGCTCTGACCCGTATCCCGTTCGGTTGGCAAGCTGAGCGCCCAGTCCAGAAAGATGGACCGGCACTCTGGCTTGGTGATCCCGTCAATGCGGAACGCCTCGAAGATAAGGCCTTTGGGGTCGGTCTCGTCTGCTTTCTTCAAGATTTGCGCTCCTTTTCATATGGACGCAGTACCGCATCAATCTTTGCGGCAGCGGCATCAAACGCCGTCATAAGCCTGTTCTCGGCAATGTCCATATTCTCGGCGTCGACCGCACGCAGCAGAAGTGCATGTCCCCGCCCGCCGAGTGTATTGGGGTCAAGGCCATCGGGGTCCAGCAGACGCGCGGTGACCTGAACCCGGCGGCACAAGGCATGGGTTTGGCACAGGATCTCGGCGGCGTCTGCAGTGATATGGCCCGCCTGTGCCCCTGTTTTCAGGGCCGTGGTCGTGCTGTGGCTGAATGTGCCTGTCAGACAGGACAGGGCTTGGGCAAAAAGTTCGATGTCCTGCAAACGACCTGGCCCGATCTTGGCATCCCATGGACCCGCAGGAGACTTGGCCGCCGCGATCCGTTCTCGCATGGCACAGTGATCTGCAAAGACGCTACCACTGTCACGCGGAAGCGACATAACCTCAGCCACAAATTCCGTTACCCGCCCCGACAGATCCGGAGGCCCACCGATGACGGCCGCACGGCTGAGCGCCATATGTTCCCACAGCCAGGCCTCATTGCGCTGGTAGGTCTGGAAGGCCTGCCAGGACGTTGCAACGGGGCCCTGATTGCCCGACGGGCGTAGGCGCATGTCGACCTGGTATAGCCGCCCCTCCGCGGTTTGTGCGGTCATCGCGGTGATCATGGCCTGGGTCAGACGGGCGTAATAGGCGCGCGTCTGTAAAGGCTTCGGACCGTCTGACTGAGCTTCATCCTGCGGATCATAGATAACAATGATGTCGAGATCGGAAGCCGCTGTCAGCTGCCCCGCCCCAAGAGAACCCATCCCCAGGATGATCGCCCCACCTCCGGGCGGAGCGCCATGACGCTTGGCAAATTGGGCCTGCACCAAGGGCCAGAGTGCCGCAATGCTCGCCCGCGCAAGATCGGCATACTGCCGTCCGGCCTCCCCGGCGGTGATCAAATCGCGCAGCAGATGCACGCCCACGCGGAAATGCCATTCCCGAACCCATCTGCGCGTCGCGTCAAGCTGGCGTTCATAATCGGTCTCTGCCGTCAGTTGCGCTTCCAGTCCGGCGGTGAGATCTGCCTGCCCGGGCCAGGGCGCAAAGAAGCTGCCGCCGATCACGGCGTCCAGAACGGCCGCATGGCGCGACAGGTAATGTGCCAGCGCGGGCGATGTGCCAACGATGTCGATCAGCAGGTCGATGATCTGGGGATTGGCTTCAAACAAGGAAAACAACTGCACGCCTGCGGGCAGACCTGCGAGAAAGCCATCGAGGGCGCGCATGGCCTCGTCCGGACGGGCGGCGGCGTTCAGTTGTTGGGCCAGGCGCGGCAAGATCCGATTGAAACGTGCGGCTCCACGTTCGGATCGCAGCGCAGGATAAGTGCGCCAACGCGCAATCGTTTCAGGATCGAGCAATTCTGCGTCCGCGGTCTTGCCGGGTGCAAAAAAACCCTCGGTTTCGGCATGTACCGCCTCCAGCCGCTCCGTCAATTCGGTCATCATGTCGGGCATATCCCGGTCCATCATTGCGGCGAGCCGGGCAAAACCGTCCTCGGATTGCGGAAGATCATGGGTCTGGGCGTCGCGCACCATCTGCAGGCGATGCTCGACCGTCCGGTGAAACCGGTAGTGCTCGATCAACTGCTCGGTCAGCTCAGGATTGACCCAACCCCTCAGGGCAAGCTGATCCAGGCTTTCGACGGTGCCGCGCAGGCGTAAAGACGGGTCGCGCCCGCCTGCAATGATCTGGCGGGTCTGGGCGAAAAACTCGATCTCGCGAATGCCGCCCCGACCGAGCTTCATGTTATGCCCGGGCAATGTGATCGGCCCGGGACGGCCTCTGTGTTCGCGGATGGCCAGACGCATGTTGTGCGCATCTTCAATGGCGGCGAAATCCAGGTGGCGCCGCCAGACGAAAGGGCGCAAAATGTCTAGAAAACGTTGGCCCGCGGCAAGACTTCCCGCACATGGGCGGGCCTTGATGTAGGCCGCGCGTTCCCATGTCCGCCCGACGGATTCGTAATAGCGCTCGGCCGCTTCTATCGACAGCACAACCGGTGTGACAGATGGGTCAGGCCGCAGGCGCAGATCTGTGCGGAAGACATAACCTTCTGACGTAATGTCGCTGAGCGTGGCGCACATTTTCCGCACGGCCCGGACGAAGGTGCTGCGCGCCTCGCCATACTCAGCGGGATCAAACCGAGTTTCGTCAAAGAGGCAGATGAGGTCGATGTCCGAAGAATAATTCAGCTCATGAGCGCCCATCTTTCCCATCGCCAGTACCGTCAGGCCCGCCATATCCTCAATGGCGGTCTCATCATGCCCAGGAAGCTTTCCCCTGCGCAAAAGCGGCGCCAATGCCATGCGTAAGGCGGCGTCACAGGCGGCATCGGCGAGATCCGTTAGGTGCCTTGTAATCTTCTCGAGCGGCCAGGCGCCGCCCAGATCGGCGAGGGCTGTTAATATCGCGACCCGCCGTTTGGCCTGATAAAGCAGCGGGGTCTCGGCCCGAAGGCCTCCGATTTCCTCGGCTGCGGTTGTCTCAGGCGCGGCAAAGGCGCCTGGCAACCACTTCGCCTCTTTCTGGATCAAGCCCGCGAGATAAGGACTGCAACCTGCCGCACCTTCTACCAACGCGCGCAAGTCGTCAGAAAGCCCAGGCACCAATGCTGCGATCTCTGCCCCGCGTTCGGGTTGGTATCGGCGCGGCATGCGCGTCAGTTGGGCCTCAAGCGTCATGGCCCCACATTGCGGCAAGTCGCGCTGTCGTCAATCGCTGTTGCAAATGCTGGACAGCAAGGTCAGGGTCGCGCATATGAGCAAAAGTCTGAAACGCGTGCGCGCGGCACTGGATGCCTCCGGTATTGAAACCGAGATCCGAGAAACCGCTTTGGCACGCACGGCAAAGGACGCTGCCGATGCGATCGGCTGCGCGGTCGATCAGATCGCGAAATCCATCATCTTTCGCGGTATGCAATCCGAATATGCGATCCTGTTTATCACCGCCGGTGGCAATCAGGTCGATCCTGAAAAGGCCCGCGCACTGGCCGGAGAGGATCTTGGCAAGGCTGACGCGGACCTGATCAGGAGCCAAACCGGCTTTGCTATCGGGGGCGTGTCACCTGTTGGACATCTCAACCCGATCAACGCCTTCTGGGATCCGCGCCTATCGGAATTCGACCTGATCTGGGCCGCTGCGGGCACGCCGCACCATGTCTTCAGCGCAGCACCGGAGGCGCTCATCGGCATCTCTGGTGCGGTTTCCGGTGATTTCACCACCTAAATGTGAAAATGTTTTACATCGCCCCTTGCAACCCCCGAAACACATCCCATCTTATGGTATGTGAAAGGCATTCACATCGACTGAAACCACCCCGGGGCCGCCAACCCCCTATTCGAAAGGCTTGTTGATGAACACGATGACAACGACCGCCCCCGTCACATCCGCTGGCGGCTGGTTTAGCAGGACAGAGGCCTGGCTTGACCAAAAGGGCAAGGGCGCCTGGATCGCCGCGATGGTTCTGGGCTTTGTCTTTTTCTGGCCGGTTGGCCTCGCCCTTCTGATGTACATGATCTGGAGCAAACGGATGTTTTCGAAACCCTGTAGCTACCGCGCCCGCACGACGATGACAAACCTGCGCCCCACCGGCAATTCGGCATTCGACTCTTACAAAGCTGACACACTGCGTCGGCTGGAAGAAGAGCAGGAGAATTTTGAGGCGTTCTTGGAACGCCTGCGCGAAGCCAAGGACAAGGCAGAGTTCGACCAGTTCATGGATGAACGCGCCAAGTCGGCAAAGTCGGACGACTAAATCCGTAAACGCAACGCGGCCCCTTCCAGCGGGGCCGCCTTACCAATTGACTAAGAGACCGACACGATGGCACTGGCCGATCCGATCACGCAACCGCAATTCTATCAATCCGTCGCCACCAAGCGGCTGCTCGCATGGGCCGTAGACAGCGTGTTGATCTTCATCATCAGCCTTCTGATCGTCCCCTTCACAGCGTTCATTGCCCTCTTCTTTTTTCTGGGCCTGATGCTCACGGTCAGCTTTGTCTACCGGGTCATCACCCTGGCCGCAGGCTCGGCCACCTTAGGAATGCGCCTTTTCGCGATCGAGTTTCGTAACGCACAGGGCCAGCGCTTTGACCTGGGAAGCGCCTTTCTCCACACGCTGGGCTACACGATCTGCTGGACAGTTCCAATTCTACAGCTGATTTCCGTGATCCTCATGGCCACAACGGCACGTGGTCAGGGTCTGACAGATCACGTCATGGGCAGTGCCGCATTGAACCTGCGCGCGTGACCTAGCGGCATATCCACACAAAGTCTTAACTGCCTGCCGAGATCAGGCTTGCCTCAAGAACTTTGACGAGTATCATCGCGGCGACATCAGATGGTTTGTGCATGCGTCATACGCTTCCCCTTGCTCCGCAATTCTATGTGACTGCGCCGCAGCCCTGTCCCTATCTTCAGGGCCGGATGGAACGTAAGCTGTTCACAGCATTGCAGGGCGAAAACGCGGAAAAGCTGAACGATAGCCTATCACAACAGGGCTTTCGACGCTCTCAGAATGTGCTGTATAGACCGTCCTGCGCTGAATGCTCGGCCTGTCTTTCAGCCCGGATCGACGTCTCGGCCTTCGGATCCTCGCGCAGTCAGAAGCGCACGCTGAAGCGCAACGCAAACCTGGAACGGCGCGCGACGTCCCCTTGGGCCACGGAAGAGCAATATGCGTTGTTCCGCAGCTATCTCGATAGCCGCCACGCGGATGGCGGCATGGCGGATATGGATGTTTTCGAATTTGCAGCCATGGTCGAGGAAACGCCGATCCGCAGCCGGATCGTGGAATACACCGACCGGACAGATGGCGATCTGACCGCCGTTAGTCTGACGGACGTTCTGTCTGACGGGCTGAGCATGGTCTATTCCTTCTACAAGCCGGACGCACCGAACCTGTCGCTGGGCACCTTCATGATCCTCGATCATGTTGCGATCGCGCGCGAGGCTGGTCTGCCTTACGTCTATCTGGGATATTGGGTGCCGGGCAGTCAGAAGATGGGTTACAAGGCCAACTTTTCGGGGCTTGAGATTTACCAGCGCGGCGAGTGGATCAAGGTTAAGGATCCGCAGAACTACAAGCCGGATATGCATCCTTTGTCGAACGATCCGATTGCCGAACAGGTGGCAAATATCAGCTTGCCCGACACCCGACCCACATCCCGTTAACGACATCTAAAGCAACTGCACGCGCGATGGGCGGAGCCCGTCTAGGCATATCTGACCGTTTTTGCGGTTAGTGGGTGAAATATGCGATTTTGCCGGTCTGTTTTATGTCGGTATCACATCGGTATTCCGTCGGTCTGCAAACCGGCAACAGGTAGGTTAGCGCAGCGAACGGTCCTTTCGTGAAGAAAGAATAGGCTACCGTGCGCTATTCGAGCTCAGGCTAGAAGGTCAAACTCTTCGCCCGCAATCCGCAGATTGATCGAAAGCTGGGCGCCACCATCCACCAGCGCCCAAAGTATCTGTCCGGTGGGTTTGTAGATCACAAAGGCCTCGTCTGCAGCGATCCCACCTGCATTGAGGGTTCTGGCGAAATTGACCTGAAACTGCTCTGCGGTCGCGGTGCCGCCGTAGAGCAGGACGTCATCAGGGCCAAAATCCTGGATCCAATCGCTGCCGTGACCTTCAACACCAATGTGATAGAAGCGGTCCGCCCCATCACCGCCATTCACCCGATCCGAGCCGAAACCACCATTGATGAAATCGTTGCCAGCCCCGCCAAACATCAAATCACTGAAAGCCGACCCGGTGATGACGTCATCGCCAGCAGCCCCGATTACCGTATCGACACCAAAACCGCCCGCAATCGTGTCGTCGCCTGCATCACCGCGCAGGCTGTCATTGCCGTGACCGCCCACGATGCTGTCATCACCATCGCCGCCAAAGATCACGTCGCGCAGATCGCTGCTGTCGTCAGGCCCCCCGATCAGCGTGTCGTTGCCCGCCCCCCCGGAAAGTGTGTCCGTGCTTGCGCCACCATTCATGCGGTCCGCGCCGTCTTCCCCGAAAAGGCGGTCAGATCCTACCCCGCCCACAAGCTCATCGTCACCAGCGCCACCGAGGAGCCTATCATCGCCTTCCTGCCCCGACAGCGTGTCGTTGCCTTCACCGCCATCCAGAGTGTCGGCGCCTACATTGCCGATCAGAAAATCGTCACCCGCCCAGCCCAGGATCTCTCCACTGGTCAGGGTCGAATCGGCAAAGACATCATCCATGCTGGTCAGGACGCGTCGCCCGTCCAATAGAAGCGTGATCAGATTTGGGTTTGTCTCAAAAAGCGAAACCTCGGGCTGGAATCCATCATCCAGATTTCCGCCAATGCCGGTCACGGCAAAACTACCGCTTGGCAGTCCGGCATTGAGACCAATCATGCTGACACTAAAGTTGTCTGCAGCAATGCCAAACTGATCGCCAGACGTCTCGACACCATCATAGCGCTGGAATTGGGGCGGACCTTCACTGCGATCCCAACCGATGATGTGATTGTGGTCAGACAGTGTCGCTATGGTCAGATCCGTAAACGGCCCGAAATCCGGATCGCCCGGGATCGTTATGATGCCTGTGCTTTCCGTCAAATCCTGATTGTAGATCGTGAAATGGATGGCGTAGCTCAGCGCATCCGGGCCGGTCGGATTGCTCTGTCGCGTGGACCAGGCCAGCAGCACACGCCCGTCAGAAAACGTGGCCATTTCCAGACCATCTAGTTGCTCGCCCCCCAAGCCATCGATCGATAAACTGGCGACGTTTTGCGACCGCTCGGTGTTATTGGCTTCGTCGATGACCCGCACCTGAATCAGCAGTGAGGTTCCGGCTTCGCGTTAGCGCGCGAACGCGACAAGCGTGGTGTCTGCTTCAATCGCCAGAGCGATAGCGTCGTCTTTGTCGTCTGTTGTGTTATTGATATTGCGGCCCGGCGCGACATCGCCTTCGGATGACACGGAAAACAGCGTGACATCATTGTCTTCGTTGCGGTCCGAAGACAAGGCCACCCGGTAAGAGCCGTCGCGGGCCACGCCCATGTCGATCTCGGCCACATCGTCCGGTGCGTCGAGCGCAACGTCCCAATCCTGGCTAAAGTCGGCATCGTCGATTGTCCAATGCGCCACACGCGTCTCTGACGATGGACCCAACTTGGTGTAGGAAATGGCAAGGCCGTCATCCGTGGCGACCAGATCAAAAACTTGGAGTGGTCCATTTGTAACCACTCGCTCGGGTACGCCAATTGTGCGGCCGGTCGGCCCGACAACTTGTAAATATAGCCCGTTTACAGCCGGATCTGCAGAAGAGCTACGATACATGACGGCGATGTTGCCGTTCGATAACTCGACAATTTTGTGATCTGCAGTGGGATCCGCGGCAACGGGCAGCAATTCTGTCGGCGTACCGACAAGGACGGGCGTATCGGGCAAATCAAATATCCTTCAAACAAAACGATCGCCCGAAAAACTGGGCACAGGATCAAATGGACTTGCTTCAACAATACAGTCACGAATGGACGTGTCTACCAACCTCAGGTTGGTTGCCCACCCTAATCAGTTCGGGATTAGATCCGGTACGATCGTCACGATGCCCGGGAAGAACCACAGGATGGCAAGCCCCACCACCTGGATCAGCACGAAGGGCACGATGCCACGATAGATATGTCCAGTCGTGACCTCTTTTGGGGCAACCCCGCGCAGATAGAACAGCGCAAAGCCAAAGGGCGGGGTCAAAAACGAGGTCTGCAGGTTCACCGCGATCATGATCGTCACCCATTTCGGATCGAACGTGCCGCCATAGATGACCGGGCCGACGATCGGGATTACGATGTAAATGATCTCAAGAAAATCGAGAACAAAGCCGAGAATGAACAGCACCAGCATCACGATCAGGAAAACGGTGAATTCGTTGTCAAAGGATCGCAGGAATTGCTGGATGTAATGCTCTCCACCGAAGGAGATAACGACCAGGTTCAGAAGCTGCGAACCGATCAGGATGGTGAAGACCATGCTCGTCACTTTGGCTGTCTCGCGCACGACGGGCGTTAGCACGCCGGACGAATACAGGATCCAGCAGGAGAACAAGAGACCGAAAAGCGCGTAGAGATAAGCGGCATATGCAAAGGCGAAGCCAACCCAGCTTTCAAAGCTGACATCGCCCTGGTTTACCCGCAGATCGAAATTCACGCCGATCAGAATGGAGATGATGATGGCGAGCGTTGACCAGATGATGATCTTTGGGGAACGGTCAAGATCGGTCAGCTTGCGATAGGCCGCGAGCATGATCGCGCCACCTGCCCCCAAGGCTGCAGCAGGCGTCGGGTTGGTAATCCCGCCAAGAATGGACCCAAGAACGGCCACGATAAGGACAAGCGGGGGGAAGACCACACGGATCAATTCGTTCTTGGCACAACGTTTGGTGCCTTCGACCGCCCCGTAGAGGATCAGCACGAAAGGACCGACCATCAACAGGACATATGTCAGCGGTGTGGTGAGCGGCCCTATCAGAACGATATCGACCAGCAAAGCGAGGACCACGCCCATCCCCCCAATGATCAGGGGACGCGCGCTGCTGCTTGGCGAGACACCGCGCGCTGTGGTGATGATGAGACCCAGAAGGATCAGCAGGATCGCTGTGCCTGTACCGATGGGCGGGGCGGTGTTGATCTTGGACTGAATAGCGGCCTGCACCTGTTCGGGCGTGCGGCGGGCGGCTTGCTGTGCGCCACCGGCATCGTCGATGGCTGTCTGTTCGGCAACGGCGTTGTCCCATGCCTCTTGCCCGTGAAGCTCGATCATCGCGTCTTGGCAATCAGGCGACACGTTGGTGCGCAGTGACGCCCCCTGCCCCGCGTCAGAGAAGCTGGAGACGGTTACGTCCTGGCTGCCGACGATGTTGAGATTGCCCAGAAGGATGGTGCCCACGATGATCGCGATAGGCGCGCCGAGAAACCATGTGAAGGCTTCGTTGCGGGTCACCGGTTCGGCGTTTGTGGTGCCGAGTTCAACGGCAGGCGCCTTTTCAGGGTTTAGAAGTGCGAAGCCAAAAGCGTAGAGTGCATAAAGCAGGGCCAGCAGTATACCCGGCAGAAGAGCCGCCTGGAACAAGGTGCCGACCGAGACAACGGCCGGCTCACCCAGATAGGTCAATGCGTCCGAACAGCCGACAAGCTGGGCACGTTCCTCCTGCGCTGCGGAATAGAGATCGCCCGCAAGTGTGCCCAGAAGGACGATTACGATAGAGGGCGGAATGATCTGGCCCAACGTGCCCGAGGCGGCGATGACCCCGGTCGCAATCTCGGGAGAATAGTTGTTCCGCAACATGGTCGGCAAAGCCAGCAGGCCCATGGTCACAACGGTCGCGCCGACGATACCTGTGGAGGCCGCCAGAAAAGCGCCCACAACCACGATCGACACAGCCAGACCTCCGGGCAATGGGCCGAAGACGCGGGCCATTGTGGTCAGAAGATCATTCGCGATCTTCGAGCGTTCGAGCGTGATGCCCATCAGAACAAACATCAAAACGGCAAGCAGCGTCTCGATCGACTGACCAGCCAGCACACGTTCATTCATCCGGTTGACGACAAAGGAGACGTTCCGATCAAGAGCCGTTTCCCAGCCTTGTGGGAAGACAGGCTCCCCAATCCGGGGCAATTCGGGGTATCGAAAAATCGATATCGTATCTTGCTTGATCCCGGCATTGATCAGGTCGCGATAGGCTTGCGAGCCTGTGTCGATGGCCTGGTGGATCAGTAAGCCCGCAGAATCAAGCGCCGCGATAATCGCGAAGGAGATGATCCCGGCCCCGCCGATCGCGAAGGCCACAGGGAAGCCCGAAAGAATACCACCGAAAAGACAGATGAAGACGATGATCAGGCCGATTTCGACGCCGTCTAGTCCAAAAAGCATGTGAGCGACCCTTTAATGCGTGCCTTCGTAGGCTTCTTCGCCCTCGCCAAGACTGTCCTTGTCGAGATATTTGTTTTCGCTTTCCTCGCCTTCGCTCCATTCGAGGAAGGAGCGGTAGAAGAGTGCTATCGCGTGGATGAAGACGACCCCGGCAAACGCCACCAGCAAGATCTTGAAGAGGAAGTAGGCGTCAAATCCGTTTGGGCTGAAACCGATGGTTTCCACATTCCATCGCAAAGCGCGGGCTTTCAGGACAAGTCGATCCAGTGTGTCGGAAGCCGATGGTTTAGGCACAACGAGGTGCCGCCAAAGGAAGTACCAGCCATACATCCAGATCAGCACGGCGGCGGGGATCATGAAGACGATCGCGCCGAACATATCGATGATCTTCTTGGTGCGGAATTTGACCACGGAATAGATCAGGTCGACGCGCACATGGCCACCCTGCACGAAAGTGTAGGACACACAAAGGCACACGACGAGGGCGTTATAAAGCTTCAGTTCCTCAGCAAACCAGGAGATATCCTGCTGGAAGGGGACACCGAAGCCGAATGAGATATCGGCACGCACGAATATGCGCTGCATAAAGACGATGATGATCTGTTGTAGCACCATCAGCAGGCCCGCCCAGGCGAAGAGGCGACCAAGACCGTTGGCGAAGGATTCCAGGCCAATCACAACACCCCACATTACCTGACGGCGGAGCATGCCTACGATTGTCAGGATGATCAGGGCGGTGAAGACGACGAAGAAAAATTCGACCGAGCCACCGTAGTAAATGAAGCGGGAAAGTGCCTCTTTGTCTTCGGTCGTGTTGGTCCAGATGAGCCAATCCAGCCACGCGGTCGGCCGAGCCAAGGCCGTGAAAAAGTTCACAAAGGCCATGCCGATGTTGCTAAGCACCCAAAGGACGCCTTCAAGCATAGATTTTACCCCCGAACTGGACAGCGGGTGCCGCGTGCCTTGAGGCCGGGCATCCGTGCAATTGGCAACCCGGACGCCTCTGGCAGGGTCCGGGTTGTCCGATAATCTGGATCAGGTCCAGACGCGGTCACGCTGTTCGCGATAGGTGCTGATCGATGCAGTGATCCAACCCGACGATGATTTCATCGAGGCGTTGTAGTCGTCGTAGATCTCTTTGAAGAGCTCATCTGGCATGAATTCTTCGTACATCGTTTTGGAGGCCGACGCGAAGGCGTCCCAGACGCTGTCTGGGAATTGCGAGACCTGAACGCCGCTGGCCTGCAGACGCTGAAGCGCTGCACCGTTGTTGTTGAGATACTGCGATGTGTTCCAGACGTTTGCATGTGCGCTGGATATTTCCACAGCCGCCTGCTGCGACGGCGTAAGGCTATCCCATACGTCGCGGTTCAATGCGACAGCAAGACCCGCGGCAGGCTCATGGAAACCGGCTGTGTAGTAGTACTTGGCGATTTCCTGGAAACCGGCCTTTTCGTCCGCCCATGGGCCGATCCACTCGGTCCCGTCGATGGCACCCGAAGAAAGTGCCTGGTAGACTTCTCCGCCGGGCAGGTTTTGCACAGAGGCACCCATCGCGCCCAACACCTTGCCGCCAAGGCCAGGCATCCGGAACTTAAGACCGTTGAAGTCTGCAGGGCTCGTGATTTCGTTGCGGAACCAGCCACCGGCCTGTGTCGACGTGTTGCCGGCCAAGAACGATTTCAGGCCGAAGATCTCGCCCAGCTTATCGTACATCGCCGCACCGTTGCCGTGGTAGTACCAGTTGTTCAGCTCGGTCGCTGTCATGCCGAAGGGCACACCTGTGAAAAAGGCAAAACCCGGATGCTGACCGACGAAGTAATAGTCGGCGGCGTGGTACATGTCTGCCTGACCGGCTGTGACTGCGTCGAAAACCTCGAACGCGCCGACGAGTTCACCAGATGCCTTAACGTCGATGCTCAGTTGACCATCAGTTGCCGCCGTGATGTTTTCGGCTGTTTTCTGAGCGGCGTCAAAAACGCCTGCCAGGCCACGTGCCCATGACGTGACCATGGTCAGCGTGCGTTTGCCTTGCGCGTAGGCCGGTGCTGCTAGGCTTGTTGCTGCAACAGCCGAGCCGCCCAATGCGGATGACTTTAGGAATGAACGACGATCCATAGAGATACTCCTCCCACTTTGTTGCCGTTTCACTGAGTGCTGTGTCGGCAGATCGTTTTCTGGTGGCCGAAGACTAGCGATTGAACCCACAATTGAAATACCTAGTACTGCGTAGTTTTTTGGCTCCATGTCGAAATTTTGACAGAATTTTAACACTTTTTCCAATCACACTGAGATCAGACTGAGACTGCAACCCTCACCGAAGCTCTATGATTCGGTGGAATTCCATCGTATCGAATCGTCATGCACCCTCGGTTTCCGCTCCCGCGTTCCAGCTATGCGCAAAAGCTTTCACTGGTCGCGGCCATTCCGCTGATCCTTGCAGTGGCGGCGATTGCCGTATTGGTCATCGTGCAAAGCCGTGCGCTGGCGGATCGTGAAATCGCGGCGCTTGAACGGCGGCTGATTGAGGCAAAGAAAGACGAATTGCGCAATTATGTCACGCAGGCCCGCAACGGGTTCTATTTCATTTATGGCAATGCCGCACCGGATGACGAGGTGGCCAAGCAGCAGGTGGCACAGATCCTGTCGGCGATGATCTACGGGGATGAGGGCTTTTTCTTCATCTATGATTATGACGGAACAAACCTGGTCAGTCCGCGCCAGACCGAGATGATCAACCGAAACTGGTCGGATCTGACGGACAGCGAAGGCGTGCCGGTGGTCGATGAGTACGTTCGACTGGCGCGCGAAGGATCGGGCTATGTCCAGCACCTTTGGCCCAAGCCATCGACCGGGAAAGAAGCGCGGATGATCACCTTCGTGCTGGGCTTCCAGGATTGGCAATGGGCGGTCGGCACGGGCGTGTTCATCGACGATGTGATCGCAAGCGTGGCCGCAGCGCGGGCAGATGTCGAAGCGCGAGTACGCCAGACGATGCTCTACATTCTGGGTATTACGCTGGCGGCACTGCTTTTGGTGTTTGTCTCGGGCATGATGATCAACATCCGCGAAAGGCGGCTGGCCGACGCGAAGTTGAAGACCCTGACGCAAAGGGTCTTTGACGCTCAGGAAGAAGAACGCGGGCGTGTGGCGCGCGAACTCCATGACGGGATCAGCCAGATCCTCGTGGGTGTGCGTTATGCGCTCGACACCGCGCGACGCAAGCTGGAACAAGGCAAGACGGATGCGGGCGCCCCATTGACGGAAGGCATCGCGCATCTTGGCACGGCCATTGCCGAAGTGCGGCGGATCAGCCGAGATCTGCGCCCTGGCGCACTGGATGATCTTGGACTTGGCCCGGCGATCAAGGCGCTGACCGAGGATTTTGCCGAACGGACGGGAATGCGCGCGGATTTCAAGACGGTTGTCTTTCGCAACCGATTGGACGAAGACGCCAAGATCGCGCTTTTTCGGATCGCGCAGGAGGCGCTGACGAATATCGAGCGACATTCGGGCGCGACGGAGATCAGCGTGGATCTGCGAGGACACAAGAAAGGGGCCACGTTGCGCATTTCGGACAATGGTGTTGGCATAGATCAGGCGCAGCGTGGCGCGACCGGTTTGGGGCTGCGAAACATGCAAGAGCGGATCGAACAGCTTGACGGCACGTTGCGCATCCTTTCGAGCCGCGGATCAGGCGGTGGCACAGTGATCGAAGCGACGGTACCGCTCACCCATCTGTTGCCACCTGACACGGTTACCACAAAAGCCAAGAAAGTCAGCGCATGAGCCGAACACGCGTTCTGATCGTGGACGATCACCCGATGGTCGCACAAGGGATCCAATCGGTTCTGGAGGATTACGCGGATATCGAGGTCGTCGGCACACTTGGCAACGGACGGGAGGTGATGAATTGCCTCGATGCGCTGGACCCCGACGTGATCCTGATGGATTTGAACATGCCGGGCATGGGCGGGCTGACCGCGACCGAGCGGGTACTGGAACGCCGCCCCGGCACGCGGATCCTGGTCCTGTCAATGCATGACAGCCCAGAATACATATCGTCGGCCTTGGGTCACGGGGCAATGGGCTACGTCTTGAAGGATGTACCCACCGAAGAGATTAAGAAAGCGATCGATGCGGTGATGGCGGGCGAACAGTATCTTTGTACGGGTGCGCAAGGCTCGATCGCACCGAAGTCAGATGGCAGCCGCGATGCGCTGACGGGACGGGAACAGACGATTCTACTGCTTTTGGCGCAGGGCAGGTCGAACAAGGAAGTGGCGATCGAACTGGATATCTCGGTGCGGACCGTCGAGACACATCGTAAGAACATCAAGCGCAAGCTGGGAATTTCGACGACGGCCGGGTTGACCCGATATGCGCTTGAGCATGGCGTGTTGCAGGGCACGGGCAACGATCTTTAGCGCAGGTTGATTGAGATCGTGGGATAGGGGGCTCTGCCCCCGCCTCTTCGAGATTCCCCCGCCGTATTTGGGACAAAAAGAAGGGGTCGGTTATGATGATCGACCCGCGATAAATCCCAGGGTGACGGCGGATAAAAGGCCGTTGCCGGAAAGATATCCGGCGTCCCCTTGCCCTGAAACACCGCAAGCCGCGCCACCAGCGGCAAAGAGGTTCGCGAAGGCAGTGCCGTCCTGCTTGATTGCACGGGCCCGATCATCGACGATCAGACCGCCCTGAGTGTGAAAAAGCGCGCCTGTCACGCGCACTGCGCAAAAGGGCGGCGCCAGGCTCTTGCCTGCAAATTCACGTCCAAAAGCATCCCGACCCGTCTCGGGAAGCCGCTCGAGCGTTTGGCTGAGCGACCAGGCGGGCAGATCGAAACGTGTTTCGATCTCTTCGAGCGTCCTCGCGGATTGCACGGCGCCTTGCGCTTCTGCCGCCTGGAAATCCGCGAATTGTCTTGCGATCTCGGCGATACGGCCGTCAAAAAGTGTGATGGCTCGACCCCCGGGTTGGGCAAGCACCGCGCGGGCGGCTTCGGAATAACCTTGCGCCTCGTTCCAGAAACGTTGGCCCTTGGCATTTACCTGGACCCCGCCTTCGGTGATGACAGCCCAGGTGATCAGGATGCCGTGTGGATCGGCAACGTTGCCATGACCCTGATGGGCACCCAGATGCCGGGTTTGTGCACCAAGGGCCTCTGCCCAATCGAGCGCCTCACCCTGATTGCCGCCATGCCCGAACCAAAGGGCGTCTGCGATCTGGGGCATATGTGTGGCGACCTTGCCTGCATTGCCACCAAAGCCGTTGCAGGCGAGGATGAGGCGCCGGCACCCGACAACATCCTGTGCGCCATCGGTGCGTCGGATGGCGATACCCGCGATCCTGCCCGCGTCGACAAAGAGCGTTGTTGCAATACTTTTACAAATAATATCAATACCCTGAGCCTCAACCCTCGCGCGGAGGGCATCGACTAGCTCTTGCCCCGACCGGCTGGGGAGACCATGCATGCGCCGTCGCGAATGGCCGGGATAGTCGAAATCGTCGACGAGGGTGAACGGCATGTCGTGGGCGCCGGTAAGCCAGTCAATGACAGGTGCAGCGGTCCGAGCCATCAAGTCAACCAGTCCGGGGTCGTTCTCATCATTGGCCTTCCGCTGGATGTCGTCTGCGAAGAGTTCGGCCGTGTCCTCGATCCCATTGGCGTGCTGCTGCACCGTGCCTGCGGCGGGGATCAGACCGGCTGACAAAGCCGTGGAGCCAGCAGGTACGGCATCGCGCTCGATGATCAAGACCTCTTGACCAGCCTCATGGGCTGCGAGGGCCGCGACGAGGCCGCAGGCGCCTGCCCCGATGATCAAGGTTTCAACCGTGGTGGGGAAACAATCGGGCGGCGGGGCGATGTCAGCCATGGATCATGGCCAGCGCCTCAGCGCAGGTTTGCACCTGAGTGACTGTACCGAGAGACACGAGCGTTGCCTCATGTACGTCATCCTTGAAGGCCGCGCATCCGTCCGACAGCAGGATAGTTTCGATACTGCGAAGATGGGCGTCGCGCACGGTGCTTGCGACACCGCCATTGGTCACGATGCCCCCGACAATCAGAGTCGCGATATCAAGTGCATGCAGGATGTATTCGAGCCGGGTCTGATAGAATGCGGAGTAGGCGACCTTTTCAACTGTGTACTCTGCCGGGGCGAGCTTATCGACAAGGCAATGACCAAAGCCGCCCGGCGCGAAGTCGCCCTTGCCCAGAAACGGACGGAGCGCCTTTAGATGCGGGGCGATCAACGGGGTTCCGTCCGAGGCCGGGACCAATGTGAATTGGGCAGAGATGTACGTGCCGCCCTTGGCGCGCAGAGCGTCGACGAGTGGTTTGATCCGATCCGGCAGCGCGCCCATGGTTGGGACCGATTGACCGGCGCGTCCATAGGCACCTTCAGGATGCAGAAAATCATTCTGCAAATCAATCGTTAGAAGGGCCGCGCGAGCGGGATCGAATGTTTGGATCATGTGGCGCTTTCGATCAGGACATTGCCGAAGTTGTCAATGCGGGCTTTCATGCCTGGTTCGACAAGGATCGTGGTGTCAGGCTGTTCCAGGATTGCAGGACCATCGATATGTACATCGACGGGCAGGTCGAGGCGGGCATAGATATTCGTATCTTGCCAGGACGTGCCGAAATGGACAGCTCGCGTGGATTTTAATGCATGCTCCAGAGTGGCGTCGGCGGGTGGTGCCAATGTGGACAGGTCGAATTTCGGACGGTGACCGATCACGGCGCTGCGCAGATTCATTACGCGGCGCTGGCCTTCATCTAGTAAGCGGCCAAAGCTCGCACGATATGTGTTGTCAAACGCTGCGGCGATTTGACTCTGATCAGGTGGGACAAGCCTGCCATCCTGCACCGCCACGGGGACCGGGACGGCGACGGTGTGGGTCTGACCCAGATAGGCCATATCCAACTCAAACACCTGTGATCGCGCCTCAAACGGGGCTTGAGAGGCATTGAGAAGGGCGATACCGTCCTGCAGGTGTTTCTGCATCAGATCGCCCAGGCGAGCAGGAGCAAGAGCTTCCAGACCGACATTCAGCGTTTGCACGAAATCCTGGCGCATGTCGGCAATCAAGCAGCCCATGGCCGAGGTCACACCGGGATATCGGGGCACGATGGCACGGGCCAGACCAACCTCTTTCAGCATAGCCGAAGCATGGAGCGCCCCGCCCCCGCCGAAGGGCATGAAGGCAAACCGCTTGGGGTTGAACCCGCGCTCGATGCTGACCAGCCGAACGGCCCCGGCCATGCGGGAATTGGCCACACGCAGGATCGCTTCGGCTGCGGCCAGACGGTCAAGGCCAAGTGGGGTGCCCACATATGTGTCGATAGCGCGGCCAGCGGCCTCCACATCCAGGCGGTTCATTTCGCCGATCGGGTTTTCTGGATCGATCCGGCCCAGGACGATGTTGGCATCCGTGACCGTAGGGCGATCATTGCCGCGCCCATAGGCCACCGGTCCGGGATCGGAACCCGCGCTTTCCGGGCCGATGTTCAATAGACCGCCCCTATCGACCCAAGCGATCGAGCCGCCCCCTGCCCCGATAGTCTCGATCTCGATCATGGGGCTACGAACGACCATGCCGAAATCAATGCTGGTCTGGGGGCTTTGACCGGGCTGGCCGCCCGCAACAAGGGAAACGTCAAAGCTGGTCCCACCAACATCGCCGGTGATCACATCGGCAAAACCCGCGGTTTCTGCAATGTAAGAAGCCGCGATGACACCAGCGGCAGGGCCGGACAGGGCGGTGCGGATCGGCAAACGGCAAGCCGTGTCGACGGACATAACTCCGCCATTGGATTGCACGATCAGGAATTCGCCCCCAAAGCCTTCGCCATGCAGGGCAGTTTCCAGTCGGTCGAGATAGCCCGCCACTTCGGGCTGGAGGTAGGCATTGAGCGCAGTTGTCGAAAACCGTTCAAACTCGCGGATCTCGGGCAGGATTTCCGCAGACGTTGCGACGTGATCATTGGGCCAGATGTCGCGGACAACCTGTGCGGCTGCCGCCTCATTCGCCGGATTCGCATAGGCGTTGGCGAAAAGGATTGCGACGGCCTGACATCCTTGATCCAAAAGTTGCTGGGTCGCGGCGCGCACGGCCCCAAGATCGACAGGTATGCGGATTTCACCGCTGGCGAGCGTTCGTTCGGGCACTTCAAGGCGGCGCGCGCGGGGCACGACGGGTTCGAAATTCCCCCGAAGACCCCATGTGTGCGGGCGGTCGCGGCGGCGCATCTCAAGCACATCACGGAGACCTTCGGTGGCAATGACGCCAACCGGCGCACCCTTGCGTTCGAGCAGAGCATTTGTCCCTGCTGTTGTCCCGTGCACGATCCCAGCAATGTCGGACAGATCGTCAATCTGCGCGTTGATACCGGCAAGCAAGCCAACCGATTGGTCGGGCCGGGTGGTTGGCACCTTGGCGACAGAGGCGACGCCGCTTGGCTGATCCAGCACGAAAACATCCGTGAAGGTGCCCCCCACATCCACGCCCACGAATTTTTGCGTCATGTAGCGTGGCCTTTGGCGGATGTCTGGTAGGTCTTCGCGGCCAGATCTTCGGTTAGATAGCCCTGATCGATATCGCGTTGCACCAAAACTGCGTTCCGCTCTTCCGGGGGGCCGTATCCACCGCCGCCGGGGGTTTCAAGCCTAATGGACTGTCCACGTTTGAGAGAGATCCCCAGCATTTTGGATGCCATCGGTGGTTCTTTCCAGCCGTCATCTTGTTCAAAGCTGAAGATGTTCATCGCTGCGCTGTGCCCACCGACGACACCTTTGGGGGCGAACCGTCCGCGTTCCCCAAAGAGGAACACGCGGGCGTTTTCTTCAAGGAGTTCAATCTCGTAGACCGCACCCAAACCGCCGCGATGCCGCCCTGCCCCAGCGCTGTTCGGACGCAAAGCCCATTGACGGAAAAGGATTGGATAGGCCGCCTCGAGGATTTCGAGCGGAGGGATAGTGGCAGTGGAAATCGGCGCATTGCCATGATTGAGCCCGTCACCTTCGGGCGTGCCGCCATGTCCGCCGCCGAAGAATGAGAACATGACCCAGGGCCGACCATCACCGCGTTTGCCAGCGAGAGAAAGTGCATTGATGGTGCCATAGGCGTTGGCGACGATGCGGTCGGGCACAGCTTTTGAAGCAGCCGAGAAAATCACATCGATCATGCGCAAGATCGTTTCGGTGTATCCCCCGACCGGGGCGGGAAAGTCAGCCGACAGAAGTGAGCCTTCAGGCACACGTACCTCGACCGGGCGCATGACACCGGCATTGGCGGGCAAAGCGGGAAAGATGTGCTTGATGGCGACGTAAGCCGTTGCAACCGCAGTCGGCAGCGCGATGTTGACGGGGCCATCCGTAGCCGTAGCCGTTCCGTCAAAATCGAGGACCATCCGGTCATCCGAGATCTCAAGACGCACACGAATGCGAAGTTCGGTGTCGGTGATTCCGTCATTGTCGAGGAAATCCTCGGCCTCCCACACGCCGTTTGGCATCGCCTCAAGCTCCGACCGCATAAGCGTCTCGGCCCTGTGGCCAAGCGCCTTCAGGGCGGTCGAAACAGTATCGACCCCATATTCATCCAGCAGATCGTCTAGCCTGAGCACCCCCAGATCCAGGGCGCCCAATTGGCCGTTCAGATCGCCAACTGCCGATTGCGGCAGACGCGTGTTGCGCTTGAGAATGTCCAGGATATCGGTCTGCATCAAACCCGCACGTACCAGCCGCACGGGGGGCAGCACAAAGGCCTCCTGAAAAGCATCGGTTGCGGCCGGATTGTAGTTGCCGGGCACACCGCCGCCCAGATCGTGCCAATGACCTACCGAGGCGAGATAGCAAAAGAGCTTGCCATCCCGGAAATAGGGCCTGACGAGACGCATATCGTTCAGATGCGTGCCGCCGATATGGGCATCGTTGAATATATAGATGTCACCGTCTCGCAGATCACCATCTGCGGCGGCCCTGTCGATGACAGCTTTAACCGCAAAAGCCATGACACCCACGAAAATCGGCAGACCCGATTTACCCTGCACCAGCGTGTCGCCGGTGACGGCATCGTAAAGCCCGTGGCTAGCATCATGCGCTTCGGCGATGATCGGATTGAAGGCCGAGCGGAAGAGCGTTGCGTCCATTTCATCGGCAATCTGCTCCATCCGTCCGGCGAGAACGGCCAGCGTAATCGGATCAATCTCGGCCATCAGGATTTGCGAGCCTCTGCGAGGTCATTCCACATGTCATGGCGCTGGATCAGGCCGTTTTTCAATTCGAACCGGTCCAGAAAGCGAATGCCCGAAAAAAGTCCCCCCCTCGCCCATTCGCCATTGAGCGTGCCGCGCATGTAGACGATCAGCGGATCGCCTTGGCATAAGTCAAAGCCGTCATAGGCTTTGCGGACATAGCGGTATTGAAGCGCTGCCCAGTTCACCATCTCTCCCAGAGACCGCATTCGGTCGACACCGGGCACCTGCATCACAAAGCTCAGCGTTTGCATATCGCGGGCGCGGTCCATGTCGCGGTCTTCGATAGCATCGATGTAGGATTTCACCAGTTCGATAGGGTCCCGGCGACTTGGACCATGCGCGTCCCTATCAGGACCTGGCGTCTTGGAAATGCTCAAACTCCTGATCCCTTCGCAAATGCACTCAGCGAAACTTAAATCATTTCGGCGACTTGCCCAAGCATCTTAAATCTTTGCGGGCAGGGAAAAATCAAGATGCAGCCAAAGGGCGAGTATGCGGCAGAAAGTCTGCCGATAAGGTTTGCAGTTGTTGGACAGAATGCCGCACTGCGCTAAACCGTTGCTAAGGTCGCGCAAAGCGGCGGACGACAACCAGGGGAGACGGAATGACAATTGCATACACAAAATGGGCCGCTATTGGCGCTGTTATTTTGGGCACAAGCGCTCGGGCAGAGGAAACTATCACGGCGGTCCACGCCTTTCCGGAAACGCTGATCTACACGCAGAGCTTTCTGAGCTTTGTGGAGAAGGTGAACGCGGCCGGTGAAGGCGTCGTGCAGATCGAAGTCCGTGGCGGACCTGAAGCGATCGGCATGTTCCAGCAACCCGACGCGGCGCGCGACGGGATTGTCGATATGGTCTACACGGCAAGCTCCTTTTATGGGGGAACGGTTCCGGAAAAGGACGCGATGGTCGCCTCGAACCTCACGGCAGTTGAGGCACGGGAGAACGGCGGGATCGATCTGATTGATCAGATCCATCAGGAAAAGATGGGGGTGAAATACCTGGGCTGGTTCGATTCGGGGGTGACCTACAACCTCTGGACACGGAACGAACCTTCATTCGATGCGGATGGCAATCTGGAGGTCGAAGGGCTGAAGCTGCGCGGGAATGCGGTCTACAATGCCTTCTTCACCAACTACCTGGGCGCGCAGGTAATTGACCTGCCGACCGGGGATGTCTACGCGGCCCTGCAACGCGGTGTGGTCGATGCAACAGGCTGGACGCAGATCGGGCTGATCGATCTAAAATGGAACGAATTTCTAAACTACCGGATCGAACCGAACTTCTTTTCGACGGATCTGGCCGTGATCATAAATCTCGACGCATGGAACGGATTGTCGGATGGGGCCAAGCAGGTTCTGCAGGATGTCGCCATCCAACATGAAAAGGACAGTGTGGCGGCCCTGCAAACAAAGCGGAACGAAGACTTCGCAGCGCTGGAGGAAGCCGGGATGCAAGTCGTGAGCCTTCAAGGGGAAGCCAAGGCCAACTATCTGGCTGCCGCTCGTGAAAAAACGTGGGAGCGGATGCGTGAGCAGATGGAGGCGCATCCCTCAGGGCTGGGCAACTACGACCAGCTGATCGAGCTTTTCTACGATTCTGCCCGCGATCAGTGATCAAAAAAAGTTACGACCATTTTATCAGCGCCTTGGCCATTGTGGCCGGGGCGACGCTGGTTTGGCTGATGGTTGCCGTTATCGTCTCCGTCGTGATGCGCAATGTGGGCCTGCAACCCTTCGCGTGGCTTTTCACATCGACCGAATATGGGCTTCTTTACATGACGATGCTAGGCGCGCCTTGGCTGGTGCGCGAACGCGGACATGTGCATATTGAACTGGTTACAGCCGCGCTGCCCGCCGGTCTGCGCCATTTGGTCAGCCGTGCTGTAGCGCTCGCCTGCGTTCTGGTCTCGGCCATTCTGGCCTGGAAAGGGGCCGAGCTGGTCCTGACGAACTACACCCGCAGCGATTTTGACGTGCGGGCTTACTTTACGCCGAAATGGCTACTCACGCTCAGTTTTCCCCTCGCGTTTGGGCTAATGGCTATTGAGTTCAGCCGGTTCGTCTTCGGTTCAGACCTGATGCATTCGGGCGAGGCAGGGATTCACGAGTAATGGAATGGTTCGAAGCGCTCAGCCTGTTGCTGGGTACAATCATGGTGCTGATGGCTGTTGGCATGCCCGTCGCTCTGGCCTTTCTTGCGGCGAACATTGTGGGCGCCTGGGTTTTCATGGGCGGGCCGCGCGGGGTCACGCAGCTTTTGAACAACGGGTTCGGATCCCTGACCACCTTCGCGCTGGTGCCCATTCCGCTGTTCCTGCTTATGGGCGAGATCTTTTTTCACACGGGCCTCGGCGGTCGGATGTTCAACGGGATCGACCGGCTTCTGGGCCGGCTGCCCGGACGACTGTCTTACGTGACCGTTCTGGGTGGTACCGGGTTTTCCACGCTGTCAGGTTCTTCGATGGGATCAACCGCTTTGCTGGGATCGCTCATGGTGCCGGAGATGAACGCGCGGGGCTACAAGAAACACATGAGCATCGGACCCATCCTAGGCACCGGCGGTTTGGCAATCATCATTCCGCCATCGGCCCTCGCCGTGCTGCTGGCGACTCTGGCTCAGATAGACGTGGGTGCCTTGTTGATCGCGGGGATCGTGCCAGGGCTGATCCTCGCGGCTTTCTATCTGGGCACGATCTGGCTGCAAACGCGGATCGATCCGGATGCGGCCCCGGCCTACGACGTTCAGCCGATGACGATGGCCGCGCGGGTCGGGCTGTTAATGCGAGATGTGCTTCCCATGATCGGCGTGATGGTCGTGATCGTCGTTCTGATGATCAACGGCGTCGTCACGCCGTCAGAGGCGGCTGCCTTTGGGGCGCTCGGGGTCCTCATCCTGGCTGCCTTGTTCCGCTGCCTGACACTCGACGCGTTAAAAAGATCCGTCACCGGTGCTTTGCGTGTGACGCTGATGGCTTACCTGATCGTCTTCGGATCGGCCACGTTCAGCCAGCTTCTGGCCTTCTCGGGTGCCTCGCGCGGACTGATCAACTGGGCGACAGGCTTTGAACTTGATCCCATTGCCATGCTTCTCGTCATGTTCGGAGTCCTGCTCATTCTGGGCATGTTCATGGAGCAGATCTCCATGATGCTTCTCACGGTGCCGATCTTCTTTCCGCTGGCTAAATCGCTGGGCTTTGATCCGATCTGGTTCGGGCTGATCATGCTGCTGGCCCTTGAGATCAGCTTTACCACCCCACCCTTCGGGCTTCTGCTCTTTGTGATGAAAGGTGTCGCCCCGAAGAACACCACCATGCGGGACATCTACCTGTCAGCGATCCCGTTCATCTTGTGTTCGTTGCTGCTGGTCGCCCTGCTGATCGTCTTCCCCGGACTGGCCATCTGGGCCGGATGATAAAGCCAGGGTCGGGTTGCCTTGTCTTTCTGCGCAAACATATCGATCGCGTTCTTGTGTGCCAGCGTCAGGTCGATTGGCGACTGGCCCGTCGTAATCATATGGTGACCCGCTTCCGGCAACTGAAAACTGTATGACCGTTCGGTGCACACAACCATCTTGTCCAGATTGATCAACGGCTTCCGCGCCTCTGGATCTGTCTCACACCACGCCGCGATTTCAGAGATATGATCTTTCGGAAGACCCACCGGAACAACGCCGTTGGCCATGCAATTGTCGAAAAAGATGCCTCCGAACGCCTCTGCGATAATGGCGCGAAACCCGTAATCCTTCAGCGCCCAGACGGCGTGTTCGCGTGACGATCCGCAACCGAAATTGGATCCCGTCAGCAGAATGCTCGCATTGCCGAAAGGAGATCTGTTCAAAACAAACTCGGCAACCGGGTCTCGGTCACCTTCATATCTGAGATTGGCAAAAAGCCCCTCCGCCATGCCTGCCTTCGAAACGCGCTTCATTTCCTTTGACGGAATTATGGCGTCCGTGTTGACGTTGTCCTCCAGCATGGGTGCGGCAATGCCCTGATGTATGGTCCAGCCCGTCATAGTGCCTCTCGGACATCAGCGATCCGGCCGCGCACAGCACTCCACGCAACGGTTTCGGGGCTCGCAATATGGGTGCGCACACCCGGACCCTGGCGGCCTTCGAAGTTTCGGTTGGTTGACGAAATGACCCGGTCGCCCGCAGCAAACGTCTCACCGCCTGCGTAGAAACACATTGCACAACCGGCTTCCTGCCATTCAAAGCCAGCTGCCTTGAACACCTGATCCAGACCTTCGGCCTCTGCCTGCGCTTTCACGGAAGTGGACCCCGGCACGCAGATCGCCCGCAGGGCCTCGGGAACGCGACGCCCCTTCAGGATGGCCGCAGCCCGCCGCAGATCGCTCAGACGACTGTTGGTACAGGATCCGATGAAGGCTCCATCAAGAGCTGTTCCGACTAGGGGCCTGCCCGGCGCCAGCCCCACATACTCCAGCGCACCTTTCTGCGTGGCATTCGCGGGCTCTGGAATGGCCGAACCAATCGGAACCGTATGTTCAGGGCTGGTGCCCCAGCTAACTGCCGGAGAGATGCTGGAAAGATCGAGTTCGAGTTCGCGATGAAAGACCGCACCGTCATCTGTTTGCAAAGAAAGCCAATGCGCGCAGGCCTGATCCCAGCGACGTTCATTTGGCGCAAATGGCCGTCCGCGCAGATAAGCAAAGACCTTGTCATCTGCCGCCACAAACCCCGTGAACGCACCAAACTCAACGGCCATATTGCAAAGGGTCAAGCGGGCCTCAACCTCCAGATTTCTTGCGGCTTCTCCGGCAAATTCAACGGCATAGCCGCGTCCGCCCGCAGCGCCATGGGCCGCGATCAGGTGCACGATGATGTCCTTGGCATTCATCCAGGCCGGGCGGATCCCGGTCAAATTGACCCGCATCGTTTTTGGCCGCGTCACCCGCAGCGTCCGGGTCGCCAGCGCGTGTTCGCAATCGGTCGAACCGATGCCCCATGCCAAGGTCCCTAGCCCGCCCAGCGTACAGGTGTGGCTGTCCGGACAAACCATCGTGATGCCCGGCAAGGCGATTCCTTGTTCAGGGGCGATGACATGCACGATGCCCTGCCTTGGGTCATGGGTGTCAAAAAGGCGAAGGCCAAATTGCCTTGTCGTCTCACGCATCGCGTCGATGAAAACCTCACCTCCGGGCATGCGTGCGGCGTTGCGCTGACCGGGTTTGGTCGAGACAATATGATCGACGGTGGCAAAGACGCTGTCGGGTGCCGCAACCTCTCGGCCTTCTTCCATCATGGAGGTCAGCGCGACTGAGCCGGTCCGTTCGTGCAACATGATCCGATCAATATGGATCAGCTCTGATCGATCCGGAAACATGTGCACCCGATGCAGGTCCATCATCTTGTCGAAAGCCGTGCATGGAATCATCCGACGATGCCTGCATCGCGCATTTGCAAGCGCGTCTGATCATCGAAACCAAGCTCCTGCAAAATGGCGTCGCTATCGGCACCGATCCCAGGTGGGTCGCGCATTACCTGCGCGCGCGCCCCATCAATCTCTACAGGCAGGTTGGGCAGCCTGATGGTCGTTCCATCCGGCAACGTCATATCCGCTAGTCCGGCTTCGGCCAGATGTGGATCGTTGAGAAGATCTTCAGGCCGCCGGATCGGCGCGAAAGGCAGACCGGTCTTTTCAAGCCGCTGCATAAGGTCTTGCGAAGTTATTCGTGCGAAGAAGGTCCGCAGTGCCGGTATGATCCGGTCGCGCTGCGCAACACGGCCTGGGTTCGTTGCAAGTTCTGGGTCGGCACCCCACTCGGTGAAGTTGAACATCTCGCAAAAGGCCTGCCATTGTCCATCGCTCACCACACCAATGAACACTTGCGCATCCTGAGTGTCGAAAACATCGTAAACGGCCCAAGCCGATATACGCTCGGGCATTGGCGGTGCAGGCTGACCCGTCACGGCCTTTTGTGCGATGTGCTGACCAACCAGAAAGGCCGTCGTTTCGTATAGCGCCGACTTGATATGCGCCCCCTGCCCCGTCTTGCCCCCTTTGACCAGCGCCGCAAGGATACCGATTACACCGAACATCGCGCCGTTCATGTCGATCACAGAGGTGCCTGCACGCAGCGGCCTGCCTGAGGGACCTGTCATGTAGGCAAGCCCCCCCATCATCTGCGCCACTTCGTCCAACGCGGTGCGGTTTTCGTAAGGACCGGAGAGGAACCCTTTGCAAGAATGGTAAATCACCCCCGGGTTGAGGGCCTTGGCGTCCGCTGGGCCAAGGCCCAGCTTGTCCAGCGCACCGGTCCGAAAGTTTTCAATGACCACGTCGGCGCCCCGGAGAAGATCCTGCGCGATCTGCCGCCCCTTTTCGGATTTCAGATCCAGCGTGATGGAGCGTTTGTTGCGGTTGAACATCGCAAAATATCCCGCGCCGGAACCGGGAAGGTTGCGCGTCTTGTCGCCGCCAATGGGTTCGACCTTGATCACGTCAGCACCCAGATCACCAAGGATCAGGCCTGCGGTTGGTCCCATGACCATGTGGGAAAATTCGATCACACGGATGTCGGACAGAAACTGCATGACGGACCTTTCCTTGAGTGCGTTGCACAAAAAGGTATATACTTATACCAAATGGTCAAGCGAGGTGCAGATGGCACAGGAAATCCTGATCAGCGAGGTAGGCCCGCGCGACGGCCTGCAAAACTTGAAACGCGTAGTGCCTCTAGAGGTCAAGAAGCGCTGGATCACAGGAGAAGCCGCCGCAGGTGTGAGAGAGATCGAGGTAGGATCTTTCGTCAACTACAAGGCGCTGCCCCAGATGGCAGATACAGCGGCGTTGGTGGCGCATGGCCGGACCATGCCTGGCCTGACAGTCGCCGCGCTTGTGCCAAACCAAAGGGGGGCAGAGGCAGCGCTGGAGGCTGGAGCGCACAAGATCTCGCTCCCCTTGTCGGTCAGCGAAACCCATTCGGTGCGCAACGTGAAGCGGACCCATGTGCAGATGCTGGATGAGGTCCGAGCGATCCGTAAAACCATCGATGCCCTGCCAGCCGAGCGCAGGCCCTACTTCGAGGTCGGGCTGTCTACGGCCTTTGGCTGTTCCATTGAGGGACATGTGCCTGTGGAAACGCTCTCCCGGCTCGCGGGGGCAGCGATAGAGGCCGGCGCCGAAGAGGTTGGGCTGTCAGACACGACGGGCTATGCGGATCCGGGCAGCATCCGGACACGACTTCGGGCTGTCCGCGCAGTGGTTGGTGACCAACGACTGACGGGCGTTCATCTGCACAACACGCGCGGTCTGGGTTTGGCCAACGCGCTGGCTGCACTCGATGAGGGGATCACGACGCTCGATGCATCGCTGTGCGGACTGGGGGGGTGCCCGGCGGCGCCCGGTGCCAGCGGAAACATAGTGACCGAGGACCTGGCCTTCATGTTGGCGGCCATGGGGTATGAGACGGGCATCGACATTGATCGCCTGCTCACATTGCGTGACATCCTGCAAGATGCCATCCCAGAAGAGCCGTTGTATGGATTCCTGACGGATGCGGGGTTACCGAAGGGATTTGCGATGCATGAGAGGGCTGCGTGAACCTCGACCCTGCGGATCCAACCCCGCTCTACCATCAACTGGTGCTGCAATACCGCCAACAGATCCTCACCGGTGCGATGGCTATAGGCACGCGACTTCCGGGTGAGGAAGAGATGGCACGGATTGCAGGTGTTTCGCGGATTACAGCAAAGCGCGCCCTCAACGAGCTGGCCGGGGCCGGACTGGTCGAGCGGACACGCGGGCGGGGCACGATTGTCACCTATGCTGCGCCCCAAGGCGGTATGCAGGCCGATTTTGACGACTTGATGCAGAATCTCGCCCTTATCGGAGCAAGTACGGAGGTTGACCTCTTGTCCCGCCGCGAACTGCCCGGCCCACCCGAGATTGCCGATGCGCTGGATCTGGCGAAGAGCACCCCGGTGCACGAGATCATCCGTCGCAGACGACAAGACGGGAGACCTTTTTCGCATGTAGCTGCTTACCTGCCAGCGGATCTCGCGCAACACATCACAGATGACACGCTGCGACATGCAAGCTTCCTATCCATCTTTGCCGATCTGGGCGTGCAAGTCACATCTGCCCGACAAACGCTTCGGGCCGTATTGGCGGACAGGAACCTCGCGGAGGCGCTCAACATCCTTCCGGGTGCTGCGCTTTTGCAGATCACGCGAATTTTGCGCGATGACGCACGCCGACCGATTCAGCATCTGACCGTGCATTACCGCGCCGATCTTTATGCGCTGACGATGGATCTGAATCGCGATGGTCGGAATGGGCCCTTTCGGGTCGAGAACCGTGTGAATTCAGACTCCATGTCGCAAACAGGCACTTCTGTGAAATAAAATGTCGCCAGAAATGCACTTGGCGACACTTTTTCACTCAATTGACTGTTGACGCCCTCTTTTGACAACCATAGTGTCTCGCCACGCATGAAGGAGCCTTTGGGCATGACAGAACTAGTCGTCATTGTAGGAAGCACGCGCATGGGCCGGTAGCGGATCGCCAGATCGAACCCCATGCGCCCCCGCCAAATCCGGGGGCTTTTTTATGCGCAGATGAAACGTCAGAGCGGAGCACGCGAAACATGGCACGTCAAATGACCGGAGCGAAGATGGTGGTTCAAGCCCTGATAGATCAGGGTGTGGACACGGTATTCGGATATCCCGGTGGCGCTGTGCTACCGATTTACGACGAGGTCTTTCAGCAAAACGCGATCCGTCACATTCTGGTGCGCCATGAACAGGGTGCGGTGCATGCCGCCGAAGGCTATGCGCGCGCCACGGGCAAGCCCGGCGTGGTTCTGGTAACCTCCGGGCCGGGGGCAACCAACGCCGTGACAGGCTTGACGGATGCCCTGATGGATTCGATCCCAATCATCGTTCTGACAGGCCAGGTGCCAACATTCATGATCGGCTCTGACGCTTTTCAGGAGGCCGATACGGTTGGCATCACCCGGCCTTGTACCAAGCACAATTGGCTGGTGAAAGAGACGGATCGCCTGTCCGGTGTAATTCACGAAGCCTTTCACGTGGCCACAAATGGCCGTCCCGGGCCCGTTCTGGTGGACATCCCCAAGGATGTGCAATTCGCACAAGGGACATATTGCGGCCCTAAGCCTTCGGCATCACATTACCAGCCGCAGTTGAAGGGCGACATGGAGACGATCAAGGAATTGGTCGCCGCAATTGAAAACGCAAAACGGCCCATCTTCTATACTGGCGGCGGCGTCATCAATTCGGGGCCCGGTGCGAGCCAGCTTCTGCGCGAATTGGTCGAGGCGACGGGTTTTCCGATCACCTCGACATTGATGGGCCTTGGCGCTTATCCGGCCTCGGGCGACAAATGGTTGGGAATGCTCGGTATGCATGGTCTTTATGAGGCCAATATGGCGATGCATGATTGCGATCTGATGATCAACATTGGCGCCCGCTTTGACGACCGCATTACCGGACGGATCGACGCATTCTCTCCCAAATCGAAGAAGGCGCATATCGACATTGATCCGTCCTCGATCAACAAGGTTATCAAGACAGATCTGCCCATCATTGGCGATGTGGGCCATGTGCTGGAGGATCTGCTCAAGGTATGGAAGTCGCGCGGGCGCAAGACCAACGTGGATGCCGTGCGCAAGTGGTGGGGCCAGATCCACGATTGGCGCAAGGTCGATTGCCTCAAGTTCAAACAGGAAGGTCGCACGATCAAGCCGCAATACGCTTTAGAGCGGCTTGAGGCGTTGACCAAGGATCATGATCGCTACATCTGCACCGAGGTGGGCCAGCACCAGATGTGGGCGGCGCAATACTTAGGGTTTGATGATCCGAACCGCTGGATGACCTCGGGCGGGCTCGGCACCATGGGTTACGGCTTTCCGGCCTCCATCGGTGTCCAGATGGGCCACCCGGATGCGTTGGTGATCAACGTCGCGGGCGAGGCGTCATGGCTGATGAACATGCAGGAAATGGGAACGGCCGTCCAATTTCGGCTGCCGGTCAAACAGTTTATCCTGAACAACGAAAGACTGGGCATGGTCCGGCAATGGCAAGAGCTTTTGCATGGCGAGCGCTATTCGCATTCCTGGAGCGAAGCCCTGCCCGATTTCGTCAAGCTGGCAGAAGCCTTCGGTGCTAAGGGTATCCTCTGCGGCGATCCCGAAACACTGGATGACGCGATCATGGAAATGATCAGCCATGATGGGCCCGTCATCTTCGACTGCCTTGTGGAAAAACACGAAAACTGCTTCCCAATGATCCCGTCGGGTAAGGCGCATAACGAGATGTTGCTGGGCGAGGCCGAGACGCAAGGTGTGATCGACGCGAAAGGGAGCGTGTTGGTGTGAGCGACCGACATGTCACTCAGATGCGGCTACGATCAAGCGCTTTGCAGCCAACATTTGGTGAGCTAGACCGATCATCGGAAGCTTATATCAATGATGGCCTGTTTGCGAAATCACTTGCAGATCGCGTTGAGCCTGTTCTGACTGCATTTCCTGGCGTTGATTTCGACCGGGTTCTGGAAGATCACGGCGTTCATTTCTATGGAAAACATGATTTCGAATTGCACGTCGTATGCACCAGCTTGGGGGCTGCCGAGGATCATGAACACCTTGTTTTTTTAGAACCCGCTCAGAAGACTGTTCGGCCATTTCCTTGGCTGAAGTCCTACACAACAGCTCCAATCGTACCAGATTTGGTGGATGCCCTACGCGCCGCCTTAGAAAACCACCATGACATCTCGGATATCGCTTTGATTGCACACGATGTCCCCTTCTAGATAGGCCCATTCATGTCCGCCCTCAAAATCAAAAAAGGCTCAACAAGCCATTCCGCCTATAACCTGCGCCCGACCTTCTCTGACGCGATTGAGCGTCACACGCTTGCCGTGTTGGTAGAGAACGAACCGGGCGTTCTGGCGCGGGTCATCGGCCTCTTCTCCGGACGTGGCTACAACATTGACAGTCTGACTGTCGCAGAGGTTGATCATACGGGACATCTTAGCCGGATCACCATCGTCACATCCGGCACCCCGCAGGTCATCGAACAGATCAAGGCGCAGCTAGGACGCATCGTGTCGGTTCACGAAGTGCATGATCTCACGGTGGAAGGCCCGAGTGTCGAACGCGAGCTGGCGATGTTCAAGGTCGCCGGTCAGGGCGACAAACGGGTCGAAGCGTTGCGCCTTGCCGATATTTTCCGCGCCAACGTCGTAGACAGCACGCTCGAAAGCTTCACTTTCGAAATCACTGGCAACCCGGAAAAGATCGACGCGTTTGCCGAGTTGATGCGACCGCTTGGTCTGATTGAAGTTGCCCGCACGGGCGTGGCCGCCCTGCCCCGCGGTGAGACCTGACAAAAGCGTTAGATGCCGCGCATTCAGGAAAACGGCTGATCGATCTGCAAAAGCCTGCGGTGATAGGGAAGCAGATCTTCCGCGCCGCAATAGCCCGCGCCCTTCGCCGCGTCGATGACTTTGCGCGACCTTGGCCCCAGATGTTCGTAAACCATGCGCACGACACGGTCTGATCCTGGCATTTCGCGCACTGTGCGCCCCACATAGCCAACCCAAAAGTTGTTCTCGAAAGACGGCACGCGCGTCAAGTAATTGAGTGACGATGTTGTGCCGCCTTTCCTGGTGATCAGCGCGGCGACGCCGTCCTCCTGGCGCAGGAAGAACCCTCGGAATTCGCGGGCATCGGGTGTTACCGGTAGGCCTTGGGCCTGCATGGCGGCACGCGCTTCGAACCCTCTGACATAGGTGCTGCGTCCGCCCCGAAAGACATACACGACGCCGATGACAAACTGATCACCGTCGAGGAAGCTGCGCCGGGAAAAGCGATAGAAGCCAGATGGAAATTCGGCCTCCGTCAAATCCGCTGTGCTTGAGCCGATGAAGGACTTCAACACAGGCCCGGTGATCGGATCATGTACGTCCCGCATATTGCCAACAGGCTCCAGCAAGACACGGGCGTCCACATCAAAAAACTCGCAGATTCGTGCCAGCACATCCGGTCTTGGAAAGCTCTCGCCCGACAAGTAGCGGTTGTATTGCGTTCGGTTGATACCCAAGCGTCGCGATAGATCTGATACAGATTGATACTTGCTGGAAAGCAAACGAAGATTTGCCCCGAACATATTGCGCAATTCGCTTGGTGTTTTTCTCCGCTCGGCCATTTTGTGTCCTTCCCGTGCACCGATCTACCCGTGTCGGTGGTAGCGATTCAATGTGAATTCAGCCTTTGGCAACACTTTGACGCGAACCCGCATCACACCTGGCGCCGATCCGCCTCAGCCAACCTTGGCCGCGGACACAAATTGCAAGAGTACGTTGCCGACATAAACATGTCATAATTGAATAAAATCGAGTTTTCTCAATCTGGGTACGAAATTGGGATGAACTAATGATTGGCGTAATCTTATGGAGCGATTCAGTCAGGCGGAAGGCTGTTATCTGGGCGGAGGATCAAAGCGATTTGGTTTTCCTGACAGATGCAAACATCGGGGAAGATGATCCGTTTTTTGAGGTTGGGGACGTTGTAGAGTTCGAAATGCATATCGATTGCAACCTACGCCGCGCAAAGGGCGTCAGGTGTATCGATGCTCTGACAGGAATTGACGCGCGTGAGCGTCTACAAAGCATGCCAAGCGAACAATCCTTCGACGTGGCATCTCGCAGCGCGGAAATCATACCGCTGCACAGACCGGATCCTGTCGAGCAACAAGACCCCTTGATGCCATTGGCGCGGATCAGCCGCTAAGCTCGATGTCGCTGCGAGGCCATCGACGTCGAAAACTCGCATGATTGGCGCGGGGTGGGGTTCTACACTTTGCAAACATAGCAAAGGGAGGACCTCCATATGGCTCAGACCGACCTGCGCGCCGTTTGTGCGCCGATCGACCAGGCAAACGGGTTGCCCAATGCGCATTATGTGGATCCCGCCGTCTTTGACGAGGAAAACCGTGCGCTGATCTTTGAAAGCTGGGCAGGTCTGGCTGCTGGCGCGGATGTGCCCGAGCCAGGCGATGCAAAGCCGATCACATTTCTCGGCATTCCGCTTCTATTGTTGCGGGACATTTCCGGGCAGGTCCGGGTCTTTCAGAATACGTGTCGCCATCGCGGTATGATCCTGGTGGACACATCCCGCAAAATCGAAGGGGTCATCCGCTGTCCCTATCACAGTTGGTGCTATGCCACGTCAGGACGACTTGTTACGACGCCGCATGTTGGAGGACCGGGCCAAAATACAGCTCCGGGAATCGAGCGCGAAGATCTCGGCCTGATCGAAATCCGGACACATATCTGGATGGATGTGGTGTGGGTCAACATTTCCGGCACCGCCCCGGGTTTTGAGATCGCAAATGCAGATCTTATCTCTCGCTGGGCGGAGTTCGACAAACCCCTATTCCACGGCGGCGCTGGCAGCCGGTTTACGCTGGATGTACAGTGCAACTGGAAACTGGCGGTCGAGAACTACTGCGAAAGCTATCATTTGCCCTGGGTGCATCCAGGGCTCAACAGCTATTCCCGGCTTGAGGACCACTATCACATCGAGGCCAAAGGTCTTTATTCGGGCCAAGGCACACTGGTCTATCGACAATTGCGCGGTGACAACGGAAAGGTGTTTCCGGATTTCGCAGATCTGGGCGGGCATTGGAACCAAGGTGCTGAATATGTTGCACTTTATCCCAATGTGCTGCTTGGGGTTCATCGAGATCACGTCTTCACCATCATCCTCACTCCGACAGCACACAACCGCACGGAAGAGATCATAAACCTCTACTATGCGGCACCAGACACGGATGCGGCTTTGCGAAAACGCAACGCGGTTCAGTGGAAAGAGGTCTTTGTCGAGGATATTGCCGTTGTCGAAGGCATGCAGAGGGGTCGCCACAGCCCGAAATTCGATGGTGGACGCTTCTCTCCGGCGATGGATGGGCCAACGCACATGTTTCATGAATGGGTCGCGACACGGCTGATCGAGAGGCGGGCGGCGCAACAGGCGGCAGAGTGAGCGATCTGCAAACAAGGCTCCTCAAGGCGCATGCGCAGGACGATCGCCTGGCATTAATCGGCCTTTATGAAGAGGCCGCAGAAACCGCCCGAGAGATCGGCGCACGCTGCTTTTTCCTGACACACGCCTATGTCTTCGCGCTTGATGCCGGAGACAAACGCGCTCTGGCCTTGCGTGAGGCATTGATTGCCGAAGGACGCGAGCCACCGGAGGCTTGAGAGATCAGGCCGTATCGGTCAAAGCCCGATAAAGGTGCCAAGACGCATGACCCAGCCAAGGCAGCACCACAATCAGCCCAAGAAAGCCCGGCAACATCGCCAAGAGTACGAACAATGCGATCGTCGCGGCCCAGCCGATCATAAGCAGCGGGTTGTCGGTCACGCAGCCGATACTGCTTAACATCGCCGTGACATAGTCGACTTCCCGATCCAGAAGCATCGGCAAGCCGATCACGCAGATCGAATAGAGCAGCAATGCGAACAACCCGCCAACAACGCTGCCCAAACCCAGCATCATCAGACCATTGGGCGTCAGAAACACGCTGAAGGATGTGCTGACATTTGTCATCGGCGCGAGGCCTAGGAAAAGGGCAAAGATCATGTGCCCCAGAAAGAACCAGAACAGCAACGCCACAATCATCATCATGCAAAGCCAGGGCAATTGGCGTGTGCGTTCTGCCCAGAGCATCCGCAAAACCTCATCCACGCTGGGGCGCACTCCATCTTCAAGTGCGCGGGAGACGACATAGGTTCCAAGGGCCGCAAAGGGTGCGATCAGCGGAAAGCCAAAGACCGCCAGTATCAGCCAAAATGTGTGTCCGGCCGCCATCGTGATCGCCAGAAGCGCCCACCCCGCCACGCAGCACGCGAGGCCCGCAAGCAATCCATAAAGCGGCGCTGACCGAAAATCGCGCCAGCCGTATCCCAAAGACTGACGCAAAATCGCAGCATTGGGCGCGCGCAGCTGCGGGGCGCCATGTTCACGTGGGATATGCCGCGTCTGATCGGTCATAGCTGGGGTGGCCGTGCTTCGGGCCAGTTGGTCTTATCATGCCAGGCCGCCGCCAATTTCAAAAGCAGTGCATCCGAACCCCTTTGCCCGATCAGTTGAATCCCCATCGGTAGGTCGTCGGCACCGCCAAATCCCACTGGCACCGAGATCGCAGGCAAGCCAATCAGACTTGCAGGTACAACGACCTCCATCCAGCGGTGATAGGTGTCCATCTCACAGGCTCCGATGTGCGTGGGATAGTTCATCTCAACATCGAACGGCCAGACCTGCGCTGACGGAATGGCAAGAACATCATAGCGATCAAAGAGCGAAGCCGCCGTTTCAAACCACTCCGACCGGGTCAGGCTGGCCCTCTGTATCTCGGCCGCACTGAACGACAACCCGCGCGTCACCTCCCATTGCGCGGTGTCCTTCAAAGCCGGATTGCCATTCAACGGACCGAGAGACGCCGCAACCGCAAAACTGCGCAGGGTGATCCAACTGTCCCAGATTCGGTCAGACGCAAAGGGCGGCGAAACACTTGACCGGCGCACGGGCATATCGGATAGCGCCGCTTCACACAGGTCAAGGATGCCGTTCTCAAACGGTAGGTTACCGCCCCAATCTCCCAGCCAGCCAAGGCGAAGGTCGGGTATTTCCTCGCTCAGGTGCGGCAAGGTGGCTGGTTGGATGCGGCCATTTGGTTGCCTCGGATCCGTACCTGACATGGTGTCCAGAAGCGCCGCCAGGTCCTGCGGGTTGCGCGCCATGGGTCCATTCGTCGAAAGCTGGTGCAGAAACGTGTCGCCCTTGGGTTCAGACGGGACAAGCGACCAAGTCGGACGCATTCCGTAAACATTGTTCCAAGCCGCCGGATTGCGCAGTGAACCCATCATGTCGGACCCATCCGCGAGGCTCAGCATACCAGATGCAAGCGCTACCGCAGCCCCACCCGAAGACCCCCCTGCTGACCGTTCCAGATTGTAGGGGTTTCGCGTCGGACCAAAAACGGGGTTGAACGTGTGGCTGCCCAGCCCGAATTCCGGCGTGTTCGTCTTGCCGATGACGATAGCTCCTGCCCGGCGAAGGCGCGCGACCATGATGTCGTCTCGTTCGGCGATCTCTCCGGCAAACAGCGTTGATCCCATTGAAGTGGGAAAGCCACCTGCATTGGCCAGGTCTTTGATCGCGATCGGTATACCATGCAGCCAGCCCTTGCGATCTGTCTGATCGGCCGCATGTGCTTCAGCCAGAAGCGACTGACGGTCGCGCAACGAAACGATCGCATTGACCGAGCTGTTCGTCGCTGCGATCCGATCAAGCGTGGCCTCCATCAGTTCCACAGCCTTGCGCTGCCCTAAAGCGATTTCGGAGGAAAGCGCCAAAGCCGGTTTTATACGTGCATCCATGTCCTGATCCATCCGGAAATGCTGATCGGATTGGTCACAACTGGCAAGTGTTCAGGCGGCGCCCCACCCAATTAAATCAGTCTTACAAGCCGAACGCCCTATCCTTCTTGAGCGTCCGCCCGGCTTTTGCCGCTGGCATCCATCGCCAGCGTGGCCGCCATGAATCCGTCAATATCGCCGTCCAGAACGCCTTTGGTATCGGATGTTTCGTGGTTGGTACGCAGATCCTTGACCATCTGATAGGGCTGTAGAACGTAAGACCGGATCTGGTTGCCCCAACCCGCATCGCCCTTGCTTTCATGCGCTTCGTTGATGGCGGCGCTGCGCCGGTCTAACTCAAGTTGGTACAGCCGCGACTTCAACGCCTTCATCGCAATATCGCGGTTCTGGTGCTGCGATTTCTCGGAAGATGTCACTACAATGCCGGTGGGATGGTGGGTGATCCGCACAGCCGAATCCGTTGTGTTGACATGCTGCCCGCCGGATCCAGAGGACCGATAAGTGTCAATCCGAATGTCTGCCGGGTTGACACTTATCTCGATATTGTCGTCTACCACCGGATAAACCCAGACCGACGAAAAGGAGGTATGGCGTTTGGCGGCGGAATCGAAGGGACTGATGCGCACCAACCTATGCACGCCCGACTCCGACTTCAGCCATCCATATGCATTATGACCGGACACTTTATAGGTCGCGGACTTGATGCCCGCTTCATCTCCATCGTTCATGGATTGCAGCTCGACCTTGTAACCTTTCTTTTCTGCCCAGCGGACATACATCCGCGACAGCATGCCGGCCCAGTCGCAACTTTCCGTGCCCCCGGCACCTGCGTTAATCTCAAGAAATGTATCATTGGCATCGGCTTCGCCATCCAGAAGCGCTTCAAGCTCTTTCTGCGCAGCCTTTTCAGCAAGCGCCTTGATTGCCGACTCGGCCTCCGTAACAACTTCCGCGTCGTCTTCCATCTCGCCCAGTTCGATCAATTCGACATTGTCGCTTAGTTCCTGCTTGATGGCGTCATGGGTTTCCATCGCATCAAGCAAGGTCTGCCGGTCACGCATCAACTTCTGTGCTGCCTCTGGATCATCCCAAAGGTTCGGGTCCTCAACTCGCGCATTGAATTCCTCAAGCCGGTGCTGCGCTGTCTCGGCGCCCAATCGCTGCGACAAAAGCCCAAGCGACTTTTCGATCTCTGCCACAATGTTTTGAACTTCTGCGCGCATCACTCGCCCCGGCATGCCAACTTGAACTCAAGCTGATACAAGACCCCCCCACCGACGGCAATCCGGAACTCATTGCTTCTCTGGGTCGAAAATGTCCCGGAGCGCGAGGCAGAGCCTCGCTACAGCGATCCCAACGGGATCGCAAAACATCGCGTGCGGGCGCAGCCCGCTCCGGCTAGTACAGCCCGCCCGAACTGAGGGTTCCGAAATTCGCCTTTGGCCCCACGACGGCCTTGCGCCCGGTCGATGTGGTCACGCTCACGCCCGCCCGGCTGGCGTCATCAAACAGCGGCAGATCCGCACCCATGGCAAAGCCGCCATCGAAAGTGATGCCAAAGATCGGCTCTTCCCCTTCGCGGAAGTATTCGGCCACAACGTTCGCCCCCGTGGCATCATCGCTTAGTCGCGCCCCCGTGAAGCGATCGATTTTGATGAACCGCCCACCCTCAGGCACGCGGAAGGGTCCACCACCATACTTGTTGATCGCCTGCGACATGAACTGATTGAAGACTGGCGCACAAAGCCGCCCGCCACCGGCCCCGCGGCCCATTGGGCGCGGATTGTCATAGCCGATGTAACAGCCCGCCACGACGTTCGACGAAAAGCCGACGAACCAGGCGTCCTTCTCGTCATTTGTCGTGCCCGTCTTGCCCGCAATGGGCACCGGCAGATTGATCGCCCTGGCTGCCGTCCCACGATCCACCACCCCTTTCAGCATGGAGGTCAGCTGGTAGGCCGTAATCGCATTCATCACCTGCTCGCGGTCCGAGACGATGTCTGGTGCAAACCCGGCCTCAAGGCTCACCAGCCGCGCACAATCATCGCAGCGTCGCTGATCGTGCCGATAGACGTTGCGTCCATAGCGATCCTGGATCCGGTCGACCAGCGTCGGACGCACCCGCTCTCCGCCATTGGCGAACATGGCATAGGCTGCAACCATGTCATACAGCGTCGTCTCTTCCGACCCGAGCGCATTGGCCAAAAAGCGACCCATGCTGTCATAAACACCGAACTGCTCCGCATAGCTCGCCACTGTCTGCATGCCGACCTCTTCGGCCAGACGGATGGTCATGAGGTTTCGCGATTGTTCGATCCCCGTCCGCAGCGGCGTCGGTCCATAAAACCGGTTCGACGCGTTCTTGGGCCGCCAGAGCCCCTGCGGCGTGTTGATCTCGATCGGTGCGTCGATGACAATCGTCGCGGGCGTGTAGCCGCTGTCGAGGGCTGCGGCATAGACGAATGGTTTGAAGGCCGATCCTGGTTGTCGTTTCGCTTGGGTCGCCCGGTTAAAAACCGAATGCTGATAGGAAAAACCGCCCTGCATAGCGATCACACGGCCAGTATTGACGTCCATTGCCACAAAGCCACCCTGCACTTCGGGCACCTGACGCAGGCTCCAGCGGATGAATGCGCCCGACCCGTCCTCGGTCATGCGGCGCACGTGGACGACATCGCCCACTTCAAAGTTGTCAAAGAAGTTGCCGGACATCCATTTGATGTCCTCGCGCGGTACAACCGGTTCAGGATCGCCATCCTGCCAGCCCTCGATCCCAATGCGCAGACTTTGATCTGCAATGCCCAGGACGACCGCCGGGAACCATTCACCGTTTAGGTCAATATCGCGCGCGACACGAACCGCGCGCAGGGCAGATTGCCAGTTCTCAAGCTGTTCGGATTCCAGTTTCTTACCCGTCCCCCGCCAGCGTGACGTGCCACGATCGTAGTTTTCCAATTGACGGCGCAGGGCGGTCGCCGCAATCGGCTGCATATCGGCATCAATCGTCGCCCGGACGGCGTATCCACCGGTGAAAAACTCCTCATTCTGCGATTTGCTGAACTGCTCGCTCAACTGCCGCCGGATCTCGTCGGTGAAGTAGTCACGCGGCGGCAATTCCACCCGATAGCTTTCAAAGTCACCGTTCTGGACAGATCGCACCGGCTGGTCGCGTTCTTCGTCATAGATTGCATCTGTGATGTAGCCGTTCTCCATCATCTCTTTCAGAACAAAGTTGCGCCGGGCTTTGAGACGCTCCTTCTGGCGGACGGGATGATAGTCAGACGGTGCTTTGGGAAGCGAGGCCAGGAAGGCCGCCTCGTGCGGCACAAGCTCATTGAGATTCTTGTTGAAATAGGTCTGGCTGGCCGCCGCGACGCCGTAAGAGTTCTGACCCAAGAAGATCTCGTTCAGATAGAGTTCCAGAATCTGCTCTTTGGGCAGCGCATTTTCGACACGTGCAGCAAGGATGATTTCTCGGATTTTGCGCTCTGCCCGGCGTTCCCCGCTCAGCAAGAAGTTCTTCATCACCTGCTGAGTGATCGTTGAGGCGCCGCGCAGATTTTCGCCGCGTGACCGAAAGGCCTCGATCCCCGCTGCTGCCATACCGCGCAGATCATAGCCCTGGTGGTTGTAGAAATTCTTGTCCTCAGCGCTGATAAAGGCTTGCTTTACCAGATCCGGGATCGCCTCTGCTGGCATAAAAAGGCGGCGCTGTTCGGCGAATTCGTCGATCAGACGCCCTTCGCCCGAATAGATCCGACTGATCGTAGGGGGTGCATACTGGGCAAGCGATTCATGGCTGGGCAGGTCGCGCCCATACATGTAGAAGATCGCGCCGACGGACAGGGCCGCCACGGCAATGCACAGCGTGAGCAGCGTAAAGATCCCGCCGAGAAATGAGAGAATGAACCGAAACATACCGCTCGCACCCCTTTTGGATGTTTGCTCTAGTATAAGCTTTCAAGGTGCAACGGTCAAAGTGTGGCAGCGTGTCGGTGCGAGATGTCGCGGTCCTGAATGAATGCCGCCAATCGCTCAAGGCCGGTTTCAATGTCCTCGGTGCTTCGCGCATAGGAAAAGCGCAAGGTCGTATGACCACGCACCGGGTCAAAATCGAGCCCCGGCGTCACGGCAACCCCGGCCTTTTGAAGAATTTCGGCAGCAAAGGCGCGGCTGTCATCGGTCAGGTCCGAGACATCCGCATAGACATAAAATGCCCCGTCAGGCGGCGCGATCTTCGTAAAGCCCGCTTTCGGCAAGCCCTCCAACATCAGGGCGCGGTTGGCCCTGTAGACATCAAGGTTCGCCTGGAGCTCTTTCTCGGCATCCATCGCCGCCAAAGCCGCCACCTGGCTGGCATGCGGGGCGCAGATGAACATGTTTTGCGCAATCCGTTCGACCACGCGAACATGGTCTTCTGGAATGACCATCCAGCCGACCCGCCAGCCTGTCATGCTGAAGTATTTCGAGAACGAATTGATCACGTAAACCTCATCCGTAATCTCCAGCGCCGAGACGGCCTTCGCCTCGTATTCGATACCGTGATAAATCTCATCACTGATGAAGCTCATCCCATCGGCCGCCTCGATCAGCGCAGACATGGCTGTCCGATTCAACATCGTGCCAGTTGGATTCGCGGGCGAGGCGACCATCAAACCCGCAAGATTCAGCCCAGCAAAGTCGGCTGCGACGGGTTGCAGGCGGTTTTCTGCCGCCGTGGGAAGGTCTACGGGCTTCAGACCCAATCCGTGCAAAATCTGACGGTAACTTGGATATCCAGGCGCGCCGATTCCGACCCTGTCGCCTGAATCGAACAGCGCCGTGAACGCGAGGATAAAGCCGCCAGAAGATCCCGGAGTGATGACGACCCGATCGGGGTTCAGATCGACGTTATACCAATCCGCATATAGCTGCGCGATCCGTTGGCGCAGGGCAGGCAAACCAAGCGCCACGGTGTAGCCAAGCGGATGATCTTCCATCGCCTTCGCCAAAGCCTCGGTCGCCGCCTTTGGCGCTCCGGTGCCTGGCTGACCGACCTCCATGTGGATGATGTGGCGGCCCGCATCTTCGGCTTTGCGGGCTGCCTCCATGACATCCATCACAATGAAGGGATCGACTGCACTTCGACTTGAGGTTCGCATGGTCGCTCCTATGATCGCGTCATGGCTTTTCATACCGCCTTTCGCGCCGCGTCAATCCTGCTGGTGACCCTTTTGTTGAGCCTCCCGGCGCACGCGACCAGTCTCATGCGCGATGCGGATATGGAATATGCCCTGCGGGAGGTGGCAACGCCCGTCCTGAAAGCAGCAGGTCTGAGCCCGGCGCGCGTCAAAATCCTTGTTATAGATAATGGCAGCCCGAACGCCTTCGTTGTTTCCAATGATGCGATCTTCATCCACTCTGGCCTCCTGTCCCGCATGGACAACGCAGCCATGCTGCAGGGCGTGATCGCCCATGAGGCCGCACATATCGCGAATGGGCATATTACGCGCCGCCTCACCAATCTGGGCAATGCGCGCACCGCAGCCGGTCTGGGCCTGGCGCTTGCCGTGGCCGCAGCGACGGCAGGTGCCGGTGACGCGGCTGCAGGCATCGCCATTGGCACGCAAAGCTCTGCCCAGCGGTCCTTTCTGGCTCATACACGCGCCGAGGAATCCTCGGCCGATCAATCAGCGCTACGATATCTGCGCAGTGCGGGTATTTCGCCGACCGGTCTTTTGCAAGTGATGGAGCTTTTCCGCGGTCAGGAACATCTAAGCGGCGCTCGGCAGGACCCATATGTGCGTTCGCACCCGCTTAGCAGGGATCGCGTGCGCGTCGTCGAAGGGTTTGTCGCGGCCTATGGCGACACCCGCGCAGAAGATCCAACAACCGCCTACTGGTTTGCCCGCGCCAAGGGCAAGCTGACAGCCTATCAGCGATCTGCACGTTGGACGCTGACACGGGCGGGAGAAAGCGGATACAAGGACGTCCGGCTGATGCGCGAGGCGATCGCCCACCACAAACAGTCGCGCACGCGCAAAGCGCTTCAGGCCGTCGATCAGGCCATCGCATTGCGCCCGACCGATCCGTTCTTTCACGATCTCAAGGGCGAAATTCTGATGGAAACCCGCAACTTCGCTGCTGCTGCCAACGTCTATGGTCGGGCTGTCCGGCTTGCCCCACGCGACGGTCTGGTCCTCGCGGGCTACGGACGCGCCCTGCTGGCCAGCGGCAATGTCCCGGCCGCACGGGACGCGCTTGAACAGTCCCGTTCCATTGATTTCCGCGATGGTTCTATGCTGCGAGATCTGTCCGTCGCTTACGCCAAATCCGGTCAGACCGGGATGGCTGCCCTCGTCACCGCCGAACGCTATGCACTCGTCGGTCGTCTGGATGATGCCGGCATTCACGCAAAACGCGCCACGGATCTTTTGCCGACGGGGTCAGGATCGTGGCAACGCGCCCAAGATGTGCTAATCGCCTTCGAGCGCGCCGAGAAACAGAAAAAACGGAGATAGGCCATGTCCTTCCGACTTGCCCCTGCCCTTGTTGCCCTGACGCTGGCCACATCTTCTCATGCGCTTGATCTGAGCAACATGACCGATGAAGAACGTGCGATCTTCAGGGAAGAGGTCCGCAGCTATCTTTTGGACAACCCCGAAGTGATTATGGAAGCGGTGCGCAGTCTTGAAGAACGACAGGCCGCGCAGCAGGCCGAGGCCGATCTGCAACTTGTTGCTGACAACAGTGACGCCATATTCGAAGACGGTTATTCCTTCGTCGGTGGGAATCCGGACGGCGATATCACGCTGGTCGAGTTCCTCGATTACCGTTGTGGCTTCTGCAAACGCGCGCATCCCGAGGTGGGGCGTCTGCTGGAGAGCGATGGCAATATTAGACTGATCGTCAAGGAGTTCCCGATCCTGGGCGAACAATCCGTGCTGGCTTCGCGCTTCGCAATCGCCACAAAGCAGGTAGTGGGCGATGAAGCCTACAAGGCCATGAGCGATGCACTGATCGAAACCAATACGGATATCACCATGCCGATCCTGCAGCGTCTGGCAGGGACGTTCGGCTATGACTTTGCGGCGATCGAGGCGCAGATGAACAGCGACGAGGTCACGCGTAAAATCGCGGAAACGCGGGCCTTGGCGCAAAAACTGCAGATATCGGGCACACCGACATTCGTTCTGCAGGACGAACTTTTGCGAGGGTTCCTGCCCTACGATCAGATGAAGGAACTGGTCGATGAAAAGCGCGGCTAGGACAGCAGAACGATAGCCCATCCGGCCAAACCGATCTGAATGATCTGTATCACGACGGAAGCGCCATGTAGCCGTTTGAAAGCCGGGTCATCGCCACGGTCGGTAGCCGCGTTGATCTTCGGCATGAGGATTTGCCTTGCATAGATCGTACTAAGGCAGATGCCGCCCAAAAGGCCACCTGCAAGCGGCGAGGCTAGCCAGGCAACCAGGGCCGAAAGAGCGGACACCGTGATAACCACCAGATAATAATATGGAAACGTTCCGCGCAGAAGCGGACGGACCTTTTCGATCGGCAATTGCGCAAAAAGAACCGGCGCAAAGCCAAAGCTGAAAAAGACCATGCCACCAAACAGAATCGCGGTCAGAAGCAGGGCAAAGAGGGTCACTCTCGAAACTCCGGTTTGTTTAGCCAGAATTAGGCGGGCGCCTTGGCAGCGACAGGGTCAGCTTGCCGCAGTCGACCTATTCTGCGGCTTCCGCAGCCCCTTCAAGCTCCACCGCCTTCTTTTCAACCTGCTCGACGATGTGATTGACCATCTCGTCATTCGACATCCTATGGCTTTGTCGACCCCCTAGATACACCATGCCGTTGCCGCCCCCACCGCCAGTCCAGCCCACATCGGTCATCAGGGCCTCGCCCGGTCCGTTCACCACACACCCGATGATGCTGAGGCTCATCGGCGTTTTGATATGGGCCAAACGTTCTTCGAGGATCTCAACAGTCTTGATCACGTCAAAGCCTTGCCGCGCGCATGAGGGGCAAGAGATGATGTTGACGCCACGGTGACGCAGGCCGAGGGATTTCAGGATCTCGTAACCCACCTTCACCTCTTCCACCGGATCGGCGCTGAGGCTTACCCGGATCGTATCGCCGATCCCCATCCAAAGAAGATTGCCAAGGCCGATGGCGCTTTTGATCGTGCCGCTTGTCAGTCCGCCCGCTTCGGTGATCCCAAGGTGAATGGGCGCGTCAGTTGCGTCGGCCAGCTTTTGGTAGGCTGCAGCGGCCATGAACACGTCCGAAGCTTTGCAGCTGATTTTGAATTCGTGAAAATCATTGTCTTGCAGGATCTTGATGTGATCCAGACCGCTTTCGACCATAGCGTCGGGCGTCGGCTCTCCGTATTTTTCCAGCAGATGTTTTTCCAGCGATCCGGCATTCACCCCAATCCGGATCGAACATCCGTGATCACGCGCAGCTTTGATTACCTCGCGAACGCGCGTTTCATCGCCGATATTGCCTGGATTGATCCGCAGGCAGGATGCCCCGGCCTCAGCTGCCTCGATCCCGCGCTTGTAATGGAAATGGATATCCGCGACGAGCGGCACGGGGCTTTCCTTGACGATCTCTTTCATCGCCGCGGATGACGCCGCATCGGGAACCGAGACCCGAACGATATCGGCGCCCGCTTCTGAGGCAGCCTGAACCTGCGCAACCGTCGCTTTGACATCGGTGGTCAGTGTGTTGGTCATAGTCTGGACGGTGATCGGCGCATCACCCCCGACCGGCACCTTGCCGACCATGATCTGCCGACTTTCGCGTCGGTAGATATTACGCCAAGGACGGATATGGTTGAGAGACATGCAGGGCCAGCCTTCAGCTGCGAAACTTCATCCTGAAGATAAAGATGAGCGGCCTTCCCTGCAATGGCGCAAATCAGTCTTCGATTGCGTCGATCGCCTGCTGTACCTGCGCATATCGGACCAATTCCTGATCAGCATTTTCCGCTTCGAGATCAGCAGGTTGAAAGCGTTCCTTCAATGTAGCTACATCCATGGCGACATCGGATGTTACGGCACCACGTGGCCCAACAGGCCCGTAGAAATCATTGCCCATCGCAAAATAGATCGCGCCACTTTCGCCGGTCAGCAAAGTGGGAGGTTCTTCCGTCAACGGTGCATCCCAGCTTTCACCGGGATCCATCGTCTTTTCAAAGATCACCGTACCATCCGCAGACTTGATCCGCACCCATGAGGGCCGAACAGCAACCAACCGCAGACGCGGTCCGGGCTTTTCCACAACTTGCGGGACAGCCGGAGCGACTGAAGCAAGCCGTTCATCTACCGGCGCGACCTTTTCGATGACGTCCTCTCGTTCGCCTCCCACGGCGAAATTGCCAAGCTGGCGCGGATCCAACGTGGCGATGGGTGCGTCGCGCGCGACCAGGACCGGTACATCAAGGGCCTGCGGACGATAAAGACGATCCAAAGCCTCCGCCCGCGGCGCGGCAAATCCACCTGGTGCCGTCGGTGACGCAAAATCCGCCTCACGCGCTGTGGCTGAGTCTAGAGGATCAAGCTCGGACAGCACCACTGGCGGCTGTTCAATCGGTGCAACCTGAACGCGCTGAACCTCTCGCAGGACCGAATAGCCGCCAAACCCAATCAGGCCGATCAGCGCCAGCAATACGGCAGACGATCCAATCGCTCCTGGTTCAACCCGAGACAAAAACCCATCGCCCGACGGCATCCCCGCGAAAGGTGATCTACTATTGGCCAGAACATCAGTGTTCAACCGTCGGCTGACACGTTCCTCGCGGTTGGGTTTTTTGATGACCGAGGCCTGCGACGACATGCCGTGTGCGACCGAGAAACCACTTTCGGCGCAGAATGCCTCGAAACAGGCATCAGGCTCCATGTTGAGATAGCGTGCATAGGATCGAACATAGCCCGCAATGAAGCCAGGTGTGTCAAATGCATCCGGGTCGCAGTTTTCAATTGCTGCAATATAGCTCGCCTTAATGCGAAGTTCGCGTTGAACATCAAGCAAAGACTTGCCCATAGTAGCGCGCTCTCCGCGCATGACATCGCCAAGTCGCAGGGCATAGTCGTCAAAGCCTTTTGGCTTTTCTCCGCCATCTCGATTTTCGTCGGCTTTACGCCCGATCATTCGACTGCCCCGTGTCCCTATCCGGCCGGAATCCCACACACGATTCGGCCTGCAGCATTTCTTTCGAATACGCTAACATATCGCAAACCGATTTACACGGTAGGAGAGGCTATGCCGACAGCTCAGCGCGATTTAGCGCACAATGCGACCACAAAGCGTCCATGGCCTTGACAAGTGCATCGATCTCCTTCGGGCCGTGCACGGGCGACGGCGTGAACCGCAAACGCTCCGTTCCGCGGGGTACGGTCGGGAAATTGATGGGCTGCACGTAGATCCCGTGATCATTGAGAAGCATGTCCGACAACAACTTCGTATGCACCGGGTTGCCGACGATCACCGGGACGATGTGGCTGCCATGGTCAATCAGCGGCATACCAAGACCCTTCAAGCGCATTTTTAGGATCCGGGCCTGAAGCTGATGAGCATCCCGAAGCTCATGCGCCGTTTTCAGATATGCAACTGAAGCGGCAGCTCCCGCTGCAACAGCGGGCGGAAGCGATGTCGTAAAGATGAAGCCCGGCGCGTACGATCGAACGGCATCGCACATTTTTTCAGAGGCCGCGATGTAGCCACCCATCACGCCGTAGGCTTTCGCAAGCGTGCCGTTGATAATGTCGACCCGGGCCAACAGACCCTCGCGTTCGGCAACGCCCGCGCCGCGTGGACCATACATTCCGACAGCATGCACCTCGTCGAGATAGGTTAGCGCCCCGAATTCATCGGCAAGATCGCAGATTTCCCGGATCGGACCAAAGTCGCCATCCATCGAATAGATAGATTCAAAAGCGATAACCTTGGGCGCATCAGGACGATCCGCTGCCAGCAATTGGCGGAGGTGGTCAAGATCGTTGTGTTTGAAGACGCGTTTGGCCCCACCGTTGCGGCGGACGCCCTCGATCATGCTCGCGTGGTTAAGTTCATCCGAGTAGATGATCAGTCCCGGAAAAAGCTTCGGCAGCGTGCTCAGCGTCGCATCATTGGCGATGTAGGCGCTGGTGAACAGAAGGGATGCTTCTTTCTGATGCAGATCCGCCAATTCTGCCTCGAGCCGTTTGTGATAGACCGTGGTGCCTGAAATATTGCGCGTTCCGCCCGATCCCGCGCCCGTTGCATCGATCGCTTCGTGCATGGCGTCCAAAACAACCGAGTGTTGTCCCATGCCCAGATAGTCGTTGCCGCACCATACAGTCACAGGCTGTTCCGTTCCATCCGGACGCGTCCATACGGCATGCGGAAAGTGCCCCTTTGTCCGTTCGATATCAATGAAGGTGCGATACCGGCCTTCCTCGTGAAGTCGGCTCAAGGCATCGTCCAACTTGGCGGTGTAGTCGTCTTGCTTGGGCAACGGGATCGGCTCCTTGCTCGGTCTTAAATGCGGGGACCACTTTGATCCTGAATATAGGGTTGGGTTCCTCGCTTCAATGCGAATGCCATGCGCACCATGTCGCAGCCTTGATCTGGGTCAATTCTTTCAAATTCCTTCATTTCTGGTTTCGTTTGGCAGTTACCAATGGCTGGCAATCCCGCACAAAACATGGTCCACCATCATAGCGCACCACAAGAAGGAAAGACCCATGTCTCTTGATGCCGTTCTTTCTCAAATCGACAGCAATCTTGATGCGGCGGCAGAGCGGCTGATGCAGCTTTTGCGCATCCCTTCGATTTCGACCGATCCTGCATTTGCAGAGAATTGCCAGAAAGCCGCAGACTGGCTTGTTGCTGATCTTCAAAGTCTGGGTATCAGAGCCGAAAAGCGTGAAACGCCCGGCCATCCGATGGTCACCGGACATATCGACGGCCCCGGACCACACCTTCTATTTTACGGACATTACGACGTGCAACCTGTTGATCCTCTTGATCTTTGGGATCGTGATCCCTTCGATCCTGAAGTCCAGGATACCAGCAACGGCAAGGTCATCCGGGGGCGCGGGGCATCGGATGACAAGGGGCAATTGATGACCTTCGTAGAAGCCTGCCGCGCTTGGAAAGCAGTCCACGGCGACCTGCCTTGCAAACTGACATTCCTTTTCGAGGGCGAAGAGGAGTCCGGTTCGCCTTCACTCGTGCCGTTCATGCAAGAGAACGCAGCAGAGTTGAAGGCGGACATGGCGCTGATCTGCGACACCGGCCTCTTTGAGTCGCGCGTGCCGTCGATCGTAACGATGCTGCGCGGCCTTCTTGGGGAAGAAATCACGATCACCGCCGCCGACAAGGATCTGCATTCGGGTATGTATGGCGGGGTATCTATGAACCCGATACGCGTTCTGACGAAGATCCTGGCCGGGTTGCATGATGATCAGGGCCGGATCACCGTCCCGGGCTTTTATGACGGCGTGACGGAACTGCCCGATGACATACGCAGCCAGTGGCAGGGCCTGGCCTTTGATCATGCGAGGTTTCTGGGCGATGTCGACCTCAGCAAACCGGCTGGTGAACAGGACCGCACTCCACTTGAGATGATATGGTCACGTCCGACCTGCGACGTGAATGGCATCTGGGGGGGCTATACCGGCGACGGCTTCAAAACAGTTCTGCCAAGCCAGGCGCATGCCAAAGTGAGTTTCCGGCTGGTCGGCGACCAAGATCCGCACAAGATTCGAGAGAGCTTTCGCAAGCTGGTGCAGGACGCCCTGCCCCCCGATTGCGAGGTCAGCTTTATCGGTCACGGTGCAGGCACTGCTTCGGTCACCGAAACAAGCTCGCCCATGTTCGAAGCGGCCCGCAAGGCGCTTTCAGAGGAATGGGCCATCCCCGCCGCATACATTGGTTGCGGGGGATCAATCCCCATCGCTGGTCATTTCCAGGAGATCCTAGAAACGACACCGATGTTGATCGGCTTCGGAAAGGACGACGACCAGATTCATTCACCGAACGAGAAATACGACATGGAGAGCTTTCACAAAGGCATCCGGTCATGGGCACGCATCCTCGCTGCACTCAGCTGATATTCCGTCTTGCCTCTGGCTGATACAGGCGCGCAGTATAGCGGCCAGGGCAATGGGTTCGGAGACTACGCATTTCAGTTCTGGTAAAAGTGACGTCCGCGCTGATCCTGGTGACAGCACATGTGGTAACGGCCGTTCGTGGCGTGTGGCAGAGCACAGATCCGGTCGTCAAGCAGAGGATCTATTTCGCAAATCACAGCAGCCACGGGGATTTCGTGCTTGTCTGGACCGTGCTTCCATCACACTTGCGCGCGCAGACACGTCCGGTTGCAGGCGCGGATTACTGGCTTGGCTCTCAACTCAAGCAATTCATTGGTCAGTCCGTGTTCAATGCTGTCCTGATCGACCGAAATCCTGAAACACGACAGGCCGACCCGGTGGAGCAGATGGCCGAAGCGCTGGATGCAAATGACAGCCTCATCCTGTTTCCTGAGGGCACACGAAACACAACTGAAGATATCCTTCTGCCCTTCAAGGCCGGCCTTTTTAACCTGGCGATCGCACGGCCCCATGTCGATCTGGTGCCTGTTTGGATCGACAATCTGAACCGGGTGATGCCCAAAGGCGCCCTTCTACCCATCCCGCTGATCTGCACAGTGACCTTTGGTGACACACTTCATATTGAAGAGGACGAAGACAAGGAAGCGTTCCTGAACCGGGCCGAGAAAGCCTTGCTTGACCTCGCGCCAGGTCATGAAGTCGCAGAGACTGCTTCATGAACGGCGATGTGCTTATCCTTCTCACGGCCGTGATTGGAATTCTGTTCGTTGCATCGACCGTTGGGTTCGTTCTGAGACTGCGGGCCAGTGATACAGGTCCGGGCAGCGCGATCGAGAACCTGAACGCCCGGATCAACGCGTGGTGGGTGATGGTGATCGTGATGGCCATTGCCTTTGTCGCAGGCAAGACCGGCGTCGTGATCCTGTTTGCCATTTGCTCTTTCGCCGCGTTGCGAGAGTTCCTCACCCTTACCAACACAAAAACGGCTGACTACTGGGCCTTGGCTGCAGCTGTCTTCGTTGTGTTGCCTGTGCAATACCTCTCTGTCGGCATGAACTGGTACGGGTTCTATTCGATCTTCATCCCGGTTTATGCATTCCTGCTGATGCCGATCATCTCCGCCCTGCGCGGCGACACCAAAGACTTCCTGATCCGGGTGGCAGAGGCACAGTGGGCGCTCATGATCTGCGTTTTCTGCGTTTCGCATGTCCCTGCCCTCCTCAGTCTGAACATACCTGGCTATGAAGGCCGAAACCTCTTTTTGATCTTTTTTCTCGTTGTCGTCGTCCAATCCAGCGACGTGCTTCAATATGTCTGGGGCAAGCTTCTGGGACGCCGGAAGATCGCTCCGAAACTCTCGCCCTCTAAAACCCTCGAAGGCCTGTTGGGCGGCGTTCTTTCAGCCAGCTTACTTGGTGCAGCCCTTTTCTGGATCACGCCTTTCTCTATTTGGCAGGCGGCTGCTTTGTCGCTGGTCATCACGCTGATGGGCTTTTTCGGCGGGTTGGTCATGTCTGCCATCAAACGCGATCGGGGGGTCAAGGATTGGGGTCACCTCATCTCGGGCCACGGCGGCTTTATCGACAGGCTCGATTCCGTGATTTTTTCCGCACCGATCTTCTTTCACATCGTCCGGTTCTACTGGGACGTTCACTGAACTATTCAGTGTCGACAAATCAAGCGAGGCGCCTGAATGCCCGACCTAAATAACCGCCGTCCGCTCAACAGTCGAAACACCCGCTGGGCGGATCGGATTACGCTGTGGCTTGCAGCGCGAGACATCACCCCGAACCAGATCTCGCAGGCCAGCATGGTTTGTGCCTTGTTTGGCGGCCTTTGCTTTTGGGGCGCAGGGCTGGTCGAAGAGGCATTCCTGACCGTGTCCCTATTGGCCCTGGCTGCATTGGGCTGCCAGTTTCGGCTGCTCTGCAATCTCTTTGACGGTATGGTCGCGGTCGAAGCAGGCAAAAGCGCTCCTGACGGCCCGTTCTGGAATGAATTTCCAGACAGGGTTTCGGACCTGCTGATCTTCGTTGGCGTGGGCCTTGGTGTCGGAATGCCCGCGCTTGGCTGGGCGACAGCAGCGCTGGCTTTGCTGACTGCGTACACCCGCGAAATCGGCGCGAATGTGGGCCTTCCACCGGACTTTTCAGGACCCATGGCCAAGCAGCACCGAATGGCGCTTTTGTCCGGCGCCGCAGGCTTTGCCATCGTCGAGACGCTTTGGCTGGGCACGCAAAACAGCTTGGTCATCGCGCTTTGGATTGCCCTTCTGGGGAGTGGAGCCACCGTCTACCGTCGCGCCAGCCGCATCCGTGCAGGGTTGCTTGCGAAGGCTCTCGAAGACATTGCGCAGCATTGATCATCAAAGCGTGTCGCGTCAGTGGTTTACATCACCCAGAAGCCAACCCACTCGCAGATCACAACTCTAACAGCTCCCCTTAGAAACCAATGCATGGAACTGGACTCTGACTTCCTGAAAAAGGCTCTGGTCCATTCGCAGGATGAACACTTGCAACCGTCCCCCATACCGGGAATCGACCGGCGCATGTTGGACAGGATCGGTTACAAGGTCGCTCGGGCTACCAAAATCGTCCGCTACGCCCTTGGCAGCAAGCTTTCAGCACATATCCATATCAGAAGGAAACTGTCACGACATACTGACATACTGACGTTTCGGCTTGCGGGCGCTGAAGGATCGGGGAACGGAGGCTGCCGCGGCGCTGGCTCTTGTTCAATAGGCGCAGCTATCCACGCGGATGACAGATGATGTTGGCCGTTACAATGCGGCAATCGAGACACTTCGGCAACGGCTCAACGAAACCTGAGATTCTAACATATCCAACCCAAAGAGCCCGTTCAAAGGCTTTCGAACCGCGCGCGATCTCGTGCGTTCCAACGCACTTGCAGAGTGTAGCCCTCTTCGCCCTGTGCTTCTGCTTGAACAAGGTCCCGCTCAAAAAGCCATGCACGTTTGCGCCCCTCAGCATAGGCCAGATGCAATTCTGCCTCTTCGATCACGCCTTGCAAGCGGGCTGAGATCTCTGCCAGAAGCGGATCTATCCCCTCACCCGTCAGAGCGGAGGTGACAAAGACGTTTTCGGCCCGCGAGGCGCGCGTTCTCACCGTCTCCAGGACATCCGGCGCCATTTGGTCAATCTTGTTCCAGATCTCGAAAACCGGGCGGCTGTCATCAACGCCCAGATCAGCCAGAATCGCGGCCACATCGGCCGCCTGCGCGTCCGTTTCAGGGTGGCTGATGTCGCGCACATGGACGATGATATCCGCCGATAGAACCTCTTCCAGCGTGGCGCGAAAGGCGGCCACAAGCTCAGTCGGTAGGGCCGAGATAAAACCGACCGTGTCCGACAGGATGACTTCCGGCCCGTCCGGCAATTCCACGCGCCGCATGGTCGGGTCAAGTGTAGCAAAAAGCATGTCTTTCGCCATCACATCTGCCCCGGTCAGCCGATTGAAAAAAGTCGATTTGCCGGCATTCGTGTAACCAACCAGAGCAACGATTGGATAAGGCACTTTGGCACGCGCGGCACGATGCAAGCTGCGCGTTTTGACGACCTTTTCCAACTGACGGCGCAACCGCACCAGTTGCGTGTCAATGGCCCGCCTATCCGCCTCGATCTGTGTCTCCCCGGGACCACCGACAAAGCCCAGACCGCCCCTTTGCCGTTCGAGGTGCGTCCACGCCCGGACCAGACGTGTCCGCTGATACGAGAGTGCCGCCATTTCGACCTGAAGCACACCTTCTCGGGTCGCCGCGCGGTCGCTGAAGATCTCGAGGATCAAGCCCGTGCGATCCAGAAGTTTGATGTTCCAGGCTTTTTCCAGATTTCGCTGCTGAACGGGCGTCACGGGCCCATCAATCAGGACAAGCTCAATCTCCGCCTCCTTCAAGCGCTCCTTTAAATCGTCTATCTTGCCCGAGCCGAACAGCAATCCGGGTTGAGGCCGCGACAAAGGAACGATCTCAGATCCAACGACCTCCAATTCGGGCAAAGCACAAGCCAGCGACACCGCCTCTGCCAAGGCAAAGCTGGGCGCGCGGCGATCTTCGTTCGATTTGATATCAGGATGCAGAACCCATGCGCGGGTTGCCTCGGCTCTGCCCTCGGTCACGAAGCGTCTTCACCCTCGTAAAGACTGATGGGCTGGCTTGGCATGATGGTCGAAATCGCGTGCTTGTAGACAAGCTGACTTTGACCGTCGCGACGCAACAGCACGCAAAAATTATCGAACCAGGTGATTACACCCTGCAATTTCACACCATTTATCAGAAATATCGTGACCGGAACCTTTGTCTTGCGCACGTGGTTCAGGAACGCATCCTGAAGGTTCTGTCTGTCCGAAGCCATGCCTTTTCACCTTTTTTCTTGCCGGGCTCGCGGATCAAGCCCCCCCACCAATTCGCACTATGTCTCGCGTGAATTGAAGATTCCAGCCCAAAAAACAGTCCGTTACGGACCTAGTTCTCGCGGTTGGCTCAACCCCGCCACAAATCCGGGGTCAGCAGCGCAATGATCGCAAGCGTTTCAAGCCGCCCGACGATCATTGCCGCCGCAAAAACCAGTTTGACCGAGCCGCCAAACTCTGCCAATCGAATGGGTACATCGCCTGCCTGCTGCAAAAGAGGACCTGTGGTGGAAAGCCCGGCCACGGCCATGATCATCGCCGTATCAAACGGAACGGCAAAGAGCGTCAGCATCACTGTAACGACAGCCAGAGAGACGGCAAAAAGCATGAAGAAGATCCATGCGATGAATGCACCATTTCTTTGCAAGCGGCGATCCGCCGAGCTGGCCGTTGAGATCGAAGACGGATACACAAGCCGCTCCATTTCGCGCCGACCGTTTCGATAGAGCGCGAAGACCCGCAAGAGCTTTACGCCACCCGCCGAGGTCGCAACACCGCCCCCGATCAAGGCTAGGCCCATCAGCATGAGCCCTGGCGTTGAAAGCCCCGACCAGGCCTGCGCATCGTCCCAGTACCCGGACACAAAACCAGTTGTCGTCAGAAATGACATGACGGTGAAGATACCGCCCCAAAGCGCGCGAGCCGCCTCGGTCAGGCTGTCTTCTTCCCCCACATCGTAGGCGCCCAGCCAGTGCCGGAAAAAGATGAAAAGCGGCACGAAGGCGACGATCGCGATGCCGATGCGAAATTCGGGATCTGCCAAAAGTCCTTCTTCATCACCGACCTTCGTATCCTTCGAGAATGTTAGGCGCGACAAGGCAAAAAGCATGAACAATAGCATTACCGCCTCACCGGACATGCCGGAATTGCCGTTCTGTGCCCCGCCCACAGGAGAGATGCCGGAGGTCGCCAGGATCGACATCGCATGGCAAAGGGCCACAAGCGTCCGGTCGCCGCCCGCAATCAGCAGAACCCACAAAAGCAGAGTGAGGCCGACGTAGACCGGGATCAGGCCGATGCCCGCCTTGAGCACGCGGACCCGGACTTCGGGTGCCGCCATCGTCACGTCAAAGCGTTCGCCGCGCCCCGGCTCTGCCCGCGCGGTCACCTCAAAGCCCCCAAGGCTGAGTGGCGCAAGGATCGCCGAAGCGGCCATCCACATGAGCAGTCCACCCATCCAGCCGACCATCGCCCGCCAGAGGTGCAGCGTATCGTTAAGCCGACCTGGCGCCTCAAAGAGGGTGGCTCCGGTCGTCGTCACCGCACTGACCATCTCAACATAGGCGTTCAGGAAGGACGTGTTGCCCAAGGCTTCGTAAAACGGGATGGCCAGAACAATGGGTAGAAAGACCAAAGTGGAAAAAAGCGACATGAGCGGCCCAAGCGTCCCGTGACGCGGTGCACGCCCTGCATGGGCCAGGGCGATCAGACCAAAGATGATCAACCCCAGCATGCCCGAATAGAGGAACGCCCGTGCGGTCTCGAGATCGCGCACCACGACACCGTGGATGGCTGGAAACAGCATTGTGGCCGACGCGATCCCAACAATCAGCAGGAACAAGGGAAGCTGCAGAACGGATGGGATCTTTTGCGCCTGATCCGCCATTAGAAAAAGTCGATAGAGACCTGCAAAAGCCGCTCAACCTCGGGCACGTCTTTAGACAGCGAGAAGATCGCGATCACATCGCCTTCGTCGATCCGCGTATTGCCCAAGGGTCTGATGACTTTTTCGCCCTTTCGGACCGCCCCGACCAGCACGCCTTCAGGAAAGTCGATTTCGCCGATCTTCTGGCCCGCAAGCGGAGAGGTCGACAGCACTTCGGCCTCGATCACTTCGGCCTCGGCATCGCCGATCGAATAGACCGAACGCACACGCCCATGACGAATATGCCGCAGGATCGAGCTTACGGTTGTGGCGCGAGGGTTGATGTAGGCATCTATCCCAAGCGGCCCCATCATCGGCACAAGGGTCGGGTCGTTGATCAAGGCAATCACATAAGGGCAGCCTTCGGATTTGGCGCGCACGGCCGACAGCATGTTGGTCTTGTCATCATCCGTCACAGCCAGTGTTGCATCGGCACGTGACACGCCCGCTTCGCTCAGCAAAGCCACATCTAGGCCGTCCCCGTTCAAGACAATCGTCCGCTCGAGCGCTTCGGCGGCCAATTCCGCGCAGCGGCGGTTTTTTTCGATGACCTTCGCGCGCACCCGGTTGGTACTGCGTTCAAGGGCGCTAGCCACAGCCAGTCCGACATTGCCCCCACCGACAAGTACTACTCTCTCTTGTTTCTTGGGCGTTTTGCCGAACACCTCCATCGTGCGCGGCACATCATCGACATGGCTGAAGACGTAGCATTCATCGCCGACAAAAAGCTGATCCGCCGGTTCCGGCGAAAAAAGAACGCCATCGCGCCTCACACCCACGACCACATTGCGAAGTGTTGAGAAAAGATCCGTCAATTGACGCAAGGGCGTGTTCACGACAGGACACTCCGCATCGATCAGGATGCCAAGCAATTGCGCCTGCCCTTCCATGAAGCTTTCCGTGTCGAATGCATCGGGTGCCGCCAATCGCTGGAGCGCTGCCGCTGCGACTTCTTTTTCCGGGCTGATCACCACGTCGATCGGCATGTGATCGCGGCGATAAAGGTCCGAGTAGATCGCCGTCAGATAGGCCTGGCTGCGCAAACGTGCGATCTTGCGATTGACGCCAAACACCGAATGAGAAACTTGGCAGGTCACCATGTTCACCTCGTCCGAATAGGTTGCGGCGATGACCATGTCCGCATCTCTTGCGCCTGCGCGGTCCAAAACATCCGGATAGCTTGCAAAACCTGCGATGCCCTGAACATCCAGCGTGTCGGTGGCGCGACGCACTAGATCCGCGTCGCTGTCGACCACGGTCACGTCGTTGCGTTCCCCAGAAAGATGCCGTGCGATCTGCCAGCCCACCTGGCCTGCACCGCAGATGATGACCTTCATAGGTTCGCACTTTCCTTTGGGGTCAACGTACTGACTGTTTGGAATGACAGAAGCCTGCGAAGCGGTCAAATCAATTGTAAGATCAACCCGGTTTGCCCATATTCATTGTCATGAGCCGCATGGTTTTCCTTTTCGCATGCCTTACAATGACGGGCTGTCTGCCGCTCTCGACCTACTACAAAGAGGGCGCGCCCCTGTCTTTGGTAGAGCGCGACGAGACGACCTGCCAGGTCAAAGCGCTGCGAGATGCACCTGTGGCAAATGTCATTCGGCAACGGCCGTCCTACTACGTGCCCGCCCGCAAGGTCTGCAATTCGGAAGGAAAATGTATTGTACGCGGCGGCTATTACCGTGATGGTCAGATCTACACTGTCGACGTCAACAAGGGCCTGCGCGTGAAGCTGGAACGTCAGTGCATGGCCGACAGGGGATATGCACCCGTCGACATCCCGGCATGTCCGAACAACGTGGCAGAGGCTGCACCGCCGGGAGTGACGACCACATTACCCAGACTCAGTTCGTCGTCCTGCGTCATCCGCCGGAAAGGCGGCCAGATTCAGATCGTTAATCGCGGCTGACCACTTATTCGGCGGCCGCCTCGACCTCATCCAGATGCGCCACGCGAGTCCCGGATTTTGAGGTGGTGACCACCCCCAGCGATTTCAGCTTTCGATGTAGCGCACTGCGTTCCATCCCGACAAAATTCGCGGTCCGGCTGATGTTACCGCCGAAGCGGTTGATCTGGGTCAGAAGATACTCCCGCTCAAACGCCTCGCGTGCTTCGCGCAAGGGCAATGTGGCCAGCGCGCCCGAGAGTACGACGCGGCCGTCTTGATCGTCACTGTCCTCCTCGCCCGGCAATTCGCGCGCCTCAATCAACCCGGTGCCTTCGCCCAGTATGAGGATCCGTTCCACCATGTTCTTGAGCTGCCGCACATTGCCCGGCCAGATCATGGTCTGCAGCAGCGCCGCCGCATCCTCTGACATATCGCGCAGGGGCAGGCCCTGGCTTTTGTTGAAGCCTTCGATGAAGTGCCCGGCTAGCACCGGGATGTCTTCGCGGCGTTCTTCTAGAGACGGCACCGCAATCGGTACCACGTTCAGGCGGTGATACAGTTCCTGCCGAAAGGTGCCCGCGGCGATACAGGCGTCAAGATCCCGATTGGTAGATGAGATCACGCGCAGATCAACCCGCACCTTATCGTTGCCGCCGACACGCTGAAATTGTTGGTCCACCAGAACGCGCAGGATCTTGGACTGCGTGCCAAGCGGCATATCTGCGACCTCATCAAAATAGACAACACCGCCATGCGCTTGTTCCAGAAGGCCGGGCTCCACCCCGCGATCCGACGTTTCTCGGCCAAAAAGAACCTCTTCCATCCGTTCCGGTTCAACGCCCGCACAATTCACCGTGACAAAAGGGGCGTTTGCCCGGTTCGAATTGCGATGAATATAACGCGCCGCCACTTCCTTGCCGCTGCCGGCAGGCCCGGACAACATCACCCGACCGTTTGACTTCGTGACCTTGTCCAACTGCCCCGTCAACGACCGGAATGCGGCGGAGGCCCCAATCATTTCGGACGGACCTGCATCCTGACGCTTCAGGCTCGAATTCTCATGACGTAGGCGTGAGGTTTCCATGGCGCGACGGATCACCACCAAAAGCTGGTCGATGTTGAAGGGCTTTTCGATGAAATCGTAAGCCCCCTGCTTGATCGCCGCGACCGCGATTTCGATGTTGCCGTGGCCCGATATGATGACAACAGGCACATCGGGATTGTCCCGCTTGACCGCTTTGAGGATGTCGATACCGTCCATGCGGCTGTCTTTCAGCCAGATGTCGAGGATAATCAGGCCAGGTGCCTCACCGTTGATCTCCTTCATCGCATCGTCGGAATTGCCGGCCAATCGGGTCGCAAAACCCTCATCCTGCAGGATGTCGGAAATCAGCTCTCGAATATCTCGTTCGTCATCGACGATCAGAATATCGCTCATGGATTACTGCCTTTCAGTTCTTCTTTGTTGTCCGGGGCTGCAACGGCAGCCGCATCACTGCCATCGCCCCAAAATGCTTCTGGTTGTTGAAGGGATGGGCGTCTTCCAGCGCGAGTGTCCCGCCATGTTCTTCCGCAATTTTACGCACGATAGACAGCCCAAGTCCCGTGCCTTCGCTGCGCGTCGTGACATAGGGTTCAAAAAGCCGTGCCCGATCTTCGGGCAGACCGATCCCGTTGTCGGAAATCGTGATACATGCACCAAGATCATCCTGCGTTACCTTTACCTCAATCCGAGGGTCGTGATCGTCTGGTGCACCTTCTTTCTGAAGGCTTTCAATAGCTTCCCCGCCATTCTTAATTAAATTGGTCAAAGCCTGACCAATCATTGTAGCGTCAACATCGGCCATCAAAACGCCTTGCGGCAGATCCGCAGCAATCTCAACGTCTGGCTGGCCGGACTGCTGCAACACAACGGCATCCCGAACAATCTCAACCAGATCATGGCTTTGCCGGTCCGGCTCCGGCATTCGCGCAAACTTCGAAAATTCGTCAACGATGCGTCGCAGATCGCTGGTCTGGCGAACAATGACATCGGTCATCTGATCCAGTGTCGCCGCATCTTCTCCGACCTTTGGGGAGAACTTCCGCTTTATGCGCTCCGCACTCAACTGGATCGGTGTCAGCGGATTCTTGATCTCATGCGCGATCCGACGCGCCACATCAGCCCAGGCGGCCATGCGCTGAGCGCTGACCAGATCAGTGACGTCGTCAAAAGCAACAACGTAGCCCTCAAGACGCCCATCCTCATTCCGTCGCGTGGCCATGCGCACCAGCAGGTTTTCCAGCCGCCCCTTTCGGGTGACCTTCACCTCTCCTTGTGCAACCTCGGACGGTCCCGCACGCAGAAGCGCAAAGAGAGAGGCAAATTCCGGAACGGCAACAGACAAAGGCACCGATTGCTGGTTCTCAGTCCAGCCCAGCAATTGCTCGGCCGAGCGGTTGGCAAAAGTCACGCGGCCCTCTGCATCAAGCCCGGCAACCCCGGAGGTGACCGAGGTCAGAACCGAGTCAAAGAGCCGCCGCCGCCGTTCGATCTGGCTGGTGTTGTCCAGAAGCGTTTCGCGCTGCGCCTTAAGCTGCCGGGTCATCTGGTTGAAGTAGCGGCCAAGCATGGCAATTTCATCATCGCCCCGCTCTTCCAGGACCTGCACATCCAGATCCCCGGCGCCGACGCGCTGCGCAGCACCTGTCAGCCGACCGACGGGCCCGCTCAGACGTTCTGCGAACCACAACCCCAACCAAACCGCCCCCAGGATCAGCGTCACCGCAAAGGCCAGATACACCAAGGCAAAGTCGAAAAGCACACGTCCCCTGTCGTCTTCCAATTGCTGGTATAGCCGCACCGTCTCCTTCGTCTCATCCAGCAAAGAGAGGATCTCGCCATCGACATCCCGACTGACGTAGAGAAACTGATCAAGATATCCGCGCAACGGGACCAGCGCGCGAAACTCGTTGTCTTCCCAATCATCGATAAGCAAAATGCCTTCACGTTCGGCATGCTCGATCTGCTGCGGGGCCAACTCTTCAAAGTCGAAATAGTAGGATCGTGGCCCGCGAAAGCTGATCTCTCCGTTGCCATCGACCAGATAGACGCGGCTGAGCCCCCGCTGAATAAGCTCTTGAACACCTGCCAGAACATCCGCCTCAGACGCGATCTGGCGTGGCAATTCCCTTTCCAGAATGTTCGCAAAAAGCTGGGCATCCTCGATCAGATCTTCCCGTTGCTCCTGCTCATAGGCCTCCGCTGCAGCAAGCGAATTGCCAACCACTTGGCTGACACGATCCGAAAACCAGCCTTCGATCCCGATGTTCACCGTCAAGCCGGCGAAGACAGCCACGGTGACCGTCGGGATCAACGCCATCAACGCAAAAACACCGGTAAGGCGCAGATGCAGCCGCGACCCCGCCGATTTCGCACGTCGTGCAGCGATGAGGCGGGCGACCTGAGACAAAACCAGCGTCGCGACCACCAGGATGTAAACAAGATCGGCCAGCAGGACGAGGCGAAGCGCGGTTGAATTTGCCCCCTGATCCAAAGGACCCATGACCACGTAGGTGCCAAGCGTCAAAACAGGCGCCAGAGCGACCAAGCCAAGGGTGGCCGCGTTCCGCAACTTTTTTCTGCCCGGCGATCGTCTGAACGCCCAGAAGCCCGTCTGCCGTGTCCGGGTTGCCACGTGCCCGTCACCTCGATGATGCGGCGCGATATGCGCCTGACCGCCATATTGTGTGGTCCTGACCAGGACTGCGTCCCGATGGCCACGGTTTGTGTGGCGCTTTTACATCAATTTGCGGCGGCGTGTCACCTGAATATCGAGATCAGTGATTTTCTTGCGCAGGGTATTTCGATTGATCCCCAACAAATCGGCGCATTTGGCCTGATTTCCGCCTGTTGCATCCAGCGCAATCTCGATCAGAGGGGCCTCGACCTCGCGCAGGATCCGCGCATAAAGACCGGGCGGAGGTAGCATGTTGCCGTGCAGATCGAAGTATCTTCGAAGATGCCGCCCGACCGAAGCGCCCAGCTTTTCGGTATCGCCTGCCGAACGGATAGGCTCTAGCTCGGGCTGGCTGCCTAGGACCTGTTCAACCTCTGGACCGGTGATTTCCAATGCCCGGCTCGTCAGCCCCAGACGTCGGACTGCATTCTCTAACTGGCGTACATTGCCTGGCCAAGAGTAGGTGCGGAAGATCTCTGTCGCCTCTTCGCTGAGCGCGCGCTGCGCCTGCCCGGCCTTTTCGATCCGGGACAGGAAGTGTTCGGCCAAAAGCGGGATGTCATCAACCCGTTCACGCAAAGCGGGCACCTTCAAAGTTGCCCCGCTCAGCCGGTAGTAGAGGTCCTTGCGCACATTGCCCGCCTCCATCGCCGCCATCAGATCGCTTTGCGATGTCGCCAAAAACCGCGGTGTATACTCCCCGGGCGTGTCCATCATACGCACAATCCGGCCCTGCAATTCCTCCGGGATGTCTCCGATCTCATCGATCAGAAGCGTCCCCCCCTTGACCCGCGCCAGAACCCGCGCGGGGCCTTCAAGGTCTTGAAGCTCCGATCCGGTGATGGTCACAAAGGGCAAAGTCCGCCGATCCGAGAAATCGTGGATCGCCCGCGCAATAAGCGACTTGCCCGTCCCGCTTTCACCCCAGATCAGCACCGGCAAGTCGGTGTTCATGACACGGGCAACCACGCGATAGAGCGATTGCATCAACTTTGTGCGCCCCACCAGCGGCAGATCGTCGGGGCGTTCATCCTCCACCTCAACCGCGCGCGGATTGTGTTGACGATGCTCAAGGGCCTTAGCCGTACGCTTCATGAGATCCGGCAGATCGAAAGGCTTGGGCAGGTAATCATATGCCTCTGCCTCGGCCGCCTTGATCGCTGTCATGATCGTATTCTGGGCCGAAATCACGATCACCGGTAGGCCCGGACGATCAGTTGCGATCTTCGGCAGCATTTCAAGCCCGTTGCCATCCGGCATGACCACGTCACTGATCACAACGTCGCCTTTGCCCTCTCCAACCCATCGCATCAGCGTCGTGAGGGAAGAAGTAGCATGCACCTTGCACCCGGCCCGCGTCAGGGCTTGCGTCAGCACCGTGCGGATTGTTCGGTCGTCGTCCGCCACCAGTATTGTGCCGTCCATACCTTATTCCTTTCCAACATTGACGAGGTCCAGGTTCCGCGGCGCGCGCGGCAGAGAAATTCGAAAGATCGTGCGGCCAGGAACAGACGTGACGGAAATCCAGCCCTCGTGATCCGAGATGATCTTGCTGACAAGCGCAAGGCCAAGGCCCGTTCCGTTCTCCTTACCCGATACGAAGGGGTCGAAGATATCGCCCTTGATGCTGTCGGGCAGGCCCGGGCCATCGTCGATGACCTCGATCTGCAATGGCAGAGACCGCCCCGCTCCATCAGCCCGGCGCAGGCGGAACGAATGCTCGAAATAGCTGTGAAGCCGGATCGTCCCGCCCGTATCTCCCGCCGCCTCGGATGCGTTTTTGAGCAGATTCAACACCACCTGAAGGAGTTGGTCCGGATCGCCATAGGCCAGAGGCAGAGAAGGGTCGTAGTCCTCCACAATCGCCATCTGCGCACCAAAGCCCAACAAGGCCGAGCGACGCGCGCGGTCAAGCACGTCGTGGATATTCACCGGTTTCAGATCAGGCGGCGACAGGTTTCCAAACTGTTCGACCTGCTCCAGAAGCTTCACGATCCGGCGGCTTTCGGCCACGATCAGGTCCGTGAGTTCAAGGTCCTCGGTCCCCAGGTTCATGCTCAGCAACTGCGCCGCCCCGGTGATGCCAGCCAACGGGTTCTTGATCTCATGCGCCAGCATCTCTGCCATCCCGATCGCCGATTTCGCTGCGGACTTTACCGAATGACTTTGCGTCATCCGACCTGCCAACTCGCGCGGTGAAATCAGCAACAACATATGTCCCGGCGCCCCGATCATCGGCGCAATCTGCAAGGCGCATTGCAGCGGCGGGCGCTGACCGCTGCCCACATCCACATCATTGACAAAGAGCGGCGTGCCATTCTTCCGCGCACGGGCAAAGCTCTCCTCAAGCGGCGCATCGACTGCCAGTTGATCCCAGACCGGCGTGCCGATCACGGACTTGGCCGAGGCGTTGAAAAATCCTTCGGCCGCTGAATTAACATCCGCAATGCGGTCTTCGGCGTCGATCAAAAGGGTCGGGACAGGCAAGGACGCCCACAAACTGCTTTCTGCGTTCATGCGGCGGCCATTTCATTTTCCGCCGCAAAAGCTTCGGCCAGCAAGCGGATGACACGTTCTGGATTGTTTGACGTCAATATGGCCTTGCGCAGATGTACCGGGACGGACCGCCCGTCCATGTACCATTCCAGATGTTTGCGGGCGACGCGCAGGCCAAGATCAACCCCGTAAAAGCAGAGGATCGATTGATAATGAGTGACGATCAATTCAAGCAATGCGCCACCGACCGGCACATCGGGTGCTGGGGTTCCGAAAATGTCATGCGCGATCTGGGCGGGCAACCACGGCCGACCCTGCGCGCCCCGCCCGATCATAATACCATCCGCCCCCGACAGCCGCAGAGCCTCCCGCGCGGTTTGGGTGCAAACGATATCGCCATTTGCAATCACCGGGACACGCACGGCTTGTTTCACGTCGTGAATGGCGGCCCAATCGGCGCGACCTTTATAAAACTGACAGCGCGTCCGCCCGTGAATAGTGATCCGTGCAACGCCAGCCGCTTCTGCCCTGTGCGCTAAATCGGGCGCGTTGCGCAGATCGTCATCCCATCCCAACCGTGTCTTGAGCGTGACAGGTATGTCGACGGCCGCAACGACCGCTTCGACGAGTGTCAGCGCATGGTCGAGGTCCCGCATCAAGGCAGAGCCGGAGTAACCGTTGGTGACCTTTTTGGCGGGACAACCCATGTTGATGTCGATGACTGCCGCGCCTTGACCCGCCACCAGACGTGCCGCTTCGGCCATCGGCGCGGCTTCACGTCCGGCCAACTGAACCACTGTATTGGCCGCGTCGAGCCCGAGTTCCGCGCGGGCCCGGCTGCCGGGTCGATCGGTCAACACATCATGGCTCGCTACCATTTCGGACACGACCATACCGACGCCAAAACCCGCGACAATATCACGAAATGGCAAGTCTGTGATTCCGGCCATCGGTGCCAGCATCACTGGAGGAAACAGGTTAAGAGGCACGGCGTGCATATAGTTGCTTAATCCTTAAGCGATGCTGGTGGGCTAACAATTTGCCTCGGTTTTCTCAATCAGATTAACGCTTTTGGGCAAATTCGTCTCATCTAGGCGCCCAATTTTTAGGCAGATCGCCTTGTCATTGCCTCGCTGCCCGCAAGCCCATAGACAGGTGTCGGTCAACACGGAAAGGGTGCGATGCGCACAGCCGCCATCATTGTTGCTGCGGGGCGCGGAACCCGGGCTGGAGGGACAAGCCCTAAGCAATGGCAAAGTCTGGCAGGCGCACGGGTGATAGACCATGCCATCGCCGCCTTTTCAAGCCATCCAGCCATTAACACGATCACACTGGTCTTGCACGAAGACGATCTGCACATGGCTCCGGACGGAATCGATACGGTGCCTGGTGGTCCAGACCGTTGCGCGTCGGTCTTCGCGGGCCTGCAGCGTCTGACGGATGAACCACCCGACGTCGTCCTAATCCATGACGCAGCACGTCCCTGCATTCCGCCAAAGCTTATTGATAACGTGCTGGCAGCACTCACAATTCATGGCGGCGCGGCCCCGGCCCTTCCCGTCACAGATGCGCTCTGGACTGGCGCGGAAGGTCGGGTGACTGGCACACAGGACCGGGCGCGTCTTTTTCGCGCGCAGACACCGCAGGGGTTTCGCTTTCCCGAACTTCTGGCCGCTCATAAGGCCTGCGCCGGAGCCGCCGCTGACGATGTCGAGGTTGCGCGACAAGCGGGACTCGACGTGGCGATCGTCGAAGGCGATGAAGACAATCTGAAAATCACTCTGCCGGCCGATTTTGCGCGGGCCGAACGCATTCTGGAGAGCCGCTATGGACATCCGCCTCGGCAACGGATTTGACGTACACGCCTTCGGGCCAGGGGATCATGTGACTCTCTGTGGCGTCGATATTCCCCATAAAAATGGGCTTACAGGCCATTCGGATGCCGATGTGTCGATGCATACGGTGACGGACGCCATCTATGGGGCATTGGCGCAAGGCGATATCGGGCAGCACTTCCCCCCTTCCGACCCGACATGGAAGGGCGCCGACAGCCGGATTTTCCTTGAACATGCGGTAAAGCTCGCCTCCGATCAGGGTTTTGAGATTGCCAATGTGGACTGCACGGTGATCTGCGAGGCCCCCAAAATCGGGCCGCATGCCCAAAAAATGCGGGCGCGGATGGCGGAGCTGATGGGATTGGATATCGCCCGCATCTCGGTCAAGGCGACAACGTCTGAACGCCTCGGCTTTACCGGTCGCGGTGAGGGCATTGCCTGTATTGCCACCTGCGCTTTGGTCCGGGTCTGATGCTTGCCCGGATGATCGGAACCGTGCTGGGCGTGGGCTACATCCGGCCCGCTCCGGGCACATGGGGATCGTTGGTTGCCCTGCCCTGGGCTTGGCTGATGCACCTCTTCGGTGGATTCCCTTTGCTGCTGATTGCGACACTTGCGGCATTTGCCAAAGGCTGGTGGGCCACGGGAAAAATGACGGCGGGATCAGAGGATCACGATCCATCGGAGATCGTCGTGGATGAGGTTGTCGGCCAATGGGTGGCGCTATTGCCCTTGTCCTATGCAGCCTGGGCGCGCGGGCTGGATCTGCTGGTGCTTTGGCCCGGGATCATCTCAGCCTTCCTGCTGTTTCGTCTTTTCGACATCTGGAAACCATGGCTTGTCGGCTGGGCAGATCGCAGGGGGGATCCGCTGGGTGTCATGCTGGACGACGTGATTGCCGGGATCTTTGCGGCCATCGGCACGCTCGCTCTCGCGGCACTCGCCCATGGGGTGTTCATGCGATGACCCGCGCGACAGAAATCCTCGAAGCTGCACGGCGCGCGCAAGTCATGATCGCCACTGCAGAAAGCTGCACAGGCGGGATGATCGCTTCAGCACTCACGGATATACCAGGCTCATCGGCCATCTTCGACCGAGGGTTCGTGACATACACCAATGCCGCAAAGATCGACATGCTGGGGGTACATGAACGCACTCTGGCCGCTTTCGGTGCCGTATCGAAAGAGGTCGCCGCCGAAATGGCCACCGGGGCCCGAGACAATGCCAAGGCAAAGCTTGCTGTATCCGTCACAGGCATCGCTGGCCCCGGCGGGTCAGAGCACAAACCTGAAGGACGCGTTTGCTTTGGCCTGGCAGATGCAAACGGTGTCGTTACACAAACAGTCGAATTTGGCGCACTGGGCCGGGATGCCGTCCGCCAAGCGGCAAGGGATCATGCTCTAGATCTGCTCCTTAGCGCCCTTTCGAACGCGCTCGAGGCCCCGAAAGACACCTAGCCGTGCAACTCTTTCGCACGCCGTTCAAAAGCGCGGACGATCCGCTGCATGGCCTCGTTGAACACGACGCCGATAATCCCCTGCAGGATCGCATTCTTGAATTCGAAGTCGACAAAAAACCTTACTTCGCATCCGCCCTCAGCATCTGCGAATTCCCATTTCGACTTCATGTAGCGAAACGGACCGTCGATGTATTCCGTGTCGATCTTCCGCCGGTCCTGCCAAAGGGTAACCCGGCTGCCAAAGCGTTCGCGAAACACTTTGAAGGAAATCACCAGATCTGCTGTCATAACCTCATGATTACCCTCGTCCTGTAGCGATTTCACCCGTGCCGCCGCGCACCAGGGTAGAAACTTCGGGTATGCAGAAACATCGGCCACCAGGTCGTACATCTGGTTGGCTGTGTAAGGCAGAAAACGCGTTTCGGAATGTGTGGGCATCGGGCTAGGACTTTTTTAAACTTCCGTGGCATGTGTCGCGAAGGCATACATAGTTCAAGGGGTTTTGCGTGTCAGAGCGGCCATATGTCATAGACCAGATGATCTCAGCCAAGGCGATTGCAGCACGGATTGAAGCGCTCTGCGCGGAGATACAGAACGAATTCAAGGACACAGACAAGTTGGTTGTCGTGGGGCTTTTGCGAGGATCGTTCGTCTTCATCGCAGACCTCGTGCGCGAGCTTGATCTACCGCTCGAGGTCGATTTCCTGGAGGCGTCCAGCTATGGTAGTGGCATGGAGTCCAGCCGAGAGGTGCGAATCCTCAAGGACTTGCGCGGTGCCGTTGAGGGGCGCGACGTTCTTGTAGTCGAAGACATCGTGGACACCGGACACACCATGCATCACGTCCACGCCCTGTTGCAAAGCCGCAAACCCAAGCGGATGAAAACCATCGCGCTTCTCGACAAACCCTCTCGACGCGAAATCGCTTTCAAGGCGGATTGGACCGGATTTGAGATCCCGGACGAATTTGTCGTGGGCTATGGGATCGATTATGCCCAACGCAATCGCAATCTGCCCTACATCGGCAAGGTCCGTTTCATATGAAAAAGGCCTGCACACCCGGGAAAAGGTGCACAGGCCATCTGCCGTGAGTGGTTTTTTGGCTTTTTTACGTTCGGCAGATTTCGCCACCCTGGCAGGCATCAGTATAGGTTGGGGTCCCCTGCAGCCGGGCGGTCCGTACCCCTAATTCGTGTGTTGCCCTTCGGCGGACGACATAAGACCCGATACGTCGTAGATGCTCGTCGGAGAAAAAAGCGTTGATCTGTCGGTATCGCCAACGGCCCGAATGGCCGCGATGGCATCAGCGATGTGGCACAGAGCCACCTGATACTCCGGCCCTTGAAGCGCCGCAGCGGCTGATTGAAGTACTGAAATCGGGTCGTTTTTCATGTGCAATCAATCCTTTGTCTCAAGAACGCTGTGCTCAGCGTCGTTTCGTTGCAAAGGATATGGCCCATCCAGATGGGCGGAGTCTGTCCCGTGATCGCGGGACAGACGTAGCGTTACGGACGCTGATCCAGATCAGGCAAGCTGTTTTTCACGCGCCGTACGCAATCGCGCAAAGTCATCGCCCGCATGATACGAGGACCGTGTAAGCGGTGTGGCAGATACCATCAGGAAACCCTTGCCGTAAGCCGCCTTTTCGTAGGCAGCAAACTCCTCTGGATGCACGAAACGGTCGACCGCGTGATGTTTCGGGGTCGGCTGCAAATATTGCCCAATGGTCAGGAAATCGATATCCGCCGCGCGCATATCGTCCATCACCTGCAGCACAGATTGCCGATCTTCGCCAAGCCCTACCATGATGCCCGACTTGGTGAACATCGACGGATCCAGCTCTTTCACGCGCTGCAATAGACGCAAGGAATGAAAGTAACGCGCGCCCGGCCTGACTTCCGGATAAAGACCCGGCACAGTTTCGAGGTTGTGGTTAAAGACATCGGGGCCCGCCTCAACGACTGTCTCAAGCACGGACGGCGCACATTTGATGAAGTCGGGCGTCAAAATCTCGATCGTCGTGTGTGGGCTGCGATGCCGCACAGCGCGAATTGTCTGGGCAAAGTGTTCAGCCCCACCATCCTTGATATCGTCTCGATCGACCGAAGTGATAACGACATGGTTCAACCCAAGCTTTTCGACTGCATGCGCCACACGCCCGGGCTCAAACGGATCAAGGTCTTCAGGCGGCTTGCCGGTCGCGATATTGCAGAAGGTACAGGCCCGCGTGCAAACCTCGCCCATGATCATCATCGTAGCGTGACCCTGGCTCCAGCATTCGCCAACATTGGGGCAGCCCGCCTCTTCGCAGACCGTTGTCAGCTTGTTGTCCCGCATGATCTTCGCTGTATCGGCATAGCCTTTGCCACCCGGCGCCTTCACGCGGATCCAGTTCGGTTTCTTGGGCTGCGGGTTGTCAGGGCGACGTGCCTTTTCGGGGTGACGCTGCTCTGGGATCTTAAGGTCGCGCATCGTAATGCCCTGCCTGCCGTTGCGTTACATATGCGTAGCAATATAAGCCCGGTGCCAGCAAGTGCCACGCGGCGCAAGGCCGCTATGCGAGCGCTTTCCGGCGCCGCCACCACGCTCCGATGCTGAAATGATCACGTGGAATCATCAGGATAAGCGCAACAAATGCCGCCAGCACAGCAATGTCGATCACTTGGTTGCGATGGATCGGGAAGCCTCGGTCGTTCAGCGCAAAGGGATCCAGAAACCCCTCCCACCGGCGGCCGACGGTATAAGCATGCATGAGAGCCAAAGCGGAGTAGCTGATATAGCGCAAAGTGCCTGTCGCCATCAGCAGGCACAGGATGATCTGTACCCCTGCAATGACGTAGATCGTCGAAAGTTCAAGCGCCACTCCGTCAAAGTTCTGAGCAAGGCCCTGATACTGGCCTGGCGTAATGATCTTGTGCGCCGCCCAAAGGAAGATGAACCAAGCGAGCCCCAGCCGCAGGACGAGAAGCGCTGCCGCATCGATCTGGTCTTGTCTGTTCATGTGGCCTCCGGCGTGCAATGTCTGGCAGACTCGCCGGATGCCGAAAGACCGTCAAGCGCAGCCCGGATTTCTCACGCAGAGGTGAAGCAGATGCAAAAATGGCGCCGCGGGGAGAAACGCGGCGCCATCACGTTGACCAGATCGAGATCGTTGGCCTCAGCCAATCAGACCGCCGCCTGGTCCGGTCGTCTCATCGTAGTGGCGTTTCAACTGCTGTAGCGCGATACGCAGAACGATCTTTCCCGAACGCGCCGACCAACCCAGCTTTTTCTCAGCTGTTTCAAGACCTTCCAGGTAACAGCAGCAACGCAGAACCACATCTGACAACCCTGGGCCCAGATCAGCCAAGGCGCCAGCAACCCGCTGCCGTGCACTTTCTGGTCCATTGCCTACACCACTGTCGGGCGCAAAACCGCCGCGCGCGCCACCGGTCAGAAACCTGTCCCAGTTTTGCGTGACCCGCGATCCCATCTGCGCAAGTTCAAAGTCTTCCCGCAACCGTTCACCGGCCGAGACAAGGTCATCGTTCAAAAACGGTTTGCCATCCTTATCACGCCGTCGCGCCAGCGCCGTCAGCGGTGATTCCGCGAGGTTGTAACGCATCTTACGGCGCTGGCCCGTTTCCGGGTCGGCCACCGTACGTTCGCCCCATTCGCGACGCTGATCGGCGAATTGCGCGGGCGCCTCCGACATACCCTCAACGACGTGAAGATGCGGTTCGCCCGACAGCATATTCTGAAGCGCCAAGCGCCCAGTCGGTGTGATCTTGTATTTGGTAACGCGCCCGCTGCCATCACCCGTGATCCAGTCTTGCAGTGCCATGTATTCTGCGACCTCACGGTCCACGACGGCCGTTTTCTGCGCTGATCCGGTCTGACCTTCACGAACCACAACCGCCTTTTCCATATCAAGCGCAACGGCCAGAACGGCCCCCGTCTCACAGAGCCGTCTCAGAATGCGCGCCGCATCCTGCGAAAGTCCGCCCTTCTCTTCATTAGATTCTGCCTGTTGATGTGCCGCCATTGGCTGAACGTCCTCGGATTGCGTGAACTGAGACACGGAAACACCAGGACCAAGGTCAGCACCCAGCTTGCGCAGGGCGGCATCAACTAGCGGATCATCCCGCCGCGTTTCAAACTTCCGGATCTGGCGCAACACAGTCGAGGCATGACACCCCGATTTCCGCGCCAGTTCCCGGATCGGCAGACCAACTTCGGTATGTACAAGATAATTTTTGGCAGCTTCAGGAAGCCAAGCTGGCAGGAAGCCAGACCCTGACCCCAATCTTTCGATCTGGTCCATTTACTTTATCCCCTTGAACGGCGCTTAACGTGTCCCCTGCGCCGGCGTACACAACCTAAAGATGCATTGGTTACCTACAGGTTAATTTCCGTCGTGGTACGGAGCATTGTTTCTAAAAGATAAACTCTTGCTAAAGGAACGCGCGCCATTCGAACGCCATACGCAACACCCGGTGAGGTTGTGCAAAAGCATGCGGTACGAGCCTGCAAAGGGCCAACTCAGTTCGAAGGAATTCTGGAAATGCAAGATTTGATGAGCATGCTGCAAAACATGCGCCGCCCCCGATTGCTGATGCGCGCAGCGCGTATTGGCGCACAGGACTATCACCGTGACGTCCACCTGCCCAGATTACTGGGCTACGGCAATTTGCCCCGACATGGTGCGGCGCTGATGCGGCTGATCGAGCTTGAGACCGTGTTGAACGAACAGCGCCAGACCGATCAGTCGGCCTATTGTCTCTTGCGCCACATTGATCTTCTGATCGCCATCGTCGGAGAAAGCCGCATCCTACGTGGAACCAAGCCAGATCTCGCGATTTGAGGCGCTTGTCCCCTCACATGAAAGCGTCTGGTTCTGCGGCTTTTTTTCGCTCTACATACTCGTTCAGCGCCTGCGCCACGCCTGGATCCAGCGCAGGTTGCTGATAGTCGGACAGCATCTTCTCGACACGCATTTGCGCCAGCGCCTGCGTGTCACGTGCGCCTTCATCATACCAGGTCTCAAAGGCTTTGTAGTCCAAGACATCCGTCTTCCAGAAGGCTGACTTGAAATTCGATTGCGTATGGGCGCAACCAAGATAGTGCCCGCCCGGCCCCACCTCGTGGATCGCATCAAGCGCTTGGGTATTTTCATCAACGGAAACCCCATGCGCCAGATGATGCAATGCCCCCAATTGATCAGCATCCATCACGAACTTCTCGAACGAACTGACCAGCCCACCCTCCAGCCAGCCGCAGGCATGCAGCATGAAGTTCACTCCCGACAAAAGCCCCATGTTCAGGGAATTTGCGGATTCGTAGCCTGCCTGCGCATCTGGCAGCTTGGATCCACAGAACCCGCCCGCCGATCGAAAAGGCAGGCCCAGCCTTCGTGCAAGTTGCCCGGCCCCGTAGGTTACATGACTGGCTTCCGGCGTTCCAAAGGTAGGAGCACCTGAATTCATGTCGATCGAAGTGACAAAGGCACCGAAGATCACCCGGGCGCCCGGCCGGACAAGCTGTGAATAGGCGATGCCCGCCATCACCTCGGCCAGAACCTGCGTAAGCGTACCCGCGACGGAAACAGGGGCCATAGCCCCGCCCACGATAAACGGCGAAATGATGCAGGCCTGGTTCGCCTCGGCATAAACCTCGAGCGCGCCCATCATAACGTCGTCGAATGTAAGCGGTGAGTTGATATTGATGAGCGACGTCATAACCGTGTTTTCCGCGACAAATTCCTTGCCAAACAGGATCTCGCACATCTCGACCGAATCGCGTGCCCGACTGGGTTCGGTGACCGATCCCATAAAGGGCTTGTCGCTCAGTGTCATATGGGCGTGCAGCATGTCGAGATGGCGCTTGTTTACCGCCACATCCGTTGGTTCACACACCGTGCCACCGGAATGATGCAACCATTTCGACATGTAGGCGAGCTTCACGAATTTGCGGAAGTCCTCCATGGTTGCATAGCGTCGCCCGCCGGTGGCATCCCGCACAAAAGGCGGACCATAAACCGGCGCCAGCACCAGGTTCTTGCCGCCGACCACGACATTGCGTTCCGAATTGCGGGCGTGTTGCGTGTATTCCGAAGGCGCGGTCTGGCAAATCTTTCGCGCGAGGCCGCGCGGGATCCGCACGCGCTCCCCCTCGATTTCGGCCCCCGCATCCCGCCATCGTTTCAGCGCGGCAGGGTTGTTGACGAAGTTCACGCCGATCTGTTCCAGTACGGTTTCTGCATTTGTTTCAATAATTTCGAGCGCCTCGTCGTTTAGGACCTCGAAATTGGGAATGTTGCGCTCAATGTACTTCGCCGTCTCGAACGAGACCGCACTGCGTTCTGCCCGCCGCGCCGCGCCACCTCCGCCGCGTCCCCGTCTGCGTGCCGCTGCCTCTGCCATTGCGCTTCCCCTCTTTTGCAGGCGTGGCGTGGTGATACAGGATGGCTTTCTTGCGCCCCACGCCTGTTGCGCCACACCGGGGCGAAAAGCGACATAAGCGGCTCTAGAGCCCGAATGTCACCGGATCATGCCGCGCCTCTGGGCGAAGCGCACGCAGACGCGCAGGCAGCAGACGGTCTAACTGGTCTTCAATCAGATGCGCACGAACGCCCAGAACAATTGCACCCAAACCAATCAAGGCCAGCAGACCCCCGGCCACAAAGAAATTGTCCCATGCGTCCAGCCAATCCGCACAGAACAATGCCACTCCAAGACCCGCCATCGAAATGCCCGTTGGCCTTCGCACGAAGATCGAAAAAGCGACCAGAACCACCGAAAGCACCAGAAGACTGTCGTAGTAGTAGGGATAAGGCCGCTGCATAATGGCCAACCCGTTCATCATCGCACAGAAAAAGGCGAACGTGGCGACCTTGTTTTGCCAGAAGCCGTGATTGAGCGGCAAACGAAGATCCTGCCACCAGCCCAGACCGAATAGCGCAAAACTGGCCCCAAAAAGCGCGATCCACTCAGGGATCAGATCATCAAACCTCAGACCGTAATAAACATCCCCAAAAACCATGAACACCGCCCCCCAGATCATGAACCAAGCCGGAAGAAATGCGCGACGCATGATCAACAAAAGCCCCGCGACAAGCACCGGCAACATCGGCGCATAAGGCCCAAAAACAAGCGGGTGATAGGCAAATGTCGGCTGCACATTCCGTTCGGGCGCGAACTGATAGGGCACGCGATTCCACGGCTCAAAAACGATTGCAGCACCTGCACTTTCCTGCCAAGCGAAAACGGCGGACATGAGGCTTAGTGCAACCCCAATGACCATCAGCGACGACAAAAGCCGCAAGCCCTGCCGCCCCTGCAGCACCCAGTCGAGCGCAAAGAAAAACCCGGCATAGGCAAGGCACATCCACATGACGTTGGCGGCCCCGCCCTTGCCGACCTCGGCAGCGACCAGGACCATAGCCAGCATGACCAGCGCGCAGCCCCCGGCCCAAAGCACATGCACCATGCTCAGCGAAAATCCGGACTGGTCCGGCGGCAGCGACAAGGCCGCAATGGCATCGCGCTGCGCTTTTGTAATGATCCCGGCCTCAACGGCCGCATCCAATCGTCTCATGACACTCACCAATAACCGAACCAGCCCCATTCGCAGCATCGCGCGACAGACCCTTCCCATAAAGTCAGGATTTCCAGACTTTCCAACCGAGCCCCGCCTCCTCTTGCCTCTGCCCCCCGCCAGACATAGAGAGCTTTCATGACCCAATCCCATGATCGCCTTCTCATCATCGATTTCGGCAGCCAGGTCACGCAATTGATCGCCCGGCGCCTGCGCGAGTTGAATGTCTATTGCGAAATCCATCCCTACCAGAACGTCACACAGGCCTTTCTGAACAACTTTCAGCCCAAGGCCGTGATCCTTTCCGGTGGACCGGCCAGCGTGCTGGACGTAGATGCGCCAAGGCCGCCCTCATGGATTTTTTCGCATGGCATTCCCGTCTTGGGCATCTGTTACGGCCAGCAAGTCATGATGGAGATGCTGGGCGGCAAGGTCGAACGCGGACATGGCACAGCAGAATTCGGGCGGGCCTATGTGGTTCCTGGCCAAAACACCTTGCCCCTGCTCGAAGGCTGGTTTCTCACGGACCGCGAACAGGTCTGGATGAGCCACGGCGATCATGTCTCTGAAATCGCACCAGGTTTTGAGGTATACGGGACCTCCCCCAATGCTCCGTTCGCGATCACGGCGGATGTTGATCGCAGTTTCTACGCAGTGCAGTTCCACCCCGAGGTGCATCACACTCCTAACGGCAAACGGCTTTATGAAAACTTCGTGCGGCTCGCAGGGTTCAAAGGCGATTGGACGATGGGCGCCTACCGCGAAGAGGCCGTTGAGAAGATCCGTAACCAGGTGGGCGACGGCAAGGTGATCTGCGCGCTATCGGGCGGGGTCGATTCGTCTGTCGCCGCTGTCCTGATACACGAGGCGATCGGCGATCAACTCACCTGCGTCTTTGTCGACCATGGCCTTATGCGCAAGAACGAAGCGGAAGAGGTCGCGGGTATGTTCCGCGAACACTACAACCTGCCCCTGATCCATGCCGACGAATCCGAGCTATTTCTAGGCAAACTCGACGGCGTCAGCGACCCCGAAACAAAGCGCAAGATCATCGGAGGCCTGTTCATCGACGTCTTTGAAAAGCACGCAAAAGAGATCGGCGGGGCAGACTTCCTCGCACAAGGCACCCTCTACCCGGACGTAATCGAAAGTGTTTCGTTCTCGGGTGGTCCTTCCGTCACGATCAAGTCACACCACAATGTCGGCGGTCTGCCAGAGCGGATGAACATGCAACTGGTCGAACCATTGCGTGAGCTTTTCAAGGACGAGGTCCGCGCCTTGGGCCGTGAACTCGGCCTGCCTGATCATTTCATCGGCCGCCATCCTTTTCCGGGGCCTGGTCTCGCCATCCGCTGCCCGGGTGAAATCACGCGCGCCAAGCTCGACATCCTGCGTGAAGCCGACGCCGTCTACATAGACCAGATCCGCAAGCACGGATTGTATGATGAGATCTGGCAGGCCTTCGTCGCCATCCTTCCCGTCCGCACGGTGGGCGTGATGGGCGACGGACGCACCTACGATTATGCCTGCGCGCTGCGCGCAGTCACATCGGTCGACGGAATGACAGCGGACTACTACCCGTTCACCCATGAGTTTTTGGGGGAAACCGCCACCCGGATCATCAACGAAGTGCCTGGGATCAACCGCGTGACCTACGACATCACCTCGAAACCACCTGGCACCATCGAGTGGGAATAACCCCACATGTATGACACCTATGTCGACACGCTACGCGCCAAACGGTTCGATCAAAGCGAAGAAGCAAGCGCCGCTGATCAGCTTCTGACACTGCACGACGCGGCTTTGGCGCACACACCTTGCACGTTTCTGGAACTCGGCACCAGCCAGGGACAATCGACCAAGGTCATCCTGAATGCGCTTGAGGGCACCGAAGGGCACCTCGTCTCAGTTGATATCGAGGAGTCAAGCCGCGCGGGATCGGGTCCCAACTGGACTTTTGTGCAGTCCGATTCTGCCGATATCGAAAACGTGCTGGACGCTGCTCCTCGCCTGCGTGACGGCATCGACTGTCTCTACATCGACAGCCTGCACACAGTTCCGCACGTGAAGGCGGAGCTTTATGGTTACTTCCCGCATGTCAAACAGGGCGGGCAGATCTTTTTCGACGATGTCGACAGCGGCCCCTACATGCGTGGGCGGCGCAAGGATTCCGTGCGCAAAGAGCTTATCAATCGGGCCATCTACGATTTCGTTCAGGATGTCTTTTTCGGCAATCTCGACGCGCTCCGGCTTGAGGTGAAGTTTGGCAGCACGGGCCTTGCCATTCTGACAAAAACCGCGCCCCTTGGCGCGAAGTTAAAAGCGCATCAAATTCAGGTCACACAACGCAAGACACGCTGGTTTTGGGAAACACTTTATCGGCTCCAAGGCAAGCGTCAGTACAAGAATGATGGCAATGATGCTGCCGGTATGCTGATCCCGCTCAATCGCAAGGACAACGAATGAACTCGGTCTTTGTGGCAGCCTTCTGGATGATCGGCACGATCGCGTCTTTTTCCGCAATGGCCGTGGCCGGGCGCGAGGTCAGCTTTGCCCTCGACACCTTTGAAATCATGATGTACCGCAGTGTTGTGGGTGTAATGGTCGTCTGTACGCTGGCTGGATTTACCGGAACATGGCGACAGATAGATCGGCAGCAACTCGGTCTTCAGGGTGTCCGAAACATCGCACATTTTGCTGGCCAGAACCTCTGGTTTTATGCGGTCACAGCGATCCCGCTGGCCCAAGTATTCGCACTTGAATTCACCTCCCCGATCTGGGTGATCCTGTTCAGCCCGCTGATCCTAGGCGAACGGTTGACACGCATTCGCATGATAGCGGCGCTCATCGGCTTTGCAGGCATCCTCATTGTCGCCCGTCCGGACATGGCCGGGATAAATGCTGGCGTGATTGCAGCAGCCGCCTCGGCCGTATTCTTCGCACTCACCAACGTCTTCACCAAGCGGCTGACCCGCACACAATCGATCACATGCATCCTGTTTTACCTGACTGCGATGCAATTGGCCTTCGGCATCATCGCCTCTGGATATGACGGCGACATCGCCCTGCCCGACGCCACGACCCTGCCCTGGCTTGTCCTGATCGGCATCGCGGGGCTTGTCGCCCATTTCTGCCTGACCAACGCGCTCGCCATTGCCCCTGCAACAGTTGTCATGCCAATCGACTTCATTCGCCTACCTGCGATCGCGATCATCGGCATGCTTGTCTACAATGAAGCATTGGACATCTGGGTCTTCGTCGGTGCGTTGGTGATTTTTGCGGGCAACTACCTGAACATCTGGGTCGAAACGCGCCGCGCTCCCGCGTGAGTTGTTCATGTAACGCTTCGTCACAAAATCGCAGCATTCCCCTTCGTAAAGATTGACGCGGACCATCTGCAATATCACGGTCTGATCCCAAAGACGCGACCAACTGTAACGCGTCCGAGGAGGAAGAAATGAAGAAGCACCTTATCGCAGCAGCAGGACTGGGGCTCAGCGCGACCGTCGCTCAAGCCGGCGGGATCGAACGGACCAACCAATCTGTCGGCGTACTCTTTGAAGAAGGCCGCCACCTGGAATTCAGCATCGGCTATGCAAACCCGGACGTGAGCGGTGTGGGCACGGCAGCCGTCGGCGGTGGCGCATCTGGCAATCTGACCGAAGACTTCTTCCAGCTGGGCGCGGCCTTCAAGTCCGACATCAACAGCAAACTTTCTTACGCGATTATCGTCGACCAGCCCTATGGTGCCGATGTGGCCTACCCGCTGGTGCCGTACTTTGCCGCAGGATCCACAGCCGAGTTCAACTCAGTCGCTTTGACGGGCCTTCTGCGCTACAAGACAAACGAGAATTTCAGCGTCTATGGCGGTCTGCGACTACAGGCGATTGATGCCAATGCAAACATCCCGTTCGTACCCGGCTATACGGTCGACGGTGATCGTGAATGGGGCGTCGGTGCAGTTGTCGGCGTCGCTTACGAGATCCCTGATATCGCCCTGCGTGTCTCGCTTACATACAATTCGGAAATCGCATACGATGTCGCCACGACCGAAACCATCACTGGCGCGCCAGGGTTGATTGGGTCAACGACCGAGGTCGAAACACCACAATCCGTCCACCTCGAATTCCAGAGTGGTGTCGCGGAGAATACCCTTGTATTCGGTGGCATCCGCTGGGTGGACTGGTCCGATTTTGACATTACACCCCTCGCGTTTGCAGGCGCCACAGGCGGCCCGCTGATCGCCTATGAAAACGACTATGTCACCTACACTCTGGGCGTCGCCTATCGCTTCAATGAAACATGGGCCATGGCCGGATCGATCTCATATGAAGAGGGTGACGCCGCCTTCATGACCAACCTTGGTCCGACAGATGGCTCCACCAGCCTCAGCCTCGCCGCCATCTACACCCAGGACAATATGGAGATCACGACAGGCATCCGCTACACTGATCTGGGCAATGCGCAGACCCGAGCAGGTGCCGCAGCGCCTGCCGCGATCTTTGAGGATAACGATGCCGTCAGCGTCGGTGTAAGCGTCGCCTTTAAGTTCTAGAACGCTGCCCCAAAATCATATGAAACCCTCGCCAACCGGCGGGGGTTTTTACTTGTCGCAAGAAACGGATTGCATGCCTCCCGAGTGACAAGCAGGGTCCCGGCATGAAAGTCACGCAGAAATCCCTGTCCGGTCGTGCCTGGGCCGAAATGACCCTTTTGGGCCTGATCTGGGGCGCGTCCTTCCTGTCCATCCGCGTAGCGCTTGACGAAATCGGCCCGCTGACATCCGTCGCGCACCGCACCGGCTGGGCCATGCTCGTCCTTTGGGCCGTGGTGCTCATTTTGCGCTTGCCCGTGCCGCGCGACCCAAGGATCTGGGCCAGCTTCTTCGTCATGGGTCTTTTGAACAACGTCATCCCTTTCGCTCTGATGGCGTGGGGACAGTTGTACGTGGAGACCGGCCTGACCTCGATCCTCAACGCGGCAACGGCCATCTTTGGGATCATCGCCGCTGCCTTTTTCTTTGCGGATGAGCGGTTGAGCCTGCGCAAAGGCCTTGGAGTCGCCATTGGTTTTCTGGGGGTCACCACGGCCATCGGCCTCGACAATTTCAGGAACTTCGACCTGCGCAGCCTCGCTCAGATCGCCATCATTGGCGGAACGATCAGCTATGCCCTGGCCAGCGTCTGGGCCCGCAAGCGCCTCGGCGATCTGCGCGCGGAGGTGGCTGCAGCCGGCATGCTGACAGCTTCGACTCTGATCACTCTCCCGCTCGCCTGGATCGCGGAAGGCCCAATCTCGCTGGGTCTCTCCCCAAAGACAATGATTGCTGTAGGTTACTACGCCATCATCGCCACGGCGGGCGCCTATCTGCTCTATTACCGCGTCCTGAGCCTCGCGGGCAGTGGCAACCTTATGCTGGTCACGCTCCTGATCGCCCCAGTCGCCATCCTGCTGGGCGCGCTGGTGCGGGATGAGACACTTGCTCCCAATGCGTTTGCGGGCTTCGCCCTGCTGGCGCTCGGACTGGCGGTTCTGGACGGTCGCATCCTGGCCGATTGGACGACGCGCAGGAATTGACCACTCAAAGACGGGTCGCTAGGAAGCAAGTCAGTCACTGAAAGGCCGCCTTTCCAATGCTTTATCCCGATGCATCCGCCTGGCACGCGGCCCCTCACAAACGCGTTCTCGTCTTCGGCATGTCCGGCCTCGGCAAGACCTACCTCGCGATGCTTTTGCGCGGGGCGGGATCGTGGTTCCATTACTCTATCGACTACCGCATCGGCACGCGCCACATGGGTGAGTTGATCGCCGACAACGCCATGGCCGAGGCGATGAAGGTGCCCTTCCTGCGTGAACTACTGATGACTGACAGCATCTATATCGGCTCCAACATCACGTTTGCGAACCTCGCACCGGTGGCGACATATCTGGGCAAACCCGGCGATCCGACCAAGGGAGGACTTCAGATCGACGAGTACCGCAAGCGGCAAGAGCAGTTTCGCGTTGCCGAAATCGCGGCTCTGAACGACACGCCATACTTCATTGAACGTGCCGAACGTTTGTATGGTTATTCCAACTTTATCTGCGACACCGGTGGCTCGATCTGTGAATGGGTCGATCCGCTCGACGATGCAGACCCGCTGATGACTTTGCTTTCCGCGCATTGCCTGCCCGTCTGGATCAAGGGAAACGCGGCGCATACGCAAGAACTTATCCGCCGATTTGATCGCGACCCAAAGCCGATGGCTTATCAACCGCACTTCCTAACCGATTGCTGGTCTGCCTACCTTTCGCAGACCGGCAATGCATCCGACCGCGTAGACCCCGACAGCTTTATTCGCTGGACATACGCACGCGCCCTGGGACACCGCCAACCTCGTTACGAAGCCATGGCTCGATGGGGCGTAACACTCAGCGCAGACGAGGTTTCATCTCTCAAAGGTGAAGCAGATTTCAACGCATTGATCGCCACCGCACTTGAGCGCCGGGCCTAGCCCTTCTATCTGCGTCTGACACCTACGCGATACCGACGCAACACCGACGTGATACAGATATGCCGATAAAACTGCCTTCTTCCCTGCCCGCCTATAACGTTCTCGACCGTGAGGGTGTCATGGTCATGGATGAAGAGCTGGCCGCGCATCAGGATATACGGCCCATGCGCATCGGCCTTTTGAACCTGATGCCCAAAAAAATTCAGACCGAAAACCAGTTCGCGCGTTTGATCGGGGCAACGCCACTGCAGATCGAACTTAGCCTGATCCGCATGTCCGGTCATCAAACGAAGAACACAGCCGCCGAACACATGGCAGAGTTCTACCGCCCGTTTTCCGAGGTGAAGAATGAGAGGTTCGACGGGCTAGTCATCACCGGCGCACCAATAGAACACCTGGATTTTCAAGAGGTCGGCTATTGGGACGAGTTGGAAGAGGTCATGGACTGGACCCAGACCAACGTGCATTCGACCTTCGGTGTGTGCTGGGGCGGAATGGCGATGCTTCACCACTTCCACGGCGTGCCCAAACACATTCTGCCGCAGAAGCTTTTCGGCGCCTATCGCCACACGAACCTTTCTCCCGCCTCGCCCTATCTGCGCGGGTTCTCGGATGATTGCGTGGTGCCAGTGTCGCGCTGGACCGAAGTGCGCGCACCCGAGGTGGAGGCGGCAGGTCTGCCTATCCTGCTCGGCAGCCCAGAGACTGGCCCATGTCTGATCGAAGATCCGGACCACCGCGCCCTCTATATCCTCAATCATTTCGAATACGACAGCCACACCCTGAAAGAAGAATACGAACGTGATCGCGCGAATTCGCAGGTCGAATCCGCGGAAATTTCTTTGCCATTCAACTACTTCCCGGGCGATGATCCGGCAGCCAAGCCGCAGAACCGTTGGCGCAGCCACGCGCATCTTCTTTATGGAAATTGGATTTCCGAAATCTATCTTACGACGCCGTACGACGCGAATTTGATTGGGCAAACCAGCACCGACCTGCGGAGCGGTTAATGAGATACATCATGGTTGTGGGCCTCACGGTCGTCTTGTTCAGCCTCATCGTTCAATGGCGCGCAAGGGCGCGCGAAATGGCGGCAGAGGCGGCCTACCCACCTGTCGGCCAGATATTGTCCGTCGAAGGTGTTCAAGTGCATGCCCAGGTCATGGGCGAAGGCCCCGATCTTATCCTGATCCACGGTGCCAGCGGCAACGTGCGCGATTTTACCTTCGATTTCGCGCAGCGCCTTACAGAAAGATATCGCGTGGTCATCTTTGACAGGCCAGGTCTTGGCTGGACCGACCGGGCTAACGATGCCTATCGGGGGGCATGGAACACAAACGCGGAGCCGCCCCTGGTTCAGGCCAACATCTTGAACAAGGCAGCGCAGCAACTTGGCGTGATCGACCCCATCGTGCTCGGCCATTCGTTTGGCGGAGCCGTTGCTATGGCATGGGCGCTGGAACACGATCCCGCTGCTGTCGTCATGGTGGCTGGTGTTGCCAATCCGTGGCCTGGTGATCTTGGTTGGCTCTATCAAGTGAACAGCTCATCGCTGGGCGGGGCGCTTTTTGTTCCCATACTTTCGGCCTTCACGCCGCAGAGCGTCGTCGCCGACACCCTTGGCAGCATTTTCGAACCGGCAAAGCCGCCCGACGGCTATCTCGATCACGTCGGCCCTGGCTTGACACTGCGCCGCCAGACCCTGCGGGCCAATGCCCGACAGGTGAACTATCTGAAGCCTCATATCACCGATATGTCAAAGCGTTACAAGGATATTCTCATCCCTCTTGAGATGGTACATGGGGATGCTGACACAATCGTACCGATGCGAATCCATTCCGAGCCACTTAGCGAACAGGTCGAAGGGGCCAACCTTACCATTGTGCCTAACGCAGGACATATGCCGCATCACAGCCATCCCGAGGCCGTGATCGAAGCCATTGACCGGGCCGCTGCGCGCGCGGGTTTGCGTTAGCCGCCCCACTCCCCCATATTGATGTTAAGAGCAGTAACTTAAAGGACACCGCCATGGCCCTCCCTTTTGACGGCGGCATCAGCACATATTTTCGGGATGGTGCACCCGACGCTGTTCGCAAGGCGATCGCGACAGGCGAAAAACGCGAAATCCTCAATGAGAGCTATCCTTACGAAAAACGTATGGACAAGGATGAGTACGAGGGTCAGTTCGATGCGCTTCAGATTGAATTGGTCAAACTGCAGGCTTGGGCAATATCAACTGGGGCCCGGGTCGTCGTCATCTTCGAAGGCCGTGACGCTGCTGGCAAAGGTGGCACGATCAGCCGATTTCGGCAGAACCTGAACCCACGCCACGCCCGCGTCATCGCCTTGTCGAAGCCGACGGAAATCGAAGCCGGTCAATGGTACTTTCAGCGCTACCTCAAGCATATGCCCGCCAAAGGCGAGATCGTTTTCTTCGACCGATCATGGTATAATCGAGGTGTTGTGGAAAAAGTCTTTGGCTTTTGCACGGATGCAGAGCGAGAGCACTTCTTCACTCAGGTCACAGACGTTGAGCGTATGCTGGTCGAGGACGGTGTCCATCTGTTCAAGTTCTGGCTGAATGTCGGACGGGCAGAACAATTGCGCCGTTTCCTGCAGCGTGAGACCGATCCCCTGAAGCACTGGAAGCTCAGCCGGATCGATGTCGATGGACTGGCCAAATGGGATGACTACAGCGACGCGATCCAGGAAACGCTTGATCGAAGTCACAGCGAGCACGCACCCTGGACCATCATTCGCAGCGATGACAAGAAACGCGCGCGGCTCGCCGCCATACGCACGCTCCTCCACGAGATAGGCTATGCAAACAAGGACCGCGAAGCGATTGGCGATATTGACCGCACAATAGCCGGGGGCCCGGATCTCTGGCATGCCTAAACGCGGATATCATCACGGCAACCTCAAGGCCGCATTGGTCGATGCGGCGCTGCAGCTTATCGAACAGAAAGGCCCGACGGGCTTTACACTGTCCGAGGCGGCCAAGCAGGCGGGCGTCACACCAGCAGCCGTTTATCGGCACTTCGAAGGGCGTGAGGATCTGATCGCTGAAGCAGCCAGGCAGGGCTATGAGGTCTTCGCGGATCTGATGGAGTATGCATATCAATCCGGGCAGCCCTCGGCGCTGGCGGCTTTTGAGGCAACGGGCCGCGCCTATCTGGCCTTTGCTCGCAAGTATCCGGGCCACTACATCGCGATGTTCGAAAGCGGCATTTCGGTCAATAGAACACCGGAACTGGCCAATGTCGCCGCGCGCGCGAACGAGGTGCTGGAAAAGGCGGCAACGGATCTGAGCGAGCATATTCCCGAAGAGAAACGCCCCCCAGCAACCATGTTTTCCGCCCATATCTGGGCGATGAGCCACGGCGTCGTAGAGCTTTTTGCGCGGAATTCGCCTGGTCGGGCCTCGCCCTTCCCACCCGACGATTTGTTGGAAACCGGGATCGGAATCTACCTGCGCGGCCTTGGGCTTGTCCCACCCGACAAATGACATAACGCTAAGTACGTTAAGACTGGCGCCCGAGCGTAAGCCCCTAGGCGCCTTTCAAAATAAGGGACTTTGCCAAAGTCGGCTTTAGGCGTTTTCGCAAGAAGGTCATCCCTCGCGCGACCAGACCGCAATGGGGGATTTGCGGACCCAAGCTCATTTCGTACATCAGTTCCAGCAGATCGCGGTCCGCAGGTTTGCACTCAGCCGCGCTTTTGATGATTGTCAGCAAGTATTCCCGCTTGTTCTGGCGGTAGTGCGGTACGTCGAACACCGCGCCAAAATCATCAAGCTTGCCAAGAACATCGAGATTGACCATGGCGCGAGCGCACTTCCAGCACCGTGAACAATGCGGTGGTTTTGTCCACGCACGCATCTTTTGCGGAGCCACGCAAACGTCAAGCAGCGTGCGCGCGGGTGAGTATCCGGCTGTCTTTTCCATCTTCTCAATACGCGGAAGACCGGCGCCGCTCGATTGGAAGCGCATGCGTTCGGTAGACAGACGCCCAAGCAACATCGGTTCGACATGGGACATGTCATCATTTCCTGTTTTGATGTCCTTGTAAGAATAGTCGGTAGGGATCGGCAAAGAACAGGGCAGCAGCTGCTTTTCCGGTCGTGTGGGTGCGTTGGAAGCCTAGTCCAAAGCTTGATTAGAAGACCTCCCGGTTGGTCCAAACGCTTTGCGCGGCCATCCCCTTTTCAACTGCATAGGCCGCAGTCCCGTTCGAGGTTGCGCCGGAACAAAGGGGCTCCCTCGCCCAGTTTTCTGTTCTTACCCATCGAAAATGTCACCAGCGCGTTGATCGTCTGGCGATCTGGCGTGTCGTCCGCAGCACAAATCGCCATTGTCGTGAATGTGTGGACGCCCGCAGAAAAACCAGTGCCACATGTGGGCCAGGGACAAGCATCGTGTCGTCGACAATATCAGCCGATATAGTGACACGACCCAATGCGGAGTCATAGGCCTGCAACAACGCCTGAATATCATTTTTCAGATTGAACAGCAGATCGGCGGACAGTTTGCCTCTAACTCGAAGATCCTCTCCCGTGTGCATGGCCGGATAGATGAGGCCAACTGCGGTACAATCCACGAGGTTCGGTGATGCAGGCGGCAAGTCGCCCCCCCGGCCTTCGACAAACGACCTGTCATCGCCGGGCAACCCCATCACACAGCAGTCTATTGATCGTTTCCCGCCCGATCGTTCAATCCGGATCTCATCAACAATTGCCATTGCGCACATCTTCGCTGCTTATGCCCGCCTCCATGGCATTTACCTATGAAGGGGCAAAATGCCTATCTTTTTGGGCCGTCTAAAATCTTGTGTTGAAACGACTTTTTGGGTTGGACACCGCCGATAGCGACAATTGCTGTCAATCGCAGCCTCGACTGATCACACAGAAAAAGGCCGCCCCAATGGGACGGCCCTCGAAATTGATCTGGTGTTGTCTTAACGTTTGGAGAACTGGAAGCTCTTCCGGGCCTTGGCCTTACCGTATTTCTTCCGCTCAACAACGCGGCTGTCGCGGGTCAGGAAGCCCGCCGCCTTGAGCGCGCCGCGCAGTGAGGGATCATAAAGCTGGAGGGCCTTCGAGATACCATGCTTGACCGCTCCGGCCTGACCGGAAAGACCGCCGCCCTTGACCGTTGCCTGCACATCGAACTGGTCTTCGACACCAGCCACCTGGAACGGTTGGCGCAGGATCATCTGCAGAACCGGACGCGCAAAGTAAGCGTTCATTTCCTTGCCATTTACGACGACCTTGCCCGAGCCAGGCTTGATCCAGACACGTGCGATAGCATCCTTCCGTTTGCCCGTCGCATAGGACCGCCCCAATTCGTCACGGACCGGCTCGCGAGGCGTCATGACTTCAGTCATTGGGGCCGCTTCGCCCGCGACGGCCTGCAGATCTTCGAGTGTGTTGATTTCTTCAGCCATGTCTTCAGCTCCGCGTGTTTTTCTTGTTCATGGATGCAACATCCAAAACTTCGGGGCTTTGCGCCTCATGGGGGTGTTCAGATCCTGCATAAACGCGCAGGTTCGTCATCTGCTTGCGGGCCAGACGGTTGCCAGGAAGCATACGCTTGACCGCCAGTGTTACAACGCGCTCCGGGTGAGCGCCTTCTAAGATCTGCGCCTTGGTGCGTGATTTGATGCCGCCCGGATGGCCAGTATGCCAGTAGTGGTTTTCCTCACGTTTCTTACCAGTCATCTGAATCTTTTCAGCGTTGATGACGATGACATTGTCGCCCATATCCATATGGGGCGTAAAAGTGGCCTTGTGCTTGCCGCGCAGGCGCATGGCGACGATTGAGGCAAGACGACCAAGCACGACGCCTTGCGCGTCGATGATGATCCATTTCTTGTCGATCTCCGCTGGAGTTGCGGTGTAGGTTTTCATTGCTCACATCCCTCGGGGGTGGAAATTCGATTGCGCGGTTATACGCACCAGAAAGATCAGGTCAAGCAACAAGACGCACTATTTTTCTATGAAAAACAAATGTTTAAAAATAAGGTATCATAGCACCCCAATAAGCCGACCGCTTTGAAGTTTTCCTTGTTCAACTTCAATTCCATACAATTGAGACAAGGCGTTACGCTATGCCTGACGCACCCAATGATCACCTGGCACAGAGCCAGACGCGGCGCGCTCCACCTCTTCGGCCATGTTCACAACCAGTGGATGGGCTCAAGGAACGCATTCAACGTCGGGACCAATGTATGTGGCTATCTTTTGATGATCGACCATTGGTTGTTTGCACATTGGTTATGGGCACCCGAAGGTACGTGTTATCGTCCCAGCTGAGGAAGCTCAATATCACTTTGGATTAAGTGTCGATGTATGGCGGCCCTTCCAGGCGCAAAGGATTGAACGCCTCGCGACCAGTCCGTCAGGTGAACAGGCCACCGCCATAGACATCGTCGTTTTACTTTTCGCCCCTGAATGCGCCTCGTCATCTCCGCTGCTGATTGTTTAGGAGCTTCCGCTTTCTGCTAAAGCCAAGCCCAAAAACCGACTCATGCATGTCCATTCGACAAATGCTCAAAGCCGCGATTGCGACACGCCGTCCGATGATGCGTTTCGTTGGCGGACGATTTCCTTTGAAGGCGTTTTGATCAAGTGCATGCCTGCGCGATAGGCATCGGACAACGGGCGCCCGGACATCCAGGCCAGCTTAAGACTGCGCTAAGGTACACCGTTCCACTCAGTCGCTGCAGCGGCGAGAATTCGTTTCATCCAGAACATTTATGCGGCTAGTCTCCCAAAGGGCATTTTGCGGAGTTTGAATGTCGCGTATCATCTGGAAACACTGCCGCGAGAAGGGCATCCTTCTGCGCGAAAAGGGAGATGAACTGCTATCCACGCGCCTATCCCAAACGCTATCGGTCGTTGCGCGGTGACCCGCGCCCCCTATGAAATCGAAGTAGATGATCGGCCGCGGCTCGGCCTCATTGTCCTGCAAGCGGATGAAACGATCGAGGATGAGTTCCGCTACCTGCTCGATCCCGCCAAAGTGCGCCTGCACATCAGCCGCGTGCCGTCGGGGGCAGAACTGACACTCAGTGCAATAAAAGCCATGGAAACCGCTTTGCCGGCTGCAGCCGCGCTCCTTCCACAAGGCGCGATCTTCGATGCAGTTGGATATGCCTGCACTTCAGGAACGAGCCTGATCGGGGCGAGCAAGGTGCAGCAACTGGTGCGCTCCGGCTGCAGTTGCAAAAGGGTGACGAACCCGTTGGAAGCTGCTTTTTCGGCGCTGAAGTCACGCAATGCCTCCCGCTTGGGGATCGTATCGCCCTATACGGACGATATTTCGCAAAATATGCGCCTTGACTTCACAAAAGCGGGCTTCGACGTCGCAAGAACCCGCTCTTTCGGGGAAGACTCGGAAGCTAAGGTTGCAAGTATTTCACCCCGCTCCATTGTGGACACGGTTCTTAGCTTGACGGAAGGCGACGATCTGGATGCTGTTTTCCTGTCCTGTACCAACCTTCGAACACTCGAAGCCATCGATACGTTGAAACGCGAGATCGACGTGCCCGTCCTGAGTTCGAACCTTTCACTGGCATGGTATATGGCAAACTCTGTGCAAGTTGAACTCGTCAGATATACCGTGTCCGAGCTTTAGATGCGTTGAAAATCCACCTAAATCTGCAGTTTAATGACCAGAAAAGTCGCCTAGGCGCCTCCCATAACCGCAGTTTTGCGCTGAAAACGCGAAGATTACGACCTTTCCAAGGTCGGGACGGAGAGTCCTGACCATACGTAACATCGCGGACTGTTCCAAAGCTTTGAGCTGACAAATCGAAGCGGAAGACTTGATCCCGAAGCGGACGGCGATCCGTCTTAAGTAAGTGCAACCGATGCAATAAATTTGCAATCGATCCAACAACTTCTTAATCAAAAGCAGCGAATTCGAGGAGGTTTAGCAGTGAAACAATTGATACGTTCAGTTGTCGGCCTCTTAATGCCCATAGTCTTGATAGCCTCTGGCGGTGCGATGACCGGCTGGGGGCTCGACAAGGATTGGAGTTACGTCGCTTGGGCTGGTCTTGGTCTGATTGTGGCTGGGATCATATGGGGGCTCATAGTCTGGCTTTTGGTGGACTTAAATACGTGGTGATCTCACGCTGCGCCAATTGGAGCTCAGATCGTCAGCGCTTCGTTCAACACTACGGCCTCAACAAATGATCGCACTATGGTGGACGGAGTTAACATGAGACTGCTTCAGCAGGCTGCTGGTAGTGACCATGAAATCTGGCACAATGAGGAGTGCAACATTGGTTCTAGACCAATAACGCAAAGGGCAGACCTCTCGATATTTTGCGGCTTTGTCGACCCTCATCATTATCGGTCTGAAAGCCAGTTCAACTGGCCACAGCTTTGTGACAATTTCATCAGCCCTGTGTCGCGGCAGTCAGCAGGAATGGAACAAGGCCGCCGCAATTGCCCGGATCCCCCAAACCAGTGGGGAGATCTGTCAAGAAAGTCACGACATTCATGGGATCGGTGATAGGTGGCACACAATCAGACGGATAGGTCTCTGCAAGATCCAGAACGAGCTGCGCGTCAACTTCGCTGCGATCAACGACTTCAAAGGCCACATCGTCTTAATGGCGCTCGACTCTTCATACTAGGCAGCAGACAGCGAAAGAACCGTAGTTAAATACAGCAAGCGCCGCTGCAAACGCCGAAATTGCATCGGGATAATGTTCGGCAGGCCGAAGGATTGGCGGCACGTAGCGACCCTATAAGATAGGTGCCCGGAGGCCTTCCTCTCCGCCATCGCCGCAGGTGTCATCTACTTGCTATGGGGCCTGATCCTAAACACCGATTTGTTCGGGCGGATTGTCAAGGAGGTTGCGCAAACGCAGCATGGCCGCTTCGAAAGTGTCTGCACTGATCCCGGCATTCACCGCAAAGCGCACGGCGTGGGGCGAATTCGCCTCGCGGCAGGCGAACTCTTCGGCGGACCGTATCTGCACGCCTTGCCCCTCGGCCGCGCGGCAAAAGGACCCTGCACGCCACCCCTCCGGCAGCATCAGCCACAGAAAGGGCACATCTTGGCGCCAGGACAGATCGTAAGAACCCAAAACATTAACGGCCCGCTTCACGTAGTCGTTGCTGATCTCCTGCATCTTCGCGGTCAGGTCATGGATCTGAGGATGTCCGAGCAGGACGGCGCAAAGATCGCTGATCGGTGTGGCCAGTCCGAAAAAGCCATGCTCTGCAGCCCGCCGAAGCGTGCTGTCCTGCCCGTCCGGTGCAACCGCAAAGCCAATACGAAGCGCAGGCGTAATCAATTTCGAAATTGAGGATACATACCAGCTGCGGCCCGGCGCGAGCCGTCTATACGACGGCGCAAGCGTGCGACCAAGATGATAGCAGTCATCTTCAAGGATCTGAACGTCATGGCGCTGCACGATTCTTACGACCTCTTGCCGGCGGTCCTCCGGTGTGAAGCTGCAGGTCGGGTTTTGCACATCGGGCGAGGTGCAGAAAATCTGCGCATTTGGATTGGAAAGGATTGCGACCTCAAGCGCATCGGGCAGCACTCCGTCCTTGTCCATCGCAACCGGGATCACATCGGCGCGCATCAACTCTGCGGCGCGCCGAAATCCGGGATAGGACAATTCCTCCACCAGAATGGCTGGGCGCGGCCCACGCAAAACCGCCTGGAAAACCAGCATGATCGCATTCTGCCCGCCATGGGCCAAGACGATGTTCTGCTGCTGTATTGGCCCGAGGGCCACCGACGACAGCCAGTTGAGCACGGCCTCGCGCGCGGGTTTTGCGCTGGACCGGCTTGGATAATGCATCAGACCTGAAGGCGGATCTTGCGCAATCTGCCCCAGCAGACCGCGGATCAATTCAGCCTGACCGACACAAGGGAGATGCGGAGAGAAGAGATTGACCTCATCACTCTGCGTGTCGGCAAGTCCACCGTGAGGCACCACATCCACTTCGATCGGCACCAATGCTGAGGATGGCTCTTCAGGATTTGCAACGAAAGTGCCCCGCCCTATTTCGGCTGTCAAAATGCGCTGATCGGTCAGGAGGCCATAGGCTCGTGCCACCGTTCCCGGGGTGATTTTCAGCGTCCAGGCCAGATCCCGCACAGGTGGGAGCTTGTCGCCCTGGGTGAGGTCACCCCGCTCAACAGCCCGACGAATGGCGTCCGCGACCCGCTTGTATTTGGGGCCTGGCCCTTCGGAAAGCGTTTCAATCGAAATTGTACCCGACACAATGTTTCCCTAGCAGATTTGTATCAATACGATTACCCTGATTGTGCTATTACTTTTAAATTGTGTCAATACAATTCGAGGAGATACCCATGACACGCACACAGCCAACGCTTGCCGCCAATCTGGCTTATCTGAGCGCGGAGACCCGCGTACCAGCAGCCTCGGTCCTGGCCATCCGTGTGGCCGTGACACTGTCAAAATGGACCACACGCCGCCGCACGCGGTTGGCGCTTAGCCAGTTGAATGACCATCAACTGCGCGATGTGGGGCTCACACGCGACGAGGCTTCTTGCGAAGCGCGCCGGGTGTTCTGGCGGGCGTAACATCCCCGTGACACCTGCCAGACCTCTTCCTCGCGGCCGGGTAACCCCGGCCGCCTTTTATTTCTGTGGAATAGCGTATGTCAGCGTCGCACGCGCGACGGGCGCATTCTGCCCTTCGGAATAGAGCAGCACATCCGAAACCGAGAGGTGCTTGCCGAGCTTCAAAAGCGTGCATCTCGCGATCAGGTCAGCGCCCGCGCGCGGTTTGCGCATGAAGTCAATGCTGCAATTGGTCGTAACAGCCAGCGCCTTGGGCCCGATCATAGCCAGCGTGACGAGATATGCGGAGACATCCGCCAAGGCAAACATCGCGGGTCCGGACACCGTGCCACCAGGCCGCAAATGCTTGTCATGCGCCACCAGCCGAAGCTGGATCCACCCCTCTTCCACATTGTCGATGGCAAAGTCATCAGCGACCTGAAGAAACTCCTTGCTCAGGAATTTGGACAGATCGTCGACATTCATTTGCAAAGGCATCTTTTTCTCCTCTCCCCTCTTGGATACGCTGCCGGTCGGAATGAGGGAGAGCAAGATGGCAATTCTGGAACGTAAGGTCACCCGGGGTGTGGCGCATCTGCAGCTCAACAGCCCCGAGAACCTCAACGCCTTGTCGGACCAGATGCTGGCTGCACTCAGCAAGACACTGGATGAGATCGCGGAAGACCCCGACATCCGCGTGGTCGTGATGTCTGGTGCGGGGAAAGCCTTTTGCGCAGGTCACGACCTCAAGCAAATGACCAAGGGCCGTCAGGCCGAGGATGCAGGCAGGTCTTACTTCAAGGATCTGTTCGATCGCTGCACAAAGGTCATGAGCAGCATTCAGGCCATGCCGCAGCCCGTTATCGCACAGGTCCATGGGATCGCAACAGCGGCGGGTTGTCAGTTGGTTGCCACCTGTGACATGGCCGTGGCTGCGGAGGACACCCGGTTTGGGGTCAACGGGGTCAACATCGGGCTTTTCTGTTCAACCCCTATGGTCGCTCTGACCCGTAACATCCCACGCAAGAACGCGTTCGAAATGCTCACCACGGGTGGTTTCATCGATGCAAAGCGCGCTGAGACGCTTGGACTGATCAACCGCGCCGTCCCTGCCGATCAACTGGCAACAGCCGTAGACGCCCTTGCCCGCGAGATTGCGGCCAAGCTACCTGTCGCAGTCAAATTTGGAAAACAGGCCTTCTACCAGCAGCTCGACATGGCGATTCCCGATGCATACGCTTTCACGGGTGAGATCATGGTGCAAAACATGCTGCATGCCGACACCGAAGAAGGAATCCAGGCATTCATCGAGAAGAGAACACCCAAATGGCGGCGCAATCGGGACGAGTAATGCAATGATATTAGACAGTTCCGCGATAGAGATCACTATGTTTCCAAAATGTAGCCAAATTTGTGGATTGAGGGCTGGCAATTCGGGCGAGAATGAGGCAAGAACAATACACACTCTCTTAGAATTCTGGGTCGCCGCGGGCGGAAAGTCCCTCCAAGTCAGTCTCTCGCTGACAGATTTTACCCGCAGCGGCGACCCCTGATTAGACACCCAACACATTGCTGATCTAGATGCGCTGACATAAATACCGATGATGCAGAATTCACTTCACATCGTTGGCGGTGGTATGGCTGGATCCGAAGCTGCGTGGCAGGCGGCGCAAATGGGCGTGACCGTCACCTTGCACGAGATGCGCCCGAACGTTGGCACCTTTGCACATCAAACCGGCCTTTTCGGAGAAATGGTCTGTTCGAATTCGTTCCGATCAGATGACAACGAACAGAACGCTGTCGGCCTTTTGCACTGGGAAATGCGGCAAGCGAGCGGATTGATCATGTCGATGGCGGACAAACACCGTTTGCCGGCAGGTGGTGCTCTGGCTGTTGATCGCGATCCTTTCGCGCAATCCGTGACCAACGCTTTGCTGGAACATCCGAACATCAGCGTTGAATATGGCGAGATCGATCATTTGCCCGAAGATGGCACCTGGATCTTTGCAACTGGTCCACTCACATCCAAAACCCTTGGCGAGGCGATCCAGGCAGAGACCGGGGCGGATGCGCTCGCATTCTTTGATGCAATCGCCCCGATCGTCTATTTTGACTCGATCAACATGGCGCAAGCATGGATGCAGTCGCGCTACGACAAAGGTGAAACCGAGGAGGAGCGAACAGCTTATCTGAACTGCCCGATGGACAAGGCACAGTATGAGGCTTTCATCGACGCTCTGCTCGCCGCCGACAAAACCGAATTCCACGAAGGTGAAACCGCCACATACTTTGACGGCTGCTTACCGATCGAGGTGATGGCAGAGCGCGGGCGTGAAACGCTTCGGCACGGGCCGATGAAGCCCGTCGGGCTGACCAATCCGCATAATCCAGAAACCAAACCCTATGCTGTAGTGCAGTTGCGCCGGGACAATAAGCTCGGCACGTTGTACAACATTGTCGGCTTCCAAACGAAGATGAGGTATGGTGCCCAAACCAATGTTTTTAAAAAGATTCCTGGCCTCGAAAATGCTAGCTTTGCCCGTTTGGGCGGCATCCACCGCAACACATTTCTGAATGCGCCGACGCTTCTTGACGATCAGATGCGCCTCAGATCTCGCCCCAACATCCGTTTTGCAGGCCAAATCACCGGCGTCGAGGGGTACGTGGAAAGCGCGGCAATGGGGCTTCTGGCCGGGCGTCTTGCCGCAGTTGAGATGTTGGGGGGCAAACTGGGGCCTCCGCCTGAAACAACTGCAACAGGCGCGCTCATCACACATATCTCTGGCGGTGCCGAGGCAAAAACCTTTCAGCCGATGAACGTGAACTTCGGCCTCTTCCCTCCGGTCGAGGGTCTTAGGGGCGGGCGCCGCGGGCGCAAGGACCGCTACAAGGCCTATACAGATCGCGCCAAGGCCGATTGGAACGATTGGCTGGGCCATTCGGCACTGGACGCAGCATGACCCGCCGCACTAACCTGCTGCTATGGGGAAATTTCTGGACAAGGTTTATGATGCCCGCGATGGGGGAGAAACCAAAGCACTCTATGACGAGTGGGCGGCCAGCTACGACGCTGAAGTGACGGAAAACGGCTACGTGACACCGGACCGCTGCGCGCGTGCGCTGAAGGCGCAGGGCGCTGATCTGAAGGCACCGATACTAGACTTCGGATGTGGCACAGGGCTTTCAGGTCTGGCCTTACGGCTTGCCGGGTTTGAGCGGATCGACGGTGTTGATCTTTCGCGCGAAATGCTTGCTGAAGCAGAGGCCAAGTCGGTCTATCGCAATCTGAGCCTTATCACAGCCGGAGATAACCCGGTCGAAAAGTCAGGCACTTACAATGCAATCGCGGCAATTGGCGTGATTGGTGCGGGCGCAGCCCCGATTTCGGTTTTTGACACCCTGATGAAAGCGCTTGGCCCAGGCGGAAAGCTTGTCTTTTCCTTCAACGATCATGCCTTGGCAGACAAGGCCAATGAAGGGCGCCTTGCCGAATGGATGGATTGCGGCGCCGCCCGTCTGCTACACCGCGAATACGGACCACATCTGACCAAGGCTGACCTGAATGCCAACGTCTATGTCGTTGAAAAGGCGTGACGTTCCGGACCCGCTTTGCACCATCCCCAACGGGCCCCTTGCATCTGGGCCATGCGTTTTCGGCCATTGTGGCGCATGATATGGCACAGAACCTAGGTGGCACGTTCCTTCTGCGCATGGATGACATCGACAGGGTCCGGTCAAAACCAGAGTTCGAAAAGCAGGCGATGGACGATCTGCACTGGCTGGGACTTCGCTGGCCTGAACCCGTGCGCAAGCAGTCGCGGTCAGCCCTGCATTTCAAGGCGCTGATCGATCAACTTTCTTACATGGGGCTGGTCTATCCCTGTTCTTGCAGCCGTGCGGATGTCGAACAGGCCTCAGACGCGCCGCAAGAGGGTGTGCCAACCCACGGACCGGACGGGCGCATATACCCCGGCACCTGTCGCAACCGGGATATGGGATCCTATGAAAACGGCGATGCAATCCGTCTGAACGTAGCCAAGGCTACAAAAGTCGGGAATTTGCCAAGCTTCACCGAGACCGGCCCACGATTTGAGGGTGTTCACAGGCTAAGTGCCGAAGATCTGCAGGCCACAATCGGGGATTTCGTCGTGTCGCGACGCGACACCGGTGCGGCCTACCATCTTGCGGTTGTGGCGGATGACACCGATCAGAAGATCAACCATGTCGTGCGCGGCGAAGATCTGTTCGAGGCGACGCGGATCCACGTATTGCTCTGCCACCTGCTAGAGTTGCCGATCCCGGTTTATCATCACCACCGGCTGATCCGAGACCAAAATGGCAAGCGTCTGGCCAAGCGTGATGATGCCCGCGCACTCGCAAAATATCGTTCAGACGGAGCAACACCGCAGGACATACGCAGAATGATCGGCCTGCCGGTCCAAAGCGCGGCGATTTAGCCGAGCGCCACGATCCGGACGTCCGATCCTTCTGCGGCCAAGGCGATCTGCCCGTCACAGAGCCGCAGCGCATCGGCCCCGAAGACCTCTTTCCGCCAGCCATGAAGCGCGGGCACATCGCGCATCCCCGCAGCTATCGCGTCGAGATCGGCAGCAGGGGCGATCAGCTTTGCCGCAACCCCGGCGCTTTCCGTCTTGGCCTTCAAAAGCACGCGCAGCAAGTCCGCGAGCGCGGGATTCACCTGTAGACGTTCGCGGCTCCGGTCCGGTTGCGGCATATCCCCCGGCGCCATGGCCTCCCCGGCGGCTACAGCCGTCAATATTCCGTCGCCGATGTCGCCTCGTCTTGCCTCACGCAGCAACAGCCTAGACCGCCCAAGATCATCGGCGCTTTTGGGTTTATTGCCTGCCAGTTCGATCAACGCGTCGTCCTTGAACACGCGGTTTCGGGGGATGTTCCGTTCCTGCGCATAGCGTTCCCGGAATGCCGCGAGGGTTTGCACGACCGCAAGAAACCGAGGGGAATTGGTGCGCGTGCGCACCCGCTTCCAGGCATGTTCCGGCTCCATGATGTAAGTCTCGGGCGCAAGAAGAACGCCAAGCTCTTCCTGAACCCAATGGCTGCGACTGGTTTCCTCGAGCCGCCCGGCAAGATACTCGTAGATCTCGCGAAGATGCGTGACATCTGCCAAGGCGTAGGCCTTTTGCGCATCCGTCAGCGGACGCCGAGACCAATCCGTGAAGCGGGATGTCTTGTCCAGCGATTGCTTTGCAATCTTCCGGACCAGCGTTTCGTAGCCAACCTGTTCGCCGAAACCGCAGACCATTGCGGCCACTTGCGTGTCGAACAAAGGTTTGGGGAAGACCTGCGCGTCCACAAAGAAGATCTCAAGGTCCTGGCGCGCAGCATGGAACACCTTGACGACCGATGGATCCTGGAAAAGCATATATAGCGGCTCAAGCGACAGATCTTTTGCGAGCGGGTCGACAAGAACGGCCCCCTCATCGCCCTTGCCTGGTATGGCCAGTTGAACCAGACAGAGCTTTGAATAGTACGTTCGTTCGCGCAGAAACTCTGTATCAACCGTGACATAATCGTGCTGGTGCGCCGCGGTGCAAAACTCGGCAAGCGCCTCTGTAGTCGTCAATGTTCGCATCAAAGTTCCGGCCATAGATGCGGCATTGCTCACCGCACGGTTGAACGGACTTACACCATTGGCTTCAAAAGTGCCAGTAGGTCAAAGAAAGAGCGTTTCGCGCGTGCCGGAAACGAAACGGCGCAAGACAGCCGGATAGAGCTGATGCTCTTTTTTCAGAACCCGGGCCGCCAAAGTGTCGGGGGTATCATCGGGAAGAACCGGGATACGGGCCTGACCAAGGATCGGCCCGTCGTCCAGCTTCGCTGTGACAAGGTGCACGCTGCATCCATGTTCGGTGTCACTCGCCGCCAGCGCGCGGGCATGAGTATTGAGACCCTGATACTTTGGCAGCAAAGACGGGTGAATGTTCAGCATTCGCTCAGCACGAGGCGCAACGAAATCAGCCGTCAGAACGCGCATGAACCCCGCAAGACAAATGATATCAGGGGCATAGGGTGCCATTGCCTCGTTGAGCGCGGCCTCAAATGCTCTTCGGTTCTCGGCAAACGGACGGTGATCGACGATTTCGGTCCGAATCCCCTGCCCCTGCGCCCATGCGATCCCACCTGAATCTTCATTGTTTGACAACACCAGACAGGGTCGGGCGGGATGATCACCCCTCATGCTCTCGACAAGCGCCTGCATGTTTGAGCCGCCGCCGGAAATGAAGATCGCAACGCGTGTCGTCACCGCAGCGCGCCGGAATAGACGACCCCGCTACCCTGGCTCACCCGGCCCAACCGATAGACGGTTTCTCCAGCATCGGCCAATTCGCGTGCCGCAGCATCCGCAACTTTAGCATGCATAACAACAACCATTCCGATCCCAGAATTGAAGGTCTTGAGCATTTCGTCAACGTCCATTCCACCCTGCTGCATCAGCCAGGAGAAGACAGGCGGCAATGTCCAAGCATTCAGATCAATCTCGGCTCCCAGGCCTTCGGGCAGAACACGCGGCAGGTTTTCCGTCAGCCCCCCACCGGTGATGTGAGCCAAAGCATGCGCATGACCGGCCCGGACCACCCGCAGCGCAGGTTTGACGTAAAGACGTGTCGGTGTCAGAAGCGCTTGCCCCACCGTCATCTGATCGTCCCAGGGACAGGGCGCGTCCCAGCCCAGACCTGATGTTTCAATAATCCGGCGCACAAGGGAATAGCCGTTGGAATGTATGCCATCGCTTGCCAGGCCCAGGATCACATCACCGTCTGACACGTCGCGGGGCAGCGCGCTGTCGCGCTCCATCGCACCGACTGCGAACCCGGCCAGGTCGAAATCTCCTGGCGGGTACATGCCCGGCATCTCGGCCGTCTCTCCACCGATCAGGGCGCATCCCGATTGTTCGCACCCCTTTGCAATCCCTTCCACAACCCGCACGGCGGCGTCGACGGAAAGCTGGCCCGTAGCGAAATAGTCGAGGAAAAACAAAGGTTCTGCCCCCTGACAGACCAGGTCGTTGACGCACATCGCGACGAGGTCGATGCCAACCCCATCAACACTGCCCGTATCGATCGCGATCCGCAACTTCGTGCCCACGCCATCTGTGGCCGCGACCAGAATGGGATCTTCAAACCCCGCCGCCTTGAGATCGAAGAGGCCACCAAAACCGCCCAGGCCCGCCATGACACCCGGCCGGTTTGTCCGCTTGGCAGCCGGTTTTATCCGATCAACCAGCGCATTGCCTGCGTCGATGTCAACGCCGGCCTCGGCATAGGTCATCCCGTTACGTCTATCCTGACCGGGGTGTGTCATGAGTGTCGTCTCCGTCGGTTTGGGTCCGGTTACGGCATCCCGCACGCAAGCACAACGCCATGTCTTGACCTACCGACCGACCCGGCCTAGCAACGTGACATGGCGGGCCTGTAGCTCAATTGGTTAGAGCAGAGCGCTCATAACGCTTTGGTTGCGGGTTCAAGTCCTGCCGGGCCTACCACATCACGCAGATCTGACGTGCCATGTGACCGCCATTTCGACGACGGTTTCATCCTCGGCGTCGCGAATATCAACCTTCACTTCGAAGTCGGCTTTCCCCTCTGCCTTCAGTGCATCTTGAAGGGCTTGCCCGGGTTGGTCGCATGCCGCATGCGCAGTCAGCGTGCCCTTGGCGATTTTCTTGTACGTGATCTTGGCATTCCGCGCGACAGGTCTGAGACCGAGGATGATCGGCGCGAGCGCCCCTGCCATGGCCGCACCCGACGCGGCCTCACCAAGTGTAAACATGGCCCCTGCATGTTGAGTCTGGATATGATTTTCGATCTCCGAGCGCTGCTCCAACATAGCTGAAGCTGTGCCATCGCCGATCTCTTGCAGGACCACGCCCACATGCTTTGCGAATGGCACAGCTTGGTCGAGATGTGATTTGATCATGTCATAGGGTGTCATGCAGGGGCTCCTTTGCTTTCTTGCAGCTAAGAAGCAGCGTGCATTTAACGCAAGGCAGGCGTTGCGTCACCGCGCGATGACAATGTCCGCCCGTAGCCCACCCAGCCTTTCACTCATACCCAAACGCAGCACCCCGCCATGCGCCCGTGCAATGTCAGTCGCAATGGCGAGGCCCAGACCGACGCCGCCCCCTTTGTCCTGATTGCGCGACTTATCCAAACGGGTGAATGGCCGTTGGGCATCGGCGCGCTGGTCTTCAGGGATGCCTGGCCCGTCATCTTCAACCCTTAGGCGCAGAGATTTTTCGGTGATGCGCACGCGCACCTCAGCCTTCGAACCATAACGTACTGCGTTGTTGACCAGATTGCCCAGGGCACGCCGCATCGCGTTGGGTCGAAGCATCACGTTGCCTTCCCCTTTGATGCTTTGCAGAACGACCGGATGCCCAGCCCGTTGCGCGTCCTCAACAACGGATGTCGCGAGGGCAACTGGATCAACGGCCTCCGGCTCTCCCTCCGCGTCACCCTTTGCGAAGTCCAGAAATTCGTCGATCATTCGGGTCATGTCTTCGACATCCCTTTCTAGTGGCGTTCGATCCGCATCATCCAGCATCGAAAGGGCCAGCCGCATCCGGGTCAGCGGCGTGCGCAGGTCATGGCTGACGCCTGAGAGCATCAGGGTACGCTGTTCGATTTGCCGCTCAATACGTGAGCGCATATCAACAAAGGCCGCCCCCGCCGCGCGCACCTCGCTCGCGCCGGCGGGAGAATAAGGAATATGACGCCCGCGCCCGAACGCCTCGGCCGCTTTGGCCAGACGTCTGATCGGGCGTAGCTGGTTGCGCAGATAGATGAAGGACACGATGGTGATCAGGATCGAAAAGAAGACCATGTTAACAAACAACTGATGCGGGTTTGACGCCGAAACCCGCCGCCGGTCAAACCGAATCTCAAGCGGGCCATTCGCGCTTCGCGCCACCAAGCGGACGACACGGTCTTCAGACAGATCCACCACGCCGACTTCGGGCACAAACGACATCAGTCGCTGTGTCACCACGCTGCCCGAAAAGTCATACCATCGCCTTGTGTTGGTCACCGCGAGAGCTGCGTCATCAACAGGCTCAACCTCGATTAACAGAGGTCCGGTGCGCTGTTGAACGCTGTCATTGATCGCATCGACGCTGCCGGCTTCGTCCGCAGCTTCCAGCACCAGACGAACCTCGCGCACGACTGCGTCTGTCATCTGCTGCGTGACGTCCTCGAAGTGACGCTGCATGAAAAGGATCGACACAACGATCTGCAGGAAGACGACGGGCAAAAGCAAGATGAGTGCGGCGCGGCCATATATCCCGCGGGGCATATAATGTTTGAGCCAGACAAAAGACATGAGCTACCGTAGCTGCGGATGACGGGAAGGGACAGATCATGCAGTTGAATGCGGATCAAGTATTTGATCCGGTGATCGGGGCAGTCGAAACGCTTGAACCGGGCTTGCGCCGGATCCTTGCGCCCAATCCATCCCCCATGACGTTTCGCGGCACCAACACCTACCTTTTGGGCACATGCGACATCGCGGTCATTGATCCGGGCCCGGACAGCCCGGCACATCTTGAGGTGATCCTTGGCGCGATTGGACCTGATCAGCGCATCTCGCATATCTTCGTAACCCATTCGCATCTGGATCATTCCCCGCTGGCACGGCCTCTGGCAGAAGTGACAGGGGCGCCAGTCCTTGCCTTCGGCCCATCCAGTGCAGGGCGCAGCACGGTCATGAAGGCGCTTTCAAAGCAGGGGCTTATGGGTGGTGGTGAAGGTGTCGATGATCGCTTTGCACCGGACATTGCACTGGAGGATGGGGCGAAAATTCAAACTGATAAGTGGGCGCTTGAGGTGATCCACACGCCCGGGCATATGGGCAATCATATCGCGTTGGGCTGGGGCGACGCCTGCTTTACAGCCGATCACGTGATGGGTTGGGCAACCTCCATCGTCTCACCTCCGGACGGAGATCTGACGGATTTCATGGCCTCGTCCGAACGACTTTTGCGGACCGAGTGGCGGGTTTTCTATCCGGGCCACGGCGCGCCGATCACTGCTCCGGCGGACCGCCTTGGCTGGCTGATTGCTCATCGCAGATCACGCGAACGTGCCATTCTGTCCGCGCTTGATGGGCAGGACCTGACGGCACGCGCGCTGGCCCATCTGATCTATCAAGACACACCCCAGGCCCTTTTGCCTGCTGCAACCCGCAATGTGCTGGCGCATCTGGTCGATCTTTATGGGCGCGGATGGGTTGAAACGACGGAGCAGCTTTCTGCTACAGCGACTTTCAGATTGCAGCAATACACTTAGATGCCAGTGAAATAATATCGTTTTCGATTATGGCTCCGACGGTAGGGATCGGAGCTAAATTGGTGCAGCCATTTTTAAGTGTCTGATCTAGCTTTCTATTTATGTGCTCACAGGGGGCTTTGGCGACGAATTGTGCAACTCTCTGTGTAACCTGATGTGTAGCTCCGACCTCTTTGGGCGTTTCTTGGCTGCGGAGGTGAGGGGTTTATGAAACTTTGGACACGGGATGACGGGCGGCATGTTCAGCCGGGCGTTT
>CALCOY010000026.1 GCA_937897325.1 uncultured Shimia sp.
TGTAGGTCGGGGTGTAGGTCTGCTCATACACTCCAGCTACCACGCTGGTTTCATGAGATGAATCCCAAACGCGATTTGTGCAAAAGAGCCTATCGGTGCAAGAAATGCCCCTCCACCAAAAGCTGGGTCGAGAACTCGGCAACTCGACCAATCGACTCCTTTTTTAGTTGCCAAGTGAATTAGATGCTGGGTCAAGATGGGTGGGGTGTAGTAGATACCATTCGTTGAACGGTATGCCGCAGTGAGAATATACGTGTAGGTCAGACCAATCTGGTACGCGGCAATCTCAGGTTCCAGATGAGAAGCTAGTTTCCCAGCGGTCTCTGCAACACTTTCGAGCGCTTCGCTAAGCGGATATCTTGCAGAGAGTTGCTGGGGGCGACGAAGGGACATTTCGGCTTTGTGATGCTCACAGCATGTTTCCCACCAACACTGCACCAGCTTTTGACCAAAGCTGTGGGATAATTGCAGGCGTTATGCATCAAACAAGGTCTGCGCCAGGGCGCGGATCATAGCACGGGCACTCTGCAGACCGGAAACGATCTCAGTTTCGCTGTCAGGCGACTCGATAACGATTTCCCGAAACCGGTGTCAGATAAATCTGCTTTTCTTCTTACCCGCATGGTGCCTCCGCTTGGGGACTGTCTACATGGTATAGCAACAATGGTGAATCGAATTTGACTCGGCTCCAACTAAGCACGCGAAGTTCATGCACGTCTTACGGTTCTTTCGCTGAGGCTCTGTTGCGTTAACTCTTTCGAAGCGCGACGTTGCTTGTAACCGAGAGAGGGGAGTCACATGCCGCGCCGAGATCCATTCAAATAACACCGCTTTCCCAGAGAAGTGATATTGCTGACGGTTCGTTGGTACTGCCGATACCCGCTATCCTATCGTGATGTGCGGGATCTTCTGGCTGAGCGAGGGATCACAGTTGGTGCTGCGACGATCTATCGATGGGTGCAGAAGTTTGGGCCGGAGATACGCAAGCGAGCCTACTGTCAGCATCGTTAGTGGCGCAGCTTACAATGGCAAGTGGATGAAACGTATGCGCGTGTCAACGGACGTTGGTGCCACCTTTGGCGGGCCGTCGATCAATGCGGCCAGTTGATCGATTTCCGGCTCACCGCTCGCAAAAATGCCAGCGCGGCAAGGGCATTCATGCGGCAGGCAAGCGAAACGGCACGGTGCTACTACCCCCTGACAGTCGTGACAGACAAGGCGCACACCTATGCAAAAGTAATCGAAGAAATGAACTTCGGGAACGGGCCAGGCGACAGAATCCGGCACTTGGACCAAAAACATCTGAACAACCGGATCGAGGCTGACCACGTAGCGCTGAAACAGATTCTCGGGCCGAAAAGGAATTTTAGACAATTCGCTGCGGCCAAGAACACGCTTAAAGACATCGAGACCCATCGCGCCATCAAGAAAGGCCACTTCGCCAACAATGAACCTGGCATCATGAATGAGATCGCCTTCGTGGCAAAGCTGTTCAATTTGTCAGCATGACAGGCAACAAGCTTGGCCTTTCCACCGCAACGAAAGCTAACGCAACAGAGCCAAGTAGGGGTGTTTTGCGCCCGAAGCGATGGCAATCCTCATCGCGATTGACCCTCTTCAGTAGGAATACTCCGCGTAAATGCGGGTCAGATCACCGGCCCAATCGCCGTGATACTGATCCAGCAGCTCATCAGCGGGGACTTTTCCGCTGTCGACACTTTCCTTGAGCGCGTTGAGGAAATGCGTCTCATCCGGGATTAGCCCGCCAGCGCCAGCCCGAGCCCGTACGCGCAGACCGGCCTCGCTAATAGCAAGCGCCTCGCGGGCAACATCGTGCATCGAGATATCACCAACTTTGGCTTGAAGACCCTGAACAGATGCCTCGACGCGCAAGGTGTCCCGTGTCTCGGCGGACCATCCCTTGACCAGATCCCAGGCCGCATCAAGCGCGCCCTGATCATACAACAGCCCAACCCAAAAAGCAGGCAAAGCGCACAACCTGCGCCAGGGTCCACCATCCGCGCCGCGCATCTCGATGTACTTCTTGGCACGGGCTTCGGGAAAAGCGGTGGTGAGATGATCAGCCCAGTCGGAGATCAACGGTTTTTCACCGGGCAAGGCAGGCAATTCGCCCTTGAGAAAGTCGCGAAAGGACATGCCCAGTGCATCAATGTATTCGCCGTCGCGATAGACGAAGTACATCGGCACATCGAGCGCATATTGCACCCAAGCCTCGAACCCGAAACCGTCCTCGAACACGAAGGGCAGCATCCCGGTGCGGTCGTCATCAAGATTGCGCCAGATATGGCTCCGCCAGGATTTATGGCCGTTCGGCTTGCCCTCAAAGAAAGGTGAGTTGGCAAAAAGCGCAGTCGCCACAGGCTGCAGGGCCAGAGCCACGCGCATTTTCTGGACCATGTCGGCCTCCGACGCAAAATCGAGGTTCACCTGCACAGTCGTTGTGCGCCGCATCATGGCCGTGCCCATCGTGCCGACCTTCTGCATGTAGTCATTCATAAGCCGGTAGCGCCCCTTGGGCATCAGCGGCATTTCCTCGTGGGTCCAGAGGGGTGCGGCCCCGAGACCAATGAAACCCACGCCAATCTCATCGGCGATATTCTTGACCTCACGCAGGTGCTCATTCACCTCGTCACAAGTCTCGTGGATCGTCTCCAGCATCGCACCGCTCAGCTCAACGGCCCCGCCAGGCTCCAGGCTAATGTTCGCGGCATCTTTCTCCAGGCCGATTAGCTTTCCGCCTTCTTCCACAGGGGACCAACCATGACGATCACGCAAACCTTGGAGAACGGCAACAATTGAGCGCGCGCCATCGTAAGGCAGCGGTTTCAGCGTGTCCTTGCAATACCCGAATTTCTCATGCTCGGTCCCGATGCGCCATTCGGCTTTGGGCTTGCAGCCACTTTCCAGATACTCGGCGAGTTGGCTGTGATCTTCAATCGGCGCGCCGCCGGACTGGGGAATTGACATCTGGCACGTTCCGCTGCTGCCCTCAATTTTTGAAGTGGTGAAGACTTCGCGTAGCCGTGTCAATGCAGACGGGCACCCACAGGTCGCGAATTGCGCCTCTCCCAGATCACAACCGCTTGTGAATTCTTGCTTTTGAGTTCCGCCAGCATCCGTTCGGTCTTGAGGCCAGGCAGCCGTGCGAAAGCGTCAAAAAGCGTCTCCGCACCGACCGCATTGACGGGAATCATTAGGCCACTTTGACCTACCTGCTCCAGCAGCCAATGCGCGGGATACTGGCCTGTGTCGAGTGTCAGGCGCTCAATATCGGCCAGCGCGATACTGCCGCCTGACAGCGGCCCGAAATACGTGATCTTGCCTTCATCAAGCTCAACGGCACCTGTTCCATCCTGATCAGAGCGGAAGCGCGCACGCTGCAAACCCACCGCGATCAGCCCCCCACCCGCGAGAAGAAACGCCGCTGCTGGTACCAAAAACAGCCCCCCAGGGCCGGTCATCCACCACAACCCGAGTGATGCAAGGATTGCGCCAACAATCGCTTCGCGCCATCTGCGCAGGGTCGCAATCGCTTCTGGACGGAAAAACTGCATCGAAATTGGTCCTTTACGTCACGAAATGATCTCAATTGGGCCGCATTGCAACCTTTCCGCATTGGCATCCTATTCCTATATGTAGTCTGCAACTGGCTTTGAAGAGGTTCCTCATGATTGCTCTTGTTGGATTCGGGATCGCCGCTGCTTTGGCTTTCGTCGCCATGACGCGCGGCACCACCAATGAACCGCGCCGCGCCGAAGTGCGTGTGAAAGCCGAAACGCGGTCTCAGGTTCCACACCACCGCCGCTAGGCCCCCATCGCGACAGGCAAACCACCTGTCGCCTAGAACCAGTCCCCCAACCGCTGCTGCCAAATAGTCAATGCGGCGATCGCTGCAGTATCAGCCCGCAGGATCCGTGGACCAAGGCTGATAGAGTGTCCGAACGGATGCGCCAAAAGCCTCTCACGCTCACGCTCCGAGAACCCGCCCTCTGGACCTATCAGGATGGCCCATGGCCCTCTTTGATCTGGCAGAGCCAACCGCTGACCCGCCTTCGCCTCATCACAAAACAGAATGCGCCGGGACTCGTCCCAATCGGCCAAAATCCGATCGAGCCGTTCTAAATCACCGACCTCAGGAACGTATGTCGCGCCGCATTGCTCTGCAGCCTCAACCGCATGGGCCTGCAATCTGTCGCGCTGGACCCGGCTTGAATTGGTAAATTCCGTCTGCACCGGCTGGATCCGCGCGACGCCCAATTCGACCGCTTTCTCAACGATAAAATCCGTTCGTGCCTTCTTGATCGGCGCAAAAAGCAGCCAAACGTCAGGCGGCATGACAAGTGGTGCCGTCTGTTCCTGTAAGCGCAGAAGGCCGCTACGTTTTCCCGTCCTGACAATGTCGGACCGCCATTCGCCATCGCGTCCGTTGAACAACAGAACCTTGTCGCCCAAGCCCAGTCGCATGACGCCAAAAAGGTAATGGCATTGCTCCTTTGTCAAAGGGACGCATTGCTCCTTGGCCAAAAGCTGTTTTACATGAAGGCGGATTTCAGACGGCATGGCAGAACCTTATGGCCTCGCAGGCTCCTGCACCAGATGGACAAGTGGCAGATGCGGTCAAGGGCAACTGGGTCGACACGATCGCCCCGGGATGGAGCCGCCCCTATCTGCGCCTCAGTCGCGCAGACAGGCCGATCGGAACATGGCTTTTGCTGTTTCCCTGTCTTTGGGGTCTGACACTTGCGATGCTGCACACGCAGACCTACCGCTGGGAGGACGCCTGGATTGCCCTTGGCTGCGCTATGGGGGCGTGGCTGATGCGTGGTGCAGGCTGCACCTGGAATGACATTACTGACCGGGATTTTGACGGGGCCGTCGAACGGACAAGGTCCCGGCCGATCCCGTCGGGCCAGGCGACGGTCACATCGGCTGCTATATGGATGTGCCTGCAATCGCTCGTCGCTTTCTGTATCCTGCTCACCTTCAATCTGAACGCCATCCTGCTGGGCATCGTCGCCCTTTTTCCCGTAGCTATTTATCCCTTCGCCAAACGCTTCACCTGGTGGCCGCAGGTGTTTCTGGGCCTTGCGTTCAACTGGGGGGCACTGCTGGCATGGACTGCGCATACGGGCGCGCTGGAACCGCCAGCAATCATTCTTTATGCAGCGGGGATAAGTTGGACCCTGTTCTATGACACCATCTACGCCCATCAGGACACCGAAGACGACGCGCTGATCGGCATCAAGTCCACCGCCCGACTTTTTGGCGATGACAGCCCTCGCTGGCTCAGCCGGTTTCTGGTGACAACGGTCGCACTCATGGGGCTTGCAGTGATCTATTCCGGGCTGCAAAACGCCTCGATCCTTGGGCTGGTGCTGGCGCTTGGAGGGGCATGGGCGATGGGTTGGCACCTGACTTGGCAGTTGCGGATGCTGGACCTGGAGGATGGTCCGCGCCTCCTGCGGCTCTTCCGGTCGAACCGCGAGGCCGGCGTGATACCGCTTCTGTTGTTCTGCGTTGCCCTGCTGGTCTGATTGAACCTCAGCGCCAGAGCGCGTATTTGACAATAGAGTTGTCTTACAATGGTTTTGCCCATGCGCCTGTCTGCCCTCGCAGCTACCCTCGTCACCTTTCTGATTGCTGGTACCCTTGCCTTTGTCGCATCAGCCTACAGCGTCAGCATGATCGAGGACAGCAGCGAAATCGGAGTACGTGATGCGCTGGACAGCCGCGGCATGACCTGGGCCGAGGTCGAAGCAGACGGGCTTCAGGTCATGCTGACCGGCCAAGCCCAGAGCGAGGCCGTGCGGTTCGAAGCGCTGACTGCGGCGGGAACGGTCGTGGATTCAGCACGTGTCATCGACAAGATGGATGTGGAGGCGACAGCGGATTTGGCTCCGCCCCGCTTTTCGGTCGAGCTTTTGCGCAATGATGATGGCCTGTCTATCATCGGCTTGATCCCGACGGAGACGGGGCGGGATAATCTTCTTGAGCGGGTCAACGGGATCAGCGGCGTCGAAACGGTTTCCGAACTGGTGGAAACGGCCGCCCATCCGGCGCCGGATGGCTGGCGCGATGCGATCGCATTCGGACTGCGCGCACTTGAGACACTGCCGCGTTCCAAAGTGTCGGTCGAAGCCGGCTACGTTGCCATTCGCGCCATCGCGGAATCGGCCGCAGACCGGGAACGCTTTGAAGAAGATCTGCAGCGGGCGACACCGGCAGATCTGTCGGTGATCATCGATATCGCCGCCCCGCGCCCGGTGATCACGCCCTTTACGCTTCGGTTCGTAAAGAACAATCAAAATGTCCGCTTTGACGCCTGTTCGGCCGACACCGAAGGGACCGGACAGCAAATTGTGGCCGCAGCGCGCACAGCCGGATTGGCAGGCGACTACCGTTGCAAAGTCGGGCTCGGCAATCCGTCACGCAATTGGGGACGGGCCGTTGAACAGGCGATCGCCGCTGTAGACGATCTCGGCGGCGGGACAGTCACTTTCTCGGATGCAGACATCACCCTGATCGCGCTGGAAGGGACGGATCAGGCGCTGTTCGATCGTGTCGTGGGCGAGTTGGAAAACGACCTGCCCGAGGTCTTTGCGCTTCAGGCCAAATTGCCCATCGCTCAGGACCCTAGCCAAGGCCCACCTGAGTTCACCGCCACCCGCAGCCCTGAAGGTCTTGTGCAATTGCGTGGCCGACTGTCGGATGAAAACCTGCGTACACTGGTCGACAGCTATGCACGCGCGGCTTTCGGATCAGATAGTGTACATACCGCCGCCCGAATCGTACCGGATCTGCCAAGGGCATGGCCACTGCGTGTTCTGACCGGGCTTGAAGCACTCGCCCAACTTGACAATGGGGCCGTGACTGTCACGCCGGAAACCCTTCGGATCCAGGGCAGCACCGGTAATCCGGAAGCGAGCACGAACATTGCAAGCCTTCTGGCCGACAAACTCGGTGGCGCCGAGGATTTTGATATCCGCGTGCGCTATGTTGAAGCGCTTGACCCGGTGGCGGCGACGCCGACGGCGGATGAATGCGAGATCGAGATCGCAGGCATCCTCAAGACCTCGAAGATCTCTTTCGAACCGGGCAGCGCAACGATCGACTCCTCGGCGCTGGGCACGATGGACGACATCGCAGAGATTCTGAAACAATGTGGCGGGATCAAGCTCGAGATCCAGGGCCACACCGACAGTCAGGGTCGTGAGATCATGAACCTCGAACTCAGTCAGGCGCGCGCGCAATCCGTTCTAAATGAATTGCGCGCGCGGCGTGTTCTGACCTCGACCTTCTCGGCGAAGGGTTATGGAGAAACCCAACCTATTGCGGACAACGACACAGAAGAAGGCCGCGAGGCCAACCGGCGTATTGAATTTCGCCTAATCCGACCGAAACCCACGGCGGTCGACACTGAAACAACGCTGGAATCTCTGACCCAATCGGGCGATACAGGGACGCCAAACATGGGTGCGTCAGCGAATGACGAAACCGAAGGGAACACTGAGGTTGAACAGGACTGAGTTTGTTGTTGTTACGGCCATCATCCTATTTGTGGCCTTCTGTCTGGGGTGGTTCGCCAATTGGCTCGTCCACCGCTTCACCAGGGTCAGCGCAGGCGATGTGGCGGAATTAGAACGGATGAGCCAGGAATTGCACGATGCCGAAGAAACCCGCGATCAAGCGATCACATACCTGCAGCAGCGCGAGGCCGAACTGACCAATCAATTGAACCAGACCGAGGCAGAGTTGCGTGCGGCGATGGACGGTTTGCGCGATGCGCGGCAAGAAGCGGAAGAGCTGCGGACAAGACTTTCCCGCGAGAATTTCGACGCTTAGCCCTGGCTGTTGCGTTGGCGGGCCAAAACAAGGGCGCCACTAAGAATCAGGGTCGCGCCAAGAAATCCGGTCAGACCCGGCATGACGGAATAAAACAAAAAGTCATAAAGTGCCGCAAAGGCCAGAACCGAATAAAGCGCGGGGATCACAAAGCTCGCATCACCACGTTTCATGGCCTGAATAAACATAGACTGCGCAGTCAACATCACTACACCAAGGGCCATCAGCAAAAACCATTGATCTGGAGTCGGCCAAGCCCAGACCGTGCTGGCGACCACCAGCGAAACAATCGCGCCGATGGTGTTGTTGAACAAAAGGACACGCAGGGCTGGTTCACTGTCGCTAAGCCTCTTGATGAAAATGGCCTCCAACCCCAGAAACGCGGCCGAGGCCAGCGCAAAAAGACCGGCTGTTTGAAAAGCATCCGTGCCGGGCTTCAGGATCATCAACGCACCGCCCAAGGCAAAGGTGACGGCGATGTACTTGCGCAGACCCATACGCTCCCCCAACATCAACACGGCAAGACCCATAGTCATAAGTGGGCTTAGAAAGCTGATCGCGGTTGCTTCGGCAACCGGCATCTTGGCGACCGCTGCAAACATCGCCGAGACCCCGAGCCAACCACACAAAGACCGCATGAGATGCCAATCCCAGCGGGCACCGCGCAGCGTTGGACGCGACTTCGGCATGAGGGTCAAAAAAAGGATCAGCGCGGCAAATGCAAAAACAAATCGCCCTGCGCTGACTTGGAATGGATGCAGACCATTAGCGTCGACGGTGTCAAGCCCCAGAGCTTTGGCAATCAGGGATGTTCCGGCAACAAAAGCACTTGCACCGATCATGAACGGAACGGCATATCTGTCGCTTTTAGGGAGATCCTTGGCGAGATCGGTCATATCGCCAAGCTCTAGTCCGAATTGATGCGGGATAACACCGAAATCACAGCCGCACCCGGCTTAAACCACATCCCTCAGGAGGCCATTGCGATGGGCAGCTTTGGCAAGATTTTTCGAGCCGGGGCCCTGCTTTTTCCTTGAAGCGATTGCGGCAGGCGAAGCGCCGCGATGCTGTAGGGCGTCACCAGCATAGATTCGGTTCAGGTGGCATTTGCCTCGATCAGTTCGTGACCGCTAAGCAAGAGATGATCGTAGCGCGCGGATCGGCAATTCTGGCGGCGGTTCACACCCGGTTGACCGACTAGTTTGGCGGCCGCCACCAGAAATTGCGGATCCGCCTGCGGCAGGGCCACGCGATGCTATGGCGACAGGATCAGCTCTCGTTCTCGCGCACCATCCCCAAGACATCCGTGCCGCAGGCGCACGGGCTTCATGCGGTCCGGTTCCTCACGGAAGCGGTAGCGCCGTTAGCTTAGGAAAAGCGGGGGTTCTAAGCCGTTTTCCCGCGTTTGGATCAGATCGCCCGATCGCAATGTTTCAACAGAACGCGGGCCGGTGGCAGTACTGATCAACGTCCCGCGCAAAAAAACAGATCGGGCCACCTTCGAAGATAAACTGATCTTCACCAAGCGCGTTCAATGGCACCCATTTCAGATGAACGGAGCCGCCATCGGGAAACGAAATCATTGTGCCTTAGTCTTCATCATCGCTGAGATACTGCTGCAGATCGTGGAAACTGTTGATCCCCAGATAGTTCAACGAAGTCTTTTCCCCCTCTTCAGCCCGGAAGTCCTGAACCACATCTTGGCCACTGCCTTGGCCAACAACAAAAACGTCCATGCCGTCGCCGCCAACAAGCGAGTTGTTTCCAACCCCGCCGCGCAGGCTATCATCGCCGTCACCGGCATCTATGGAATTGTCACCATCCTCGCCATAAATCGTGTCTTGGCCAGCACCACCCGAGACAGTTTCGTCGTCATCGCCCGCAAAGACAGCGTCGTTGCCTTCGCCAGCCTAAATCTCATCCGATCCGCTGCCAGAATAGATTGAATCATTGCCATAACCGCCATGAACGGTGTCGTCACCGCTGCCAGCCTTGATGGTGTCGTTGCCCTCTTTCCCCTCAATATATTCATTTCCCGTGCCACCGTTAATTCATTCGTCACCGTTAGCGCCAGTCATGCCGGGCCCTGCTAGCTGAAGATCAGCCTGGCAGAGCCGTCGACGGCTATTGGTCCGGTTCTTCTGACCCTTTGTGCGAAAGACCTTGGCCAAACGTGCTCAAATAGCCAACTGTGCCATTCGAATGAGCCGCCGTCTCGTCTGACAAATGGACTGAATAGGCTTTGTCAGACCAAGGCCGGTCTCTGCGTCGTGTCAGCCGCAGTCTCTTGGACATCCGCCATTGGATCGCCTTCGAATTGGGTCACGGGGAAGGTCACCTCGTAGAGGTAGCTGTCGTCATCCTCCTGCACAGCCGACACGCCATTCAGCTGCGCCACAAATGCGACCATCAACTTCTGGCCAATCCCGGTGCCAACAAAATCGGTATGTGCATGTTGGCCCCGATCCCCCTTGGTGTTGAAAATAGCAAAGCGCACCGCGGCACTGTCCTGCTTTTCAAAGATCACGTGCAGCGCTGGTTCGGCGCTCTTCGGTTTACCAACGTATTTGACAGCATTGGTCAGAACTTCGGCGGCAAGCATTGAAAATACAACGGCTTGATCGGGTGATATGGACATTGGCATGACATCGCGTTGGATGGCCACATTATGCCCTGCAACCGGAAAGGGGGGGGCGAGTTCGTTGATGAGCTGATCCAGCAAAGACTGGCTGTTTACCGACGTCATCTGTGTGGTCGAATTCATCGTTTGGTGAACTGTCGCTAGACCCCGTACCCTCCGCTGGAGCTTCGATAGAAGCTGACGCGCCTCAGGTGTCTCTGCCACCCGACCATGCATATTCATGATGGATGCAATCAGTTGTAGATTGTTTTTGACGCGGTGGTGCACTTCACGCAAAAGAACGGTTTTCTCTTGAAGGTCCTCTCCGCTCTTTTCCTCCGCAGCCGTGATAATGCGCACCATCCGATTGAAGGATGTCTCCAGCACTTCGAATTCGCGCGGAGGGTTGTCGAATGCCAATTTCATGTCCGACCGATCGCCCCTGGCAAAGCGGCGCATGGCATGGCGAAGCCTGTAGATGTGCTGGATCACTAGCGTATTTACGCCGACGAAAGCCACCGAAATGCCAGCAAACCACATCGCGACGGGAAAAATCAACGGTGCCCAAAGCGACGAGGCCCCAATGCCACCGATCGCCTCACCAACGGGCCATGATCCAATAACGACAACTTCACCCGGTATCATCTCGGCAATCGCAAAGACCCTCTCTTTTCCTGTTTTGCTGGTGCCGAGGAATGTTTGGTTTCCACTGCCGACAAAGTTTGCTGGGTCGACGCCGGAGGGCAGCAGCGATGTCGCCTGATCAATCGGCAAGCTCGACGACAGGATCGTACCATTGCGATTCACGCTGACATATTTTGCGACCCCGACGCTGTCGGTCCTGTCGACCGTCTTGGCGGCGAGGTTGTGCGGCAGTGATATTGAGACGAAGCCCAAGAGCCGCCCAGCCCCAAAGACCGGATTGCTGACGATCACAACGGACTGTCCTGTCGCGTCCCCAGCGGCGTTGACCTCGAACATCTCTTCCTGATGTTCGAGGGCGCGGACAAATCTGTCATCGTCGGCATAATCGACCGTGACACCATTCGAAGAGCATTCCATCATCCCATCTGCGCGGATGAAACCCGCAAAGACAAAGATGTCTTGCGCACTCACAAACCGATTCATAAGGGTCGAGCATTCTGCGGGATCATCAAGGGTCAGAACGGTTGATGCACTCAATGCACGGGCAGCACCCCGCGCGCGTTCCAACAGTCGACGCTCATCTGCGGCGCCGCGTTCGGTTGCAGCCAAAACCGCAGCCTCAGACAACTCGGTCGCATTCTCCGCAACCTCCCAGGTCTGCCAGAGCGCGATAGATCCCAGCGGGAACAGCGCAAAAGTCAGCAATCCCGCCAAACGGATGAACAGACCTTTCGAAGACAGTTCAGCCACTTACATCAGGCCGCGCTTTGCGATGCGACGATGCCAGCGGTCACACTGTCCGTCATTTCGACCGCACCCTCTTCATCAATGCACATCAATTCAGCCAGACGGGCGCGCGCGCGATTGACACGGCTTTTTATCGTCCCAACAGCCACGCAGCAGGTTTCGGCTGCTTCCTCGTAGGAAAAGCCGCCTGCACCGACCAAGATCAGGGCCTCTCGTTGCTCGTCATTTAGCTGATCAAACGCCTCGCCAAAATCGCGCATCGCAAGTCTGCCATCATGATCTGGCTTCTGTGCAAGGCTGTCTGAATAAACGCCGTCGACATCCTCAACCTCACGTCTTCGCTTGCGGTGCAGCGAATAGTACGTGTTCCGAACGATCGTAAAAAGCCATGCTCGCATGTTGGTCCCGGGCTCAAACTTATCCATATTGGTCCAAGCCTTGATCAAAGCTTCCTGAACAAGATCATCTGCCGTCGCCGCATTACGGCACAGACTCATTGCAAACGCGCGCATGGCACCCAAATGCTTAACCAAGTCTTCTTTCGGGTCAGTCATTTGTTTGACTGCCTCCCGCGCAGCCATCGCTCGACTTTAGCTGACTCAGTAGGTCTTTGAAGCGATCGGGCATAGGTTCATTTTCTATGCGTTGGAAAGCACGTTTCAAATTGTCGTCGATCCGGCGATCGACATCCGCGTTGCGTCGTGTGGTTCTTATCTGATCTGTCATCTTTTTCGTCATTTTTCAGCGCACATGTGGAACCCAAACGCGGCGGTCTTAGTTTTGTTCCATAGAAATAGGCGAAAAAGGGATAAAAGAAATGACCACGCTGTCCGGGGAAGAGTTGTCGGTACAAATCGGAGATAACCTGCCCTACTTGCGTCGCTACGCCCGAGCGCTGACCGGTACGCAAGAAAGTGGTGATACCTACGCTGTGACGACACTTGAGGCGATCCTTGCACAGCCTGACCAATACAACCCGTCCCAAGGCGCTAAAGTCGCACTTTTCGGCGCATTTCACGCCATCTGGACCTCAAGCGGAGCCACCATCCAGGCGCCGGAAGATGGTTCAGACATGCTTGCGAAGGCAAGTGCACATTTGGCGAAACTGACACCCAACACCCGCGAGGCGCTTCTGTTACATACTGTCGAGGAATTCAGCGTGAGCCAGGTCGGCGAGGTGATGGGCATCTCGGCTGATGAGGCCAGCCAGCTGATCGAAATTGCCTATTCGGAGATGGCACAGCATACATTGGGCCGAGTGATGATTATCGAAGATGAGGCAATCATTTCGATGGACCTCGAAGCGCTTGTTGGCGAGATGGGGCATCAGGTTACAGGGATCGCAAGGACAGAAACAGAGGCCTTGGCGCTTGCGTCTCAAGCACCTCCTGATCTGATCCTGTCGGATATCCAACTGGCTGACAACTCCAGTGGGACAGATGCAGTCAATCAGATCTTTTCGACACACGGAGAAAGGCCTGTCATCTTCATCACTGCTTTCCCGGAACGTCTGCTGACAGGGGAAGGACCGGAGCCAGCATTTCTGATTTCAAAGCCGTATACGCAGGAACAGGTAAAATCCGCAGTCAGTCAGGCGATGTTCTTTTCGTCGACCGAGACGTTGAAGGTCTAGGAGTATCTGCCACTACATCAACGAGGATCGCAGAGGCCTTTCCGAATGGCCCCTTTTCTTTGGCAGACGTCTTCCGATGAGAGGAGGAGGGTTTGCGTCTTTCCGCGATCGGGTTAGCCTGCGCAAAAATGAGCAGCATAGAGCAGGTGCAAAATGGCAATATCACGTCGCGTTTTCGGGTTAAGTTTGGCCGCAACCGGACTGACAGCATGTGCGGGTGGCGGAAGATCAACGCAGTCTTCTGAACCGGCGTCATCTGGTCTGCCGCCCGATCTGAGACCGACGCCCAATGCGCAGTATGACGCCTGGGTGGTCGCCTTTCGGCCACGCGCCAGGGCTGCTGGCATCTCTGAGGCAACGCTTACGGCTGCATTCAAGGGCACCGGATACTTGCCCGGCGTCGTCACCCGGGACCGCAATCAGACCGAATTCAAACGCAGCCTCGAAGATTATCTTGCCATCGCCGCATCAGAAGAACGGGTGCAGAAAGGCCGCGCCGCGCTGGCCCGCCATCGCTCTGTTCTAACGGCCATTCAAGGACGATACGAGGTCGATGAAAACGTCGTGACCGCGATCTGGGGCCTTGAAAGCTTCTATGGGGAGAGGCGCGGGAACGTTCCTGTCATCTCGGCCACATCCACGCTCGCCTTTGATGGACGCCGCGGCGCGTTTTTTGAAAAGCAATTGATCGCGGCGCTGAAAGTCCTGCAAAACGGTGATGTCAGCCCGGACCGTATGACCGGAAGCTGGGCGGGAGCGATGGGTCACACTCAGTTCATCCCAACATCCTACGAAACCTTCGCGGTCGATTTCACAGGAGACGGGCGACGCGACATCTGGTCAGAAGATCCAAGCGACGCCCTCGCGTCGGCGGCAGCCTATCTGCAACGCAGCGGTTGGGTTCCCGGACAACGCTGGGGCGGTCTGACCGGATCGCGCGGGGCGGGCAGCCGGGTGATCCAGCCGCAACCGGGTGGTCCGCGCTTTGGCGTGACGCGAAACTTTGCTGTCATTAAGCGCTACAACAATTCCGACGCCTACGCGATCGGGGTCGGCCATCTTGCAGACCGGATCGGTGGAGCCGGCCCGTTGAACGCCAGATTTCCAGCGGATGAATTCGGGATGACGAAAGATGACCGGATCGCGCTGCAACGGCAACTGACCGCCAAAGGCTTCGACACAGAAGGGGCGGATGGCGTCATCGGATCGAAAACACGCGGAGCGATTGAGGCCTATCAGCGTGCCAATGGTTTGGCAGCCACAGGCGATCCGTCACGCGATTTGCTGCAAAGACTTTCGGGGTAGGCGAAGGGCGCATCAGCCAAGCCCCAACTCGCTTTCGAGAGCGCGCAGCCGGGTCTGGAGGTGTTGTCGCATCGCCTGCCGCGCAGCATCCGGATCACGGGCCGCGATCGCGTCAATGATGGCCAGATGTTCGGCGTAAGTCACATCAAGGGACGCCGCATCCCGTCCACTGGCCCTAAGCGCGACCCAGTCGGGATTTGACCGGATCTTCTCAAGAAGCGCATGCGCGGTCATCAAAGGCCTGTTGCCCGCACTTTGCGCGATCAGTCGGTGAATAGAGCCGTCCCACAATTCCATGGTCTGTGGATCTGGTGCCTCCCATTCCTGCTCGGCCAGATTGCGCAAGGCTTCGATATCTTCATCGTCCATCCGCTTTGCGCACAGGGCTGCAAGCTCCGGTTCGACAATCAGCCGGGCCTCCATCACCTCAAGCGCATTCGTCTCGCCGGTGATCTTCGCTGCCAGATCGCCCATCGGGTCGGCAGGTTGGCCCGCAAATGTGCCCTTCCCCTGACGCCGCCAGACAAGGCCCTCACGCTCCATCGCATCAAGCACCTGTCGGATAAAACGTCGGCCGGTTCCAAACCTTTCGGCAAGCGCACGTTCTGTGGGTAGTTTGCCATCGGGCCCCAACTCAGCCGATTTCATCAGATCGACAAGCTGTTCACGCAAACGTGCCGTAGCTTCATCGACCTGCGCACCATCCATGGACCAAAAACCCCTTTTCCCAAGAAAGCGGCCAAAATCAAATGGGTGTTTCGACCGCCTGTGAACGACTTAGTCTACCCTCTGCCTTGCGCCGGGCTTCTGCCGTTGCAATTGCATCGTCGATTGGTGCGCGATCTGTCAATCCTGAGAAATTCGCCGCCGTCGCCATCCCCAAGGTGAATTGCACGAAGCGTTCCTGAGCCACCTCCCACAGACGGTCCAGTTCGGCCAGAGGATCAGCGTGATCATCGGCCCGCAGATCAAGCGAGGCGTGATCTTCACCCTTGTGTATAATTAGCCCTGCGGCTTGCCGTCCGCGTTTGTCACCGCCTGCGAATTCCCCGGCCTGCATTGCAGCAATCAGTCTGGCCGCAAAGGGCAAGTCTGTCCGTGCCTTATAAGTCTGTGACGTGGCCGCAAGGACATCCGGACCGGCCAACATGTTTCCTGCAACCGAGTGGTCATCACCAATCAGATGTCCTGCCCAATCGACACAATCCTGCCCTGTATGCGCCGCGAAGGATCCATGCCGATCCATCAGATGGGCCTGTCGGATGGCCTGGCCTGCATCACGCGCAACAAAATCATCCAATACGGTTTGCGCCTTTTCTCCCGCAGTCAGGCGTTTCTTTCCCTCTGTGCCCCAGATTGGATTGCAAAATGCCTGGCTGGCGACGGCGACCTCTGCCCCGACGTGCGGGACGACGGCCCCGCACGCAAAGAACTTGCTGGCCACAATCAGTCCGACGCTGCCCTCGGCGTTACGGGCGATCAGCGACCAGGTCATCGGCCCACCGCATAGGCTTGCATCAGGCGCGGCGTAGCGGCGGCCCTTAGGGTGCCATCGGCCTCGCGCATGGCGGCAGTCAGACGACCAACGGTCCAGGTGTCAGCGACCGTGACCTTGTGCCCGCGCGCACGCAGTTCAGCTATCGTCGCTTTGCCCACATTCTCTTCGATCATCATCTCGCCCGCCTTAACCTCGCGCGGAAAGAACGACCCCTGGAAATGCATGGAATGAAACAACGGCATGTCCATGCATTCCTGAAGGCCCAGGCCGAAATGAGCAAATCGCAAGAACCAGATCAGCTGCCATTGATCCTGCTGATCGCCGCCAGGGGTGCCAAAGACAAGTTGCACGCCGTCCTTTTCGGCCAAGCTGGGCGTCAGGGTTGTGCGCGGCCTGCGTCCGGGCGCCAGCGATGTCGGCAGGTCATCGTCAAGCCAGAACATCTGGGCGCGGGAATTCAGCGGAAAGCCAAGCCCGGGAATGACCGGAGAACTTTGCAGCCAACCGCCCGAAGGCGTTGCGGAGACCATGTTGCCCCAGCGGTCAATCACATCAAGATGCACGGTATCACCGCGCTTTTCCGTCAGATGCGACATAGTTGGTTCCTGCGCGGCGACTGCGCCCACATTGAAGTCTCGGGCCGCGCGTTTCAGATAGGCATCTGCCAGATGTTCAAAGCCCGGCACACGGCCCGGTCGTTGATCCTGCGAGGCTGTCTGCTCAATCAGCATGCGGCGCTCGGCATTGTAATCCTCGCTCAGCAGATGGCCGATTGGAATGTCGCTTTGCGTGGGGTCGCCGTAATAGGCTTCCCGGTCAGCATAGGCGAGCTTCATCGCCTCTACGACCAGATGCACGAAGTCGGCACCGTTTGGATCCATTGCCGAAAGGTCGAACCCCTTGAGGATTGCCAGCGCCTGCAGAAGCACCGGACCCTGAGACCAAGGGCCCGTCTTGTGAAACTGCCAGCCATCATACCTGTAAGTCAGAGGCGCCTCATAGGTTGCGCGCCAACTTGCGATGTCCTCGGGCGCCAGAACGGCGGAATGCGGCGCACCGGAAACATCCATGACATGCGCGTCTTCAAGGTAGTCAAAGATCGCCTCTGCCACGAAGCCTGTTCGCCACGTTTCACGAGCCTTATCAATCTGTGCTTCACGTGTCGCCCCTTCCGACCGGGCGAGACGGTCGTAAGTGTCAGCGAGGTCGGGGTTCTTGAACAGGCCATGTGGCTTTGGTGCCTGCCCAGAAGGTGCCCAGACAGCCTCAGATGTTGGCCATTCCTGCGCGAAGAAGTCGGCCAGACCTTCGATCGTGGCGGCCACACGAGGCAAGACGGGATGACCATCGCGCGCATAATCAATCGCGGGCTGCATAACGTCTCGCAGATACATCGTCCCGTGATCGCGAAGCATCAACATCCAGGCATCGAATGCGCCAGGCACCACTGTCGCCAAAAGACCCGAGCCTGGTATCAGCTCAAGGCCCTGCGCCTTGTAATGCGCAATGGTGGCTGCCGCAGGGGCCGGGCCCTGACCACAAAGCACCTGCGTCTCACCTGTCTTTGCAGAGTGAAAGATCGCGGGCATGTCTCCCGCCGGCCCGTTCAGATGCGGTTCAACCACTTGCAGGGCCAAGCCCGTCGCAACCGCTGAGTCAAAGGCGTTCCCGCCTCTTTCGAGAATGGCCATACCGACCGACGACGCGATCCAATGTGTCGAGGTAACAACCCCGAATGTGCCGCGAATCTCGGGGCGGGTTGTAAAGTCGGACATAAAGCCTCCCAATCAAGTCTCGCGCGGGTCCAGCGCATCGCGCAGCCCATCGCCCAAAAGGTTAAAGCCCAGCACCACCAGAAAGATCGAAACGCCGGGCCACATCGCCATCCACGGGGCCTGGTTCAGAAAGTTCTTTGCGGTGTTCAGCATGGAGCCCCAGCTTGGTGCGGGCGGTTGCTGCCCAAGCCCAAGGAAGGACAATGACGCCTCGGCGATAATCGCAGTTGCGACGGTCAGCGTGGCCTGGACCAGAATTGGCGGCAGGGCATTGGGAAGGATGTACCGGCCCAGGATTCGGTGGGTTGGTGTGCCGATGGATCGGGCTGCTTCGATGTAATCCTCTGCGGCGACATTCATGACCTGACCCCGTGTCAGGCGGATGAAGATTGGCGTGGCGGAGATCCCGATGGCAATCATTGCGTTGGTCAGCGATGGTCCCAGAAAGGCCGCGAGCGCGATCGCTAGGATCAGGAAAGGCGCGGCCAGAACGGCCTCGGTGCAGCGGGAAACAATCGCGTCGATCCAACCGCCAAAGTAGCCAGCAACAAGACCCAGGGGGACGCCAAGTCCAATGGCGATGCCGACGGAAACGACACCGGCCAGCAAAGATGCCTGCGCGCCCCAAATCATGCGGGACATGACATCGCGCCCGATCTCATCCGTGCCCATCCAATGCGCCCATGAGGGCGCTTTGCGGACGGCCCCCCAATCAGTCGCGGCAGGATCTGGGATCGGCAGAAGCGGCGCGGCCAGGGCGACTATGACGAAAAACCCAACAAGGAACGCACCGGCCATGGCACTGCGATGCGAGCGGAACTTGCGCCACACGCGATTGTCGCGAGGAACGCTCGCCCCCGGATCAGGGGACGGGCTGTCGACAAGGTCAGCTTGCGCCATCTCAAGCCACCTTCAGCCGAGGATTGAGGATGTAGTAAAGCGCATCGGCGATCAGGTTCATGAAGATAAAACCAATGGCCGTCACCAGCACAATTCCCTGCACAACGGCGTAATCGCGATTGAAGACGGCATCGACCACCAGCTTGCCGAAGCCGGGGATTGTGAAGATCTGCTCAGTCAAAACAGCCCCTGCAACAAGCTCTCCAAACAGAAGCGCGGTAAGCGTGACAATCGGCGTCAGCGCGTTGCGAAACGCGTGGACCATAATGACATTGCGTTCGCGAAGCCCCTTTGCCCGGGCCGTGCGGATGTAGTCTGTGCTCAAAACGCTCAGCATTGCAGATCGCGTGTGGCGCATAAGTGTCGCCGCCAGTGCCGTGCCCAGAACGAATGCAGGCATCAGCATGGTCCGGATGGATTGCCAAAAGTCTTCGGCGGGGGGCGTGTAGCCCGATGCAGGCAACAATTGCCATTTCACCGAGACCAGCAAAATCAGCATGATCCCCAGCCAGAAATTCGGCACCGAAAGGCCGGACAAGGCCACAACGTTGGCGGTATAATCAACCAGTGTGCCCTTTTTCGCAGCCGACAAGATCCCGGCCGGAATGCCGATCAGCATCGCGAAGATCATCGACATGATGGCAAGCTGCAAGGTTACAGGAAGCTTTTCGAGGATCAGCTCCGTCACCGGTTGGTTGGTGCGCAGCGACGTGCCAAGATCCCCTTGCAGGGCGTTGCTGGCCCAGGCGAAATATTGCATTGGGATCGGATCATTCAGGCGGTACTTTTCCCGCAATGCCTCCAGAACCTCAGGATCGCGTTCTTCGCCCGCCAGAACCAGAAGCGGATCCCCCGGCAGAAGCTGCTGCAGGGAGAATACGAAGACCGAGATGAGGATTATGGTCGGGATGGCAATGAAGATCCGACGCAGGAGAAACCTCAGCACAACGCACCTTTATCGGCAGGAAAAGGCGGCCCGCACAGCCGTGTACGGTGCAGGCCAGAAGGACGTCATTCTTCCCATGTCACGCCTTCAAGGCGGATCATCCCATCTGGATATGGTGTGAAGCCCTGCAGTTTGGCGCTGTGGGCCCAAATCCAAGTCACATGATAAAGAAACAGGCGGTTGAGCTCATCAAGCATGATAGCTGTTGCCTCGTCATAAAGCGCCTTGCGTTCATCGATCCCGGGGGCCACGCGAGCTGTATTCAGAACCTCGTCCATCTTCGGATCAGAAAATTTGCTGTCGTTAATCCCGCCATCGGTTGTGGCGAACTGATGATTGTTGCCGTCAGGGTCAACGCGGCCAGACCAGCCGATCTGGCTTGCCGTGTAGTCACCAGCCGATTGATCAGAGAGTAGTGTGGCGAACTCCTTCGAGGTGAGTTTGATCTGAATGCCCGCTTCAGCGGCCATGGCCTGCACAACCTGCATCACGGCAAGCGGCTCGGTCGAGTTTGGCACCTGCACTTCAAGCTCCAGCCCGTCAGGGAAGCCTGCTTCTGCCAGTAGCGTCTTGGCCTTTTCGATGTCTCGCGGTGGAACTGGCAAGCTCTGATTGTACCAAGGCGATGTCGGTGGGAAGGCCTGATTGCCTGGTGCGAAGGCGCCTTCAAATACGACCTGGTTCAGCGCCTCGCGATCGATCGCGTGACTAAGCGCCTGGCGCAGACGTTTGTCATTGCCCCAAGGGTTGTCGCCACGGGCGCCGTTGCTAATGTTAAAGGTGATACCCTGATAGCCGAGGCTGACGGCACTTTGCACGACAAGGTCCGCATCTGCTTCGGCCTGGGCCAGATCTGTCGCGGCAAGCCGTTCCAGCATGTCGATATCGCCCGATTGCAGGTTGGCCAGTCGCACGGTTGTGTCCGGGATTGGCAGGAACGTCACGCTGTCAAAAGCGATCTCATCCGCATTCCAGTAGTCGGCAAAACGGGTCAGGACGATCTTGTCCTGCGCGACCCTCTCGGTAAAGCTGAATGGCCCCGAACAGACCGGGTTCAGACCGAAATCCGCACCTGCTTCTGCGGCGGCCGTCGGGGACATCATCATGCCCGCACGGTCTGCCAGTTGCGCCAGCAGCGTGGCATCTGCACCGCCAAGGTTCATCTTGATTTCGTAGTCACCCAAGACCTCGGTTGACGTGATCGACTTCAGTTCCGATTTCCGGCGGCTTTCGTCCAGTGTTTGCGACCGTTCTATGTTGGCAGCGACCGCTTCTGCATTGAATGGGGTGCCATCATGGAAAATGACGCCTTCACGCAGCTGAAATGTGACTGACATCCCGTCTGAGGCCGTTTCCCACGATGTTGCAAGTTGCGGAATAATCTCCAGATCCGGCGTAATATCCACTAGCTTGTCACAGAGAGACGCATAGACAATGCGACCAACAAACGTGCGGGATTGGTCAGGATCTAGCACATCTGCATCCGATTGCAGGGCGATCCGCAAGTCCTTGCTCAGCGCGGCCTGCGCTCCAGCGGTAAGGGCAATCGCGCTGGCCACGGCGCAGATCGTTGTTCGTTTCAGGTAATCCATATCGTGATGTCCTTCCCTAATTGTCGTTCGTCCTGCGGGCGGCTTTTCCGCACCGCGGCTCATCGTTTTGGAACGGGTTATCGAACAATCGCGTAGGCCTAGAAGCCGCCAGCGAACCAATTTGATAATGGTTCGGTCCGCGATCAGCCGTCAAGCCCCAAGAGCGAATGCGAAGGCGCTTTCGCTGCCTCAGGAAGACTTTGCCCACACAAACGGCACCTGTTGCTGCCCCGATTGATTGTGGCGTGAGCTTCGAAAGAAGCCGGATCCGGACCGCCCCATCTGCACATTATGTGCCCACCTTCACGCGAGGCATGACGTTTCAGATCCTGAAAAATAAGCGGAAACCGGAGATTTCGGCAAAGTTGTGCCGGTATGAAAGCACGCAAATTGATTGGCTATTGGGTGAGTCTATACATCATCAACATTGGCCATTGACCTTCAAAAGGCACTTCGACCAGGCGAAGCACCGGCATGAAACCGATTGATCGATCGCTACGTTCCGACGCATTGAAAAGGAAGACGAGATTGAAAATGGCCCCGCACAAACCATCGCGACGCGCGGTCCTCGCTGGATCGGCCGCATTTGCAGCACTTGGTGCGACAGGCTGGGGGGTTGCCGATACGGACAGCGCCGCCACGACAATGACGTTCGAAGGGCTCGTTGAAAAAGCGCGCCTTGCAGCAGAGCGTCCGTATCAACCAGCAAAGATCCCGGCCCCCGAACTGATTCAAAAGGTGAATTACAGCGCGCATTGGCAAATTCGTTTCCGGGATGAAGCGACGCTCGAAATTGGTGAAAACGAAGCGCCGGTGCAGTTTTTCCATCCCGGTCGGTTTTTTCCGGAACCTGTCCAGATCCATGTCCGAGAAAGCAAGGGCACATCGCGGGAAGTCACGTTCAGCGACCAATTCTTCTCAATGCCGGAAGACAACCCCGCCCGCGACCTGCCGGAAGGCTTTGGGTTTGCGGGATTCCGCGTCATGCGGCCGGGGCTTGAGCCTGACTGGGTCTCATTCCTAGGCGCATCCTATTTCCGCACAGATGGCCCAGAAGCGCAGTATGGTCTGTCTGCGCGTGGCATTGCCATCAACACCGGGCTGAATATGCCGGAAGAGTTTCCACGCTTTGCCGCCTTCTGGCTCGGCCCGCCCGAAATGGAAGATGAAGAGCTTTCGGTCTGGGCTGAACTGGACGGTCCGTCGATCACTGGCGCTTACCGGTTTGGACTTGTGCGCAATGCAGCGCATGGCGGCCATCTGACACGCATTTCCGCTCATCTTTTCTTGCGTGAAGGGATAGAACGTCTGGGGGTCGCTCCGCTGACCAGCATGTATTGGTATTCAGAGCGCAATCGCATGTCGGGCAAGGACTGGCGACCCGAAATCCACGACAGCGACGGGCTTGCTATGGCTGCCGGCAGCGGTGAGCGACTTTGGCGCCCGCTCAACAACCCGTCGATGGTGACGACCTCCAGCTTTCTGGACAACAACCCGCGCGGCTTTGGCCTGATCCAGCGGGACCGGGAATTCGCCAATTACCAGGATGACGGTGTCTTCTACAATCGCCGACCGTCGGCCTGGGTCCGACCAATCGGCGATTGGGGGCCCGGCCAGGTGCAGCTTGTCCTAATCCCGACGGGTGATGAAACCTTCGACAATGTGGTCGCCTATTGGGTGCCCGACCGTCCAACAAAGAAGGGTGCGGCTTACCGCTTTGACTACGAAATCGAGTGGCGCGCCAAAGACCCATTTCCTCAGAACGTCGCGCGGGTCGTCGCGACACGTCAGGGCCAGGGCGGCGTGCCGGGCGATCCGATCCCGGAAGGCATCGGAAAAATGGTCGTCGATTTTGAAGGCCCGTCCCTAACCGGGCTCAACCGCGACAGCGGGGTACTACCGATCGTCGACGCAGTGAATGGCCGCATCCTTGATCCGATGGACGCCTATCCGGTCGTCGGAACGAAATACTGGCGCCTGACCTTTGATTTCGAACAGACGGGGCCGGAGCCGGTTAGCCTGCGCGCTTATCTACAGCACCGGGGCCGAGCGCTGACCGAAACATGGCTGACAGACGCCTGGGTCGAAACCAACCAAGGCTAGCTTAGCACCTTAGCTGCTTTGCGGAACCTCTTCGGGTTGCGCCTCGCGCCGCTTGTAAAGGGACCAATGCTTGGTGGCGCGGGCGAGTTCGAAATGTTCTTTAAGATAAGGCGCGTAGATCACCAGCATCTTTTCAGTCGTGCCCTCGGCCGCAGGCTTCTTCGGCACCATTACGATGTCAACACCGTCCAGCATTTCCTCGGCAGGCAGATGGAAATCCAGATCAAAGTTGCGGTTATCATGCATCCAGGCCGGCCCACCTTCGGGCGGCTGAAGACCCACGAGCGAGCTGAAGGGGCTGACAAAATCCATGACCAGAACCCGGCTCGAAGGCGCATCAATCGCGGCTAAAAGCGCGGCACCCGTTTCAAGTGTTTCGCCATATTGCCGGTAGAATCTGAATTGTCCGGGATCAAGGATGTTGACGATCCGCAGGTCCTTTCCATTCGGCGTGTCAAGGTGCATGCCCCCTTTCGTCGCCGCTACGGTGGCATGCACCCCGATTGCCGCCGCCGAAGAAAGGCCAATCGGCAAAAGCAGAACAATCACCGCAAAGGGCGCTCCGCGCAAAAGGGTCGTCATGCCGGGTGACGCGGTTGGAGGCAGTCGGCGCTGAATGATCTCTGCAGCGACGGCCGCCCCGACGAACATGGTGACGATGCCTGTGATCTGGAAATTCTGGTTGATCAGGGCAAAACCCGCACAAGCGCAAAAGCCGTAGAAAAGGAAATCGGATACGCGCGGGCGCACCCAAATAGCCAGACCGACAAAAACCAGAAAGATCGCGTACTCTCCGGATGTCCGAATGAAGGAGCGCGCGTAGATCTGCCATTCGGTGACCCCGCTGACCTTGGTCGCCTCCATGAGATCCGCGATATGCATTTGAGATCCGCCCCAAAGGACCTCGATCAGAACGGCCGCAGCGCCGCAAAGCAAAATGGCACCAAAAGCCCAGACCCTTTGCCCGCTTTGCAAAAGCATTAGGACAAGAAACGCAGCGGCCACCACGCCGTACGTCATCTTGATGTACACGGCGAGCAGCGTCAGCATCGCAGCAGCGGTGGCGTCCCACCAGCGTTGCCCCGCGACAGGGTTGGTCGGTCGCAGATGCATGACCAACAAAATACCCAAAAGAACCCATCCGATGCGATTGTAGAACATGGCGAAAGACACCTTGATCGGCGTTTCACCCGTATTCATCGGCGTGACGAGCAGAAGGAGCAAAAAGACCGCGAGAGGCACGGCGACAAGCGGGCGTAAGCGGGACCGGAAGACATGTATCATGACAGGCGCGATGACCAGCGCCAGAACCACCAACCCCACAGGCATGGAAAGGCCAAGCCGTCCCGTCAGCCAGTAGCCAATACCTGGAATATAGAAATTCAGCGGCCCGAGGGCAGTGTGAAAATCCCGGTTCGGTACCTGGCCCTGCACGACCCTGTAGCCCCCATCGAGAAAGATCAGCAGATCGTTAACGTACATTGAAGAAACGGTCGCGCCGGGTACGATCAGCAATGCCGCACAAATGATGATTGTCAGCCAGACGGCCCATGTGACCGGAGATATGCGATTACTTGGACCAGACATACTCAGAACCTCATAGCTTGAGCTTTTTGAAGATCGGTTCGGGAATGCTGCGGATCACGAACATCACAAGACGCCAGACCGGCAGAACATAAATAACGTCCCGCGGGCGAATTTCGATACCAGCAATGCGTTCTGCGACATCCTTGGGTTTGGCGGTCAGGGCACCCGGCAGATCCATACCTGCAGTCATGCGGGTTTCGACGAACCCGGGTTTCACGGTCGCGACATGCACGTTTTTGGTGGCTAGCCGGTTTCGAAGGCCTGACAGAAACGCGGTAAAGCCCGCTTTGGCCGAGCCGTAGGCGTAGTTCGAGGCCCGCCCGCGATCGCCAGCAACGGAGCTGACACCGATGATCATGCCGTAGCCTCGGCTCACGAAACGGGCGGCGATCATGTCCAAGAACAGCGCTGGCCCCTCGTAATTCGTACGCATGATCCGGGTCGCATGGTCGGGATCTGTTTCCGCCTGCTCCTGATCTCCAAGCATGCCGACCACGCAAACGACCGTGTCGGGAAGCGGATGAAGTGCGTCAAGGAAGGATACGAAACTCTCGGTCTCCAGAATGTCGAGCCCTTCAACGGCAACACCTGCATCCGGTTGTCTCGTGTTGATGTCAGCGGCATTTCGCGATGCGGCCTCCACGTCGCGCGCGGCCAACGTGACCTGCCAGCCATTATCGGCATAGTGCTTGGCCACCGCGCGCCCGATATCCGAAGTGCCGCCAAGCAGCAGAAGATGCCTTGCTGTAAGGCTCATAAGCCCAACCGTGCAGAAAGTTTGGAAGCGATGCGCCCACGGGCGCCGATATCGTCCCGCAAGCGGCAGAACCGGTCAAGATCCGGATAGCCCGCCTGAAACGTGTCGCGCGATTGTAGGGCATCCTTGGCGAGATAGATACGTCCACCCGCCCCGGCCACCAGCCCGTCGATCTGGGTCAGCAGGGTCAGGTTTTCCGGGCTGACCGGCAGATCGAGCGCGAGGGTGAGACCCTTCATCGGAAAAGACATCAGACCCGAGGCGGGCGCCAGTCTTTTGAGAACGGCGAGGAAAGATCCAGCCCCGGCAGCAGACAAACGATCAAGGATTTCAAACAGAACATGCTCTGCGCCTTCGGGGATGACGCATTGGTGTTGGACGAAGCCGCGCCGCCCGTAGATCCGGTTCCAGTTGCCGATCCCGTCCAGCGGAAAGAAATAGGCATCCCACGTCACGACCCTGTCTCGACCAGCATGACGCGCGCCATTCAGATAGTAGCCTGCGTTGAAGGCGCGTATGCTCGCGCCATTCAACATCCAGCCGGGCATCTCCATCGGCACCGATATGCGCCCGAACTTTGATGTGGGGAAAGGAATCTCACCCCATGGCAGATCGCTGAGTGTTTCATGCTCTCCCTCCAGAATGAGGGACCGCCCCATGGACTTGCCCCGCGCCAGCACATCAATCCAGGCGACGGTGTAGGTGGCGTCTTCAGTCTGCTGAAGACATCTGATTGCCTCGTCAAGGTTTCGGGCGGCATGTGTCTTTTGGCGAATCCAACCCGTTTCGACCCTCTTCAACTGGATCCCGGCCGACAGGATCGTCCCGGTCAAACCCATACCGCCAATGGTCGCGGCGAAGATTTCGGGATTTTCGGCCCTGCTGCAACGCAGGACCCGATGATCGGGCAGCGCCAGCATTATCCATTCGACGTGATCGCCAAAGGTGCCATCGTTGTGCTGGTTCTTGCCATGTACATCCGAAGCGATCATGCCGCCGATCGTCACAAAGCGCGTGCCTGGCACAACCTTTGGGAAAAAGCCGCGCGGCAGGAAGGTTTCGATGATTTCCGCCAGAGACACACCAGCCTCGGCCGCGAGAATGCCCGTTTCCGGGTCGAAGGATTGCATCCGGTCAAGGCCCGTGGCCGACAGTGTCGTTTCGCGCCCAATGGCCGCATCGCCGTAGGACCGGCCAAGCCCGCGCGCAACGACGCCAGACAGCAGCGCTGTTGCGACCGCCGCATCGTCAACGTCGGAAACCATACCCAAAGGGCCTGAAGTGCGGGGATATCGGCCCCAACCGCTCAGATCCCTCACACCGTGGCCTCCCTAAAGACATGCCTGCGGTCAAGACAGAATTTCAGCACATACCCGATGGCCAGGCCAAGAACCGCGCCAAGATACTTTGCGAAATCCGTCTGCCAGATCGCATAGAAACCAAGCTCAAAACCCCAAAAAATCAAAGTTGTGAAAACACTGAAAAGGCCCGAAAGCGTAATGCGCTGCGCTTCGCCTGCGGGTCCGGTATAGCCTTCGCGAAAGGTCCAGGTTTTGTCGATCACGTGCTTGATCAGGAACCCGACCAGCGTTCCAACAATGATGGCGGCCATCAGCGGCGCACCCGGCAAGCTGCGCAAAGTCAGCTCCTGCGACAGAAGGTTGGCGCAGACAGAAATCAGCGCCGCAATTCCATAGCGCAAAATTGGATGGCCTTCTGACAAGAGGCGAAACATGACCCGTCCCGTCCGTCAGATCGCCGAAAGGAAGACGGCAAGCATCGCGACCCCGCTGAGTTGGCTAAGGGGGTCCTTGACCGCAAAGATCACCGGGTCGTCCTGCATCTGGCGTCGTTGAGCAAGGATCAGGGCACGCCCGATCCAGTAGGTCAGGATTGGGCACGCCAGCAGAAGCATTTCGGGTTTGCTATAGAGTTCGGTCACCGAACTGCCCGAGACATAGAGCGCCAGCACAGTGACCGCATTGAAACCCGCCGCAGCTGAAAGGGCCGCGATCATGCTCAGATCCATTTTCTCATAGTCGCGGTTCTGCGGTGAGGCCAGATCCTCATCTGCCCGCGCGGCGAGTTCAACGAACCGCTTCATAAGCGCGAGCGATACAAATATTGAAAGCGCGAAGATGATCAGCCAGGATGACAGAGACACGCCAACGGCAACGGCTCCGCCGAGCATGCGGATGGTGTAGAGCCCGGCCAAAGTGAGCACATCGACCAGCAGGACTTTCTTCAGAAAGAACGAATAGGCCGTGGTCGTCACGAAGTAGACCAGCATGACCAGGGCGAAGCTGGTCGAGATCGACAATGAGATGATCGTGGTCATTCCAAGCAGGATCGGAATAGCCAACAGCGCATTCCAAAGCGGGATGTCACCCCGGGCCAGCGGACGATGCTTTTTGGTCCGGTGCGCGCGATCCTCTTGCAGATCGACCAGATCGTTAAGAATGTAGCAGGCAGATGCAGCGAGGCAGAAGGCCACAGCGGCAACCATTGTGATCAGCAGGTTTTCGAAGGTCAGAGCGTGCGCTGCAATGATCGGTATGAAGACTAGGACGTTCTTGACGTATTGATGCATGCGAAGCTGACGCGTCCAATCCTTCAGGTTCGCCTCATGGTGCGGCACGAATTCCGCGTGCGGTGCCATTGCACGCAAACGGGCAGCAACGCGCGACGGGGCGCGGATTGAAATCGGTTGCCGGGCCACCTTCCACACCGGCAGATCCGCCTTGTCATTGCCAATGTAGTCAAAACCCATATGGCCGAATGCTTCGACCAGCCGCTTGGCCTTGGCCATTCCGGACAAGTTTTCATCCAAGGTCGTCGCAAAGTATCCGGTGAAAAACCCAAGATGATCCGCGATCGCTTTGACGAACGCTTCGTGCGAGGCTGATGCTAGATAGACCGGGCGCCCCGCAAGATGTGCAAGTCGGATCATCAGAAGAATGTTGGCGTCATAGGGCAGCGTTTCAGGGGCGCAGTCGGCAGTCTCACACAGGAAGTGCTTTAGGTCAGCTTTGCTGCGCTGAAGGGCGTTCAGAACCCCGAAGATCGCGACAGGATCGCGACCCACCCGGCGAAATGCCGTCTCGATTAACAGATCAGAGCGCAGCAAAGTGCCGTCCAGATCAACGACCAATGGCGTGTCTACAGCCGTCACCACATCGGGCAGGTCTGCACACTCAGCCTCATTGTCAATGGACGGGAGGGTCGAGGTGTCGGATCCCGTGACCCCGTAGGCGTCATTGTCAGTCGACATGTTCCAAAGCTCTCCAATCATGAGATCGCGCAGTAGATGCGGTCGGAAACTGATGCCCGAGAGCCGCACTGCCCTTGCGGCACCGCAACGTGTGTTCGTATTCAGATTGCGTCAGAGTGACGGCAAAACAAGCGGCTGACGAACCCCATCACCGATCTGCTTTCGCTATGGCAGAATCGCGCCAGTTTGGGTGACCCACCGGCGGCGGAAGGCCGCTAGAGTCAGCCCTGGATGGCTGAGATTGCGGCAAAGAACGGCAATTACACAGCCTTCCCATCGTACCTTTGGCCGACCATCAAGGAATCGGCATCCTTGAAAAACACCAAACGATCGAGTGAGCTCTTCAAGACCTTACAGGCCGCCTATCCAACACAGTCCCGCAGCAAGCCGTGCCTGGCGCAGAATCTGCGCGAAGGCCCGCCGACCAAAGACAACGGGCGGAATTACTCCACCCGATTCAAGTGTTCTGGCAGCCTTTTGCCGCTTTCTTTGCGTCTGCTTGCTGCGCGACCCGCACTCCATAGCTTTAACGCAGGAGTTGCGGCGATTCAGGTTTTTCACCTGCGTCCGACCGAAAAGTCCATTCCGTTCGCCCGTATATGAGGACATCCCCATGAAACGCAAAACGTTCAATACGAAGGCCTTTTATACCTCCCTCACCGCAGCCGTGCTTTTGCTGAGCCCGGTCGCCGCACAGGCCTATGTTGGGCCTGGTGCCGGTCTGACGGCCATCGGGACCATGATCGCACTGGTTGCCGCGCTCTTGCTCTCCATCGTCGGATTTGTCTGGTACCCGGTCAAGCGGATGCTGAAGGCTCGGAAGGCTAAATCACAGCCCGTCGCTGCCCCCGAGAACCAGAGGTGAGCGTTTTCGCCCTGTTGCTGGGGGTGGTCGCATTCATTGCCGTTCTGCGCGTGCTTGAGGCCCAGAAAGTTGCAACTGGTGTCCTCAACACAACCCAGCATGCGCTTTCCGTGATGATGAACAGCGATGTTACAGACGAGGAAAAGGAAATGCAGGTCCGACGCGCCTCTCTGAAGTTGCTGGGGGGGTTCTTCGGAATCGCCGCGATCGGTACTGCCGCGATCGGTGCATCGGTCCTAGTCGTTTGGGGTGGCGCTGTCTTCGACTTTTATGCTGTGGACCAAGCCATTTCCGTTGCATTGGGGTGGCCGTTCATATTGGGATCGACCGCTGCGGCCGTTGCCCTCTGGATCGGTTTGGATCGCTTGAACAAAGTGCCACAGGACGATGCCAGACGAGAAGAAGTGCCCTACAGCCCGATGGACAAGGCACTGCATGACTTCGCCTTCGCCTCGTCCGACCGCCAGATACGTTTGGGCCGACTGGAAAACAGGCTGTATCGACGCAGCATTGCCGCTGAGCGGGCCGAACGCCCCGTTTTCATCACGTCATTGCCCCGGGCCGGAACGACCATCATGCTGGAAGGTCTTTCCGCCCTGCCTGACTTTGCCTCGGCAACCTACCGGCACATGCCGTTCACCCTGTCACCGCTTCTTTGGGGCGGATTCTCAAAGTCGTTCCGCAAAGCCGGTGACTTTGCGGAACGTGCTCATGGCGACGGGATTTCGGTGGGTATCGACAGCCCGGAAGCATTCGAAGAGATGCTTTGGATGGCTTTTTGGCCAGAACACTATGCCAGCGATCACATCACCCTCTGGGATGGCCGCGCGAACGACGAAGGGTTTGAGAACTTCTTCCGCCAGCACATGGCGAAGATCGTCGCGACAAAGCCGCAAGCGGTTCGGTACATATCCAAAAACAATGCCAATATCGCGCGGCTAGACCTGATCCAACGGATCTTTCCCGACGCCGCCACCGTTCTACCGGTCCGAAATCCGCGTGCGCAGGTCAAATCCTTACTGCGCCAGCATGAGCGCTTCACTGATCTGCATCGGCGCGAACCGTTTGCGCGTCGCTACATGGAAGGGATCGGTCATTTCGAGTTCGGCGGGGCGCTGCGCCCCATCCGCTTTGATGGAGCACCCGGCAAGATGGCAGGGGCCAAGCATGCCGACTTCTGGCTGCGCTACTGGATCGCAGCCTATGAGCATGTGCTGAAGACCGCAGGCCCAAACGCGATCTTCGTCGATCACGACGCGCTTTGTGAAGATCCGCAACGGATCCTGCCTGATCTGGGCCATGCGCTCCAACTGCAGGACGGAACTGATATGGCGTCATTTGCAAGTATGTTGCGCGCACCCCGACCGGTTCCGCACCTTGAAGGCGCCTCGGCAGACCTTCTTCACAAGGCTGACGAACTCCATATACGGCTGTGCGACAGGGCCATCGGCACCAGTCATCCCCCTTTCAAAGAGATCTCGATATGAAGTTGCCCTCATCTGAAAGCCTTGCGCGCGGTTTTTTTGTTGTTTCGCTTGGCCTAATCGCGATGGTCTATGGCATTGTTTCATCCTGGTGGGGCTGGTTCCCGGCCCCGCAGATTGGCGAAGCGCATCGCACCTATCTGGATGTCTCCAGAAACTGGCGCAACGACCTTGGGCTCGAGCCGACCCGCCACCTCGTCAAACCGAATGGCCCGCAAGCGGGCAACCCAGGGCGGGGATATGACCTGCGCGAAGGCAGCAAACGCGCCCCCGGCTACATCCTGATTGCGGGGTTAAGCGACGATCAGGACGTATCGGTTTTTGCCGTGCGCCTAATGGACACAAATGGAGATGAAGTACACCGGTGGCCGATCTTCTACGAAAACTTCGACCCGGATACGCCAGCCCAGAATACGATGCTGCATGGCATGGAAGTGTTCGAAGATGGCTCGGTCGTTGTGACATTCGATGTGGGTAATGCGATTGCACGGGTCGATCAATGCGGAGAGACGATGTGGAGCGTGCGCGGTGGCTATCATCATTCCATCAGCCGGGACGATACGGGCGGTATCTGGACCTGGGAAGGCGAAAACATGGTCCGCCTCGATGAAAATACCGGTGAAACGACCTTTTCGATGCATCTGCGCGATCACGTCGTGAACGCAGCGAACGGCGAACAACGGGCCATCTTCGATATCCGCGTCCGGATGCCGGACGATGCCGATGGCGAAGTGACCTATCTGCATGATCCGTTCCATCCCAACGATGTGGAGATGTTGCGGTCGGACATTGCAGATGCCTTCCCCATGTTCGAGCCGGGAGATCTGATGTTCAGCCTGCGCGAGCCCAATCTGGTCGGCGTCGTGGACCCAGAAACAGGCATTTTGCGCTGGTGGCAGCATGGGCCTTGGTTCAAGCAGCACGATCCGGATTTCGAATCTGATGGGACGATCACGGTTTTTGACAATGCGACAGGTGTCGGCCAGTCCCGGATTCTGCGGATTGACCCGGAAAGCCGGGAAGTCACCACGGATTTTGCAGGCAGTTCGTCAGAACCTTTCTATACATGGCGGCGCGGCAAGCATCAGACCCTGCCCAACGGCAATCTGCTGCTTACTGAGGCTGAACATGGTCGACTGCTTGAGACCTCAGCAGATGGTCAGGTCATTTGGACGCACGACATGGTTTGGGATACCGAAAGCAATCTGATTGTAACCGAAGCACGGCATGTTCCTGAAGATTTCTTCACGGATGGACTGCCGTCCTGCAATGAGATTGTCGCAGCGCGCTAGCGACGGGATCAGAATCGGATGTTCCACAACATCTCTGCGCGTGCGGGTCTGGAACTGCGCTTGATGATCTTGGCGTTCAACCGGTTGCGACGGGATAGCTTCTTGTCGAACCCGAATTCGACCGCGATGCTGGATGCGTCGTTGCGGTTGTTGTAACCGCCCCGCAACTGGGCATCGAACCGAAGGCTGCGGCTGAGCGGAATGCGCGCCTTTGTCATGGCCCGCGTTGTGGAAGACGCCGTGTCGAGCCAGAGACGCGCATCCACAAGCCCGATCGTGCCGAGAGGGCGTTTCATGTCGGCACTGAACGTGCCGCAACAACGCCCTGAAGTCGATCGCGAGAAAGACAGGTTATAGGTCGTGTTGCCCATTTTTGGACGCATGCCAAAGCGCATGCGGGCCTGACCCATCTTTTTGCGACGTTCTTCAAGATCTGCAGTGGCCGTCCCATAAAAGAGACCGGCATTATAGGTAAAGGTCGTTTGCACGGACAAAGCGCCCGATTTCAGCAGGATCACCTTGTTATTGAACGAAAACGGCTCTGCTGCGAGCTGCGCCGCGGTGCAAGCAAACAACATGACAAATGAGATCAATCGCAACCGTAGCATCCGAGAACTCCTTCCCGTCTCGGTTGCAAGAGAACTTTGTCGGAATTAAGGTATGGTTAAGGAAGAAATCGCGATACGCTCGCGTAGGCCTCTCCGGACCAGCACCAAGTGCCTTGGAAGTCCATGATGCGGGTTGCGAAGCAAAGGCTTTGGGAGCCAATTTGCAAATCAGTCCTCGCGTATTCTTTAAGCCTGTTTGTGCCATAAAAACAGCTTACTAGCGGTGCATATGTCCAGCAAGTTCCGCCAACCATTGACCACTTTTCTTGATCGTGCGTTCTTGCGTTTCGTAGTTCACGTGAACAATTCCAAAACGCATTGAAAATCCCTCGGCCCATTCAAAATTATCCATGAGGGACCAAGCGAAGTATCCATTTACAGGTATGCCTGCGTCAATCGTATCCGCGACGACCGAGATGTGATCGCGCAGATAGTCCAGACGTGGCTGATCATTCACCGCGCCACCTTCATCGATCCCAATGTTGTAGCAGGCGCCGTTCTCGGTGATGTAGCAGGGCGGCAAGTTAGCATAGCGGTCATAGGCCATGGTCAGCAGATGGCTCAGGCCCTCGGCCTTTATCTCCCAGCCGATGTCCGTCCGGGCGCCGCTTGTCGTCGAAAGGACCTCTTTCGTCGCGGGAAAAGCCACGTTGGGATCCGCGTCATGTTGTATGGTCACGGGGCAGTAATAGTTGAACCCCCACCACTCCAGCGGCTGATGGATCACAGCCATATCGCCGTCCTCAATATTCAGCTTGTCGGCACAAGACTCCATGAGCTGATCGCCGTATCGGCCAACCATCATCGGGCCCATGTAGATGTCATTATGGAACTGGAAGTGCCGCTCTGCAGCGGCTTGATCGGCATCGGAGGCTGACGCCGGATAGATGGCCTGCGCATTGAGGACAACACCCATCGGAATGTCAGACCGTTCGGCACGCGCGGCAAGGCAGGCTTTGCCATGGGCAAGGTTGATGACATGTGTTGCAGCCAAAGCGGCATCAAGGCTGCGTTCGCCGGGGGCATGATCACCGATGAAGTGCCCTTTGTAACTGATGCACCAAGGTTCGTTGAAGGTGGCAAGAGTATCGATGCGATCGCCGAGATGTCGCGTGACAAGCCCGGTGTAGTCCGCAAAGGCATCAGCTGTGCCGCGATCCGTCCAGCCGCCGCGTGCCATCAGCGCAAGCGGCAGATCCCAGTGATAGAGCGTTGCAAAAGCCTTGAGATTCCGTGCCTTCAGACCGTCCAGCAGCCGGTCGTAAAAGCCCAGCCCGGCCTCATTCAGTGCACCGACGCCGTTTGGGAAAATCCGGGGCCACGAGATTGAAAACCGGTAAGCACCGACATTGAGGCTGGCAACCAGGTCAAGATCCTCTTCCCAGCGATGGTAGTGATCACAGGCGATATCGCCCGTATCGCCCCCATGCACACGACCTGGCATGTGCGAAAAGGCGTCCCAGATCGAGGGGCCGCGCCCATCCTCGCGGGCAGCACCTTCGATCTGATAGGCCGCCCCGGCAACGCCCCAGATGAAATCTTGCGGAAACCGGTCGGCCAGGTCTTGAATGGACATTGCTGCCTCTGTGCATTTGGACTTTCTTCTGCTGTGTAAGGCGGATCAGAGCACCACAACAAGAGCGCCCAAAGGCAACGGTGCTGCCTGGGCTTGACCATGCCGACCGGACAATTTGGACATCAGGCCGCGAGGGGATCGACCTCTGCCTCCGGCAACCAGATCTTGAACACCGCGCCTCCTCCGGGGTGGTTTTCGGCAATAATCAAACCGCCAACCCGTTGAACCAGAGCCTGCGAGATCGACAAACCTAAACCCGTGCCCTCGGCTTGTTTGGTGGTAAAGAAGGGATCAAAGACTGACGCCAGTACATCCTCACGGATCCCTGGCCCGTGATCACGAACGCTAAGAACCACGCCTCGTTGTCCCTGCCGTTCCCCCGGACCCAGTGAAAGTTCAATGAGGCCGTCTCCCTCCATCGCCTGCGCGGCGTTCACAACCAGATTGACGATGACCTGCTGCATCTCCCCCACATCCGCCCGGATAAGGGACACATCCGCCAGATCCTTGACGACTTCAACCCGACCCTTCTTCAGAACATGATCGACAAGGACGAGACAATCCTCAACAACCGGCAAAAGCGCGATCGTCTCGTCGTAGCCGGAAAACTCAACCGGCCGAGCGAACTTGAGAAGCTTGCCCACAATGGACTGTATGCGCGTCACCTGTTGGTCGATCAGTGTGAGCTCGGTTCGGATTCCATCGGTCTCTTGCTGCAAGGTTTCGCGAATGACATCGACATTGCCCTGAATAACGGCGACCGGGTTGTTGATTTCATGCGCGACGCCTGCGGTGATCTCACCGATTGAGGCCAGCTTTTCGCTCATGACCAGTTGGCGGTACGTTTCCTCAAGCTTGTCATGCGCTTGGCGCAGTTCGGCCCTACGTTGATCGACACGCTGGTTCAACTCATCCGCCCAGGATCGCAACCGCTGGTCGCGTTCCTGCACCTGGTCGAGAAGACTGTCGAGGTGATCGGCGACCTGCCCGATCTCGTCACGTGGTCCTTCATGGCGATTGCGGGCCGACAGATTACCCCGCCCGACCGTGCGCATCGTCTGCGTCATTCTTTCAAGCGGTGAGAAAACGCTGCGCGCGACCCATAAGAAGACCGGAACGGACAAGATCATGACAAATGCGAAAGCGCCGATCATCCACAAAACCGCCTCGCGCTTGGCAACCGTGAACGGCGCTTCAAGAAAGCCGACATAGAGCATGCCGACCCGGCTTCCAAAGCTGTCGGACAGGGGCAAATAGCCCGAGATGTACCAATCATTCACAACAAAGGCCCGGTCAAGCCACGTGCGCCCTTCATCAAGAACCGCACCGCGCACCACAGCCGACACACGCGTGCCGAGCGCACGCACATCTTCAAAGAGACGCACATTCGTAGATACGCGGACATCGTCCAGAAAGAGGGTCGCCGTGCCCTGCAATTCGCCACCCGTTACAGCGTTGAGGTAGACGAGCGCATTGATCGTATCTATGAAATCGAGGTTGCGATTCAGCAGCACACCACCGACCAGCACACCCTTGTGGCCTGCCATGCGGACGGGGCTCGCTGCATGCACGACCATACCGCGGTCCTCAATGGTCCGGTCAGTTGGTACGGCGGCTTCCGTCTCGATCAAGTCGATTCGCGCGCGGTCTTCCAACCCTGCGCCAATGGACGACAATTTGGCTGCGTCGAAAATGTCGATTTCGCTTGCCGGCGTGCCTGATAGACCCGCGGCAATTACCGGCCAGTTCTCTGCTATCTCTTTCGCCTGCCCTTCAGGGAGATAGTAGAGGAAATCAAGCGCAAGCGCGTCTCGCTTGGTTGCAAAAAATGCGGCCTGTTGCGCCTCGTCCCGATCCAACACATCTGCGAAAGCCCCAGATTCCGCGACACCGCTGAGATCGTCGCTGGTCCCGGCGAGAATGCGGGACAGGTATTGTTGGGCGATCCGCAAATCGCTTTCAACCTTGGCGATCAGGAGCGCATCATAGTCGGAGGTCCAGCGAGTCATGCCCACCACCAGAAGAAACGGCAGCAACAGCATGAACGGCGCAAGTGCGAGAATAAGAAGGCGCGAACGGACCGAGGTCACAGACGGTCATATCCCTTGTCTGTTTTTCAGGTCAGGGTAATCGGCAAGCGCGTCCAGCGCAAACACAGCATTACTTGGTGAAAAGGTCAGGTATTACACCGGTGCAAGGTCAAACTGACTGCCTTGAAGGAGGTGACCGGAGGCGTTTGGGTCAGTCTATCCCATTTGACCGGATAGAGTGGATTTCAAGGTGGCGTCCCAGCCGGAAACCTGCAAATCCTCGTGCAAAAGATCCGGGAGGGGCGACACATGGTCGAACTCTGGGACGGTTTGGCACAGGCCTTCTGGCTGGTCGTCACCGCCGATTCAGAGCTGGTCGAAATTGCGCTGCGGTCGCTGCAAGTCACGCTGACCGCTCTCTTGGTCGCGTGTCTGATCGCGATGCCTTTGGCAGCCCTTCTGGCAGTCAGCCGCTTTCGCCTGCGACGGGTGGTAATTGCGACGCTGAACGCCCTGATGGGGCTTCCGCCCGTCGTGGTCGGGCTGATAGTGTATGTGATCCTGTCCCGCTCGGGCCCTTTGGGTGTGCTTGCTCTGCTCTTCACGCCGACGGCCATGATCATCGCGCAGGTGATCATCGTCGTGCCGTTGATCGCCAGCATCGCGCACCAATCGCTGCGGGATCTTTGGCAAGAGTATCACGATCTTCTGATCTCGATGAATGTGACGCAAACCCAGAAGATGCAGACACTGCTTTGGGACGCGCGGCGCGCACTTCTCACGGCGACGCTGGCCGGTTTTGGCCGCGCGATCGGTGAGGTCGGCGCGATCATGATCGTGGGTGGCAACATCGACAATGCAACGCGCGTTCTGACAACCGCAATCGCGCTTGAGACCGGCAAGGGCGAGTTTGCGCTGGCCCTCGCCCTTGGCTTTGTTCTGATCGCGCTGACACTGCTGGTAAACCTTTGCATTCACTGGCTTGGGAAGACGGAGCGCGAGGGCCGGTGGTGAGCACGCTTTTCCCACTGCAGATCCATGAGGCCGTCACCCGAAGGCACGGCAAGACACTGGTAGGACCCGTCTCCATGACTCTTGATGGTCGGGGGGTTTGCGTCATTATCGGGCCGAACGGGTCAGGCAAGACCTCATTCCTGCGACTGTTGCATGGAACAGCCCGATTGCATTCGGGCAGCATTTTGTGGTCTTGCAGCACCGAGGAGGCGCGACGACGTCAATCCTTTGTCTTCCAGCATCCCGTGATGCTGCGCCGGTCGGTTCTTGAGAACCTGCTTTACCCGATGCTCATACGTGGTTTTCGGGGCAAAGCGGCCCAAGCGCAGGCCGAAGCCTGGGCCGAACGCACAGGTCTGCAGGATACATTGCAACGTCCGGCATCCGTGCTGTCAGGGGGAGAACAACAGAAGCTGGCCATTGCTCGGGCCCTCGTCACAAAACCCGATGTCGTCTTTCTGGATGAACCCTGCGCATCGCTGGACGGACGCGCCACGCGGGAAATCGAGACCATCCTGACCGAGATCAAGGCGCAAGGCACAGGCCTTGTCCTATCGACGCATGACATGGGGCAGGCGCGGCGCTTGGCCGAGACAGCCGTGTTTCTATTGCGCGGGCGGGTTCACGAAACCGGCAATGCCGCCGCCTTTTTCAACCGCCCGAAGACCAAGGCTGCGCAGGCCTTTTTGAACGGAGATATCGTCGAATGAAGCGCGTAACGATGTTGACTGTGATCGGGCTCATATGGGCGACCGGATCGCTTGCGTCGGACGTTATGCGCATGGCCGTCACAACATCATTTCACAATTCCGGTCTTGCGGAGGTGCTATTGCCCGAGCTTCGCAAGGATCTTGATCTTGAGGTGCAGCTTTTGGTCGTCGGGACAGGTCAGGCGCTGAAACTTGGAGAGGCGGGCGATGTCGACGCGATCCTCGTGCACTCCAAAACTGCCGAGGAAGCCTTTGTCGAAAGCGGCTACGGCACCCATCGACGCCAGATTATGTACAATGACTTCGTTTTCATCGGCCCATCGACAGACCCCGCAGGGCTGTCCGATATGGAAACCGCCGTGCAGAGTCTGCAAAACATAGCTGAGGCAGAAGCCACTTTTGTCAGCCGGGGCGATGACAGCGGCACGCATAAAAAAGAGCTTAGCCTTTGGGAGGATGCCAACCTTGATCCCGGCAGTTTTGATCGCTGGTACAATGCCGTTGGCGCGGGCATGGGGGCGGCGCTAAACACGGCATCTGCAATGGATGCCTACATCCTTTCGGATCGGGCAAGCTGGCTGAATTTTGGGAATAAAGGGGATCTGGCACTGCTGTTTTCCGGCGATCCGGTGCTTTTCAATCAGTATGCATTCTTACCCGTAAACCCCGCCCGGCACGATCACGTCAAAGCGGATCTGACCGATAAGCTGGAAGACTGGCTGACCTCAGATCGGGCTAAAGAGTTGATCGACAGCCACACGATCGACGGTGAAACGCTGTTCGTTTTTAATGCACAGCCCGCGGACTAATCCTCGTCCAGCGTGCCATGGATCGCGAATTGATCGAGACCCGCATTTCGTGGTGCAATCACACGATAAGCTTCCCGTACCCCGGATTGCGTAAGCTCTCTGGCCACGGTCAGCAGCGTATTCGGATCATGATCCTCGCAAAGCTCGGCCATTTGGTTCAGTTCTTCCTCGGCAACAGGCAGTGCTGCCTCTTGCGAAGGAGCGCCATAGTAGGTGACAAAATGGTCGGCAAGTAGGCGCGTCAAAGTCTCGACCTCTGATGCCTCGATATGGGTCACAGCCACGAATGTCACCCGGCCCGACGTTTCCAGCCCGAACCATCCGTTTGCAAAAGCCTGCCGGGCCTTGCCGGTCAGCTCACCTTCGGCCCAGTTGGAAAACTCGAACCCGCCCGAAATGCACCACTCACCGGTCCGCGCTGGATTTGCAAAAACACGTTGGTCGCTTTCATCAAAATGAATGGCCCGCGTAAGCTTCATGCGCCCTCCTCCAGAAGTGTGGTAAGAGGGATCAGGTGGGTGTCACCGCTTTTGTCCCGCAAGAGCATCCCGAAGGTTTCGTCTACCCCCAGATACTTGCCATGCAGGGCGCCCTGTTCGACGGTGTCGCCGACGCCATGGGCAAGCCCGCGCCATTCGGCGTGCAATGGTCTGGCGCCGTCATCCTCCCAGCGGGTGATCCAGTTAAGCGTATGGCGCGCCCAAGCCTCCAGCAGTTGATCTGGTTTTACGTCCGCACAACCCTCTGCATAAAGGGCGGTCTGATCAGGCATATGGCCCATATCCTCGCTGGGCGGGACCAGAGGCAATGTGAAACCAACGACAAGCCAATCAGGCACAGCTTTTGGATCGTCCGACGACGAAATCGCCCGAAAGGCACCGCACCGGGCCCCGTTGATCCGGATCGCCCCGTCCCATCCGAAATGCACTGCAACTTCAGGCGGAGCGATCGCGCCAAGAGCATTCTGAAACCCTACGGCGCAAAGCGGCATCATCGTCATAGCCTCGGAAAGAGGCACTTCCGGTGCAAAGACCATTGCCGCCTCGACATGATCCGCAGCCAGTCTGTGCGCGACTAGCCCAGCATCACATCCAAGTGCTGCGCGGCGCGCGGCATGGCCAAGCGCGTCGCCGGGCGCCGCTTCGCCCCACATCAGTGGCGGTAAGGTGAGCGAAGCGGTTTCGGTCATGCGGCACCCTTATCGACCAACGTCTCTGCCACAGTCTGAAAAGCTGCAGCCTGCTGACCATCGGGTTGGCTAACCACGATGGGCGCGCCCCCGTCGGCGGCCAGGCGGATCTGGAGGTCAAGCGGCAGTTCTGCCAGCAGTGGCACATTTAGCTTCGCCGCCTCCGCCGCGACGCCACCATGGCCAAAGACATGTTCCTCGTGCCCGCATGCCGAGCAGATATGCGTGCTCATATTCTCAATCATGCCAAGGATAGGGACATTGAGCTGCTGGAACATGTCGATCCCTTTGCGCGCGTCCAGCAAGGCAACATCCTGCGGGGTAGAAACGACAATCGCCCCGTCAACATGCGCCTTTTGCGCCAGCGTCATCTGCACATCCCCCGTCCCCGGCGGTAGATCGACAAGCAGAACATCCAAAGCCCCCCACTGAACCTGCATCATCATCTGCTGAAGCGCGCCCATCAGCATGGGTCCGCGCCAGACAACGGCCTGATCATCGTTCGTCATCAGCCCGATGGACATCATCGTCACCCCGTGATTGCGCATGGGCAGGATGATTTTACCGTCCGGGCTGGCAGGCCGTCCAGAGATGCCCATCATGCGCGGTTGCGAGGGGCCGTAGACATCCGCATCCAAAAGCCCCACACGTCGTCCCTGCTGGGCCAAGGCGCAAGCGAGATTGGCCGAAACCGTCGATTTCCCGACGCCCCCCTTGCCCGACGCGATCGCGACGATGCGATCCACGCCAGGGATCTTCTCCGGGCCTTTTGGGGCCGCTGGCTTTGAAGGACGGAGATCGGGCGGCGCCTTCTCGGTGTGCCCCGTCAGCACGATGGACACAGAGGTCACGCCGTCAGTTGCATTTACGGCATTCTCAGCATTTATCTTCACGGCCTCATATGCCGAGGCCTGGCTTGCTGCGATTTCCATCACAAAGCGCACAGCCCCCGCATCGTCCACGTTCAACGCCCGGACGACTCCGCTGGCCATGATGTCAGTTCCCGCGACAGGATCGGCAACTTCTTTCAGCGCCGCCAGCACGGCATCACGGGTTGCGGCCACGTATCAGTCCCGCCCTTTGATGGTGCCGGTGACCTCGTGCGTCATGTCCAGTTCTTCGATCGTGACAACTGCGTTGATCGCATAGGTCTTTCCAGCGGTATCGCCATCCCGCATCGCATCTTCGATTGCCTGCTGCGAGGTCACGCCGACCTGCTTCAGGAACTTTCGCATCGACATATTGAAATCATCGCTCATGGGGTTTCCTTGTCTTTATTGACCCGTCTCGCTCTGGGAGCCTAGGCTTGGGTCATGGGTTTCCTTAAACGCATCTTGTTGCTGGCACTGCTGAGCGCACCGCAAATCGGCTTTGCCGATGACCGGCTGGTTCAGATTTTTGTGCCAACATCTTTGATTGAGACTGGATTGATGCGCCATCTCCTGCCGCGCTTCTCTCTTAAGACGCAAGTCCGAGTTGAGATGATTTCGGATCCGGCCAAAGCTGACCTTGTCTTTGGCAACAACGGCCGTACGGTCTTTGAAGGCGCGGGCCAGGTTTGGAAGATCGACAGGCGCAGCCCCGATAACAAAAGTGCGATCAAGTTCTACGATTGGCTGACGTCGGATATTGGACAGCGCACGGTCGTTTCTTTCGCCCCAGATGGCGCGGCGTTGTTCGGTCTGCCAGGTGCGACGAGTGAGGTAAGAACGACGGTTGAATTCGATGGCGACGCGGCTGTGGGCCATGATGTTGCACTTAAAAAATGCACTAGGTGCCATGCGGTCGACGATAAGACGCATTGGTCCTCGATCGGGTCGACGCCCAGTTTCGGCGTGCTGCGATCGCTGACCGATTGGAAAGAAAGATTCAGCATGTTCTACGTTTTGAAGCCCCATGCGACCTTCACCCAGATCGCAGAGGTCACGCAGCCCTTCCCGGACAATCTGCCACCCCCCATCGCACCGATTGAACTGACTTTCAACGAAGTCGAAGCCGTTGTCGCCTATGTCGCGATGATGCCTGCCGCAGATCTTGGGAAGCCGCTTGAACATCAGTGATCCTTGCGGTCGCTGAAGTAGTCGTCGGTCGTCCGAGGACGCGGGCGGTCCTTTGAGGCAAAGGGATTGCTGTCGGAATGAAACTGCGCGTTGACCCGGCAATCATCGCACATCTGGATCATGCGCAACTTGGCGGGATCCGAAAACATGGAATGTCCGGTCAGCTTTTCGGTGATCCGGTCAATCGCCGATTTTGAACCGAAAAGCGCACCGCACTCCACGCAGGGAAAAGGTTCTTCTTCGTTCAGGACTTCCTGATTTAAGGCAGCGTTCGTCAGGTTGAGGCGCGGCGCGTAAGTGATCGCATCTTCCGGGCACACATTGGCGCAGAGGCCGCATTGCAGGCAGGCATCTTCTTGAAAGCGCAATTGCGGTTTGTCGGGATTGTCGCCCAATGCGCCCGAAGGACAAAGCGACACGCAGGAAAGGCACAAGGTGCACGCATCCGTATCCACCAAGACAGAGCCGTATGGCGCATCGCCGGGCAGGGCGAGATGGTCTTGATCGGGATGCAAGGCCTTGGCGGCCTGACGGGTGATCTGGCGCCGCGTGCCCATCGGACGTACCGGATTGGCAACAGGTGCAAGGGCTTGCTGATCATAGAGCTTATCACTCATGACCTCTGGATCAGATGTCTCAAGAAACGATATGCGATCGTTGCCCGCGATGGCGATTGCCAAAGCAATTTGGGCTGTCATGGCATTCACATCGGCGCCAGGGCCGGGCATAACGGTGACGTGCGCGAACCCAGCGGCCAGGGCGGCGACCATCTCCGCATGTCCAAAGGCGCCGATCGCAAACATCTCCAGCGGAACCACGTCAAGTGGCAAACCACGTCCATGACGTGCAGCCAGACGGATCATCTCGGCCCCATGGCTGTCGTGGACAAGAAGTTTCGGAGCGATCCCGCCAGCGTGCAGAAATGCCTGCGCAAGGGTTTGCGCGCGCCTTATTGTCAGATCGATCGGTGGCGCATCATATGAGATCGCGCCAGAAGGGCAAACCGACGAACACGCCCCGCAGCCGGCGCATATCATTGGGTCCACCGTGACATGATCGCCTGCAGTTTTGATCGCACCGGTCGGACACAGATCAAGACAGCGCGTGCAGCCGGTCTGCTCGGCCCGGGAATGCGCACAAAGCAGCGGCTCTGTGTGGACATAGAGCGGTTTTTCAAACGTACCCAGCAGGTGCGACGCGGCCAGCACAGCGGCCGCAACCCCTCGTGTATGCGCTGGATCCGCCCGCAGATACCCCTCGCGCTTTTCATGGGCGGGGAACAACGGCGTGTCGCCCCGCAGATCAAGTATAATGTCGCAGTCAGATTGGCCGCCGTCTTGCGGTTGGGTTAAGGCCAACGGCCCTCGGCCCGCCGGGTCGATCTGTTGCAGCGCATCGATCGTGACACGGAATTGTCCGAGTGCTCCGCTCACGCGACGCAAGCGTCCGACCACCAGATCAAAACCGCGCGTTTCGGGAATATCATCGATAGAGGCGACCAGGACCGTAACACTTAGATGGTCTTGCAACTGTGCTGCTGCATACAACGCGACCTCCGCCGGACCCAGGATCAAACAAAGGCCTTCGGACACGACGTCGAGCGTCTTCGCCGGACGCGCGGGCAAAACAGCCTCTGCCACCAACGCGGACATTTTGGGTAGATTTGAGCCCTGATCATGGGTCCATCCAGCCCGATCTCTTAAGTCGAGGAAGGTCGGAGCGGCAACATCCAGTTCATCGGCAAGAGCATCGAAAGTGCGGGTTTCTTGAGTACAGCAAATCACGGCGTCTTTCAGGGTCAAGCCCTCAGCCGCCTTCTCGATCTGGTGGGTGCACAAGGCAGAACACGGGGGAGAGACATCCAATCCTGTCGCTTTGGACAGCGCATCGGAATCAATGACCTGCGTTCCCGAACATGTACATGTTATCAAGGTTTTAGCCATTGATCTCCCCTGTCCCGAAGGCTCTGATTTCGGGTCGTTTTTCTGATTTTCAGGCAAAAAGTAGTCACACTTTTGCAGCTTCCACAACGAATTTTCTGAAGACCATCGGCATATGGAAGGGGCTGATTCGGTTGAAATCTCGCTGGGTGATTCGGATTTGGGAACGCCACATAAAACCCGACAAAAGAAGTCAAATTAGACAATTCGTCTCTTAAGGCAATGCGGCCTGATCCACATTGTCCAAATTGTCCAAATTGTCTGAAAGTTGAGCGACAGGGCCAGAAAAGAGTTTTTCAGGGCCGCTCTCCATACAATGGTATACGACGAGGGAGGAGAAATCGGATGATCCGAAACCCAAAGTCGTATCGGACTTGTCCTATAGGCATCGTGCTGCAGCGCGCACCCGGAGTTACCAAGTGGCGTCGCTGGACATGGAAAGCGACATCAGTCCTGCCTGGTGCCCCCCCAGCCAATTGGAGGGAGATCCGTACTGAAGGCGACATCACCGAGTATCACGCGGCAACGCTGACGCTCGAACTGCATGGGGCGGAAACGGAGGCGTATGCACATGGCTTGTTGGCAACGCAACCCAGCATCTATGTCGTGATGCGCGAAGCGGTCGGGGAAAGACCATTTGATTTCTTGCTGGTGACGGCATCGCCTTATGAGGCACAGGACTACACCGACAGCGGCGAAGAGGTTGTTGAGAAAGTGCCAATGCCACCAATGCTGCGCGCTTTGGTCGAAGATTTCATCGCCGAATTCCACCAGGAAGAGGCGTTTGTGAAGCGAAAGCGGGACAAGAAACGGGTTGATCTTGTTCAGGACGGTGTGGGCGACCCGCGCATTGGGAAAGCTGCAGATATCTACGCTTCTCCCGCTCAGATACGGAGCCGCATGCAATGAATAAGGCAGATTTCTGGTCACGGCGCAGGCAAGCCGTTGCCGAAGAGGAGAAAGCCGAAGAGGTTGCAATTGCCGCCAACGCCGCAGCGCAGATCGAGGCGGAACTGGCAGAGCGCGAAGATACTGACATTCTGCAGGAATTTGATCTGCCAGAGCCAGAAACGATCGAAAGCTCCGAACAAGTTCGAGCGTTTCTGAACGCCACCCTGCCACAACGCCTAAAGAACCGTGCCCTGCGACGCCTTTGGCGTTTGAACCCGACACTGGCCAATTTGGACGGGCTGATCGACTACGGAGAGGACTATACCGACGCCGCGACTGTCATAGAAAACATGCAGACGGCCTATGAGGTTGGAAAGGGTATGCTCGCCCATGTCGAAGAATTGGCGCGGCAAGCAGAAGAGAAGTTGGCAGCTGAGACGTCCGATGACGCTTACACCGAAGACTTTGCGGCCATCGAAACCGCGTCGTCGGTGATTGCAGAAGAAGTTGCTGAACGAGGAACCCCGGTGGTGCAGCCTGTATGCCCGCCTGACCAACAAGATGAAGAACTGATGCCGACGCGCAGGCGCATGATGTTCACGTTCGAAACAACCGCAGCTTGACCGAGGAAAAAATGACGGCAGCCGAAGCTATCCAGATCGTCGAAGAGGACCGACAGCGCGCCGATCTCTATAATTTCTTGGGGTTGCTCCTGTCGCGCCCGCCGGACGATATGCTATTGGCTCAGGTGGCTGGGCTGGCCGGCGATGAAAGTGAACTGGGGCAAGCGGTGTCGACGCTTGCCCGGGTCGCGAAACTGTCTCAGGCCAAGAGTGTCGAAAGCGAGTTCAACGCGCTTTTTATCGGGCTGGGTCGGGGAGAGCTTCTGCCCTACGCGAGCTACTATCTGACCGGTTTTCTCAATGAAAAACCATTGGCCCTTTTGCGTCAGGACATGACGGCCCAGGGCCTTGCGCGGGCCGACAACGTGTTTGAACCCGAAGACAATATCGCCAGCCTGATGGAGATGATGGGCGCGATGATCGTTGGCCGGTTTGGACCCCCCGCCGATCTGTCCCGTCAAAAGACGTTCTTCAAGAAGCACATAGCGCCTTGGGCCGCGCATTTCTTTGCCGATCTTGAGGGCGCAAAAAGATCCCTGTTCTACACGCCCGTCGGTACCGTAGGGCGCTCTTTCATCGAAGTCGAAACCGAAGGATTTCGGCTGGCGCAGAACACATGATCAACAGCCCCGCCCGTGAGGGCGGCGTCACCGGCAGAGCGATCTGCCAAAATCCGGCGGTCACCGCCAACACGAAACAGAGGAGGGTCCTCAAATGACCAAGAAAACCGAGGCTGGCCTGGATACCGGTCGCCGCGATTTTCTGAAAATGGCCGGAACATCGGCACCGCTGGCTGCTGTTGCAGTGGCCACGGGTGCCACGACCGCCGAAGCGGCCGAGCCTGATCTGTCCCGCGAAACGATGCAGGACACGGCGCATACGCGCGCATTCTATGAGACTGCGCGCTTCTAGCGTTTGAAAATCTCTCCGCCCGGACGGGTTCCGGACGTGGTTTCAATGCATTTGGCGACTGGTTGCGATTGGCCCGACTGTCAGATGCACATCAAAGTGCCAAGCGAGCTAGGCGAAAGGCCAAGCAAGCAAGCAAGGAAGCAAACATGCTCAGGAAAAAGACCAACGGGGTTGCGAGACGCCCCCAACGGACTTCGATCCTTTCCGAGGTCGGGAACACCTCGGTTGACCGTCGCGCATTCCTGCGCGGTTCGGGGCTGATGATCGGGGGCCTGTCGGCGATTGCCGCGACGGGCGGCACCGTTCAACAGACCAGCGCAGCAACCGCTGCAACGGGCGCTGTCGTACTAAAGAAATCTGTGTGCACACATTGTTCTGTCGGCTGCACGGTCGTCGCTGAGGTATCGGATGGCGTCTGGGTCGGTCAGGAACCCGGCTGGGACAGCCCGTTCAACCTGGGCGCCCATTGTGCAAAAGGCGCATCCGTACGCGAACACGCCCATGGTGAGCGTAGGCTCAAATACCCGATGAAAAAGGAAGGTGGTGAGTGGAAGCGCATCAGCTGGGAACAGGCCATCGACGAGATCGGCGGCGGCATGATGAAGATCCGCGACGAAAGTGGCCCGGATAGCGTCTATTGGCTGGGATCGGCCAAGCACAACAACGAACAGGCCTATCTCTTCCGTAAGTTCGCGGCCTACTGGGGCACGAACAACGTGGATCATCAGGCACGGATCTGTCATTCGACCACCGTTGCGGGCGTAGCGAATACATGGGGCTATGGCGCCATGACCAACAGCTACAACGACATCCATAACTCCAAGGCGATCTTCATCATCGGGGGCAACCCGGCTGAGGCGCATCCTGTTTCGCTCCTGCATCTGCTGCGCGCCAAAGAACAGAACAATGCGCCAGTAATCGTGTGTGACCCACGCTTTACACGCACGGCAGCCCATGCGGACGAGTATGTTCGTTTCCGTCCAGGGACGGATGTCGCACTGGTCTGGGGTATCCTGTGGCACATCCTAGAAAACGGATGGGAAGACAAAGAATTCATTCGTACGCGTGTCTGGGGGATGGATCAGATCCGCGAAGAAGTTGCCAAATGGACGCCCGAAGAGGTCGAACGTGTGACCGGGACGCCGGGATCGCAACTGAAACGCGTGGCCCGTACGATGGCCAATAACCGTCCGGGCACCGTGATCTGGTGTATGGGTGGCACGCAGCACACAAACGGCAACAACAACACCCGTGCCTACTGTGTTCTGCAACTCGCGCTTGGCAACATGGGCACATCCGGTGGCGGCACAAACATCTTCCGCGGCCATGACAACGTTCAGGGTGCCACGGACCTTGGCGTTCTCAGCCACACTCTGCCCGGCTACTACGGCCTGTCAGCTGGTGCATGGGCACACTGGTCCCGCGTCTGGGGTGAAGATCTGGATTGGCTGAAGGGTCGGTTCACCTCGATCAAGGGATCAGATGGCAAAGACAAGCCGCTGATGAACGAACGCGGCATTCCGGTATCGCGTTGGATCGACGGGATCCTAGAAGACAAGGCCAACATGGACCAGAAGGACAATGTCCGGGCTATGGTGCTTTGGGGGCACGCGCCCAACTCCCAGACCCGTATGACCGAGATGAAGACGGCCATGGAAAAACTGGACATGCTGGTCGTGATCGATCCGTATCCGACGGTTTCCGCAGTTCTACATGACCGGACCGATGGCGTTTACCTGCTGCCGGCTGCGACGCAGTTCGAGACACGTGGCTCTGTCACAGCCTCGAACCGGTCGATCCAGTGGCGCGAGCAGGTGGTCGATCCTCTGTTCGAGTCAAAGCCCGATCATGAAATCATCGGCATGTTCGCGAAGAAATTCGGCTGGTCCGATCGCTTGTTCCGCAACATCGAGATGGAGAACGACGTCACGCCCAACATCGAAAGCGTCACGCGCGAATTCAATTCAGGCATGTGGACGGTCGGCTACACAGGTCAGTCCCCGGAACGGATCAAGCTGCACATGGCCAACCAGCACACGTTCGACAGAACGACGCTGCAAGCGGTGGGCGGTCCAGCAGATGGGGATTATTATGGTCTGCCTTGGCCTTGCTGGGGCACAGCCGAAATGAACCATCCCGGCACGCCAAACCTTTATGACATGTCGAAACCTGTGTCTGAAGGCGGTTTGACCTTCCGCGCCCGCTTTGGCGTGGAACGGGATGGCGACAACCTGTTGGCCGAAGGGGTCTATTCAGCAAGGTCTGAGATTCAGGACGGTTATCCTGAGTTCACGATGCAGATGCTGATGGATCTTGGTTGGGACGGGGATCTGACCAAAGAAGAGCGTGCGCAGATCGACGCGGTTGCTGGACCGGAGACGAACTGGAAAACCGACCTTTCGGGTGGGATCCAGCGAGTCGCGATCCAGCATGAATGTGCGCCATTCGGCAATGCCAAGGCTCGTGCGGTCGTCTGGACCTTCCCGGATCCTGTGCCGCTGCATCGCGAACCGCTTTATACCAACCGGCGGGATCTTGTTCCGGATTATCCGACATATGAGGACCGGCACGCTTACCGCCTGCCAACGCTCTATGCTTCGATCCAGAAGCAGGACTTCTCGAACGATTATCCGATCATCCTCACATCCGGCCGTTTGGTTGAATATGAAGGCGGCGGGGACGAGACACGTTCAAACCCGTGGCTGGCCGAGCTTCAACAGGATATGTTCGTCGAGATGCATCCCAGGGACGCCAACAATCTGGGTGTCCGCGATGGCGCCCAAGTCTGGGTCGAAGGACCCGAAGGCGGCAAGGTCAAGGTCATGGCGATGGTGACCGAGCGGGTGGGCGAAGGCGTGGCCTTCATGCCCTTCCACTTTGGCGGTCACTTCCAGGGTGAAGACCAAAGATCGAAGTATCCCGAAGGCGCCGATCCCTATGTGCTGGGCGAAAGCACCAATACGGCACAGACCTACGGCTACGACTCAGTCACGCAGATGCAAGAGACCAAAGCGACTCTTTGCAAGATCACTGCAGCGTAAGGAGGAAAGAGAATGGCAAGAGCAAAGTTTCTTTGCGACGCCGAGCGCTGCATTGAATGCAACGCCTGTGTCACGGCCTGTAAGAACGAGCATGAGGTGCCCTGGGGAATCAACCGCCGCCGCGTGGTGACAATACAGGATGGCAAACCGGGCGAACGCTCGATTTCTGTGGCCTGCATGCACTGTTCGGACGCGCCTTGCATGGCGGTTTGCCCGGTCGACTGCTTCTATCAGAACGAGGAAGGCGTCGTCCTGCATTCCAAGGATCTATGCATAGGCTGTGGCTATTGCTTCTACGCGTGCCCCTTTGGCGCACCGCAATTCCCGCAGGCGGGCAACTTCGGATCCCGTGGCAAGATGGACAAATGCACCTTCTGCGCCGGTGGCCCGGAGGAAACGCATTCGACGGCCGAATTCGCCAAGTACGGGCGCAACCGGATCGCCGAAGGCAAGCTGCCCATCTGCGCCGAAATGTGTTCAACAAAGGCTCTGCTGGCCGGTGACGGCGATGTCGTGTCCGCCATCTATCGCGAACGTGTCGTCGCCCGTGGCTTCGGCTCGGGCGCGTGGGGCTGGGGCACAGCCTACGACCAGAAAGACGGCTGATCAGAGCTGTTGCCCGGCGCGCAGCCTGTGCGCCGGGTGCATCACCGCATGCCAGCCAGCCAAACAGCCACGCATGCGGTCCCATCCGGTTTTTCCCGACGCGGGCGTCGCACCGCGTTTCATATCGACAGATCGAGGACCCAAAATGCGCGCTCTTCTCTGCTTGCTTTTCTTCTGCCTCGCGCTGCCTTTGGCGGCCCAGGAAACCGACGCTCCCCCGCCAGACAGGTCGGCCACGGGCGGTGCTCAGACGCTTGAAGACATCATAGCCCGTCAGCGCGGCGAACAGATCGACGACACCTTCCGACGTGAAAATGTGGGCGATCCTGACAGTGCAGCGGGTATCGCGTCGCAATTGGGCACTTTGGGTGGTGCATCGGATCCTGACCTTTGGCGTGCGTTACGCTTCAACTCTGCCGATGTGAGCGTGTCGGCAGGTGGTGATGTCGCAAAGGTGCTGGTTCAAGATGGGGGCATGGGCTGGTATCAGTTCCGGCAGGGACCGCTTGCAACCTACGGCGGCTACCTTCTGCTGGGCACAATTGGCCTGCTGGTGCTGTTTTTCCTGTTGCGCGGACGGATACGCGTTGATCGCGAAAAGGTCGGCCGCACGGTGACCCGTTTTCAATTCGCCGAACGCATGGCGCATTGGGTTCTTGCTGGGTCCTTCATCCTTTTGGGATTCACCGGCCTCTTCGTCAAATACGGGCGGGACTACATCGCGCCGTATCTCGGCAAGGATTTCAACGCCGCGCTGCTACTCGCTTCAAAGTTTGTGCACAACAACGTCGCCTGGGCCTTCATGCTGGCACTTGTCGTGGTGTTCTTCATGTGGGTCTGGCACAATATTCCCAACCGCACCGATCTGACCTGGTTCGCGCAGGCCGGCGGGATTGTTGGATCGAAACACCCGCCCGCCAAGAAGTTCAATGCAGGTCAAAAGATCATCTTCTGGTCGGTGATCCTGCTGGGCGGATCAATCTCTATGTCCGGTTTGTCATTGCTCTTCCCATTTGAGATGCCGCTATTCGCCAAGACATTCGGAATTCTGAACAACCTGGGTGTTCCCGGTCTTCTTGGCCTGGCAGATCTTCCCACGGCCCTCGCCCCGCAAGAGGAAATGCAACTTGCCCAAGCCTGGCACGCCATTGTCAGCTTTGTTCTGATGGCCATCATCATCGCCCATATTTACATTGGCTCAATCGGGATGGAGGGTGCCTATGACGCGATGGGATCGGGTGAGGTGGATGAAGCTTGGGCGCATCAGCATCATTCGATCTGGCTAGAAGAAGTTAAGGCAAAGCAAAAGGAAGCGTCGACTGCTGCCACACCCGCTGAGTGATCCTTTGCGACCGCTGATCGCTATCCTGCTGAGCGTCTTCTTGGGCGACACAGCAGATGCGCAGGCGTTCATGACGTTGAAAGGGCATGGTGGTCCCATCATGGCACTTGCCGTTTCACCAGAGGGCAAGCTTGCCAGCGCAAGCTTCGACAATTCGATTGGGTTCTGGACAGGGCAAAAACCGACATGGCTTGACGGACACGAGGCTGCGGTGACTGCGCTGGCAATCGATGATCAAGGCGTGATCTATTCAGGCGGGGATGACTTTGCCTTGCGCATCTGGGGCAAAACCGCAAAAGAGCTTGGACGGCACAAGGGCAAGATCACCTCGATCGCGATATCACCCGGAACTATTGCCAGCGCGAGTTGGGACGGGTCCATTAGCCTTTGGACAGATGAGGGAGCGATGATCGAAGACCTGCCTTACCCCGGTGCCGGTGTGAATGCCGTGGCCTTTGGCGCCGACGGGAGATTCCTTTATGCAGCAACGTCCCAAGGTTTGCTTTGGCTCTACGATCTTGGAGAAGACACCCAACGGCCCTTGGCCAAACACGGCTTCGGAATCAATCGCCTGATCGTCGGTGACGGATGGGTCGCCTACGGTGCAGTTGACGGCGGCACCCGCGTGATTGAGGCAGGAACGGGTAACGGCATCGCGGATCTGACGCTCGACCGCCGCCCTATTCTGTCGATGGCCCACCATGCTGAAAGCGGGCAACTGGCTGTCGGCGACGGCCAAGGCTTCATCATGATGATCGATACCGAAACCTGGAAGATCACCCGCGATTTCCGCGCCGCGCGGCAAGGGCCGGTTTGGGCGCTGGCCTTTTCTAAAGATGGACGGACAATCTACGCGGGCGGGCTTGATGATGTGATCTATGCCTGGCCCGTGGCCCTTTTGGACCGCTATGAACCCTCAATCGGTGGCGCACGGTCCTTTCTTCGGGACGCCGGCAGCATGCCAAACGGCGAAAGGCAATTCATGCGGAAGTGCTCAATCTGCCATTCTCTAGAACCGGGACCATCCCGAAAAGCGGGGCCGACACTCCATGCTGTTTTTGGGCGAAGAGCCGGTGCCGTGGCCGACTATGTTTACTCAAAGACCTTGCAAGGCTCGAAAATCATCTGGGACGACGATACGATTGACGCGCTGTTCGACGAAGGACCAGATCACTACATTCCGGGTTCGAAAATGCCCATGCAGGTGATCGCAAAGGCCGCCGACAGGACCGATCTTATCACGTTTCTCAAACAGGCGACATCGCAGGAGCAGACAAAATGAAAGCCATCATTGCGGGCATTGCCGCCATCATCGTTGTCTCTGCTGCAGCCTGGTACGGGCTGAACCAGGCGGGGTTTTCCTCGCAAGAGCTGAACTCTGGCGACAACGTCCGGTTGGACTAAAAGGGCCGCCCCATGCAAGCCGCGTCATCCAAAACAACAGTCGAAACAACCGCTGGATTTGACAGCAAGCTGATGGGCGCATCCGTCCTTATTGTCGATGATGAACCCGGCATGCGCAATTTCCTGGCTAAGATCCTGACCCCGCGGGTCAAACGGTTGGTCGAGGCTGCCTCACCGGCCGAAGCCACCAAGAAGCTGGATGAGGCGCATTTTGATCTCGTTATCCTCGATAACATCATGCCGGGCACAACAGGTCTCAACTGGCTGACCGAACAAAGGCGCCGGGGCTTTTTTGCCGAGGTCATCATGATCACCGCCTATGCGGATCTTGAGACTGCGATTGCAGCTTTGCGGGTTGGCGTCAGCGACTTTGTCCTGAAACCATTTCGCGCCAATCAAATCCTCAGCGCCGTCGACCGCGCGCTCGACCGGAAATTCCTGCGGCGCGACAACACCTTGCTTCGGCGTGAATTAGGCGACGAGGCTGTGCGGGGCCCTCTCCTGGGCCATTCAGAAGCGCTCGAAGAGGTGCGCGAGATGCTGGTCAAACTCGCCCCCTTGTCAACATCAGTGCTTTTCACCGGTTTCAGCGGAACGGGCAAAGAATTAGCGGCACGGCACCTTCATGCCCTTTCCGACCGGGCGGAGATGCCCTTTGTTGCCGTCAATTGCGCCGCACTTGATCCCGACCAGATCCCGACCGAGCTTTTTGGAGCGGTTGTTGATGGCAAGCCACTCAAGCAAGGGCTTCTGCTTTTGGCGGATGGCGGTACGCTCTTCCTCGATGAAGTGGGGCACATGTCCGAAGCCCTTCAAGCCGCACTTCTGCGCGTTCTGGAAGACAAACGCGTGCGGGCCGCTGGGGGGGAACGTGAAATCCCGCTTAATCTACGGTTTCTCTTTGCCACCAATGCGGATCTGGAGGCGGCTGTGTCGGACGGTCGTATGCGCAAGGATCTGTATCATCGCATGAACGTGGTGAATCTACACATGCCGTCTCTCTCCGACCGATCCGAGGACATCGTCGAACTGGCATCGCATTTCATGGCGAAGCTGTCCCGCGAATTGGCGATGCCGCCGCTTGATCTGAACGAAGATACACTTCTGAAGCTGCGGCGGTATGACTGGCCCGGAAACGTGCGTGAGTTGCGCAACCTGATTGAAAGATCGCTCATCCTAGGTGCTTTTCCCGAAGAATTCGTAGGAAACGGCCAAGTCACCGGAGACAAGGCCGTCGAAAACCTCGATCTCGTTGCGCAACGGCACATCCTGCACATTCTGGATATCTGTGGCGGCAATCGTGCCGAAGCGGCCCGGCGGCTGGGCGTTTCGCGCAAGACAATCGACCGAAAGCTGTCAAGTTGGGCAGATATAGGTCAGGGATCGGATGCGCTCTGAGGCCATGGCGCGGCAGCAATTGTTTCGGAGACTCTTCTCACTGAGTATGGTTTGAGATTGGGCACAATACGGGATTCAGGGATATGACACAGGCCCTTGGAAAGGTTCTTACTTCCATCGATGAGGCGAACGGGGTCGACCCATCGCTTGAGCAAGACGAAAGCGGGCATATGGTCCCGGCGGCATTGCTTTATGGCCAGCGCATGTCATCCGAATTGCAGCGGGTCTTTGGCGATGCGGCGTCGGATGTGCTCAAGATCGCTGCGCGAGGCCAGCACATTGAACGCTGGAAAGTAAAACGCGACAGTTATCCCGAAGGCCGCGCGGGATATCTCACGTGGCGCCGTGACCAGGGTCGGACACATGGCGAACGGCTGGCCGGATTGATGGAAGAGCAAGGCTACGACGTAGCGGATTGCGAACGCGTCGGTGTTTTGCTGCGCAAGGAAGGCATAAAACGCGACGCAGAAGTACAGATGCTTGAGGACGTCATCTGCTTTGTATTCCTGAAATGGTATTTCGACGACTTCGCCGCGAAGCATCCAGAAGCCAAGGTGCTTGATATCGTGTCCAAAACGGCCCGCAAAATGTCTAGCGATGCACGCGCGCGGGTGATCTCGGAATTCGATCTGCCCGATATCTTTGCGAAAGCCGTTCAGAGCGCGGCCTGAGACCCGCTAATGCCTTAGGACGATGTGCTTCGGTTCCGGCATTCCGCCCTTGCGCTGTTCAAACGCCGATTTGCACCGTCGACGCGGATAGACGTTGACCTCACCCGCCCCGCTTCGGATGCGGTGCCCGACGGGGAAATGGCAAATGTGTATGTCCGCTGGCCACGTTGGTAGTCACCGACCACGTAGATGCGGGTCTCTGGTGACAAACGCAGGATCCGTTGGGCATATTCTCCTATAGAGCACCAATAGTCAGCCGGACCAAAGCTTGGTACACCGCTGACCGTGTAGCGGTCTGCACCGGATTGGGAAACGGTCAGTCCTTTCGAGGATCTGAACGTATCTGCGGCAGCAGGCAAAGCCAGACAAACAGCCAAAACAATAGGATAAATGCGCATTCGGTTTCCTTTCCACCTGGCGACCTTGGACATCTAAGGCCGCCCGCAGGGCAGTTCCAGCCGATGGCCTTCTGTGCCGGTCAAAAGGTCGAGAGATCCGCGTGAACGCCCACCTCAGCCTTGGGCCGTCGCGAAAGCAGGTTCTGTCAGAATGCGCAAGATCGTATCGACATGTCCGTCTTTGAGCGATTGGACGGGGTATCTCTCATCAATGTCATCAAAGGTGGCAAACATCTCACGAGACAGCGAAAGCGTCACGATGGGGCCAAAGATCAGATGCAGAAGCACGTCAATGTCCTGAGGCAAAAACGCTCCGTTCTCCACACCGGCCAGAATGATCTTTTCGACCATGTCGCGCTGAAGTTCGATGTAGTTGTTGTGAAAACTGCGCGCGACATTCGGCATCGAACGGGACACTTCGGCGATGAGCGGAGACAAACGCCCGACCGGCGCCTCGATCGTCGAATGATAGAGGCAATCAAAGGTCGCGCGAACCTTGTCGGTGTCTTCCATCGCATCAGTCGCGTAAATCTGGGCGATCTCGTCCATCGCACCGGAATAGCCCTCGGTCACGCAGGCGATAAACAAATCCTCTTTGCCCGGAAAATGGTGATACAGGCTTGCCTTTCGGATACCGCAGGCTTGCGCCAAGTCTGACATCGACGTTCCGGCAAAGCCTTTTTCCAGGAACAGCGCCGTCGCCGTCTCAGTGATTTCTCCTCGCCGGGATGCCGCATTGGTTTTTTTTACATCAGCCATTGACGTCTTTTCCTTCCAGCCTAACCTCCCTACCGAACGGTCGGCTACCGGTTGGTAGGGCGCCCCTTACGTAGAAAGGTCCACGGATGATGCAAGGCTTCAAGGTTTCGCTACTTAGTCTTTTAATCTTTGGTTTCGCAGATGGGGTTCAGGCAGAACGGCCCGTGTCCCCAACATATGTCAAAACAATGGTCATATCAGCGGCGGATGAAAACATGTCGCGTCAGTTTTTTGGCCGGATCGCAGCACGCGAAACCGTTGATCTGTCCTTTGAACGGCCCGGATATCTGAGATGGCTGAATGCGCAAGAGGGCGTTCGAGTGGAGAAAGGTGAACTGCTCGCACATCTGGATCTGGGCCCGTTCGAAAGAGCGTTGACACGCGCCGAACTGGTTTTTGAACAGTCAGACCGTGATTTCAGGAGGGCAAAGGCGCTTGCACAATCAACGATAGGGTCAGAAGTACGGGCAAGGGATGCCGAAACAACGCGGGACGTGGCCAAGGTCACTTTGGACGATACAATCGAGGCACTGGAAGATGCCCGGATGACAGCGCCATTCTCGGGATTGATTGCCGCACGCATAGCCAGCCCGTTTTCAAATGTCACCGCCGGACAGCCGATTGTCCGTGTCCACGACCTGTCGGAGATCCGGGTGGAATTCGACCTGCCAGAGCGTGTCTTGAAGCAGATCGGCGATCCGTCCAAGGTCAGGTTCACAACGTCATTGCCAAGCATATCCGATCCGGTCGAACTCAGCTTTCGCGAGTTTCGCGCGGAGGCCAGCGACATAGGCCAAAGCTACACAATCTCGCTGTTGGTGCCACCTTCAGACACAACCCTGTTGATCCCCGGTGCGACGGTGACAATCCGGGCCGAACTTCTGGCGACGCCGAAGGGCGCCCAGGTGCCCACCTCGGCCATCTTCGTAGATGCCGATCGATACACCAAGGTTATGGAGGTCGTGCCTCAGCCCGACGGAAAGCTTGTTGTGTCGCCTCGTTACGTGAAGGTCATCTCTGAGACGGGATCCCACCTGTCAATTGATGGGCTGTCCGAAGGCGCTGAGATCGTCGAAGTCGGGGGGCATCTTCTGACCGATGGCCAACCAATCGAGCGCTTCACAGGTCTGCTCTTCGAAGAGGAATAAGCCGATGCAGATCGCGCGCCTTTCCATCAGATACCCGCTCTATACGTGGATCCTCATCCTCTTCTGCCTGTTTGGCGGCATCGGCGGATATCTTAGTGTCGGAAAGCTAGAAGACCCGGTTTTTACTTTGAAATCCGCACTGGTTATCACCGCATATCCAGGCGCCACCGCCGCCGAGGTGTCCAGTGAGGTCTCCGACGTTCTGGAGAGCGAGATCCAGAAAATGGGTGAGGTGAATGTCATCACTTCATCCAACACACCAGGCCTTTCGGTGATCGAGGTTGAAATCAAGGACACCTATGACGGCACCGAACTGCCGCAGGTCTGGGACGACATGCGCGACAGAATCGCAGATGCACTGCCAGACCTGCCGCCCGGTGCGCAACCGCCGCAAGTCAATGACAGTTTCGGCGACGTTTATGGCCTTTACTACGCAATCAGTGCGCCGGGATATTCGGATGACGATATCTGGGAAATCGCAACCTTTCTGCGCCGTGAATTGTTGTCGGTCAGAGGTGTTGCTGATGCAGAGGTCCTTGGCCTCCCGGAAGAGGCGATCTTTGTCGAACCGTCCAGCCAGGTCCTGAACGCCCTTGGCGTGTCACCCGAGGCCGTGTTGGGCGCTGTTGCCAATGCAGATGCGATCACCCCGACAGGTACGTCGGACAATGGCCGACAGGATCTTCGCGTCGATGCTCCTAAGGCGGACGACAGCGTCTCAAAAATCGGTGCTCTGACCTTTGGCGTCGGGGGAGAGATCATCAACCTATCGGATGTCGGCCAGGTCTATCGCGATCGGATCGATGCCCCCAGACAGATTGTAAGGCACAACGGGTCTGAGGCCTTCACCATCGGTATTGCGGGTCTCACATCCGAGAATATTGTAAGCGTCGGCAAGCGCGTTGAAGACCATATAGCGACGATCGCGCCGTTGCTACCGGCGGGCGTCGCGCTTGAACCGATCTATGAACAACACAATGTCGTTGACACGGCCAACAAGGACTTCCTGATCAGTCTGGCGATGTCCGTCAGCGTCGTCATCGGCGTGCTTGCCCTTTTCATGGGATGGCGGGCCGCTGTCGTCGTAGGTGGCTCTCTTCTTTTAACGGTGACCTTCACGTTCTTTTTCATGTCGTTGTTCGACATCAAGGTTGAGCGGATCAGCCTTGGCGCGCTCATCATCGCAATGGGTATGCTGGTGGACAATGCCATTGTCGTTGCCGAGGGCATGCAGGTCCGGATGCGGCGGGGTCGGAAAGCAGAAGATGCAGCAACCGAGGTTGCCCGGCGCACGCAAGTCCCGCTTTTGGGGGCCACAGTCATCGGCGTGATGGCCTTTGCCGGGATCGGCTTGAGCCCCGACAGTTCTGGCGAATTTCTCTTTTCGCTCTTCGCCGTGATCGCGATTTCGCTGACGCTATCCTGGTTGACCGCGGTGACGGTCACGCCCCTTCTCGGGAGTTACTTCTTTCGGGTCGCTGAAACAGGTCAGGGCCGAGATCCCTATGACACTGTCTTCTTTCGAGCCTATGGCTGGGTCGTGAAGATGACGCTTCGACTGCGTTGGCTGGTGATCGTCGGCCTGCTTGGGGGCACCTTGGCCTGTTTCTGGGCCTTCGGTATGGTCACTCAGCAATTCTTTCCGCCGGCCAACACGCCATTGTTCTACTTCAACTACAAGGCTGCGCAAGGCACGAAGATCACCGAAGCCGCACGCGATCTCGAAGTGGTCGAGGATTGGCTGGCCCAACGGGACGAGGTGGTGTCCCAAACGACAAGCGTTGGGCGCAGCCTGACCCGTTTTATCCTGACATATACGCCCGAAGATCCGGATCCGTCGCGCGGTCAGATTGTAGTTCGCGCCTCGTCATTCGATGATATTCCTCCCCTTCGGGATGATTTGCAGGCCTTTGCCTCGGCAAACCTTCCATGGGCGGAAACGCGGATCCAGCAGATCATCTACGGCCCACCGGTCGGCGCAGATGTCGAGATCCGCTTCAGCGGCCCCGATCCGGATGTTCTGAGAAACTTGGCCCGGCAGGCCCAGACCATATTTGAAGACGAAACGGCCTTTCTTCAGACGGAAAGGTTTGATTGGCGTGAGCGCGAGATCGTGACGCGCCCCATCTACGCAACCGAAAGGGCGCAGTCTCTTGGCGTCACACGGTCCGACGTTGCAACAGCTTTGGCGCTGGCCACCGATGGCGTGTTGGCCGGGACCTTACGGGAACGCGACCGCCTGATCCCGATCGTCATTCGCACCCCGCGCGAAGAGCTGGAAACAGACGCGCCACTGCTGGATCAGTTGATATTTTCGCCCAGCAACGGGACCTACACCTCGCTCGCGCAAACCATTGACGGCTTTGAAGTTCTCAGCCGTGACACCCTGATACAACGGCGGGACCGCTTGCCGACGATCAGCGTCCAAGGGTTCACGACACCCGGCGTCCTGCCGCCTGCCGCGTTCGGCGAGGTCCGGGGCGCCATTGAGGCCATCGAACTGCCACCGGGTTACACCATGGAATGGGGTGGTGAATTCGAAAGCGCAGGCGAGGCAATGGCCAGCCTTGGCAAGCAGATGCCGTTGAGTTTCGGCGTCATGCTGTTGATTACGGTTCTTCTGTTCGGCAAGTTGCGCCAGACGGCGGTGATCTGGACGATTGTCCCGATGGCCGTGAATGGCGTGGCACTTGGCCTTTTGTTCACCAATCTGCCCTTTAGCTTCACGGCGATGCTCGGATTGCTGAGCCTATCAGGCATGTTGATCAAGAACGCGATTGTCCTGGTCGAAGAAATCGACGCGCAGAAAAACGAGGAAGGTCTACCACAATCAGAGGCGATAATCAGCGCATCCGTAAGCCGTTTGCGTCCGGTGATCCTGGCTGCGGCAACGACAATTCTAGGGATGATCCCGCTTCTTTTCGACGTGTTTTTCGCATCGATGGCGGTGACGATCATGGCCGGGCTGGGCTTTGCCTCGATCCTCACATTGATCGGTATCCCCGCTCTTTATCACACCTATCTTCGGAAAGAGCGGCGCGCTGAGAAAGCTTCAGAGATAGGATCAGAACAGTTCAGCGATATGCGTCAGGACGATCCAATCAAGGTCGACGCGATCACACCTAAGAGGCTTGCCGCAGAATGACTGAAACCTGTCGAGCAAAAAAGATCCGTCAGAGATCCGACAAATAGGGTGCCCTAGACCGTTCCGCCAAGACTGCCTTCAAGTTCGGCCAGTTCTTGTCCGCCGGCCATAAGGTCCTGCAGCTCTTCGGGGGTGATTTCACCCCGCTCGGCTGTTCCAAGGGTCTTTCCACGATTGAGAACGGTGAACCGATCGCCAACGGCCAGCGCGTGGCGGACGTTGTGCGTGATGAATACGACAGCAACGCCTTGCTTGCGCACCTTGTCGATCGTCGCCAGAACGTTGGAGGTCTGCCGCACACCCAGAGCCGATGTCGGCTCGTCCAGGATCAGAACCTTGGCGCCGAAATGCACGGCACGGGCAATGGCCACCGTTTGCCGCTCTCCCCCGGACAGAGTTCCGACGGCCTGATCCGGTCCCCGCAGGTTTATGCCCATCTGGCGCATCTCTTCCGTGGTCACGCGGTTGGCGTAGTCGTGGTCAAAAAACCGCAGGAAGCCAAGCGTCTTGATCGGCTCGTTCCCCATGAAGAAATTCCGGCTGACCGACATGAGGGGGATCATCGCAAGATGCTGATGAACCGTCGCGATACCAGCGGCGATCGCATCGCGCGGATCTGTGAAATCCATCGGTTGCCCTTCGAAGATGATTTCACCTGCGGTGGGTTTGTGCACGCCGGACATGGTTTTGATGAAAGTCGACTTTCCCGCCCCATTGTCCCCCAGCAGACAGTGACACTCCCCTGCATTCACGTCGATCGAAACACCCGCCAGCGCAATGACCGACCCAAAGTGTTTTTCGATGTTCTTCATCTGGACGATGGGCCGCGCGCACATTACCGCTCTCCCGTGATGATGCGGCGGATATACGTGTTCAAAATTACCGCAAAAAGAAGGATCACACCCAGGAAGACCCGAAAGAGCGAGCTTTCAACGCCCGCAAAGAACAGCCCTTGCTGCACGACCCCGAAAATCAGCGCCCCGAGCGCAGCACCAATCACGGAGCCATAACCGCCGGTCAAAAGCGCGCCTCCGATGACGACGGCAATGATGGCCTCGAATTCCTTCAAAAGCCCGCGATCCGCTCCGGCAGACCCAAATTCCATCACCTGGCATGTGGCAAAGACGGTCGCGCAGAAGGCTGTGAACATGAACATGAGGATCTTCACCTTGTTCACGGGCACACCGGAATTTCGCGCTGCATCGGCGTCGCCCCCGGAGGCAAAGATCCAGTTTCCAAAGCGCGTGCGGGTCAAGAGTACATGCGCGACGAAGACCAGCAGCAGTGCCCAGATGATCAGCATCGGGATCCCGTCGACAACCGGTTGCCCCTTTCGGCTGCCACGCTCAAAAACGTCGATTATCCCGGCATTCCCCAGCCATTGAAAGACGCCTGTCAGGATCTTGCCGCCGAACAAGGGAGCCAGCCAATCGCCTTCCGCCGCTTCGCGAATGCCTCCGATGATTGTCTTTCGTTCAATGGTTTGCGGGATGAAAATCGTGAAGCCGCGCAAGATGAACAATGTCGCCAGCGTGACGATGAAGCTTGGCAGCCCCGTGCGCACGACGATGTAGCCGTTCAAGGCACCGAACAGGATGCAAATGACAAATGTCAGGGCAATCGCCATCCACATCGGCCAGTCAAGCGTTACGCCGAAGATCGCGATCATCATGCCCGCAAAGCCGATCATGGAACCGACAGAGAGATCGAATTCCCCCGCGATCATGAGAAGGCAGGCGCCGACGGCGATGATCATGAATTGTGCCGAAACAACGGACCAGTTCATAACCCCCTGAGCGTTGAACATCCCGCTGTCGAACGCAAAGAGAAGGAAGAAGGTAAAAACGGCGACGGTGCCGACAATGCCGCCAAGTTCGGGGCGGATCAAAGCAGTCCGCAAACGCGACATGCTCTTGATACGCTCGTCCGCGACGGTCTGCGGTGTGTCGGACATTCCTTTTCCTCTGACCTCTTTTCTTGAAGGTCTCGCTGGCGCTTGCGAAAGCGTCGGCCCGGTGAAAGGCGGCAGCTTAGCGTGTCTGCCGCCTCTCGCCTGCTCAGCTTATCGGAATTCGCCCGCGAACTTCTCGACCATCTCAAGCCCGTCCTTCGTGACAAACCCGGGTCCGGAGTTGATGTTGTTGCCGGGAAGCACGCCGTATCGATGATAGTTGGTCAGAACGACAACGGGCAGGTAGGCCTGCAGGAAGGGCTGTTGATCAATGCCCCACTGAATGACGTCAGCCTTGATCCCATTGACGATCTCTGTGCCCAGATCAAAGGTGCCAAAGTAGATGTCACCGGCCATCCCGTTTTCCTCAAGCGCGAGAAGCGTCGGATCTGCTGAGGTTGGGCCAAGGGTAAGGACGGCGTCTGTGTCCGGATTGGCCGACAGATAAGCCAAGACGCGGTTCTTAATCTCGGCCGGGTCCTGTCCTGCGTCAATCATCTGGTTGCCAAGATCAATCTCCAACCCATCGGCAAACCCCTGGCACCGCTCACTCGAAGACGGCGACGAAATGTAGTGGTTCACGCAAAGAAAGCTTGTCACGCCATCGCCTTTCGCGCGTTGACCGGCTGCAAGACCCGCGTCATATTCCGGCTGACCCACATACATCAGCGCCCCCACCTCGCGCGCCTGATCCGGCGTGCCCGAATTCATGATGATCACGTCCACACCGCTTGCGACGGCTTCCTGGATCGGACCTTTCAAGACGTCATAGTCAGACAATGTGGTGATGATCCCATGCGGACCGGATGCGGCGGCCTGCTCGATAATACGAGCCATATCAGCAAGATCACCGGTAGGTGGGTTGCGGTATTGTACCTCCACACCCATTTGCTCGCCCGCAAGGGCGATGCCGTTCTTAATCGTGTTCCACCAACTGTCGCTGTCAGGCGCGTGGCTAACCAGAATGTACTTCAGATCTTCGCCATGACCTCCAGCCGTGGCAGCAAACGGCGCAAGCGCCAGTGACGCGGCAAAAGCAAACCCTTTGACGATTGATTTCATGATGTCCTCCCAATGATCGCCATTCCCCGGTGGACCCGGAACATGTCTTCTCGAGTCGAAACTAAACACAGTCTCCGGTTTTTTGCAACCGGTTGCAATTTCTGTTAGCCTGTGCGTCAGGCGTAGCGCCTGATAAAGGAACGGCGGATAACTGCGATGAAGGGCGTGGTCCCATGGGTGTAACTCTGAAAGATGTTGCGGCGCGGGCAGGTGTGTCGCGGTCTGCGGTCTCACGTACGTTCACGGATGGTGCCTCGGTCTCGGACAAGATGCGTCGCAAGGTTGAAAAGGCCGCGCGTGACCTCGGCTACAGCCCCAATGCCCTTGCCTCTTCTCTGACCACTGGCCGCACCAAACTGGTCGGATTGGTGTCGAACAATTTTCACAACCCCATCTTTCTCGAAGTCTTCGACCTTTTCACCCGCGGGCTTCAGGACAGAGGCCTCAGACCGCTTCTGGTCAATTTGTCCGATGAAATGGATCCGCAGAACTCTGTCCGGATGCTAAGGCAATATTCAGTTGACGGTGTGGTTGTGGCCTCATCCACGCTGCCACCTGGGTTCTCTAAGGCCTTCCGGGATGCCGGAGTGCCCGTCGTTCACAGCTTTGGGCGACGGTCGAGTTCACCGCAGGTGCATGTCGTTGGGATCGACAATGTCGAATGCGGACGGATGGCGGCGCAAACCCTACTGGACCGCGGTTATCGCAAGATCGCTTTCCTGGGTGGACCGGAAAACGCCACATCCACACAAGACCGTCTGCTTGGCTTCCGAGAAACCCTGATGGGGCGGCCAAACGTGACGATCAGCCACTCGTTCGCAGATGCTTATTCTTTCCAAGCGGGCCGCCAAGAGATGCTGCGGCTGCTCGCGTGCGACCCGGCTGAGGCTTACTTCTGCGGCGACGATGTACTGTCCATAGGCGCTCTATCCGCGATCAAGGACCACGGACTGGACACGCCCAAAGACATTGGGATCATAGGCCTAAACGACATGGAGATGGCAGGGTGGCAGAGCATCCACCTGACGACCATCCGCCAACCGATTGCAGAAATCGTCCATTCCTCAATCGAGTTGATGGTTGCGATGCTCGACAGCCCTGACCGATATCCGGAAGCCCGGGTGTTCCCCTGTCAAATCGTGGAAAGGGGCACATTGCGCCCGCGCCCTACCGAAACATAGGCGGCCGCGCGTCGACCCAGGCCCCCTTTTGTGCAGCACTTTCAACCGCGGCATAGACAGCCGCCATGGATCGCAAACCGTCCTCAGCCGTTGGCAATGCATCACGCCGCGTGCCCTTGATGGCCGAGGCAAGGTCGACATAGATATTCGCGACAGCCAGAGGAAAGCCTTCGGGATGTGCAATCGCCACCCGGGACAAACGCCCCGCCTCGTCAGACAGATCCGCAGCCCCCTTTTCCATAATCTGCGTACGCTGACCAAGCGGTGTGTAGAAAACCTGGTTGGGTTGCTCTGACGCCCATCGCAGTCCGCCTGTCTCGCCGAAAACCTGAATGTCGAAACCGTGCTGTCGACCAATTGCCACTGATGACGTCCACAGCCGACCCACCGTACCATCCCGCATCCGAAAGTTGACCATAGCGTCATCTTCCAGATCCCGCATGGGTATCGTCGAGGCAAAATCCGCCGACAGGATTTCCACCTCATCTCCGCAAACAAAGGTGGCCATATGTAGCGCGTGGATACCGCAATCGGCGAACTGCCCTGAAACGCCGGCCATTGCCGGATCATATCGCCACCGGACGCGCGAATTATCAGCGTCCCCTGCATCGCCGTGATGACCGTGGCTGAAATTTGCAACCACCAAACGCACCTTGCCTATCTCGCCTGTTTTGACCATGTGCCGCATCTCTCGCACCATGGGATATGCGGAATAGCAATAGTTGACTGCACAGATCCGCCCCGATGATCGAGCCAGACGCACAATCTCTTCACCCTCGTCAACGCGCATGGTCATCGGCTTTTCGCAAAGGACATTGAAGCCAGCCTCCAAAAAGGCCTTTGTGATCTCAAAATGGGTGCTGTTCGGCGTCGCAACCGTGACCAAATCTACCCGATCCGGTCTGGTGCGTTCCCCTTCCAACATTTCACGCCAATGCCCGTAGGCGCGGTCTTCGGCAACGCCCAATGATTGCGCATAGCTGCGCCCCTTTTCGGCATCGAGATCAAGAGCACCCGCCGCCAGAACAAAGTTACCATCGGCCTGTGCGCCAAGACGATGCGCAGGTCCGATCTGACTGCCTGCGCCGCCACCGATCATACCCCAGTTGAGTTTTGCCATACTGCCGATCCTTTAGCTGAAGCCGATGGATTCGAGGTATTTCCGGTTTGCCCGCGCATCACCAAGCGGATCCGGGTCGAGCGTTGGATCGCAGTCCTGCTCAACCGTGCACCAACCTTCGAAATCAACCTCCCGAAGCACCTGATGAACGGCTTCGAAGTCGACATCGCCCTGCCCAAGGTTGCAGAAAATACCCTGACCGCACGCGTCATAAAAACCGGTGCGCTTTGAGATCACGTCGGATTTGACCTTTGGGTCGATGTCTTTGAAATGCATGTAGGATATCCGACCGGTATGCCGCTTCATAAAGTCCACCGGATCAAAACCGGCGTAGGAATGATGTCCTGTATCGAAACATATCTTCAGGACGTTTTCATCCACCTCACCCAACAATCGCTCAAGCTCCGGTTCGAAATCCATGAAACCCGCCGCATGGGCGTGGACTCCAACGACCAGTCCGTAATCCTCCGCTCCCATCCTTGCGACATGAACGATCCGGTCCCGGAATGCAGTCCACTCCGATCGATCCATCTGCTCTGCCTCTGTCGCGCGCCCCGCTGTTGGCGCCCGACGGTCGGAAATCGAGTCGATCAGAACAAGGTGTTTTGCCCCATGAGCAGAAAGCACCTTGCAAGTGCGCTCCGCTGCCTCCAGCACATCACCCCACGCATCTGGATCGTGGAAGGGCCGGAAGACGACCCCACCGATCAACTCCAGGCCGCACTCTGAAAGGGCTTCGGACAAACGGGCGGGATCTTCGGGCATGAAGCCGACGGGCCCAAGCTCAATCCCCTTGTAACCGGCCGCCGCACATTGCTGCAGAACCGATTGCCAGGACGGATTGCGCAGATCTTCCGCAAACTCGACCCCCCATGAACAAGGGGCGTTGCCGATACGAATTGTCATGAGCGATATCCCTTCTTTTCAGCGGTCAGAAGTCTGAGACGTTTTGCCAGGATTTGTTTTGGTTGGAGGCCGTTGCCGCCGCGATCACACGGTTCACCTCAAGACCGTCCTTGAAGGTCGGCCAGACCGCTTCCCCGGTTTCGATGGCCAACAGAAAGTCGCGGGCTTCAATAATGATCTGGTCTTGATACCCTGTGCCGTGACCAGGCCCCTGGCAGAAAGGTGCATAATCGGGGTGCTCGGGTCCCGTCAGTATCTTGGTGAAACCGCGGGTGCGTTCTGGTCCCTGCATCTGGTAGAGCCAAAGCGCATTCTGATCCTCTTGGTCGAACCGTATCGCGCCCTTTGTGCCCGATATCTCATAGGCATAACCCATTTTCCGGCCCGTCGCGATACGCGAAAAGTACATCTGACCCATCGAACCGGACATGAAACGGCACATTATCTGTGCGTGATCATCGTTGGTCACGGCGCCTCCGGGGCGATGCTTGTGCACCGTCTCAATCTCGGCAATGAGAGAGGCCATTGGCCCAATCAAGGCGAGTGCGGCATTGATCATGTGCGGCGCCAGATCGCCCATGGTGCCATTGGATGCGCCACTTGTACGCCAGGTTGCCGGGCTGTCTGGATCTGCCAGGAAATCCTCGGTGTGTTCACCGCGGAAAAAGGTCACGTCGCCGATGGCCCCTTCTTCGATCAGGTCACGCGCAAATCGGCTGGCGGGCGCACGGATGTAGTTGAAACCGGTCATGTTGGCGACCCCGGCCTGTTCGGCAGCCGCGACCATGGCACGGCTGTCTTCAAGCGTGGCGCCCAAGGGCTTTTCGCAGAAGACAGGTTTGCGCTGCGCGAATGCCATCTCCGCCATGGCGCGATGCGTGGATTGTGGGCTTGCGATAATGATCGCCTCGACCTTCGGGTCCTCGACCAGTCTGCGCCACTCCGTCGTGGATCTGTCAAAACCGTAGGCCTGCCGGTAGCGTTCAGCTGAGGCTTCGGATTGCGCGCAGATCATCTCAAGGCGCGGTCGCAAACCGGTATTGAACACAGCGCCGACGGCCGACATTGCAACCGCATGGGCCTTACCCATGTAGCCGCCGCCGATGATTCCGATGCCAATATCCGTCATCTTGCGTTCGTTAGCCAAATACAGTTTGCAACCGGTTGCAAATTTAGTATCGTGAGATCGCGTGTCGCACAAGACAGGAAATGTCCAGCAAGTGCGAGGCTCGGAAACTGCGAAAGGTTCACGCATCCATGACCGCTGACCAGATCGTCACGCTGACCACGGCGCAAGCCATAATCAAGTGGCTCGAAAACCAGTATATCTACATTGAAGGAGCCGAATGGCGGATCTGCGGAGGTGGCTTTGGCATCTTCGGACATGGAAACGTCACCTGCCTGGGCGAGGCCCTTTACAATGCAAAAGACACCCTGCCACTTTATCGTGGGCAAAACGAACAGGGCATGGGTTTTGCGGCGGCGGGATACGCGAAACAGTGGCTGCGCAGACGTTTCATGTTCTGCACCGCTTCGGCTGGGCCCGGGACCACAAACCTTGTCACCTCGGCAGCGCTGGCCCATGCCAATCGCCTGCCCCTGCTGCTGCTATGCGGTGATACCTTCCTGACCCGGCTTCCTGACCCGGTCCTTCAACAGATGGAGAACTTTGGCGATCCGACCTTCGGCGTTAACGATGCCTTCAAACCCGTCAGCCGCTATTGGGACAGGATCACGCACCCCGCGCAAATCATTCAATCACTGCCAGCGGCACTGGCGACGATGCTGGATCCAGCGGATTGCGGGCCTGCCTTTCTTGGCCTTCCACAAGATGTCCAGGGTTGGAGTTATGATTATCCCAGCGCATTCTTCGAGAAGCGCGTGCATCGCATTCGCCGCCAACTTCCAGACCGAGGCGAAATCGCCGATGCAGTGGCTGCCTTGTCAAAGGCAGAGCGTCCCATAATCATCGCAGGCGGCGGCGTGCAATATTCAGGCGCCGTTACCGAACTGACGGCATTTGTTGAAAGGCACCGGGTTCCGGTGGTCGAGACAATCGCGGGCCGAGCGAACCTTCTGGACACTCACCCGCTCAACATCGGTCCTATTGGTGTAACGGGATCAGACAGCGCCAATGCCATCGCGGAACAGGCTGATACGATCCTGGCCGTTGGCACGCGCCTTCAGGATTTCACGACAGGATCCTGGACCGCCTTCGCGAAAGACGCGCAATTCATTTCCCTGAATGCAGCACGACACGACGCCGGAAAACACCGGGCACTTCCTGTAGTAGGCGATGCCAAGATTGGCCTAAAGGCGTTAACTGACGGGCTGAAAGACCACAAAACTCCCGAAAAATGGGTGGAGTTCGCACAAGCAGAGCGGACGAAATGGACCGCCTACGTACAAGAAAACGTGTCCTTCGGCGACAACCGCCCGAACTCATACGCCCAAGCCATTGGCGTCGTGAACGCCCATTGCCATCCGCGTGACCGCGTTGTGGCCGCTGCGGGCGGCCTGCCGGCAGAAGTGACAGCGAATTGGCGCTCGCTTGCGACCGGAACCGTCGATGTTGAATTCGGTTTTTCCTGCATGGGCTACGAGATTTCGGGCGCCTGGGGTGCCCGCATCGCGCAAGCCCAACAAGAGCCTGAGCGTGATACGATCACCTTTGTTGGTGACGGGTCTTACCTGATGATGAACTCCGACATCTATTCGTCCGTGCTGACAGACAAAAAGCTGATCATTCTGTTGCTGGACAATGGCGGCTTCGCGGTGATCAACAAACTGCAGAACAACACCGGCAACGAGAGCTTCAATAATCTGATTGCCGATTGCCCCACCGTGGTGAACCCTGTTCGGGTGGATTTCGAAGCGCATGCCGCCGCTATGGGTGCCGAGGCCGAGACCGTCGCCAATCCCGCAGAACTGGCCCACGCCTTTCAGCGGGCGAGGACCACCAGCAAAACATGCATCATCGTTATGAAAGTCGACGCCCACGAGGGCTGGACCACCGAAGGCCACGCTTGGTGGGAAGTCGGCACGCCACAAGTCTCGTCCTCCGAAACAATACGCGCGGCCCACAAGGAGCAGGAAGCCTCCCGCAGCAAACAACGTCAGGGAGTTTGATGCGGGTCCTCAACGGCATCAAGGGCGGCAAGTTTCTGGTTGTCGGGCGGGTCGGGATGGACTTCTGCCCCGATCCGCCGGGCACACCTGTCCAACTTGGCGAGGTCTTTGTGGCAGGAATGGGAGGAAGCGCGGCAAACACCGCTGCTGGACTTGTGAAGCTGGGGCAAGAGGCAGCGCTTGTCACCTGCGTGTCTGACGATGCCGTTGGAGATTTCTGCCGTCAGCAGCTGAAGAATTACGACATCGATGACCGCTATGTGCGCACGATCCAAGGGGAAGAGCGGACGTCTCTCGCCGTTTATGAAAGCCGTCTTGAGGACCACAAGACGGTGATCTACCGAAACAATGCCGCCGATTTCCGAATGGATTTGGCGGATGTAGAGGCCGTTGACTACGGCGAATTTACGGCACTGATCACCGCAGGAACGGTATTTGCTGCCGAACCGTCGCGGGCGGCAACCTTCCGGGCGTTTGAACTGGCAAGAGCGGCCGGCATCCCAATCATCTTCGATGTCGACTACCGCCCCTATAGCTGGTCGTCGGCAGAAGAAGCAGAAAACTTGCTTGGCCGTGCCGCAGCTCTTTCGGACGTCATCGTCGGCAATGATGAAGAGTTTGGCTTTATCGCCGGGGATATCTCGGAAGGTCTCAATGCCGCTAGGAAACTGGCGGAAGGGCACACCGAAATCGTGGTCTACAAAAGGGGTCCTGAAGGTGCGGTGACCCTAACCGACAATCAGGAAATCATCACCGGCATATACCCGATTGAGGCGCTTAAACCGACGGGGGCTGGCGACAGTTTCATGGCGGGGTTTCTGGCCAGCATCGCCCAGGGACATGCGCTTAAAGAGGCCATTCTGCGCGGTTCTGCCTGTGCTTCGATCGTTGTCTCAAAAGTCGGGTGCGCTCCCGCGATGCCTTATCCCGATGAGCTTGAAGCGTTCTTGCGCGCCCATCCCGGCCCCACATCTGTTTGAAAAGGAACGCTCATGCATATCGCCCCCCATGACAACCAGAACAAGCCCATCGTCGATGCGGATGATCCGACCGTACCGCTCAACTACTTCAACATTGTCAAGCTCACCAAAGATCAAAGCTTTGAATATGTCGTGCCGGGCTATGAAACCTGCATTGTTCCAGCAACCGGAACCGCCGACGTAGAGGTCGAGGGCGTCAGCTTCGCCGCCCTGGGCAACAGGACGGAAGATGTGTGGGACGGCGAGCCGGAAGGTGCCTATGTGCCCGTCGGCGCCAAGGTGCGGATCACATGCCTGTCCGACCAGGCAGAGATCTTTGTCGCCGGCGCGAAGTACGACAAGGTTCTTGCACCCTTCGATGTGCGCGTGGCCGATTTGGATAAGGTGCAGTATGGCTCGGACGACACCAAGACGCACCGCAAGATTAAGCACATCCTTGGACAAAAGCAGCATGACAGGGTCGGCAGGCTGTTGGTCTCGGAGTTGTTCACGGTGGGACAAGGCGGCTGGTCGGGCTTTCCTGCGCACAAGCACGATACGGACAATCTCCCACATGAGACCCGCCACGATGAAACCTACAACTTCCGCTTCCGGCCCAAACATGGAAGCGGTGTTCAGATCCTGCAAAGGGAAGAGAGCAAACCCGGCGATGCCTATCAACTCATGGATGGATCCACGATCTGCATCGACAAAGGATATCATCCCTGTGCCGTGATGCCGGGCTACGAGATGTACTATTTCACAATCCTCGGCGGTCTAAGTCAACGCAGCCTCGTGCAGTACTTCCAGCCAACACATGCCTACCAGGTCGAAACGATCCCCGGGATCAAGGACATGGTCGCCAAGTTCAAATGACCCTCGCCACGTTGTCGGACGTTTTACAGCCTGCCTTACGCAACGGATATGCCGTTGCTGGGCTGGTGACTTTGGGCTGGGAGGATATGCGCGCCTACGTGACCGCCGCCGAAGCGGAAGAGGTGCCCGTTATCCTGCAAGCCGGTCCATCCTGCCGCGAACACACCCCGCTACCAATCCTAGGAAAAATGTTCCGCCACCTTGCGGAGCGGGCCTCGGTTCCAGTCGTCGCGCATCTTGATCATGGCTATTCCTATGACGACTGCGCCGAAGCGCTCGACTGTGGCTTTACATCGCTGATGTTTGATGGGTCGCGGCTCTCGCTTGAGGAAAACATCGCCCAGACAACCGCGATTGCAAAGCTTGCGCATGGGGCGGGTGTCTCTTGTGAAGGCGAAGTTGGATTTGTGGGGTATTCGGGCGGTGAGGCGTCAGCGGGCACCGACCCCCATGAGGCCGCGCGATTTGCCACCGAGACTGGCGTGGATGCCATGGCAATCTCAGTGGGGAACGTGCATTTGCAAACCGAACAGGCTGGTGGCGTGGATGAAGAACGTGTTCGCGCGATCGAGGCAAGCAGTACCGTTCCGCTGGTGATCCATGGCGGATCTGGTATTCCATCCGAACAGCGCACACACTTGGCGCGCGGATCAAACATCTGCAAGTTCAACATCGGAACAGAGTTGCGCATGGCTTTTGGCCACGCTTTGCGTGCGTCCCTTGCCAAAAACACGGACGAATTTGACCGGATCGCAATCCTGAAGGGCACGCACGATCCTCTTGTTGCCGCGACCCGGGCCGTTCTTCGGCATCTGAAGAGTGCGGAGCAATGCTGAAGTTGGGCCTGCTGGGATGTGGCCGGATCGGCGCTGTTCATGCCAAGTCAATTCAACGCTTGCCGAATGCGGCCTTGGTCGCTGTGTCAGATGCGCAGCCAGAGACCGCAGAGGCGATGGCCAACGCGAACGGGGCGGACGTTCGCGACAGCAAGGATCTTGTGCGAAGTGCGGACATTGACGCCGTTATCATAGGAACTCCGACGGACACACATTTTGATCTGATCCACTCAGCGGCGGAGGCTGGCAAGGCGATCTTTTGTGAAAAGCCCATTGATCTTTCCGCGCACAACATCCGCGCTTGCAAGAAGGTGGTTGAAGAAGCTTGCGTGCCCTTCATGACCGCATTCAACCGGCGCTTCGATCCAAACTTTGCAAACCTCCAAAAGCGCCTGGCGGGCGGTGAAATCGGAGCGTTCGAGATCCTGACAATCCTCTCGCGCGATCCCTCCCCGCCACCTGCGTCCTACATCAAGGCATCCGGAGGGCTGTTTCGCGACATGATGATCCATGATCTGGATATGGCCCGCTTTCTTCTGGGAGAGGATCCCGTATCCGTCTTTGCGGTCGGCAGTTGCCTGGTGGATCCGCAGATCGAAAAGGCGGGCGATGTGGATACTGCGGCTGTAACGTTAACGACCGCACGCGGCACGATCTGCCAGATCAGCAACTCGCGCCGCGCCAGCTATGGGTATGATCAGAGGATTGAGATGCATGGGTCAGAGGGCATGTTGCGCGCCGCCAACGTGCAAGAAGATACGATCGAGGTTGCGAATGCGCGCGGCTTTCGCTCGGCACCCGCCAAAGCCTTCTTTCTAGAGCGCTATGAGGCTGCCTACCTGTCGGAGATGTCCTACTTCGTGACTGCAGTCTTACACGATCAGCCGATCTCTCCCGACATCACGGATGGGCTCAAAGCTCAATTGCTGGCGGACGCGGCCACGCAGTCGGCGTCAGAAAAACGACCGGTCACCGTGAATCTGAACAATTGCTAGCCGGCAGGGCCCTCTGACGGGCTCGCAACGAAGCTAGACCACTTGCTCAACAAGTTCGGTCGGACGAAGCAGCCGAATGTGCCGACGCCCGCTGTCGATCAAGCCTGATCGTTTCAGTTCAGCCATGACGCGGCTTACCGCCTCACGGTTCGAACCTACGGAATTTGCGATTTCCAGATGGGTCGGGGGATCGCGGATTTCCCCCTCTTCGACAAGAACACCAGCTTCCAGCGCGGTTCTGACCAGATAAGCCCGAACCCGCATTGCCACGCTGAGCGATGCGAGCTGGTAATTGCTGTCGATCATCTGCCGGATGCGGGCGACAAGATCGCGAAAGACGTGGTGCCTGATCTCAGGGATTTCGTTGATCAGCTTTAGAAAATCCGCCTGTGTCAGCGCAATGACTTCGGTTTTGCGATGCGCGTAGATCGACAGCGAGCGCGTTGCGTTATCCAGCGCTGCCATCTCACCGAAATAGGCGCCGGGTTCGATGCGACCGAAAATCAGCTCGCGCCCATCCTCGGTCCAGTAAACGGCCAGCACCCGGCCCGATCGGAGGAAATAGACGTCCCGGCCCAAATCCTCACGCGCAACGATCACCTGCCCGGGTTCATAGGTTCTGTCGCTGGGCTTGAGGTTCAGATATGCCAGCCTCTCTGCCGAGACATCCTCAAACAAAGGATACGTGGCCAGTTCTTTCAGAATGGATTGGGGCATGAACTTCTCGCCGGGTGCCTTCTCGTTTTTCGAGAAGTTAATTGAGCGTTAACACATGGTCCAGCGAAACTGGGGCTACCCGACGACCTTGCGGCGCACCCAAACGGCGATTCTTCCGAAAAGAGCCCTAAATAGGCCCCTCTATGTGCGCCACGACACATAAAAGCGCCTTAACACATGTTAATCACCTCTTAATGCAAGCAGCCGTCGTTCGCATTTTAGGGAAACCTTTTGATCACGACGCATTTCGAACCACTGGCTTGAGCGACGGCGCTTGCAGAATATCCCCAAACTCAAATCAGTAAGTGCGATTCAGGTTCCGACCCAAAGGACCGCACATACGCGCGTGCCTTCAAAAAATCGTCAAGGCGCCAAGCTGGCTGACGCATGGGGGTAAATCTGGAAGAGAGGGCGTCCGCCCGTCATCGCGATGCAGGCTCACGGTATCCAGAGCATCGCGAAGGACAGGCGGACTTTTGGCCACTGCAAACAGCAAACTGTAAGCGGCAACCGACTTGTTATGCGAGGGACTGACAATATTACGATCATCTCGGACAATCCGATTCCCACGATGACCGCCCCAACACTCGGTATATTGCTAATCTAGACTTGTGCTGCGTTGCTTTATGTATCCTAGCGCACAAAGCGCCGGTTTTTTTGCTTCCGGGTCATCCCTTGACCGCGCCGTCGGACAAACCCCGGACAAGAAACCGTTGTGCGACGAGGAAAACCACCGTGATCGGCAAGCCTGACAGTATCGCCGCTGCTGCGAAGTCGCCCCACAGATAGCGGAATTCATTCAGATAAAGCCTTGAGCCAACGGCGAGCGTCATTTGGTCTTGCGAGCGTATCAAGACACTTGCCACGGGGTAATCGTTGATCACGAAGATGAAGGCCAACACGAAGACGACCGCCATAATCGGCACGGCCAGTGGCAGGAACACGTATCGGAAAGTCTGCCAGGGCGTGGCACCGTCAATCTCTGCGGCCTTGTCGAGGGCCGTGTCAATGGAATCGAAGTACCCCTTTATGGTCCACACATGGAGCGTGATCATCGAAAGATAGATCATAATGAGTGATGTGTGACGATCCAGGCCCAGCATCGGCACGACCTCACCCAAAGCATCGAAAATGGCATAAAGAGCCACAAGCGCCAGCGTTGTTGGAAACATCTGGATCAGAAACAGGCCGTCCAGCAGCTCAGCCTTGCCCCTGATCTTGATACGGCTGAAAGCGTAGGCCGAGATTGTCGCGATCACCAGAATGCCGAAAGACGCGATCAGCCCGATCTTGATTGAATTCCACATCCAGCGCAGCACCGGATAGGGCGGAGCGACCACCGTTCCATCTGCACGGGTATAGTCCAAACCAAAGGCCAGATACCAGTGTTCAAGCGTGGGATTTTCGGGCCAGAAGCTGCCGACCGCAAAGTTGCCTTCCCGGAACGAAATCGACACAACCACAAGAAACGGAAATAGGATCAGCGCAAGGAAAATCAGCAGGAACCCATGCGCGAGTATCTTCTTGATCAGCAGGTCACGCGGGCGCTCGACGATCATGGCGCGGCACTCCGCCGGGCCGCCGCACGACGCATCGCGACGAAATTCGCGTAAGAAATCACCGCGACGATGGTAAATATGATCAGCGTGATCGCACCGGCCAGACCGAATTGCTGCCCGCTATCCATAAAGGCCAATCGGTAGGTAAAGCTCGCCAGGATGTCCGTGCCGCCCGCAGGAATCAGGGTTCCGGGTATGTCCGGCCCACCGCGAGTGAGCAGCAGGATCAGCATCAGGTTGTTAAAGTTGAATGCAAAAGACGCGATCAGAAGCGGCAGAAAAGGCGGTATGATCTGCGGCAGCGTGATTGAAAAGAACACACGCACCGACGATGCGCCTTCGAGCGTTGCGGCCTTCTTGTGATCTTCCGGCACCGCCTGCAAAAAACCCATCGCCAGCAGCATCATGTACGGATAGCCGAGCCAGACATTGACGATCAAAACCATTAAACGGGCGAGTGTCGTGTCAGTGAACCAATCGGGCCGAATGCCGAACAGGGCTTGGAGGATCAAATTGATCTCACCAAAGTTCTGGTTGAAGAGCCCGCGAAAGACGAGAATTGAGATAAAGGCGGGCACAGCATAGGGGAGAATTAGGAGAATCCGATAAATCGCTTTGAAGCGCAAATGCTCCCATTGAAGGATGATAGCCAGCAACAGCCCGATCGCAAACGCGATGAAGACTGTGCCGCCCGCGAAAAGAACCGTCCATATGAAGATCGAGACCAGCGGACCGCGCATGCCTTCCGACCCGGCAATGGTGCGGAAGTTCTCAAGCCCGACACCAACGCGCCAGCCCGGTGAAATTTGCTGTCCATCCGCTGTCTCGTAAAAGCCCGTATCTGGATTGGCTGTCAGAACGGTGCCGTCACTGGTCCGCTCCAGCCGGTCAATATCGATCTGGACATAACTCGGCACGACGGATGCAAAGCTGCGCAAACCTGCGTTCTGCAATTCCCGACCTTCGGGTGTCAGCAGAACCAGATCCCGAAGCGCATTGCGCAATCGAACCGCTTCGCGCCTCGAGACAGTTTCGGACGGGATCGCACTTGGCCTCAGCGCAAGGGGCTCATCCGCATCTGCCAGCCGGGCAGGTTCGCTGAGCAATCCACTGTCGGGCAACCAAACCTGATAAACACCCTGCTGATCTGTCGCGACCAGCAAAAAGGGTTGCTCGGTCGTCTCATCCACTGTGCCGCGAGACAAAAGCACTTCTGTCGCGCGATCTTTGGTCAAAAGATTGAAAGAAGAGTAGTTCGTAAACCCCAGATAAATCGTGTAAACGACTGGGAAGGCGATGAAAATCAAAACCGCTGCGACGCCCGGAAATATGAACCGCGCGCCATAAAACCTGTTCGCTCCGAAGATGACCGCGATCCCCGTCGCAAGCGCCAGAAGGATAAACCCGTAAATCGGCTGCGCGAACTGGTAGAGGTAGAAGGCCCCGTAAAGCAGGATGAGGGCAAGACCCGCCACAACGAGCACGCGTGGCCAATCGGACGGCCTCACGTCGTTCATATGTTCCGAAACCTGAGCCATGATAAGACCGTTTGCGTCGGGGCGGCAGAGCATGCCGCCCATGATTGCGCGATAGCTTAGTTGCCCGCCAGGATCCGTGCTGCGGCGTCGTTCAATGCCGCTTCGGGATCCTGAGCCTGGGTCGTGATGTTCGTCAAAGCCGGTTGCATCGCGGACCAGAAAGCGCCCATTTCAGGGTTGGATGGCATCGGCACACCCACCTCCGCCGCCTTCAGCATACCGGAGACGTTATCATCTTTCTGCGCCTCAGCAGCCGAGATATCGGCAAGACCGCCGAGACCGCTATTGGCATTCCAGATGGCCAGTCCCTCATCCGTCGCCAGATAGCCTTCGATCAGCTCTTCAGCGAGGTCCGCGTTTTTTGAGGCGGCATTGATGGCCAGCACTTGAACGCCCAGGAACGGCTTTGCAGGGTTACCATTCACCGAAGGGATACTGGCCACACCAAAATCGATACCGGAGTCCTTCAGACCCTGCCAAGCCCAAGGACCGTTCAGAACCATTGCGACTTTGCCGGTGTTCATCGCGCCGTCCATGACACCGTAATCCACACCGGCCGGGATGATCTTTTCCTCGATCATCTGATCCAGAACGGCAGCGCCCGCAATCGCACCCTCGTTGTTCACGCCCGTGCTGCTGCCGTCGTAGGAGCCATCGACCTTTTCAAAGGCGTATCCTCCACCGGCCATGAGCAGTGGCATCGTGAAATAGGTGTTGTTGTAGTCCCACATGATCGGCGCGACACCTTCCGGTGTTTCAAGCGCCATGATCTCTTCAAAGCTTGCAGGGGGCGTGGGGACCAACTCCTTATTGTAGATCAGGTGAACGGCCTCGACAGCGACAGGGTAGCCCCAGGTCGCCCCGTCAAATTGAACGGCTTCCATCGCGGCAGGCAAAACACCTTCGACCCATTCGCCAGTCGGTGATACCGGTGCGATTAGACCGCCAGAGGCCCATTCGCCCAGCCGGTCATGCGCCCAAAGAACGATGTCTGGGCCATCCCCTGTTGCCGCAGCCTGTTGGTACTTTTGCGGCAGGTCGGGGTCGACAACCTCGACAACGACTTCGATCCCAAGATCTGTGCTGAAAGCCTCAACGGCAGCTTCAAGGGCTGCGCTGTCGCGGTCGGCGCCCGTCCAGATGGTCAGCTTGTCCTCCGCCAGGGCCATCGCAGGCATCGAAAGGGCCGCAACGAGCGCTGCGAGGCTGGCCGTGTTCTTGATTTTCATATTGTATCCTCCCGGTTTGGCCTGCTTGCTCAGGCCGGTGTCATTTTCTTGATCAATTTCAATTCCGGCGTCTCCTCATGCGCCAGATAAACATGGCCGTTGGCTGGCAGGTGCAGCGTTTGGCCATCAAGCCTGGCGGCATGAGGTCCTGTGATCAGCGCCGATCCGGACAGGCCAAGCTGGATTGGGTCAGGCGACAGATTGAAAATGCAGGTGAGTGTCTCTTCGCCAAAGATGCGGCGGAAGGCGAATGTCGGCTCCGGCAGATCAACGAACACAGTCGTCCCGTCACGCAGGCAATCGCTGGACTTACGAAAGGCGATGGCGGACCGGTAGAAGGAAAGTACTGATCCATCCATGTCTTGTTGGTCCACGGCCTTTGCCGATTGCGGCGGTTTGACTGGCAGCCAGGCCTGACCGCTTGTGAAACCTGCGGACGGCGCTGACGCTTCCCAGGTCATTGGCGTTCTACATCCGTCCCGCCCTTTAACCTTGGGCCAGTAGCGAAGGGCAGGGGGGTCCGTCAGTTCTTCGTAACTCAGGTCAGTTTCGATTTGCCCAAGCTCTTCTCCCTGGTAGATCCCAACGGCCCCTTCGAATGACATCAACATCGCGCATGCCTGCTTGGCCAGCGCATCCGTATCGACGGCATGCTCTGCCCAACGGCTGGTATGACGCATCACATCGTGGTTCGAGAAAGACCATTTCGCCCGCCCATCCGGCGCGCCCCTCTGGAAGGTCTCAATACAATTTCGGAAATGCGCCGCGCTGAAGTGCGCGCTGAGCATAGCAAAGCTGTAGCACATATGCAGTCGGTCATTGCCGCGCGTATACTCTGCCATGACCTCGATCGACTTGGCACCTTCTTCACCGACTTCGCCGACCATCATGATGTCGTCGTACTGATCGGTCAGCGTGCGCAGGCGCTTAAGAAACTGCACATTTTCCGGCTGGGTCTTGTCGTAAAGATGATCCTGCATACCGTAGGTGGCCGCCGCCGACTCAACCACGCCGCCCGGCTTTGCCGGGTTCGACCGAAGCTGCACGTCGTGCAGATAGTAGTTCACCGTATCAAGCCGGAGCCCGTCGACGCCGCGCTCCAGCCAGAAGCGAACGGTGTCAAGCAAGGCCTCCTGGACGGCCTCACAGTGGAAGTTCAGGTCAGGCTGCGAAGCCAGAAAATTGTGCAGATAGTATTGCCCGCGCTGCGGCTCGAACTCCCATGCGGGACCGCCAAAAACTGACAGCCAGTTGTTCGGCGGCGAACCGTCAGGCTGCGGATCGGCCCAGACATACCAGTCGGCCTTTTGATTGTCGCGGCTCACCCGGCTTTCACGAAACCACGGGTGCAGATCACTGGAATGACTAAGCACCTGATCGATGATCACCTTCAGACCAAGCGCATGCGCCCGGGACACCAAGGCGTCGAACGCCGCCATATCACCGAACAGAGGGTCGACGGCCGTATAGTTCGACACGTCATACCCCATATCCTTTTGAGGCGACTCAAAAAAAGGTGACAGCCAGATCGCATCGACGCCAAGCCCTGCGACATATTCAAGACGCCGCCTAATGCCCGACAAAGTGCCGATACCATTGCCCATATCGTCCTGAAAACTGCGCGGGTAGATCTGATAGATAACCGCGCTGTGGTGCCAGTCCTTCATAGATCCGCTCATTCCAAGGCATCCTGTGATTCTGCCGCACGCTAGCAGCAGTTTGAAACTTGTTCAAAATGTTTTAGATCTAACAATATCACATTTTCAACTTGAAATTTCAGATATTATCAAGTTATCTCAAATTTATTCAAATCGATTTGGAGTTTTGATTGGCCACGCTCAAAGATATCGGGATCGCTCTTGGCCTGTCGCCTGCGACAGTCAGCCGGGCGCTTAATGGCTTTCCCGAAGTCAATGCGGAAACGCGGGCAAAAGTGAAAGAAGCAGCCGATCGCCTCGGATATCGCCCGAACCGCGCCGCTCAGCGTCTCGTGACAGGAAAGTCGGGCCTGGTCGGGATGATCCTCGACATTCAGCCTGATATGTCAGCCGACCAAACCTTCTTTGAAATCCTAACGGGTCTGACCGCAGCGCTCGCCAACCGGGACGCGGATCTTGTCCTGACCGTCGATCAGTTTGATGATCCGACAACGCCCTATACGCGCATGATTGATCGGAACCTTGTCGACGGATTCATCCTCAACGCGCCGATGCCGGGCGATGAACGCATAGCCCTTCTGCAAGAGCTTGAGATTCCTTTCGTCGTGCATGGCCGAAGCGACCCGGCGGCGGACTATCCCTACTACGATATCGACAACCACGCCGTTCCCCGTGATTCGGTCGACTTGCTCACTGCGTTAGGCCATCGCCGCATCGCTCTCTTGAACGGAGAGGCACATTTTGCCTTCGCGGCAGAGCGGGACATCGGCTTTCAGGATGCGATGTCGACCTACGAACTTCCGGTGCCAGAAGCATTTGTCGCCCATGGCGCCCTGACCGAGAATTATGGCTACACCGTCGCCCTGCCGATGCTTGCCGGGCGCCTTGGACCCAGACCCACCGCTGTCATTTGCGCCTCAACACTCATCGCAGCGGGCGTTTTGCGAGCGGCGCAAGACATGGACCTTAGGGTTCCAGAGGACATCTCTGTCATCGCGCATGACGATGCCCTTCCGCATACGCGCGCCCGGCATTTCAACCCGGCGCTGACAGTAACCCGTGCCGCGTTGCGTGACGCCTGCAAGCCCCTGGCAAACCACCTTCTGGACCGGATCAGCGGAGCGCCCGCTAGCGACCTCCAAACCCTGGTGCGGGCGGAATTGATCGTGCGCGGCTCAACCGGTCCTGCGCCTCTAACCGAGAAGGACCCATGGCCCTAGACACCCAGACCACACCCGCAATGCGTATGGACAGCCTCTTCAAGAGCTATGGAGCGGTCGAGGTGCTGCATGACATCAACGTCGAGATCGGCGCAGGAGAGTTTCTGGTACTCGTCGGCCCGTCTGGCTGTGGGAAATCGACCCTGTTGAACTGCATTGCGGGGCTCGAAACGATCAGCGGGGGCGCATTGTTCATTGACGGGCGCAATGTAACCGAAGAACCGCCGAAAGACCGCGACATCGCCATGGTTTTTCAATCCTACGCGCTCTACCCAACGATGAGCGTTGCGGAAAACATCGGCTTCGGGATGAAGATCCGCAAGGTGCCGACGCAGCAGCGCAAAGCCAAGATCAACGAGGTGGCGCGCCTATTGCAAATCGAACATCTGCTCGATCGCAAACCAAGTCAGCTTTCCGGCGGGCAACGCCAGCGGGTCGCCATGGGGCGTGCGTTGGTTCGCAATCCCGCACTTTTTCTATTCGACGAACCATTGTCGAACCTCGATGCGAAGCTGCGCGTCGAAATGCGGGCCGAGATCAAGCGCCTGCATCGAAATACGAATGCAACGATCGTCTATGTCACCCATGATCAGGTCGAGGCTATGACCCTCGCCAGCCGTATCATCGTGCTCAAGGATGGCCGGGTTCAACAAATCGGCTCACCTGAAGAGATCTACGACAGGCCTGCAAACACTTTTGTCGCCGACTTCATGGGCTCGCCACCAATGAACCTGATCCCCTCAACACTTAAGGATGGCCGGATCCAGCTTGGCGACAAGCTGCTTCACGTGGACACAGAGCATCTGCCCCAGGTTGATGGGGCGATCACGCTTGGCATTCGACCCGAGCATTTTTCCCTGACCGAAGGGCAAGCTGATCTGACCGTTACACCCACCATGATCGAGAATACCGGCGCCCAGTCCTACGTTACGTTTGAACTGTCCGGCATGCCGGTGGTTGCGAGCCTGCCAGGACGAATGTCCGAAACGCGCACGGCACCTGTCGGCCTGAACTTCAATCTGCGCGCGATCACCGCTTTCGATCCAGAAACGGGGGATCGAATCACCTAGATAACTGCGGTTCCGCGCCAAGACTTCTTCCGCGATTTGCGACGTGGAAGGCAATTAATCTCTCCTCAAGCGGCCCGAGGCCACTTGGGGTTTTTGGCGTGATCCAATGCCCAAATCCTTTTGGAGATTTATGTTGAATCACAGCGCATTAGTATCGAAATTGGCCAAAAAGCCCTTGGCAACGCCCAAAAATGCCAGATAGTCTAAATCTAAACGTTTAGATCGCTAAAGACGAGGAGGAGTGTCTTGGCGACATTGAAGGACATCAGCAGCAGATTGGGCCTGTCAACGGCCACGGTCAGCCGTGCGCTGAACGGCTTTGACGACGTAAGCCCAGACACACGCAAGCGCATCGAAGAGGCCGCCCGCGAATTGGGCTATGTGCCCAACCGCGCCGCCAAGTCTTTGGTCTCGGGACGGTCCAACATCATCTGCCTGATCGCCGATCTTGAGCTTGTACGAAAAAACAAGAAGCTTGGTGCGCCCGACTTCCTAGAGCTCATTTCGAGCCTGTCATCGGAACTCGCCGAACTGGGCTATGATCTCATGTTCTCGGTCAAGACGCCAAAGCAGGATGTGGTTCTACAATACAGCGAGATGATCAAACGCGGCGTGGTCGATTCCTTTATCGTCGGGGCCCCGGCACAGGATGATTCAAGGATCAAATTCCTTGAAGACGCAAAGTTTCCGTTCACCGTCCACGGCCTGGCTCCGAAAGACAGCAACGCGCCTTATGTCAGCGCGGACAACGCCCAGATCATCCGGGATCCGCTGCTTGCCCTGCTTGATCTCGGGCATCAACGCGTGGGCATCATCCACGACCACCCCGGTACGACACACGGTGCGCTGCGCACCGAAACCTATCTGAGCACCCTGAAAGATGCGGGGCAAAGCCCGTCAGAACATCTGATCTTTGACCATGGTGCGGACGCCACGGCTTTGCGGTCATACCTTTTGGGTCTGTTCTCGGAACGGCTGGGGCCGAAACCAACCGCCCTGATGTGCGGAACCGTGCATGTCGCAGCAGAGGCGGCACGGATCCTATCGGATCTGGGTCTTGGCATTCCACAGGATGTCTCGCTCGTCGCCCACGATGACGGGGGAACATGGCCTGCAATGCCAGCGTCGGTGCCGGAGCTTTGCCGAACATACTTTGACTGGACCGAGACCTGCGCACCCCTTGCGCGCATGGCGATTGCCACCAGTCAAACCAAACCGCCATATGACGACCCGGAGCGCCAGCTCATCCAATGTGAGATGATCTTTGGCCGATCGATCGCCAAACCGAAAGACCACCCCGCAACCATAACCTAGCCACTTCAAAAACAAAAAATACAAGAGCCGTGGAAGACGCCACAGTGTGGGCCGTTTTCGGGGAACAGCTTTCTTGTGTCCAAAATCCAAAAACAAACGAAACGGAGGACAGAAATGAAACATAAACCCTTAGGGGCGACGTTGGCCGCTGCATTGCTTGCCAGCACGGCGGCCTATGCCGAGCCCACCTTCACGCCAACCGGTTACCTTCGGCTTGGCGTCGGCGAAACCGAAGGCGGCGATTTCGTTGAATTGCAGTTGAACGGCGCTTGGACGAATTACCGTTTGGGCAACGAGGCCGACTTTTATGGCGAATACGGCTTCAATCTGAGCAACAAGTTTGCCAGCGGCAGTGAACTCGTCGGCGGCATTCGCTATCACATCTCAGGCGACAGCAACGACCTGCGCTTCAGCGGCGAATTCGATGCTGATGTCGCCCTGCGTGAATTGTGGGTCGGCTATAAAGGGCTCGGCGCAGGGGCGCTGAGCGAAAGTACCCTGTGGGCTGGACGGCGCTACTACAAGCGCAAGGACATCCACATCAACGACTTCTACTACGAAGACTATTCGAACTTTAACGGCTACGCTGTGGGTCTTGAAAACATTCAACTTGGCTTTGGCGGCCTCTCACTCGCCGCCTTCACCGACGAAGACAACACCGTAACCACACTGGATGCGCGGGTGGAAGGGATCGAACTTGGCCAAAACCTGACCGGTGAAGTGGGCTTTGCCTACGCCATAGTTGATGACGATCAGCCCGGCGACGATGGCTTCGCCCTACGCGGTCATATCCAGCCAAAGGAATTCTATGGCGGCTATCTGAAAGCCAGTCTGATGTACAGCGAAGGGACCGCATGGGGTTTTTTCGGGGACGGCGCCTCATTCGCATCGGATGACCGGACCCTGACCCGCGCGCAGGTGCACGGGCTGGTGCCAATCGGTGACAAGACAGAACTGTTCTTTGTGGGCTTGCACCAGGTCGATGATGACGCGGGCAGCAAGACCAGATGGACCTCTTTCGGGGTGCGGCCGCAATATACGATCAATAACAACTTCGCTTTGGCGCTGGAAGTCGGCTACGACTACGTCGATGATGGGACAGATACACGCGACCTGACTAAAGCGACGATCGCGGGCATCTACACATTCGGCAAATCCGGCTTCTGGTCGCGCCCGCAACTGCGCGTCTTCGCCACCACCGGATCGTGGAGCGACTTTGGCGCCATAAGCAACCAGGCGGCCTTCGGAACGGACACATCCGGCACTAGCGTCGGCATCCAGTTCGAAACCTGGTTCTAAGCGGACCGCGTGGCCCCATGCATTGGGTCGCGCGACGCCGGGACGGCCGTTGGTATCCCTCAAGTACGACGGTCGTCCCGACAAACCTCGTCAACCAAGAAGGTTCAGGCAAATGCAGATTGGAAGCTTCGCACGATCAATCATCATAGGCGCGGTTCTGAGCGCCTGTGCAAACACCGCGCCGAGTGCAGCCGAACCTGTCGGAAAGCCAAGTCCATCCGGCTGGAACGAGGAAATCGTCTATTTCGTCATCCCTGATCGCTTTGCCGATGCTCGCCCAAACACACATAAGATCGACGCAAGCAAACCCGGGCACTTCCACGGTGGCGATTGGAAAGGCCTGACCCAACAGCTTCCATATATTGATGATCTCGGCGTGACCGCGCTTTGGATTACGCCGATTGTGGACAATATCGATGGCTACGTGACCGGTGCGGGTTTCCCTGACTGGGGCTATCACGGATATTGGGCCGATGACTTTGAGGCCTTGGATCCCCGGATGGGTACGGAGGCCGACCTCAAAGCCCTTGTAGATCAAGCCCATGCCCGCGGAATGAAAGTGCTGGTCGATGTCGTCTTCAATCACGTGGGCTATGACAGCCCATTCATAGACGCACGTCCCGACTGGGTCCGCACCGGCGGGCAATGCGGGCAGGATTATGTCACCTCATGTCTCTTCGATCTGCCAGATCTGCGCACCGACCGGGCGGATGTGCGCAACCATGTGCTCGAAGCGCATGCCGAATGGGCGCGCCGAATTGGATTTGACGGCTACCGGATCGACACGGCCAAACATGTCGAACCCTCTATGCTCGCCCAGAACAGGACACTTGTTGAAACGCGCTTTGGCCCCGATTTCCTGACGCTGGGCGAGGTTTGGGGCGCGGATGCCGCATCATTGTCCCGCGACTACTTTCAGACCTATCTTATGACTGGCGGGATCGATTTTTCCTTCCGTGGCGCTGCCCGCGATTGGTTGAAGGGGCGCAGCAGAACCGTCGCATATTCCAAAGGCCACTTGGTGAAGCGGCACGCCCACACAGATGGTGCGGTGCTTGGCCACTACCTATCGAGCCATGACGAACCGGGTCTGCTGCACGAATTGGAAGGTGACAAGGATCTCTTTAAACTGGCCGTTGGCCTGCAGATGACTTCGGTCGGCATGCCGATCATCTTTTACGGCGAAGAGGTTGGCCGCAAGATCGGCGACTGGCCGGATAACCGTTCTGACATGCCGTGGGGCGATCAGCAAATCGGCCCAGGTGCGGGCATCGTTCAAGACTCAAGCATGCGTGATCACTATCGCCGCCTCATTGCGATCAGGCGGGCGCATCCTGCGCTGGCTTTTGGAAGCTACACACCTGTTGCGCATGAGCGCGATGTACTGGTCTTTGCCCGCGCCTGGCAGGGTCAAACGCTGTTCGTGGCCGTCAATCGTGGCGCCACCCAAGTGGCCCAGCAAATCAGTCTCGGCAAGGTGCGTCGAACCCGTTGGATCGAGGAAATGACTGGCGCGCAACTCAATGCGTCGGATGGCAAGTTGGGCTTTGACATCCCACCCAAAGCGATCCGGATCTTTGCGCCCAAACACTGAATATGGAGATACCTATGAAACGACTTCTGTCCGCTGCGGCATTAACCACAATCTGCGCTTTGCCCGCCACGGGCGCTGACCTCACATTTCAGGATCCGGCGGGCGATGATGTCGGTGCAGGCGGTCTGATCTATCCCACCAACGAGGTGTTCCAGCCCGGTGCATTCGATCTCCGCAGCTTCTCGGTGACGCGCGATGGCGACATGTTGCGCTTTGATTTCGAGGTCGGCACGCCCACACAGAACGCATGGCAAATGGCAGGTGGGTTCGACGTGCAGATGTTTTTCGTGTTTGTCGACACGAGGTCTGGAGGCCATGTCGAAGACCTGCCGGGCCTCAACATTCAGTTCGCCGAAGCCGACGCCTGGGACAAGGCCATAATCGTCTCGCCCCAACCCGAAGCGCGCGTGATTTCCGAGATCCCCAAGGCAGGCGTATTGGCAGCCGATGTCGTTGCCGCCACCCAGATCAGCGCTGACGGACCGCGCATCACCGCACATGTCCCGGTCACGGCCTTGCCCGGCGGCGATCCGCAAACATGGGGCTATCAAGTCATTGTGCAATCGAACGAAGGCTTTCCCGATGGCGCTGACCTGTTGACCCGCAAGGTCAACGAATTCGAAGAAGAATATCGCTTCGGCGGCGGGGACGACAGCGATTGCGATCCGCATGTCGTCGACATACTCGGTTCCCCCGATCAACTGGCCTATGCCTGCGGTACAAAACGCGCGACCTTGTCCATGGTCCGAAAGTAGCCAGCACAGACGGATCGCAAACCCCATGACATCATCCAACAGAACCACCGGCGTTTTCTGCCACATCAGCAGCCTGCCAGGTCCCTTTGGATGCGGCACGCTTGGCCAGCAGACACGTGACTTCATCGACCTGCTGGCCCAAAGCGGTGCCACCATCTGGCAGATCCTGCCGGCGGATGCGCTGGACGGTCAGGCTTCTCCTTACATGGCCAAGTCCGCGATGGCTGGAAACAGCGCCTTTGTGGATTTCGATGATCTTGCGGCGCACAGTTTCCCCGTCGTACCACGATATGACGGGCCGTCTGCAAAATATGACTTCGCCGCCGTCACTCAGCATCGGCGCTTCGCCTTTCAGCAGCTTTCCGAATGGATAAGAAATACGCCCGAAGCGACCAAACAGCGCGCGGCTCTCTCAACTTTCAGGCAGGCTGAAAGCGGATGGCTGGATGACTACCTGGCTTTTGCCACCCTGCGCGAGGTTCAAGGACTTTCGACTCCATGGTGGCAGTGGCCCAACGAATTGAAGATCCGCGACCCCCGTGCCATCGCAGATATTCTTAGAAAGCATGAAGACATCCACCAACGTTATCTGACTGAACAATACCTGTTCCATCAACAATGGTTCGCATTGCGCGATTTCGCTGCACGAAAGGGCGTCGAGATCGTTGGAGATGTCCCCATTTACATAGATGGTGACAGCGCCGATGTCTGGGCCAATCAACACTACTTTGCCCTGGATGAAGACGGCGCACCCGCAATCTTGTCGGGCACGCCGCCTGACTATTTCTGCGCAGACGGCCAGTGTTGGGGCAGCCCCGTCTACCGGTGGGATGCGCTTGAAAAAAATGGCTATGACTGGTGGATCGGCAGGTTGGCACGTGCCCAGCGGCTTTATGATCGCTTCCGTATAGACCATTTTCGCGCCTTCGCAGCCTATTGGGCCATTCCGGCAAAGTCCGGTCTGGCCGAAGCGGGATCTTGGCAGCGAGGGCCGGGCGAAGCGCTCTTGTCCGCAGCATATGATCAGCTTCCTAACCTTCAGATCATCGTGGAGGATCTGGGCGCCGTCGATGAAGAAGTCTTCGATTTGCGAGACGCCTTCGGCCTGCCCGGTATGCATGTCGTTCAGCTGATCGGTGACGACCCCATCCAGCAGCCGCATTATCTGAAAAACCATCGTGCAACGGGTTGGGCCTATCTCGGCAACCACGACACGCAAACGACCCTGGCCTGGCTTGCAACGCTCAGCAGTGCGCAAAAGGTGATGTTCCGCGACGAGATTGCCAAGGTTTTGCCCGGACGGAACATCTTGGATCTGGACGGTCTGCTGGCCTATACGCTCTCTTCACCCTGCCAAACATCGATCATATGTCTGCAGGATCTGCTCGGGCTTGGTCCCGAAGGCACAATGAACACACCCGGCACGATCGAGGGCAACTGGGACTGGCGTGCGACGGACACAGATGATTTGCCAAAAGCTTTGGCGCACTTGTCTGACCTGATCAATAACCACCGCCGTGAGGCATAGGCAAACCGCCTGTCTGGCAAAAAAGGTAGAGCGGTCGACGTTGGCAGATCAGATCTCTTGGTTTCGCCTTACCTTCAACGCATCAATGGCATGAGCAAAGCAGCCAGTATTGTAGCGCGTCACATAAATCTAACTTTCTGGAACACGTAAAGTGCTGATTTTGTTGATGTAAGACTTTCGATTTGTCACCAAAACTGGCTTTTGGTCAGATAAGTTTGACCTTGCTGTTCGCTGGTGCAACAGGACGGGCCCTGACAGTATTGGGTATCAAGCTCTTCTCTAGGGAGTATCGGTAAGCAAATAGAATCTACTTGCTCTCAGGTGACCAAAATGAATAGCGGGCACAACGCTTTGTGCCTCAAGCGCAAGAGCCAAAGGTCCGGGCGCACAACCCGATGATTTCGCACCTTCGACAAGGGATGTATACTGACGTCTGAAGCGACGTAGCGATCCGGCTTCGATGACGTTGATTGACCTTCGCTGAACCGGCCAACCGATCTCGCAACTCGTCAATTCCTTCTCTTCAACGAGCCTCTCAATGGCACCCAAGGTGGTGTCAAACAGATCGGCCGCGTCGGTCGGCGTGCATCCGCAAGAGGCTGGGCGCCGGGAGCGGTCATTCCAACAGCACGCAGCGTAAATCGCAATGACCGCCATGGGCCCATCGCCGCCGAATGCGCATGCAGCAAGCGTCCGGTCGTGGCTGAGCCTGAACCAGCAGTTGATAAGTCGGAACAAACCCGTGATTTCTCGGCGTTCCTGAGAAAGCTCTGCAGTCCGCCACCCGAGAGCGGAGGTCCGAACCAGCGGCGATGAAAGCGGACTGTGAGCCCGTACCTCCCAATGCTACATTCGCATCCCGGTTTGCGAGCATTTGCGAAGCGGGAAGTCCAGCGACCCAAATGCCTGACAGATCGCTGAGTATGCGCTTTCAAAAGAGATGACTGCCGCCTAGATATTCGGGTCCTTGAGACACCGGAAGCAGAGCTTCCATCGGGCGTATGTCTCCACCCGCTCCACGTCCGTAGGGAAGTATTCGTTCGGTGGTTCTAAAGGAATAAATGCGTTTGCCAGAAATCTGCTGATCGAGACCTCAAGCCCTGCCTTTAGGAATGCGGCAGCGATGGTGGCGATCGAGTGGTTCGGTACAGAGATGTTCGAGAATTCCGCGATCTTCGGTCGCCATCGCGCCCATAGCGGGCTGTCGGCATGGCAGCATGTGACCGCGTCATAGTGGCCGCCCGGTTTCAAAACTGCGGCCACCTGTTTGGCGTGATCTTCCAGATCGTCGATAAGATAAATCACCTCATGACTGAAAGCCATGTCAAAGCCACCGCCTGTGTCCGCCAGTTGACTTGAGGCCAGATATTCGAGAGGCCGACCACCCCTGGCCGCATTTGCCAGTGACACCCGGTCACGCGCAAGATCAATACCTACGCCAGAGGCAAACGGCCGGGTGTCATATAGCATCCGCAGGAAACCGCCCTGATTGCAGCCAATATCAAGTATCCGCGCGGCAGAGATATCTCGTTGTGGAACAATGTTGATCATCTCACGCCAGATCCAAGCATGTTCCTCGGTCATGCCGTCCTCTTCGGACGCATCCTTCGACCAGGTTTCAATCAGTTCGGTCATATCAGGCGCTTTTCTCTTCCAATTGCCCCAGAAGCGCCCGGAAATTCTTGCGGGCGTCACCGGGGTGGCGGATCCTTTTTACATCGGCGAGGTTTGACAGATCATCGCCGACCACAATCAGCCCAACCATACCCCATTCATAATGCGGAAGACACAGATATCCATAGATTCCGGGCACTGTGAGGGTGACAATAACTTCTTCATCGATGGCACCATTCCACGGCTCAGCACCTTCCGGGATCATACCGCGTTTGGACGCGGTGTTATGGCTGGGGTCGGTTGCCAGGAATTGTACGCTATCGCCGGGTTCGATATGCAGGATGGCCGGTTCGAAGACGTTGACGATATTGGCGTCATTGCAATCGACGTTGAGCATCATGACGGTGTGATCGGCCTCGGCACTTTGTGCCGCGTCTGAATTGGCCAACAGCGGCGTGGCGGCGGCGAGCGAGCCAAGTGACAAGGTGAACGTGCGACGGTCAAGCGTGGGAATAGGCATGGACGACAAGGTCCTCCTTGGGGCCAGTGGCGATGTGAATATCGACGCCGTAGGTCTGGGCGATCTCGGGTCGGCGCAGAATGTCGTTGGGTGGTCCCTCGGCTAGAACTTCTCCCTGACGTAGCAGGATCAGGTGATCGGCGAAGCGGGCGGCAAGGTTCAAGTCATGCAGTGCAACGATGCCAATGGCATCGCGTTCGGCGACTGCTTCTCGGATCTGGTTCAACACGCGCAACTGGTGGTTCAGATCCAATGCCGAGGTCGGTTCGTCAAAAAGGTAGACTTCGGAATTACGGATGAGCGCCTGACAGACCGATACCATTTGCGCCTGTCCGCCAGACAATTCGCTGATGTAGGCTTCAGCCAAATGGCCAATCTCGGCTTCGTGCAAAGCTTGCGCGACGGCTTGTGTGTCTTCGGATGTGACACGCCACCCACTTAGGTTTTTGCGCGCCATCATGACCACATCAAAAACTGTCAGCGCGGCATTCGCTGCAAAGAACTGCGGCATGAAGCAGACGCGCGACAGACGCGCCTTGGGCGACAGCGTTGCCAGATCTGTCTCCCCCAGCAGCACTGTGCCCTCGGCTTTCAGCAGACCCGCGATCGCGCGGAAAAGGGTAGACTTACCCGATGCATTCGGCCCAATTAGCGCGGTCAGTTGACCAGATTGCAGCGGCGCAAACCCTGCGCGTCTCAGGATCGGGCGGACGCCGTAGGCAAAGTTAAGGCCCCTGACTTCCAGCGTCATTGCCAATGCCTTTTGCGCTGGCCAAGGATCAGACTCACGAAGAACGGGATGCCGATCAGCGAGGTGATCATACCGATGGGATAGACGATGCCGGGTGTGATGGCTTTGGACAAGATAGAAGTGCCTGACAGGATCAATGCGCCTGCTAGGGCGGACAACGGCAAGAAGCCGCGTTGGTCTTCGCCGACGATCATGCGCGCGATGTGCGGTGCGACAAGACCTACAAAGGCGATGGCCCCTACGAAGGACACCGCAACCGCCGAGAGCAGCGATACGCCCGCCAGCACCATCAACCGCAGTGCATTGACGTTGACACCAAGGGCTGCGGCCTTGTCCTCGCCCATCCTGAGGGCCGTCAGCGCCCAGGAGCGGCTAAGAAAATAGGGCAGAACGATTGCGAGGATCACGACGCAGATTGCCACTTTGGGCCAAGTGGCACGTGCGAGCGAGCCCAACTGCCAAAAGATCAATTGCGCGAGCTGCAGTTCAGATGCGCCGTATTGCAGGAATGCCAGCAGCGCGTTGAAGGTGAACATCATAGCGATGCCCATCAGGATCATCGTCTCGGGGTTTGCCCCCCGCATGCGGGTGACCAAAAACAGAAGTAGCGAAGCCCCCATCGCAAAGACGAAGGCGTTCACCGTCACAAACAGCGCGCCGACGCCGGGCAAGACGGACCAGCCTAGGACAATGGCCACCGCTGCCCCGAAACTTGCTGCCATGGAGAGGCCCAGCGTGAATGGTTCCGCCAGGGGATTGTTTAGAATGGTTTGCAGCTCGGCACCGGAGACGCCCAGCATGGCACCTACGACGACGGCCATCATAGCAACTGGCAAGCGCAAATCCCAGATGATGACCTCTTCCTTGGTCGTGGCTACGGAGGGGTTCAGGATCACTTTGGCGACCCGCCAGAAGCTGAGGTCAGCCGGACCGGTGATCACGTCAATCACAACGGTAGCGAAAAGGATCAACGCCGCGGCAACCACAAGGGCAACGCGCCAAACGGCACGTTTTTGATAACCACCAACAATCGTGTCCACGCTGGGCGTGTTTGAAATCTGTGTCATTGGAATTGACCCCACCGCAGCATTGCAGCGGGGCCCCGACTTTTACTGTATTGCCTTGTCAACGCTCAGCCAGAACTGGCCGGACGCTTCATACGGCATGAACTCTTCATGCAGACGGTTGAAGGTATCTTGCGGATCAAGGTCCTCAAAGTCATCTGGATAGAGCCACTTGGCAATCTGCTGCACCGCCACAAAGTGGTAGGGGGAATTGTAGAACTGGTGGTAGATGGAATGGTAATTGCCCGCTTGCACGGCACGCAATTCTGCAAACCCTGGCCGCGCCGCAAGTGCGGCAATCTTCTCGGCGTTGACATCTGGATCACCCTCGTAGCCAAGCAGCGTCGATGTGACTTCTGGCTTGGCCTCTGCCCAGTTTGCGCCTGTCCCGATTACGTGGTCCGGGTCTGCTTCCAATACGCCTTCCATCGACAACGTCACGGAGTAAGCATTCGCCAGTGTTGATGCATAGTTCACGCCGCCAGCCAACTCTACGAACCGCCCGTAGTTATAGGGACCGAAGGACCAACAGCAAAAGTCAGGCTGCCAGCCAGCAGCGTTTTCCACAACAACCAGCGGGCGCTCTTCAGCTGGGATCTTATCAACCACGTTGGTAACCTTGCGCATCTCAGCGATATAGAAATCGATGAACTCTGCCGCACCCGCTTCTTCGCCAAAAATGCGACCTAGGATCAGCAGGGACGGCACCGTGTTCTCGGTCGCATTCCGACGGAAGTCGATGAAGACGACAGGGACGCCCGCCTTGTCCAGCTTTTCGATCAGACCGGTTTCTTCGGCTTTGAAAAGATTGCCGGAATCAAGCAGCACGAGATCAGCGTCCGCTTCGAGCACCCCTTCGATACTGAAATCACCGGCATAAGGGTTGCCAAAGTTGATCATTCTCTCGGTCTCTGCGGGAAATGCGGCCTCCAACTTGCGGAATGCATCCGGATCAAACTGAACCAGATCGTCTTTCCAACCCACGATGTTCTCGAAAGGATTGCCTTCTGTAATTGCGGCAATCGCATACATCATCCTGCCTTCGCCTAGAATAATTTTGTCAGGAAGCTCATTAAGCGTTACTTGCCGACCGGCAATGTCAGTTAAAGTGAGGGCTTCGGCCTGTGCAGATGTCGCTGGCGTGAGGAAGGTCACGATTGCTGCAAGCAAAAGGGCAAAGCCGCTCATGAAACGAGTGTTCATAGCGTGCTCTCCTATTGGCTATGTGAGGTTATTAAATCCATCAGCAGATAAAACCAAGTGAAAAACTCAGGTAATAAAAATCGAACCTCTTCGCTTCAGTCGCGAAACGCTCTACGCGGTCATTCAAAGGCAGAAACCGAACTTCCGAAACGTCCGCAATCAGCGCGTCCACCTCACCCTCAACGAACAGTCGGATATGGCAGTATGGCTGCCGCTGACAATGCAGCCGTCGCGACCGGCTCAGCACTAAATGGTCGTGAAACCGCGTCCGAGCTGGTGCCCCATGGTGCTCAAGCTCAGAAACGTGACGAAAAAGTCAGATTTATCTGACGAAAGACAAATATGTTTGTGATTTGGTGGAGCCTAGCGGGATCGAACCGCTGACCTCCTGCATGCCATGCAGGCGCTCTCCCAGCTGAGCTAAGGCCCCAAACCATCCGCCGGTGATTAGGCGCTTTGTCGGACGGGATCAAGTGATAAATCCCGCCATCTTTTGGGATCATTCTTCGTCCTCCGATGCGACGTCTGTGATCTCGTCCAGCGAGACATCATCGTTGTCATCATCATCGTCAAGCAGATCATCGTCGAGTTCGACCTCGACGTCATCCTCGTCCAGTACATCATCGTCAGATGCGTTGGCGGCTGTCGCCTTGGCCTTTGTCGTTGCCGCATCTTCGGCATCTGCGGCGATCATCCGGGTCTTGCTGCTGTCGACCTCAACCGCCTCGCCAGTATAGGGCGAAACGATTGGATTCTGGTTCAGATCATAGAACCTTTTGCCGGTCGTGGGACAAAGACGCTTGGTGCCCCATTCTTCCTTTGGCATGTGAAATCCTCTTGTCCGAGGCCACCCTTGCGGGCGGCGCTGTTGCGACGATTCTGGGCAAGTGCCATAAGCATGTGGCGGAGTCAAAGCCTTATGATCGCGGAGCCCAAGCCCATGGCGCAGTTGATGTTGTCAGATGGTCCTACCCTGTCCATCGACCTGCGCCGATCATCCCGTGCGCGTCGGCTGACACTGCGGGTCAGTCAGCTGGATGGCCGCGTGACTTTGACGTTGCCCACCAGCGTGTCAGAATGTGAAGCCCTGCAATTTGCCCAAAGCAAAGAGGCCTGGTTGCGCACGCATCTCGAGCGCTTCGAAGGGATCGTTCAGGTCGAATTCGGCACCTCTCTGCCTTTCGAGGGCAAGCCCATCAGAGTTATGCCCGGCACAGGCAGACGCATCACTCAAAGTCCTGACGAAATCCACGTGCCGGGACCTGCGGAGCATGTGGGGCGCAAATTGCAGGTCTTTCTAAAAACCCGGGCGCGCGACCGGCTCGCCGAAGCATCTGACCTCTATGCTGGACGTCTCGGAAAAGCCTTCTCTGGGTTAACATTGCGTGACACCCGGTCCCGGTGGGGATCATGCACCTCAAAGGGACGGATCATGTACTCCTGGCGGCTGATCCTCGCCCCGCCCGGGATCCTCGAGTATGTCGCAGCGCACGAGGTTGCACATCTCGAACAGATGAACCATTCGCCGGCTTTCTGGGCATTGGTCGAACAGATCCACGGCGACTATCGCCAGCCGCGCGCTTGGCTGCGCGCCAACGGGGCCAGCTTGCACCGCTATCGCTTTGCGGATTGACCCTGCGCATCCTGCGTGATCACAAAAGGACATGAGCCTGGCCCAACGCAGCAGCGACACGACCACCGCAGCCCATGACAGGGTCTACCGGCGCCTACGCACCCGGATAATGCACGGTGATATCCTGCCGGGGCAGGCTTTGACGCTGCGGGGCATCGGCAAGCAATACGATGTCTCTATGACCCCCGCGCGCGAGGCTGTCCGGCGGCTTGTCGCCGAAGGCGCGCTTAGCCTTTCCGCCTCTGGCCGCGTTTCGACCCCGGAATTGTCGAACGAACGGATCGAGGAACTCGCCGCTCTGCGTGCCCTCATAGAAGTGGAGTTGGCCACCCGCGCCCTGCCCCGCGCGCATCTGGCCCTGATCGAACGCTTGCAAAGCATCAACGGCAGCGTGGCCGAGGCCGTCGCGCACCGGGATGCCGTCAGCTACATTCGGACCAACCTTGAATTCCACCGGACACTTTATCTGCGCGCGCAAGCACCTGCGATGCTCGCTATGGCCGAAACCGTCTGGCTCCAGATGGGACCAACCATGCGGGCGCTTTATGGTCGACTGCGCCGAACGGAACCGCCCCGCTATCACAAGCTCATCATCGCGGCGCTGCGGGCGGGCGATGAACCGGGGCTGCGCCTTGCCGTCCGCTCGGATGTCACGCAGGGCTTGCGGATGCTGGCAAGCTGAATGGCATTGCCCTTTGGTACGTCCCGCCCATATGGTCAGCGCAAAGCGGAGCTGAACCGCGATATCTGGGAGGATACCATGACACATCTGAACCGTCGCCATACGCTTGGCCTGCTGGGTGGGGCCGCTGCTTTGCCCATGATCAGCGCGCCGGCCCTCGCCAATACACAGATCAAGGTAGGTGCCCTGCGCTTTACCAGCCATGCGGCCAGCTTTGTCGCGTTTGAACGCGGATATTTCGCCGAGGACGGCCTCGACGTTTCATTCGAATTCTTTCAGGCGGCTCAGCCCATGGCCGTTGCAATTGCTTCAGGGGATGCGGACTATGCAGTCACTGCTGTGTCGGGCGGTCTGATCTCGCTGGCAGAAAAGGGGACCGCCAAGGTTATCGGTGGTGCGCTTAGCGAAGAGGCGGGCATTGACGGGCAAAAGATCCTCGCGTCCAACGCGGCGTTCGAGGCTGGCCTGACCCGCCCCGCAGCCCTCGACGGGAAAAGCTTTGCCGTCACGCAGGCAGGATCCTCCTTTCATTACATGGGCTCCAAGATCGCAGGCGCGGAGGGCGCAAAGGTCAGCTTCAAGCCGCTGCAGAAGGTCGGTGCGATTATCGGCGCCATGAAATCCGGACAGGTTGACGCCTGGTCTATCGTGCCGCATATCGCCAAGCCAATGGCCGCTTCAGGCGCAATGCACATCATTGGCGACGTGGCCGATTACTTGCCAAACTATCAGGTCACGACCGTCTTCACCTCCGCCGCAAATGCTGGGAACGAGCGCGCGAAAACCGAAAGCTTCCTGCGCGCTTTCTCAAAGGGTGCGGCCGATTTCAACGCGGCCTTGGTCGACAAAACCGCCGGTGAAGAGGCGGCCGAAGAAATGGTAAAGCTGATCCATAAATACGTCTACACAGATCGACCCTATGAAAAAGCAGCACCCAGCATACGCAATGGGGCCATGCGGATCAACGCTGATGCCGCGCTTAACATGGCATCGGTTGAGGATCAGTTGAACTGGTTCAAATCAGAGAAACTGGTCAAGGACAGCATCACCACTGAAACGCTGGTTGACGGATCTTACGCCGAAATAGTGTCCTAGACCGCACCGGTGCAGCTGAGCGCCCAACATATCACCCACCGTTATGACGACATGGTGGTACTCGAAGATCTGAGCCTGACGATACTAGCAGGCCGGATCACCTGCATTATCGGCCCGTCAGGCTGCGGGAAGTCTACGCTGTTACGGCTGTTCGGCGGGCTTGAACGACCAAGCGAAGGCCAGATCCTGCAAAGCGGAGAAGCGCCCGCAGGATGCCTTAATCCTTTGACATACGTCTTTCAGGACTTCGCACTTCTGCCCTGGCGCAGCGTGGCAGGCAATGTGTCTTTGGTCTTGGAGGATCACGGCGTGAGGGGTGCGACACGCCACGATGTTATCGCCGATGTCCTCGCGCGCACCAAGCTCGCCGATTTTCACGACGCCCTGCCCAAACAGCTCTCCGGCGGGATGAAACAGCGTGTTGCCATCGCACGGGCACTCGCGGTTAACCCCGCCGTGATGCTTCTGGACGAACCGCTCAGCGCGCTGGATGCGCAGACGCGCGAATTGCTCATGGACGATCTGATCGCATTGTGGACCCGGCAGCCCTTCACCGGTATCTATGTGACCCACAATCTGGCTGAAGCCGCACGGCTGGGGCATCAGATTGTCGTTTTGTCCCGCAGACCGGGGCGCTTGCGTGACGTCGTGGAACTGGCGCTGCCATTGACGGACCGCCATCCGGGACAAGCCGATCTGGAGGCCTTGCAAACCCGCCTTTGGGAACTCATGCGGGAGGAGGCCGAGGCCGCCGATCAGGAACTTTCGCATGTCTGAAGCCGCACGTCCCGTCCAGTTTCGCGGGGGTGGCTTTAAGCCCGGTATGCGCCGTGGCACCGGGTTGGCGGTCTTTATACTGCTGATCGCGATGATCGAATGGGGCACCCGGGCGGGTTGGATTTCGAACCTGACGCTTCCGCGCCCCTCAGATGTCGGCCTGACATTCGTCGATCTCTGGCAAACAGGGCTTTTGTGGGATCATCTTCTACCCTCTCTTGGGCGCCTGATCGTCGGTACCCTGCTCGGTGTGACAGCCGGCATCGGTGTCGGGGTGCTGATCGGCCTGTTCACTTATATTCGTGCGGGCCTTGTACCACTTGTTGCGGCGATGTTCCCGATCCCGAAGATCGCGCTCCTGCCGCTTTTTGTGATCTGGTTCGGTATCGGTGAAGGTTCGAAATACGCCCTAATCGCTTTGGGCACCTTCACACCGACCGTCGTCGCAGCATATGGCGCGGTCGACAACGTAGACAGGACACTGATCCGGATGGGTCAGTCTTTTGGGCTGTCCTGGATCAGCATCGTGCGCAAGATCGTCCTGCCGGGCGCGCTTCCGGGGATCCTATCCGGCATGAGGGTCAGCGTGGCCATCGGGATCATCCTGTTGGTCGCCGCAGAAATGCTGGGCGCGGAGTTCGGGATCGGTGCCTACATCCTGCAGGCCGGGTCGCTATACGATTTGGAGCGTTTATTCGCTGGGGTCGTGATCCTGTCAGCGCTTGGCGTTCTGACAAGCTGGGCAATCGGCATGATCGAAAGACGCGTTCTACGCTGGCGGGTCTAGGCGGCGAGCCCCTTCTCGCCAAGATTCAGGAACTTGCGCCGTCGATCGTCGACCAAGGCTGGTGCGTCCTTGCCGCTCAAATCCTTCAGCATCGCTGTAATGGCCTCTCCAACGGTAGCCATGGTGGCCGCGCGGTGACGATGCGCACCGCCGATCTCTTCGGGGATGATCCTGTCGATCACCCCAAGCTGCTGTAGGTCCTGGGCGGTCAGGCGCAAAGCCTCTGCGGCCTCGCGCATCTTTTCGGCATCCTTCCAAAGGATCGAGGCACAGCCCTCGGGCGAGATGACCGAGTAAACCGAATGCTCCAACATCGCGACACGGTTGGCTGTCGCAAAGGCCACGGCCCCGCCCGAGCCCCCCTCACCGATGATAACCGAGACCAGCGGCACAGAGATCTGCAGACATTTTTCAGTCGAACGTGCGATCGCCTCAGACTGTCCACGTTCTTCGGCACCCTTGCCGGGATAGGCGCCAGGGGTGTCGACCAATGTGATCACGGGCAGATCAAAGCGGTGTGCCAGATCCATCAATCGGATCGCCTTGCGATATCCTTCGGGTCGCGCCATCCCGAAGTTCCGTTCGATCCGGGATTTCGTGTCATTGCCCTTTTCGTGCCCGATCACCACCACGGGTCGGTCATCGAACCGCGCCAGCCCACCCATGACGGCGTGGTCATCGGCAAAGTTCCTGTCACCGGCCAGCGGTGTATATTCGGTGAACAGGCTTTCTATGTAGTCTCTGCAATGCGGCCGGTCAGGGTGTCGGGCGACCAGACATTTTCGCCAAGGGGTCAGATCCGCGTAGAGCGTTCTCAATAATTCGGCCGCTTTGGCATCAAGGCCCGCCGCCTCTTCGGTCACGTCCATCTCTTCGGTTTCGCGGGCCATCGCGCGCAGTTCTTCCGCCTTGCCTTCGATTTCGGCCAGCGGTTTTTCAAATTCGAGATATTGTATCAAACGCCTGCTCCGCAACTGATCGCCGATATATGGCCGGGGCAGAGACGCTTTGCAATGTCAGGTGAACAGGACCGGATATAGCGAGGCCATTAGCAGCAACGCCATCGTCCAGTTGAATGCCACCAGACGCCCTGGATTGGTCAGGATCCGCGCCATCTGTTGACCAAGAAGCGTCCAAGAGCCCACGGAAGGTAGATTGATCGCACCAAAAATCACCGCGACAATCAGAATGGCCGCAAAGGTCGTGTCAGGCGTGTAAACCGTAACAGCTGTCAGTGCCATGGCCCAGGCTTTCGGGTTGACCCACTGAAATGCGGCAGCTTGCAGGAAGGTCATAGGCGTGCCGGTCTTGGCCCCTTTTTCGATCGGCGCTGCGCGCGCGATCTTCCAGGCAAGCCAAAGCAGGTAAATCACGCTGCAGATCTTCAGAACATCATAGCTGACCGGGTAGGCGTCAAAGATCTGCACAAGGCCAACACCGACCAGGATGACCATAAAGACAAATCCCAAACCAACGCCCATCATATGCGGGATCGTCCTACGAAATCCGAAATTGGCCCCGGATGCCATGAGCATAAGGTTGTTGGGTCCCGGCGTGATCGAGCTGACGAAGGCGAAGGTGACAAGAGCGGTGAGCAATTCAAGTGTCATGTGCAATAAAAATCACATCAAAGGGGGTGATGGATTGCTAATTGGTTATGATTTTGCCAATATTCGCAACATATGATGAAATCAGATAAGATTAACGACCATATATTGCAAGAGCTGCAAAGTGACGGACGGATCAGCAACCTTGATCTCGCGGATCGGGTGGGGCTGTCTCCGTCAGCGTGTCTGCGGCGCGTGCAAGAGCTTGAACGCAGTGGCGTTATCACCGGGTATCGCGCTGTCCTGGACCGGACGAAAATCGGGAAAGCCTTCGTGGCCTATGTCGGCGTGGGGCTGAACGATCACTCCAAATCATCGCAAGAGGCGTTCGAGCAGGCAATCTCCAAAGCACCCGAAGTTCTGGAATGCCACAATATTACCGGGACGATCGAATATATTCTACGCGTGGAATGTGCGGATCTGCCAAGCTACAAGACCTTTCACACCGACATGCTGGGCGCCCTTCCGCAAGTCAATGCGATTACCTCATATGTCGTTATGGGATCGCCAAAGGACGAACGTGGATAAAGCCGGCGCTTACATTCGGCAATGCAATCAACCCTTCCTTTACGTCACGTCGGATGGCACTCCTTAGCGCGCGCATTGTCCGCATGTCGGCTGCGCCGAGGACCAGCACGAGGCGTCCGTAATCATCGCGGCATGTCAGTAGAGCGCCCCCCGCGATGCTGTGAAGCGCACGCGGAGCGCGCCGAGCACGAAAGCTGACACCAGATTAAGGTTTTAAGCGACAGCCAGAACCCTCAGTTTGACGGCATCTGGTCCACGGATATGTGCGGCTGATTGGAATCATAAACATCCGACAGTACCGAAAATTACGATATCGATGACGCCTGCCTCTGTTCCTATGCCGTTAAGAAAGTACGCGTTCCAACAGCTATCGCGAGGCGGATACACAGACCCCGCAGACCCAGAAAAGCGCTCGCCAGAATGATCAGGACATTGCGCATGTCAACAATGACGCCATCCACAGGACTAAGCGGCGGATTCATCTTCAAAACGACCACGCAACCCCAAAAGACGGCCAAAACATCCTTGGCCTGCCAGCGCGATACGATCCGGTCCCGCAAAGGCGGCAGCATAGGCCATAACAAGCGGCGCCAGAACACGGAGCGAATCTACGAAATCGGGAAAGGTGCCGAAACGTATACTAGACATGTAAACCCGTCGCGAAACGAGAAGGGGTTTGAACATCAGAGGTGACGAAAATGTAAGGTCTTTAGCCGTCGTTCGAGATCATCTCGGCCTGGCGGACGATCACATCGGCCTGCTTGATCGAGGCGATGTCGACCAGGCGGCCCTTGTAGACCGTCGCGCCTTCCCCCTTCGCTTTGGCCTCTTCCATGGCGGCCAGGATCTCGCGCGCTTCGGTGACGGCGGCCTCCGATGGTGTGAAGACTTCGTTGGCAAGCGCGACCTGCTTGGGATGGATCGCCCATTTGCCAACCATGCCCAAAGTCGCTGACCGAAGCGCCTGCGCCCGGAACCCTTCATCATCTGAAAAGTCGCCAAAGGGCCCGTCGACGGGCAGAACACCATGGGTCCGACAGGCCGCGACGATGGCCGCCTGCGCCCAATGCCAGGGGTCGGACCAATGCTTCTGGCCGTCGTGGAGCATATAGTAGTCTTCCTGCGTGCCCCCGATCCCGGTCGTTTGCATGCCCATGGAAGCCGCGAAGTCGGCCGCACCCAGGCTCATTGCCTGAAGCCGCGGCGAGGCCGAGGCGATTTCCTCCACATGGGCAATACCCGCCGCGGATTCGATGATGACCTCGAACGCCAGACGCTTGCCACGCCCCTTGGCCGCCTCGATCGCGCTGACCAGGGCGTCGACGGCGTAAAGATCGCCCGCACAACCGACTTTCGGGATCATGATCTGGTCCAGCCGATCCGATGCCCGTTCCAGCAGATCCACCACATCGCGGTACCAATAAGGCGTGTCGAGCCCATTGATCCGCACGCTCAGCGTCTTGGTGCCCCAGTCGATATCGCCAATTGCCTGAACCACGTTCTCACGCGCGCTGTCCTTGTCGGTCGGCGCAACCGAGTCCTCGAGATCAAGATTGATCACATCCGCCGCACTGCCCGCCATCTTCTCGAAAATGGCAGGACGAGAACCCGGACCGAAGAGCTGACAGCGGTTTGGACGGGAGGGTGCAGCAGGCTGAATGCGAAAAGACATGACAGATCTTTCAGTAAGAATGTTACGTTCACTTGGTCTCGGCTGTTATTAAATTGCGCCGCCCTTCGCAAGGTTCATTTTGCAACTGCAGAAACAGACGATTTATACCCATCAAACACCAATCACGCAAAGATCGTGCGCATGATTGCCTAATGACTGAACATTCTTCCGCTTGTCGCCCCATGATGGCCCGACTTCGAATGTCTTTTGATCCACACCATCGATAAACAGAAGCGAATACAGGAGAGACCGTTGTGATCCAGACCCCTTATCTTCTTTTCCTTGGCGACGCACCCGATCAATTGGCAGCGAAGGTTGCACAAGGGATCAAGGATTGGCGCCCCGAAAACGCCGTTGGGCAGTTCCGACTGCCCGGATGCGGTGCGGATATGGGTCTGACCGACATGACGTTGGAGGAAGGGCTTGCTGCGGGTGCCAAAACGCTCGTGATCGGTGTGGCCAACCGCGGCGGCGTGATCTCGGAAGAGTGGAAAACCGTTTTGGTGCACGCGCTTCGGCTGGGCTACGATCTCGCTGCAGGCCTTCACAATCTTCTGCGTGATGAAGACGAGCTGCAGGCAGCCGCCAAAGTGAACGGGATGACGCTACATGACGTTCGCGTCCCCTCGGTCGCCTATCCCATCGCAAATGGCCAGAAACGTAGTGGCAAGCGTGTCCTCGCCATCGGTACCGATTGTTCCTGCGGCAAGATGTATACTGCGATGTCCATGGATGCCGAAATGATGAAGCGCGGGCTGAAATCCGATTTCCGCGCGACCGGTCAGACAGGCATCCTGATCACTGGCAAGGGCGTCCCGCTTGATGCTGTCATCGCGGATTTCATGGCAGGCGCCGTTGAATATCTGACACCTGACAATGACGACGATCACTGGGATCATATCGAGGGCCAAGGCAGTCTGTTCCATGTTTCCTATTCGGGCGTGACCATGGCGCTGATCCACGGGGGCCAGCCGGACGCGCTGATTCTCTGCCACGAACCCACGCGGACCCATATGCGCGGTCTACCGCATTACGACCTTCCCACGCTGGAGCAATTGCGCGACACCGCTCTACCTATGGCACACGTCGCCAATCCGGCCTGTCAGGTGGCGGGCGTTTCGATCAATACCAAAGCGCTGGACGAAGATGCGGCAAAAGCCTGTCTGCAAAAGATCGAAGACCGGATGAACCTGCCTGCAACCGACCCTTTCCGCTTTGGAGCGGGCAAACTGGTAGACGCCCTTATGTCCCTGTGACACTGAGTCGGGCGAAAGAGAGGCTGCCATGAATTTAGAGGTCACGCAGGATACATTCGCGCTTGCCCGAGCCTTTGTCATCGCGCGCGGATCGCGAACGGCCGCACATGTGGTTACGGTTAAGTTAACAGATGGCGCATTCTCAGGCTGGGGCGAATGCCTGCCCTATGCCCGTTACGATGAGTCTCTCGATAGCGTCATGCAAAAAATCGAGGCATTGGACGACATCAAAGACCGCCGCGCGCTGCAGGAACGAATGCCAGCGGGTGCTGCCCGCAATGCAGTCGACTGCGCGCTATGGGATCTGGAGGCCAAACGCGCTGGTAAACGGGTCTGGGATCTTATCGGCATGGCCGTTCCCGGACCAGAGATCACGGCCTACAGCTTGTCGCTCGAAAGCCCCGAGGTAATGCGGGAACAGGCGGCCAAGAATGCCTTCCGGCCACTCCTCAAGATCAAGCTCGGCACTCCGGACGACATGCCCCGTCTCGAAGCCGTTCGGGCCGGGGCTCCCGACACACGGATCATCGTTGACGCCAATGAGGGTTGGAGCGCGGAGGTCTACGCTGATCTTGCCCCGCATCTGCAAAAGCTGGGTGTCGCCCTTGTCGAACAGCCCTTGCCTGCAGGCCAGGACGACGCATTGCTGGGCCTTCCGCGCCCCGTACCGATTTGCGCGGACGAAAGCTGCCATGACCGCGCAAGCCTGCCCGACCTCAGGGGCAAGTACGACATGATCAACATCAAGCTCGACAAGACCGGCGGACTGACCGAAGCGCTTGAACTTAAAAGCGCCGCCATGGCTGAAGGTTTCGGCATAATGATCGGCTGCATGGTCAGCACATCCTTATCAATGGCTCCGGCGACGTTGCTGGCGCAGGGTGCGGACTTTGTCGACCTTGATGCACCGATGCTTCTGGCCGAGGACAGGGAAACGCCGCTTGTCTATGACGCAAGAGGCGTGCATCCACCAAACGAAGAACTTTGGGGATAGGTGCTGCGGCGGATGGACCGATCCTCAAATTCGGCGATGCAGACTAAAGAGATCAAAAGGCTCAGGACAGAAAGGACCCAGACCATGTCCAGAACGGTGTATGTCAACGGCGCATATCTTCCTGAACACGAAGCGACCGTTTCGATCTTTGATCGCGGGTTTCTGATGGCAGACGGGGTTTATGAGGTAACGTCCGTGCTTGACGGTAAGCTCATCGATTTCGATGGTCACGCGGTGCGGCTGGAACGCTCCTTGAACGAACTGGACATGCGCACGCCGATCGACAAGGACGATCTGCTTGAAGTCCACCGTGAGCTTGTGAAACGCAACGGGATCGAAGAGGGTCTGGTCTACCTTCAGATCACACGCGGTGCACCTGCCGACCGAGACTTTGCCTTTCCGGATCCCGACGCGACCGAACCGACAGTCGTGCTTTTTACACAGAACAAACCCGGTCTTGCGGCTTCACCTGCGGCACAGAAGGGCATGAAGGTCATCAGCATCGAAGACATTCGCTGGGGCAGACGGGACATCAAGACGGTGCAACTGCTCTATCCCAGCATGGGCAAGATGATGGCCAAGAAGGCGGGGGCAGATGACGCTTGGATGGTGCAGGACGGCCATGTGACCGAAGGCACCTCGAACAACGCCTATATCGTCAAGGGCAACAAGATCATCACTCGACCCCGTTCGAACGACATCCTGCACGGGATCACGCGGGCGGCCGTCCTGCGCTTTGCTGAAGAGGCCCAAATGATCGTGGAAGAGCGGTTGTTCACCATCGAAGAAGCAAAAGAGGCTGACGAGGCCTTCATCACCTCGGCCAGCACATTCGTGATGCCCGTGGTCGAGATCGACGGGGTTGCCCTGGGGGATGGCACACCGGGAAAGGTGGCCCCACGGCTGCGCGAAATCTACCTTGATGAAAGCCGCAAGGCCGCGATCTAGGGGGGAAGCCCTCAGCGACGGCAAAACAGAAATGCGATACCTGTACAGGAGTGACCTGCTTTCTGTACGTGAATGCGTGGGCTTGGCCTTAGTGTTACGGCTGAGCAAAGGTCGGCCTGCGGATCAATGCGGCGCGCAAACAAGACGATTTGCAGGGATTTGACCCGGATGATCAGGTTCCGAATACCAAGCGCGGGGCGGTCTGACCATGCCCCGGAAGCACCCAAACAAAGCATCAATGTACCGTTGATCAAAGAAGAGAGGATTGGCAAACGCCTTTGAAGCAAAAGCGCCCTGAGCCTCACAACGTCTTCGGACTTCCAGTCAATGACCAGATTTTGCAGCGATTGCTGATGATGACACCTTGTCCTGCAAAGCGTGAAAGTCGCCCTCGATTGTTAAAAGCATGTCCGCACTGATCAGTCGGTGCGGACCCAGATCAAGCATCTCGTCGATGAGCGTCTGGCATTCAGCCCGGTTCGATGAACTAAAGTATCCCTTTTGATCAAGCCCTGATTTCTGACCACTCTCGGTTTTCCTTGACGAATGTTTTGGCAAGGATGGGGCGGTTTCGCAGGATGGCCGTGATAGCAACCTTTGAAGGTTTCCCGGCGGCCTTCATGCGGCCGTACTGCGCTTTGAGGTCCGGGTTGTACTGCGTCGCGACGATGGCAGGCAGGTAGAGTGTATCGCGTGGTGGCTTTCTGCAGCCCTGGACGAAGGACTGACCGCACCATCTTCCGGATTGGCGGGTGAGCGGAGCGACACCTGCAAGGCTGGCAACGGCCTTTTTGCGCAATTTTTCAATCTCGGGCATTTCAATCAGGATCGTCGTGGCGGCAACTGCACCGATACCCTCAGTGCTTTGGATCAGATGCGGCGCGCGCTTGCGGCACGGGCAGCTTGTAACGCTCTGACAATAGGACGGTCTTTGGCAACTGCCCGCCATAAATGGCCTGGCTGGCAAAGGCTCCATCTCACATGGAGACGAGAAAAGTCAGAAGATAGGCGGTGTCGGATCATATTGGCGGCGAGCAGCAGATCGGATCGCGCGGCCACTGGATCTTTTCTGAGGATGGCCCACCTTGCTTTGCCGATGGTATTCGGGGTGTCTTGGAAATTGCTGAGATAGTCGGAGAGGCGGATCTTCACGCCCATCTCAACTTCGTGGATCTGGTCAAGCGTGAAGGCCTTTGACAGCTTTACGACCAACTACCTGTTTAAAAAAGGGATTCCTGAACACCTACCTCCCCACCCATCTCTTCTGCCTTGATCAATTGATGAGGGATGCAGTTGCGCGCGAAAAGGATGCGCTTCCAGAGTGTCCTTACTTTCCAGTCCGCCGCGTTGGATGCCTGACAGGAAGACTTCATGAAGCTGAATGCCTCGTCGAACTTTCCGCCGATACGGCTTTTTGCAAAACTCGCCTGATCCATGCCGTCGATGTCGAACATAATGCCCCAATCTCGTCCATGCCCGAATGAGTCTGGGTAGGATCGTTTTTTCCTTGTGTACTTGTGCACATTGGAATGTTGGCATCGGAGAAATGGAATTTCGCGAGTCGCGCCATCTTCCCGACATTTCGAATGATCAGGGGCTCCTGGTGACCATGAAAGGCAATGATCCAGGTGGTGACGCCATCCGCCTTGAAATCCGCGAGGTACTTTTCAAGAACTTGCATGTTGAGGTACCAAGGAGGACCATTTCAGGGCTTTCGTTTGGCAAGTGTCATGCGGCCGGGATCTTCCGGCGCACATGCGATGGGGGCTTCGGCCTGGAAGAGCAGGACTTCCTTCCTTTCCGCCGAGCGAGGATTGAAGAGTTATTCTTGGGCCAGAACCATGCAATCCTGACCGACACCCAGGATCGGTATCCTGTCCTGGCGAAGACCATCCCGAAGCCTGCCCAAGGTCTCAGCAAAGACGACGTCCTCCGAACAATCGGCCACCGGGTCTAAGGTGGCGAGCGTCTTGCACCTGCCCGTGGGAAAACACTGGGGTTTGAATGACAATCCGTTATCTGTTCCTTTCCGGTCGGCCTTTCTGATGAGATCCTCTCTTTCACGCGCGAAGAGGGGCTTCAAGTTCCAGCCAGATCGGGCGGTGATCGCTGGCGCGCTCCGTTCGGCTGCGCCCGTCGCCCTCAAGCTCTGTTTCGAATGCATCATGCGCAATACCCGCATCTTTCACCCGGCTTCGCAAACCTGGAGAAACCGCGAAATGATCCAAGAGCAAGGGTCGGTCCGGCACGTCGTCTATAAAATCGTCGAAACGCGCGGTGAATAGCGCGGCAGGTGCCACATTGGCGATCAGCGGATGATGAAAGATCAAGTCAGGTGTGAAGGTGGAACCAAGCACGATGTCAGCCACATTGTGGGTCAGGTAGCTGCGTTCAAACAGGTCGCGACCGGGCCCGTCATTCCAGTCGCCTGTAACGACAATTCGCGCCGTGGGATCATCGGCCACGACGGCATCGAGGTACGTGCGCAGCCGAAATCCCTCCGCCGAGATCCGGCGGCGCGCCTTCAGCGCGTCGAAGACAAAGCCCTGACGTTCGGACGGGTCGCGCCAGCGCCTTTCGCCATTTCGGACAAATTTCGACTTGGTGTGCAGGATCACGACGCGGACAGGCTGGCTGCCCACCGGATCGATATCTACGACAAGCGGCTGGCGCGTGTAGCCATAACCCTCCAGCATCATGTCACCGTCGACATCTGCGTCCCAGTCGTCCTGCAACCCTTCCGTCAGCGCATCAGTGGCGCGCTCCATCGCCGCGATCTGGCCGTCAAGGCGGCGCAGCGCGTATAGCTTCTGCGCACCACCGTCGATCCCTATCAGCGCTTCATAGGCAGGCGCTCCACCGGCACCCGTCAAAAAGTCCCCGAGAAACAGCGCCATCTCCTCGGACGCGCTCGGGCCTTCCTGAATACAGAGCAGATCCGGAGCCAGCGAGTTGATGATATTGGCGGCTCTTCTGGCACAGATCCGTGCTTCATCAGCACTCAGGCTGCCTGACCCCCATTGAGGGTCGCGGTTGCCCGAGAACCAGTTGTTCATCCATTCGATGTTCCAATTGACGATCTTCATCGGAAAAACTCCATGTTCGAAAAGGGATGACCTGAAATCACCCCCTCCTACCATGGGTCGAACAGATTCGTCGCGGCTTGGGTACTAGCCCGCCTCTTTGCCGACGTTTTCGGCAAAGGACGTCTCAAATGCCTTTTGCTGATCAGCGTTGGCCTCGGTCTGATGATTGGCTTTCCACTCTGCCATTGTCATACCGTAGAAGATCTCACGGGCGTCTTCCTTGCCCATCTCGATGCCCTTTTCGTTGGCCGCTTCCTGATACCAGCGCGACAGGCAATTCCGGCAGAAGCCAGCCAGGTTCATCATGTCGATGTTCTGCACATCCGTTCGATCCTCCATCAGATGCTGACGCAGACGGCGGAAGGCGGCAGCCTCAAGTTCAAGACGTGTTTGGTCATCCATAGGATTGATCCCTCTTGTTGCTGATTATTTTGGCGGCTTGCACAGAAGCTTCAAGGGGTTTCCCTGTCACGTGCCTGTTGTTGCTATAACGCAAACCCAAGCTGTTGCCGAGTTTCGGAAAGTGCGCGATAACGCTAACATCTTTGGGGAGGGGTCCGGATTGAGACGCGAAAGTAATGTAAAGATTGTTGCCACACTCGGGCCGGCTTCCAATGACTACGAAATGATCCGGGCACTTTATGAGGCGGGCGCAGATGTGTTTCGCCTGAACATGTCTCATGGCAGCCACGACGAAATCCGGGAACGGCACAGAACTATCCGCAAGATTGAAGAAGATCTGGGCAGCACGATAGCGATCCTCGCTGACCTTCAGGGGCCGAAACTGCGCGTCGGTGTGTTCCGTGATGGAGGCGAGACCTTGCGCGAAGGGGCCGCATTCCGGCTTGATCTGGACCCCGCAGAGGGTGATCTGACCCGCGTTTGCCTACCGCACCCCGAGATCTTCGCCGCGCTTGAGCCGGGCGCGTCACTTTTGGTCAATGACGGCAAGATTCGTCTGCGGGTCGAAACCTGTGGACCCGACTTTGCCGATTGCATCGTTACGACGGGCGGGGTGATTTCCAACCGGAAGGGCGTCAACGTTCCTGATGTCGAACTACCGCTCGCCGCGCTGAGTGAAAAGGACCGTGCAGATCTCGAATTCGTCTGCGATCTGGGCGTGGATTGGCTTGCCCTGTCGTTTGTGCAGCGTTCCGGTGACGTTGAAGAAGCGCGCGAACTGGCAAAAGGCCGTGCAGCCGTATTATCGAAGATCGAAAAACCCGGGGCGGTCGCGAAGTTTGATGAGATACTCGCGGTCAGCGACGGGATCATGGTGGCCCGCGGCGACCTGGGGGTCGAACTGCCCGTTCAGGCCGTGCCACCCATTCAGAAGCGCCTTGTCCGCAAATGCCGGGCAGCGGCCAAGCCGGTGATCGTGGCGACACAGATGCTGGAAAGCATGATCGAAAGCCCGATGCCCACACGCGCCGAGGTGTCGGACGTGGCCACGGCGATCTACGAGGGCGCCGACGCCGTAATGCTCAGCGCGGAAAGTGCTGCGGGCAGCTATCCCATCGAGGCGGTGACGACGATGGATCGTGTGGCTTCAGAAGTTGAACAAGATCCGACCTATACGCAGATCATCGAAGCCTCCCGTCAGGCCGCGCGTGCATCTGTCGCCGACGGGATCGTTGCAGCCGCGCGCGAGATCGCGGAGACGACCGACATCAAGGCCATCTGCTGCTTCACACATTCCGGCACAACAGCGCTTTTGGTGTCGCGCGAACGCCCGCGGGTGCCGATCCTCGCCCTGACGCCATTGAGAGGCACGGCCCGCCGCATGTCACTTAGCTGGGGTTGTACCTGCGTGATCACCGAAGAGATGGAGCGCTTTAAGATGGCGGTGGTTGGTGCGGCCAAGGCAGCCCGAGAACAGGGCTTTGCCGGACCGGATGACCAAATCGTCGTGACCGCAGGCGTGCCCTTCAATGTGCCGGGCAGCACAAACATCCTGCGCGTGGCCCCGTGTGACGAACGTTTGATTTTCAGAACCGACCCGGAGTAAAGTATCTGTTAAGCCGTTTTGGCTTAACGATATTCACATCCGCCCGCCCGTTTTTTGAGCACTGGCGAGCACAACGACTGGTTTGCTGGAATGGACCCGGATATTCTGTTTTTTGCTGGTATGGTCACAGGTGTCTTCGCGGTGCCGTCCATTTTGTCGGCGGTTGCGGATGGCCGTGCGCCGCGGGCATCGGCCCTTTTGGTTCTGATTTCCGGCAGCCTCATCCTCTATGCGGTTTCGACAAATCCGTCTGGCTACACATGGCAGGACATACCACGCGTGTTTTTTGACGTTTTGGGTCAGTTTATCGGCTAGACAGTCCAATAATGCTGGTGACTTCTGGCCAGACCGGATCTGATCACGATTTGATTTTCCCAAGATCGGACCCATTCCGCCATGCAAAAGTTTGACCCCGACCTTCTGTTCCGCCCGTTGCGGCTTCCATGCGGCGCTGTGCTGCGAAACCGGCTGGCCAAGGCGGCGATGTCGGATTCACTTGGAGACGGTCGGGGGCATCCGACAGATGCGCAGATGCGTCTCTATGAGCGTTGGTCGGATGGTGGGGCCGGTCTTTCGATCATCGGCGAGGTGCAGGGCGATCCTGCTTTCGCGGAAAAGCCCGGTAACCTGGTGCTGCGACCCGGCGCGGATTTGCAGGCGTTCAGACATTTGACCGCGCGTGCGCGCAAAGATGGCGCGCAAATCTGGACACAACTGGGGCAAGCAGGTGCGATGGCGCATCCTCCGATCAGCACGCCGAAAGGACCGAGCGCACTAGATCTGCCCGGGCTGCGTTGCAGGGCTTTGGATACAAAGGAAATCGCCGCACTGCCCGACCAGTTCGCAACAACCGCAGCCCTCGCACGAGAGGTCGGTTTCGGCGGGGTCGAAATCCATGCAGCGCACGGTTTTCTTCTGAGCCAGTTCTTGTCGCCGCTCTTTAACAAGCGCGACGACCAGTACGGCGGATCCATCGAGAACAGGATGCGTTTGCTGCTTGAGGTGATCGCAGCCGTCCGAGACTCGGTCGGCACAGATTTCCCGGTTGGCGTGAAGATCAACGCGACCGATCGGCTTGAGGGCGGCTTTGACGAAAGGGATGCGCTTAAGGTTATCAAAGCGCTTGATGAAACCAGTCTTGACCTGATCGACATCAGCGGCGGAACCTACTTTCCCGGCGCGACCTCAGCATCAGACCGGGCAGGTCGGGGTCCCTATTTCCTTGAATTTGCGGCGCGCGCCAAGGACTGCACCCGCATGCCCCTTATGGTGACCGGTGGCTTCAAGACGCGGGCTGAGGCCTCGGCGGCGCTGGCGGAAGGTGTTGCGGATGTGATTGGGCTTGGCCGTCCGTTCATCATCGACCCGGATCTGCCGAAGACATGGGCATCTGAGGACGGGCCAGATCCGGTTTTCCCGCGCTTTGAGGCGCCGCCCGAAGGTGGGGTGACCGCTTGGTATACCATGCGCCTCACCGATATCGGCGAAGACCGCGAGACGCCGCGCCATGATGATCTTCATGCTGCGATCGCCGCCTATGACTTTCGCGACAAGGAACGGGAATTGCTTTGGAACGCAGCCTTCCGACCGATGCCCGCGGAAGATTAAAGCCCTGCCAGTTCTTCGGCCGGTATGATCTGAAAGAACCTGCCGCCCGACCACAGCCCGAACCAGTCCTTGTGCGTGTCCCCAAGATCGACCAGGCGGTAAAAGCTTTTACGATCAATCAGCGCCCAGAGGTCTGAGCGGATCAGGACATAAGGTGACGGCTCCTGGGTTCGGGCATCCCGTTCGACACGGATCGGATGATCAGAGCTCGCTACAACGTGTTCATCCACGTTGGTCTGAAATGCCAATTGCTGCCCTTCGCCGTCACCGCTGACATCGAAATCGATCGCGACAAAGGGCGCGTCCTCGACAGTGATTCCCACTTTCTCAACGGGTGTGACGAGGAAGTATTTGTCGCCTTCCCGCTTCAGAATCGATGAAAAGAGACGCACAAGGCCCGGCCGACCGATTGGCGTGCCTTCGTAGAACCACGTGCCGTCGCGGGCGATGCGCATGTCGAGATCCCCGCAAAACGGAGGATTCCAAAGATGAACCGGAGGTAAACCGCGTGTTTTGGTGGCTTGAATCGAAGCCAGCAGACTTTCTGCATTAATTTGGTCACTTTTTTGTGCCGACATGTCTTTTGCCATTTCCCTCAACAGCGATAGGTTGGTGATTAATATATTATGCAAGCGAGAGAAGTCATGACCAACGCCGAAGACCTTGTTGCCGACATCGAAGCGCTCGGGCTGAAGCTGCAAGAAGCAAAGGCGTCGATCACAAACCGCTTTATCGGCCAGAACAGGGTTGTTGAGCTGACCCTGACGTCCCTTCTGTGTGGGGGACATGGCCTGCTGATCGGTTTGCCGGGCCTGGGCAAGACGCGGCTGGTCGAAACACTCAGTACGGTCATGGGCCTGCACGGCAATCGAATCCAGTTCACACCGGACCTTATGCCTGCAGACATTCTTGGGTCAGAAGTGCTGGATACGGCCGAGGATGGACACCGATCCTTCCGCTTTGTTCAGGGGCCGATCTTTTGTCAGCTTCTGATGGCCGATGAGATCAACCGAGCCTCTCCCCGGACGCAGTCGGCACTGTTGCAGGCCATGCAGGAAAAAACGGTAACCGTCGCGGGCGAGGACAGACCCCTAGGGGTGCCGTTCCATGTGCTGGCGACGCAAAACCCGATCGAACAGGAAGGTACGTATCCGCTGCCGGAAGCTCAGCTTGACCGTTTTCTCGTACAGATCGACGTCCTCTACCCGGATCGGGACACGGAGCGCGATATTCTCTTAGCCACGACCGGCACGGAAGAGGCAGAGGCCACACAGGTCTTCACCACCCAAGAGCTTTTGGCCGCTCAGACACTTTTGCGCAGGATGCCGGTGGGTGAAAGCGTGGTCGAAATGATCCTTGATCTGGTCCGCGCGTTCCGACCGAATGAACCGGGTGCCAGCGATCTGGTGCGGGACACGGTGGCCTGGGGTCCAGGACCGCGGGCGGCACAAGCGTTGATGCTGGCAGTTCGCGCGCGTGCACTTCTGCACGGACGTCTGGCACCATCCGCAGAGGATGTGATCGACATGGCGCGACCGGTGCTAAGCCACCGGATGGCACTTAACTTTGCAGCGCGGGCACGCGGTGACAGTTTGAGCGATCTGATCGAGAACACGGCAAGCGGCCTAACCTCGCAAGAGGCGGCTGCATGACATCAGCCCCCGTCCTTCTGCGTCAATCCGCGGAAGAGCAGGCGGCCCGCCTGCCCCCGCTCCTGGCCCGTGCCGAACATCTTGCCGGTGCCGTTTTGCTGGGCGATCACGGGCGGCGTAGATCAGGGATGGGCGACGATTTCTGGCAGTATCGCCCAGCCCAGATCGGCGACAGCTTACGCATGATAGATCATAGGCGCAGCGCCATGGGCGATCAGCAGTTCGTGCGTGAACGCGAATGGCAGATTGCTCAATCCGTCATGCTGTGGGTAGATCAGGGTGCCTCCATGCGGTTTTCCAGCACGGATGCCTTGCCCGAAAAGGCTGACCGCGCCCGACTTCTGACACTTGCTCTTGCCATTCTTCTGATCCGGGGTGGCGAACGCGTGGGGCTCACGGGCACGCGCCTACCGCCGCGCAGGGGAAACGCCCAGGTCATTCGTTTGGCCGAGATGTTCTCCGAAGAGCATGACGAGGATTACAGCCCCCCTGAACATCGGGCGATGATCCCCCATGCGCGCGCCGTCTTCGTTTCCGACTTTCTGGGCAATATAGACGATGCGCGCATCGCTCTTACGAAAGCGGCCGACCGTGGGGTGCGGGGCATTCTCTACCAGGTGCTCGACCCGAGTGAGGAAGCCTTTCCGTTTCAGGGCCGCACCATTTTCGAGAGTATGGGCGGCACCGTCCGACACGAAACGCTCAAAGCGGGCGACCTGCGCAACCGCTACCTGTCGCGACTGGCTGAGCGGAAGGCAGAGCTTCAGGAACTCTGTTCGGTCGCCGGTTGGCAATACAATCTGCACCATACTGACGTGTCTGCACAAACAGGTCTTCTCTGGCTTTGGCGGGCTCTTGATGGCGGGAGGTCGCGCGCGTGACGACAATTGCAGGTATCGGGTTCACCGCCCCCTGGCTGCTTTTGGGCCTGATCCTTCTGCCAGTGCTCTGGCTGATCCTCCGGGCAATCCCGCCGTCCCCGATCCGGAGGCGTTTTCCTGGTGTAGCGCTTCTGCTGGGCCTGATGGACGACGAAAGCGTGACGGACCGGACACCGTGGTGGCTCTTGTTGCTGCGCGTTCTGGCGGTGGCGGGCATGATCGTCGGGCTGGCCGGACCAGTGTTGAACCCACAATTGGACGAGACGGCAGGTGATGGTCCGCTTCTGATGGTGGTGGATGGCAGCTGGGCGGGGGCCGCGGGCTGGGCCGGGACACGGGATGCACTTGAGGCAGAACTCTACCGCGCCGCAGCAAACAATCGCCCGACAGCGATCCTGCAGTTGAGCGCGCCGGAGCCGTTGGTCATGCAGGCAGCGGGTACGTTGCGCTCCAGCCTGCCGGGCTTTGTTCCACGACCCTGGCAACCCGCCCCGGATCAGGTCGATGTGAGTATCGCGGCTATGGAGGATCTGGGAGGCTTCGATACGATCTGGTTCAGTGACGGCCTGGAGTATCCCGGGCGTGATCGCGTGCTTGAAACGATCGAGACGGCGGGTAATGTTCGCGTGATCCAATCTGGCAGTGCCGTTCTCGGGATACGTCCGGCACGCTACGAAGACGGGATCGTGCAACTGACATCCCTGCGTCAAACAGGTGGGCCCGAACGCGAGATCACCGTGAATGCCGAGGGGCTCGACCCTGCCGGCAACGCGCGCACGCTTGCGTCGCTGCAAATGCGCTTTGAAGCTGGCGCGACAGTGTCAAACGCGGAATTGGCTTTGCCTGCCGAATTGCGAGCAAGGGTATCGCGTTTTGAAATCCTCGGTCACAGATCGGCAGGGGCCACCACGCTGGTCGATGACAGCCTGCGTCGTCGCGAGGTCGCCCTAATCGCCGCGCGCGAAGGCCGCGAGGGCCTCGAACTGTTGTCGCCGCTTCACTATCTGGAACAGGCGCTGGAACCGACAGCGGATCTACTGCGCGGGGCGCTGAATGACGTTTTGCCCGCCAATCCAGACGTGATCGTTCTGGCCGATGTGGCGACTCTTAGCGACAGCGAAAGTGCTTCCATCACCGAATGGATAGAGAGTGGCGGGCTTCTTCTTCGTTTCGCCGGGCCCCGCGTCGCTGCAAGCGATGTCAGCCGTCAGGACGAAGACACGCTTATGCCGGTGCGCCTCCGCTCGGGCGGGCGCAGTGTAGGCGGGGCGATGAGTTGGGGACAGCCCAAAACACTGGCGCCTTTTTCGGACGGATCACCCTTCTTTGGACTGGATGTGCCCCAAGATGTCACGATCACAGCCCAGGTCATGGCACAGCCAGACCCGACACTTGCCGACAGGGTGATCGCCTCCCTTTCGGACGGCACACCGCTTGTGACCCGCAAAAAGATCGGCCAAGGGCAGGTGGTTCTTTTCCATGTGACTGCCAACGCCGAGTGGTCATCGCTTCCGCTGTCAGGGCTTTTTGTCGAGATGATGGAGCGGCTGGCGGTCTCCTCTGCCAATCCCGAAACAGCAGCGGAAGATCTTGAAGGCACCACGTGGACACCGAATAACGTGATGGACGGTTTTGGTACGCTTGAGGATGCGGGCGCCCTTCCCAGCGTTCCGGGGCCAGAGCTTTTAACGGGTGCGCCTGGACCGGACTTGCGACCCGGGATCTATCAATCCGGCGACCGGCTGATGGCGCGGAATGTGGTCGGCATGAGCACTGCACTCACGCCCATTGCCTGGCCCGACCGGATCCCGGTCAGTGGCCTGACGGTGGCCGAGGAAATGCCTCTGGGCGGTTTCTTCCTGGGCTTGGCGATCGCTCTTCTACTGATCGACATCATCGCTTCGCTTGCCCTTTCCAACCGTCTGACAGGGCCGCAGCGCAATGTCGCGGCTGGACTTATTGCGGCCTTGTTTTTGATCCCGACACCGCCCAATGCACAGCAGACGCAGGATCCGGAAGACTTCGCGGTCACGGCAGCGGCAGAGGTGGTTCTGGCACATGTGCTTACCGGCAATCGCGACGTCGACGGCATAGCGCAAGCAGGGCTTACTGGCCTGTCCGACACATTGTTTTTCCGCACATCGGTCGAACCCGCGACGCCAATCGGGGTGGACCTTGAGGCAGATGAACTCGCGTTTTTCCCAATCCTGTATTGGCCGATCACGCAAGATCAGCAACGCCCCTCTGACGCCGCTTACGCCAAGCTGAACGAGTATCTCCGCTCTGGCGGATTGATTGTTTTTGACACGCGGGATGCGGACATGTCGGGTCTGGGCGCCAGCAGCCCGAATGGGCGGAAACTGCAGCAACTAGCGGCCCCCCTTGATATCCCCGCCCTTGAACCGATACCGTCGGACCACGTTCTGACGCGGACATTCTACCTGCTCCAGGAATTCCCAGGCAGACATCGCGGCCGCGACGTCTGGGTTGAGGCCGCTCCACCCGGTGCCGAACAGGTCGAAGGGATGCCCTTCCGCAATCTCAATGACGGCGTGACACCGGTGATTATTGGCGGCAACGATTGGGCGTCAGCATGGGCTGTGACCGGCAATGGCGCACCGCTTTTGCCCGTTGGTCGCGGCTTTGGCGGCGAGCGCCAGCGCGAGATGGCCTATCGGTTTGGGGTGAACCTGATCATGCATGTGCTGACGGGCAACTACAAAAGCGATCAGGTCCATGTGCCCGCATTGCTAGATCGGCTGGGCCAATGACGGCGACCTATCTTTTTGATCCGCTTCTTCCCTGGCCGGTGATCTGGGTGCTGACCGGACTGATTTTCGCAGGGATCGTGCTTGCGGGATGGCGCGGCCTGAAAGGCTGGGCACTGCGGGGTGTTGCCGGGCTGATCATCGTCGCAGCCCTGACAGGCCCGACCTACCAGGAAGAAAATCGCGCACCGCTCAGCGACATCGTGATTCTTGCCGAGGACGAAAGCGCATCGCAGCGCCTGTCTGACCGGGAACAGCAAACCCGCGAAACGGCCGATGCGCTGGCAGCCGAGATCGAAGCACGACCAAACACCGAATTGCGCCGGATCGTGGTGCCGGACGGCGAAGAGGATGCAGGTACGCGGCTGGTCAGCGCACTGTCGGAGGCATTGGCGGAAGAGCCTCGTGCGCGCGTTGCGGGTGTGATCTCACTGAGCGATGGACAGGTGCACGATCTTGACGTGCCCCTGGAATTACCTGCGCCCCTTCATTTGTTGCTGACCGGTCGGGAAACCGATTGGGACAGGCGGCTAATCGTCCGAAATGCACCGGCCTTTGCGATCATTGACGAACCCGTGACGTTGACCCTGCGCATCGAAGATAGCGGTGCCGTGCCGGACAGCGCCGGCGCTACCGCACGGCTTGAAATTTCTGTCGACGGTGAGGAGCCGCGTCAGATCGAAGTGCCTATTGGCAAAGATACAGAGCTGCCATTGACGCTGCCGCATGGCGGTCAGAATGTCATCCAGTTCACTGTTCCGGGCGCTGAGGGAGAGTTGACGGATCGAAACAATACGGCGCTTGTCCAGATGAATGGCGTGCGCGACCGCCTGCGCGTACTGCTCGTTTCGGGGGAACCGCATGCAGGCGGGCGGACCTGGCGCAACCTGCTGAAATCCGACAGCTCGGTTGATCTCGTGCATTTCACGATCCTGCGGCCTCCCGAGAAGCAGGACGGTGTGCCAGTTGACGAACTTAGCCTGATCGCCTTCCCCACTCGGGAATTGTTCCTTGAGAAGATCGCGGATTTCGACCTGATCATCTTCGATCGTTACAAGCGCCGCGGTATTCTGCCAGCGCTGTATCTCGACAACGTGGCAAACTACATTCGGGAAGGCGGCGCCGTACTTGTCGCGGCAGGCCCGGATTTTGCAAGTGCGGACAGCCTTTACAGATCACCCTTGGGACCGGTTTTGCCAGCCCAGCCATCCGCAAGGGTTCTTGAAGAACCTTACATGCCACAAGTATCGGAACTGGGAGAACGCCACCCGGTGACGACTGGCCTGCCTGCTGCCGGGGACTGGGGCCGGTGGTTGCGCCAGGTCGATGTGGATGCAGATGGTGGTCAGGTCGTGATGACGGGCATCGACGAACGTCCTCTGCTGGTGCTTGAGCGGGTTGAGAAAGGGCGCGTTGCGCTGCTTGCCTCGGACCATGCCTGGCTTTGGAACAGGGGTTATGAGGGTGGTGGGCCGCAACTGGAATTACTTCGGCGCCTGGCCCATTGGATGATGAAAGAGCCGGAGTTGGAAGAGGAGGCGTTGACAGCCTCTGTCACAGGTCAATCGATGCAGATCCTGCGTCGGACACTTTCCGAAAGCGTGCCGCCTGTGACGATCACGGCGCCCGACGGTACGGTCACCGAACTGCCCCTTGAGGAGGCGGGGCCCGGGCAATTCCAAGCGCCTTTCGAAGCGCCCGAAATTGGCCTTTATCGCCTTGAAAACGGCGATATCTCTTCAGTCGTGGGCGTTGGTCCCGCCTCCCCGCGGGAATTTGAGCAGACGATAGCATCTGGCGACCCGATGGAGGCGATCATTAACCCAACCGGTGGGGGGATCCTACCGCTCGAAGCAGGTGTGCCCGCCTTGCGCAATGTCCGGGAAGGACGCCCTGCTGCCGGACGCGGCTGGATAGGGCTGGTCCCACGAGAGGCCTATCAAACGCTGGACGTGCGCCAGATAGCGCTTCTGCCGCCGTGGCTGGTGTTGCTTTTGAGCGCAGCATTCATCACCGCCGCTTGGCTGCGCGAAGGCCAGCGCTGAGACCTCAATCTTGCTTAACAGGTTCTTCACCTCCGCTGTGAAATACCGGAAAGGGACGTGAATCTGAGAGGCGCTGAATGAGTCTGGCCAACAAGCTTGCGGAGGAACGGCGCGCGCGTCTCGCAGCCGAACGCATGCTTGAGCTGAAACAGGCCGAGCTCCACTCTGCCAACCGCAAACTGAACCGTCAGGCCCTCGCCTTGCGCGGAGAGGTCGTGGAGCGCCGTGCAGAGGTCGAAACCGTACGGAATGAGAATGCGCTTTTCAAATCCCAGCTTGGTGAGGCGCATCAGCAAATCAAGGTTGCTACACAGAAGTTCGTTGTTGCTGAGCGACGGCTTTGGCATTCGATCAATACGATCTCGGACGGGTTTGCGATTTTTGATGCCGACAATGAGATGATCGTTGCCAACGCATCGTATCTGGTGATCTTTGACGGGCTCGAATTCATCAAACCTGGGGTCGACTACACAACTTTGCTGCAAGCGCTGACCGAAGAAGGGATTATCGACACCGGAGATTTGAGCGCATCCGAGTGGCGGCAGATGATGATCACCCGATGGGCGCAGCCCCAACCAGAACCCGTCGTCGTTCGCCTGTGGAATGACCAGTACATCCGGCTGCTGGACCGACGCGGTGATGGCGGCGATGTGGTGTCGCTAGGGCTCAACATCACCGAATCCGTCCTCTATGAGCAGCGTCTTCGGGCGGCGCAAGAAGAGGCAGAGCGTGCCAACAAAGCCAAATCTGCCTTCCTCGCCAATATGAGCCACGAGATCCGCACACCTATGAATGGGGTTGTGGGCATGGCTGATCTGCTAGCCGACACGCGGCTGAGCGAGGAACAAACGCTTTATGTGGATACAATCAAAAGCTCGGGCGAAGCGCTTCTGGTCATCATCAACGACGTACTCGACTATTCGAAAATCGAAGCGGGCAAGCTGGAACTTCAGCCCGGCCCCTTCGATCTGGAACGCACTATTCACGAAGTCATCCTGCTTCTCCAATCCATCGCCCGAGAAAAGGAACTTGAGTTGCTGCTGGACTACGACTTGTTCCTGCCGACCATCTTCACGGGTGATCCGGGGCGGATCCGGCAGGTCTTGACCAATCTGGTGGGCAACGCCCTGAAGTTCACAGCAGAAGGGCACGTCCTCGTTCGCGTAACTGGTGTGACCGATGACGCCACTGGAGTCGCGCAGATTGTCATCGGGATCGAAGATACAGGCATAGGCATCCCAGCCGAGAAGGTCGAACACATCTTCGGCGAATTCAATCAGGTCGAAAACGAACGGAACCGGCAATTCGATGGAACGGGCTTGGGGCTCGCGATCTCAAAACGCCTGATCGAGATGATGGATGGCGAGCTTTGGGTGACCTCGGAAGAAGGCGTTGGGTCCTGCTTTGGGGTCTCGATAGACCTCCCGGTTGTTGGGGAAACCGAAGTAGATCACGGAATGCTCCCGAAAGGTTTGCGGGATGTCCTGATCATTGATGATATGACGATGAACCGGGCGGTGCTGGAACGTCAGTTGGAACAGCTTGGTCTGTCAGTGAGGGTTTGCATTGACGGGGATAAAGCACTGGAGCAATTGCCGCAACGCCCCGACCTGATCATTGCGGCACATGATCTATGCGGCATGGATGGGCTTGCGCTTGCAGCGAAGATCCGGGAGACGGGTTCGACGACGCCGATCCTGATGCTGAGCGGCAACGTCGATGTGGCCAAAGCAGATCCGGCCTATCGGCATGTTGCTGGATGTCTCCAGATCCCTGCGCCGCGACGCAAGATGCTGGAGGCAATCGTTGGCTTGGGCGACCTGATAGATGTCAAAAAGGACGCCGCTGCACAGAAATCTGAAGTCACGCTGCGCGCAGTGGAAGATCCGGCCCCATCTGAACAAACCGACTTGCGCAAAATGCGGATTCTTGCGGCCGAGGATAACAAGACCAACCGCCTCGTTTTCAGCAAGATGATCAAGACCCTGAACGTCGATCTGTGTTTTGCAGAGAACGGTCTGGAGGCGGTCGAAATGTTCCAGTCCTTTGACCCGGACATGGTGTTCATGGACATTTCAATGCCGATCAAGGACGGCAAAGAAGCCACTGGCGACATCCGCGCGATAGAGGCGAAGAAAGGCGGGCACGTGCCCATCGTTGCTCTGACGGCGCATGCGCTTGACGGGGATGAGGAAGGGATCCTGGCAGCAGGACTGGATCACTACCTGACGAAACCGCTACGCAAGCAAGAGATCCACACCATCATCGAAACCTACTGGCCAGATCATACGTTGCCTCTGCAGGAGGACAAGGTCCTGGATGAGGCGGGCTAAGCGGCGTCGGCTTGCGGATAGGGCCGTGTGAAAACAAGCCTATCCTCGGCAGAATAGTCTTTCTGGAATGCATATCCGCCCAGATCAAAATCCTTGAGCCCTTCCACACGCGTTACGCGGTTCTGGATGATGAACCGCGCCATGGCGCCCCGGGCTTTCTTCGCAAAGAAACTGACGATCCTGGGATCGCCCGCCTTCTCTTCCATAAAGACAGGAGTAATAATCTGCGGTTTCAGCGCGGTTTCCAAGACCGCCCCAAAGTATTCCTGACTGGCGCAGTTGACGAGGATTGCGGTATCCATCGCTTCGGCCTGCGCGTTGATCGCCTTCGCAATGCCATCACGCCAATAGGCATAAAGATTGGAACCTCGGCGGGTTTTCAGCTTGCTGCCCATCTCAAGCCGATAAGGCTGAATCGCATCGAGCGGGCGCAACAAACCGTAGAGCCCGGACAAGATCCGCAGGTGCTTCTGAGCATATGTCATCTCGTCCGCGTTGAGACTGTGTGCATCGAGCCCTTGATAAGTGTCGCCAGCAAAAGCCAAAACAGCAGGGCGCAAGGTTTCCTGGCAGGGTTCCTCGGCAAAGGCTTTAAAGCGATCGCGGTTCAACCGGGCCAAGTCATCGGACAGATGCATCAGCTTTTTGAGATCACCCAAGGTCAGGTTGCGGGCCGTTTTCACCAGACGCATGGCGTCGTCTTGCATGGCGGGCGTCGTCATCTCAACATCGCGCGCATCCCAATCAAGCCGTTTTGCCGGTGAGATCACAACAAGCATTCCGTCCCCCTTTTTCCGTTCTGCCTTTGACCTAGCTCGCTTGCCGCAAAACGTCCAGAAATGCAGGGCCAAAACGTTCAGCGCGGCGCTCACCCAAAAGCTTGGCGAGGCTTGCGTCATCGGACGGACGCATTTGTGCAACCTTTGCCAGTTGAGATGCTGAACAGCTTAGCGGTTTGTCATGGCCGTCCGGGCCGCGTGCAAGATCGGCCTGAGCAGCAAGCAAGAGATCGTATAGGTCGCCGGCCTGTCCGCCCGCCAGCTTTCGGCGGGTCGGATGCATCTGTTGGGTGTCTCCTGTGATGACCGACAGAAAGGTGTCGCCATAACTTTGGAGTTTCTTGGCCCCGATCCCGCCGACGCGGGCCATTTCGTCAAGCGTTTGCGGCCTTTTCTCTGCCATCTCGATCAACGTACGATCAGTGAAGATGATATAGGCGGGCACGCGCGCGGCTTCGGCAAGGGCACGGCGCTTGACCTTGAGCGCGGATAGAAGCGGCGCGTCCTCTTCCGACACCATGGCCTTGACCACCGGACGGTGCTGCGCGTTCTTGACGCTGTCACGGCGCAGTTGGATTGTTTCCTGATCGCGCAAAAGCGGCAATGCGGCATCCGTCATCCGCAAGGCACCATGCCTGTCCGGATCCGGTCTGACAAGATCGTGCCCCATCATCTGCCGGAAGATCGCCTGCCATTGGCGGCGGTCATATTCCGTGCCCACACCAAAGGTAGGCAATTGGTCATGCCCGCGCTGGCGAACCTTGTCGGTCTTGGTCCCGGTCAGAATGTCGATCAGATGGCCAGCCCCGAACCACTCCTCGGTTCGCAGAATGGCCGACAGCGCCTTGCGCACGGCCGTCGTGCCATCGAAAATCTCCGCCGGGCTGTCACAAAGATCACATTTGCCGCACGTCACTTCGGTTTCGCCGAAGTAACCAAGCAAAGTCTTGCGTCGACACGACTGTGCCTCTGCCAGACCAAGCAACGCGTTGAGACGGCCGTGATCGGCGTTGCGCCGTTCGGCAGGGGCCAGGCTTTCATCAATCTGCGAACGGCGCAGGCGGATGTCATCCGGCCCGAACAGAGTAAGAGTTTCTGCTGGTGCGCCATCACGGCCCGCACGGCCAATCTCCTGATAGTAAGCCTCGATGGACTTGGGCAGATCAGCATGCGCGACCCAGCGGATGTCGGGTTTGTCGATGCCCATCCCGAAGGCGATGGTTGCAACGACGATCAGGCCATCTTCTTGTTGAAAGCGGCGTTCTATACGGCGGCGGTCCTCAGCATCCATTCCACCATGGTAGTAACAGGCACTGTGCCCGTCTTCGCGAAGGGCCCGAGCCAGCGTTTCGGTCTTCGCCCGCGTCCCGCAATATATGATCCCAGATTGCCCTTTATGGGCGGCGGCGAAGCCTAGTATCTGACGCCGGGGTTGATCCTTCGCGGCAAAGCTCAGGTGGATGTTGGGCCGGTCAAAGCCGTGCAGAAAGGCCCTCAGATCCGCGCCCGAAAAGAGTTTCTGAACAATCTCCGCACGCGTTTCAGCATCGGCCGTGGCCGTAAAGGCCGCAAGTGGCACATCCAGCGCCTGACGCAGATCACCAATGCGCAGATAATCAGGCCGGAAATCGTGCCCCCATTGGCTGACACAATGCGCCTCATCTACAGCAATAAGCGAAACACCGACCCGACGAAGCGCCCCGGTGATCCCGCCCGACGCCAAACGTTCGGGCGCCATGTAAAGAAGCTTCAACCGCCGCTCAGAAAGCGCTTTCCAAACGGCTTCGGTTTCCTCGTCGGTGTTGCCTGATGTCAGCGCACCAGCGGCCACGCCCACCTCTTGCAGAGCGCGCACCTGATCGCGCATCAGGGCGATCAATGGCGAAATGACCACGGTGACGCCGTCCCGCATCAACGCTGGCAGCTGAAAACACAGCGATTTGCCCCCACCGGTCGGCATGACCGCCAAGACATTTTGGCCTCCGGCCACCGCATCAACGATCTCAGACTGGCCCGGACGAAAAGCGTCGAATCCAAAAACGTCCCGCAAAAGCGTGGCCGCGCATGTCATGGAAAGCACCCTGTTTCGTGTTTTGTATCTGCTCTTTCAGATCACAATTCCACACTAAGATCGGGTGAACAAGCGTCAGTAGAAGGCTTGGGCGTTGTTGGCCAGAATGATGCGCAAAATCGCGACGCCGATAAGCACAACAAGTGGCGCGAGGTCGAGCCCTTGCATCGGTGGCAGCATGCGGCGGACGGGGCCATAAAGTGGTTCCAGCAGACGGTTCAGGCCATTCCAGATCTGTGAAACGATGGGCTGGTAAGGATTGAGTACCTGGAACGAGATCAGCCAACTCATGATGACGTGGGCAATGATGAAAAACCAGACAATGTCCAGAAGCAGGCTCAGGATCTGAAAAAGCGACTGCATAGCGACCTCTTTGTTGCGCCCGCACTACCTAGGCCGTGGGGATAGGTGGCGCAAGGGAGTGTCATACGGACCATTGGTCGGCAAATCCTGACCTTGCGTGGAGACGCCCTGCCTGCTTCTACTCAATCTAAGAAAAACGGGGCAGAGCATGGCGGATCCATCAACCAAACGGCGCATCTGGGGCTGGTTCTTTTTCGACTGGGCAAGCCAACCTTATCACACCGTTCTGCTGACCTTTATCTTCGGACCTTTTTTTGCCTCGGTCGCGACGACATATTTCATGTCCGAGGGCATGAACGAACAGGCCGCAGACGCCCGCGCGCAATCGATCTGGTCGCTCGGTCAAACGGTCAATGGCCTCATCATTGGCTTTGGCGCCCCATTCTTGGGCGCATTTGCCGACACAGCGGGGCGGCGCATGCCCTGGATCATCGGGTTTTCGACGCTTTATGTGCTGGGTGCCGGATCGCTTTGGTTCATAGATCCCTCGGGCAGCAACCTTTGGATCATGCTGGTTGCCTTCGGGATCGGGTTCATCGGCGCGGAATATGCACTTATCTTCACCAACGCCCAATTGCCCAGCCTTGGAACGAAAGAGGAAATCGGGCAGATTTCGGGGTCGGGCTTTGCCTTTGGATATGCCGGGGGAGTTCTATCACTGATGGTCTTGCTGTTACTTTTTGTCGAGCAAGACACCGGCAAGACGCTGATCGGTCTTGATCCACTGTTGGGCTTGAACGCTGAAGAGCGCGAGGGCACGCGTTTCACAGGACCGTTCGTGGCGACGTGGTTTGCAGCCTTCATGATCCCGTACTTCATTTGGGTCAGAGAGCCGAAGTCAGAACGGCGTGGGACCTTCGGCTCGGCAATGGACAGCCTCAAGTCCTCGATCAAGAGCCTTTGGCACCAGCCCAGTCTTGCCTCATATCTTGGATCATCAATGCTCTATCGTGACGGGCTCAATGGGCTTTATGCCTTTGGCGGCACCTATGCACTGCTGGTGCTGAATTGGCAGATCGTGCAGGTCGGCATATTCGGGATCATCAGCGCCATCGCCGCCTCGGCCTTTAGCTTTTTGGGGGGAAGGCTGGATAAAAGGCTGGGACCAAAACCCGTCATCATCGGGACCGTCTGGGGCCTGATCGGCGTCTGCGTCGTGCTGGTCAGCATGAGCCGCGAGATGTTCTTTGGCGTACCACTTGATGCCGCATCGCGCCTGCCGGACGCTGTATTTTTTGGCTGCGGGATGCTGATCGGCGGTTTGGGCGGCGTGCTGCAATCAGCCAGTCGGTCGTTGATGGTGCGCCACGCCCGGCCCGATGCTCCGACGGAGAGTTTTGGCCTTTATGGACTGTCTGGACGGGCAACTGCCTTTATAGCGCCCGCCCTGATCGGGATCGTGACGGCCATGACCGAAAATGCGCGGCTTGGTATCTCACCGGTCATCGTGCTGTTTCTTTTGGGGCTGATCCTGTTACGGTGGGTGAAAGCGGAAGGGGAAATCAGAGAGGCGGACGGCGTCAAATGAGATACTTCACAGCGCTCATCCTTGTACTGGCGGCTGCCTGTGCCGGGCAATCAGACACCAGCATCGACGGGACATTCATCGAAACGCCTGCTGTTCCAACCGACACGCCCGAAGCCCGACGGCCTGCGAAATTCGCCTTCGGCAATGTTCCGGGAAGTTCCGCGCAAGCCCCTGCCCCCGTCGGCAGCTACGCGAAGGGCTGCGTGGCTGGGGCGGCGCAACTGCCCGAGACCGGACCGACATGGCAGGCTATGCGCCTCAGCCGGAACCGCAACTGGGGGCATCCCGAACTTGTCGACTATGTCAAGGACCTCAGTCGGAAAGCCGCACAGCAACCAGGCTGGAACGGGCTTTATGTTGGCGACATGAGCCAGCCGCGGGGCGGGCCTATGCTGACCGGACACCGCAGCCATCAGGTGGGTCTGGATGTCGACATCTGGATGCTACCAGCGATCGACCTGAATTTGTCACGTGAAGCGCGCGAAAGCATCTCTTCCATCTCCACGCGTCGCGACAAAGGTGCATATGTGAATGGCAACTGGACACGCCAGCATCATGAGATCATCAAGGCAGCAGCGTCCGACAGGCGCGTGGCCCGGATTTTCGTGTTTCCCGGCGCCAAGGTACAGATGTGTAAGGAAGAGACGGGCGATCGGTCATGGCTTCGCAAGATTCGCCCATGGTGGGGGCATCACTACCATTTCCACGTGCGTCTGGCCTGTCCGAATGGGGCGCGCGGTTGCGTCGATCAGGCGGCCCCACCCGCTGGCGATGGATGCGCCGATGCGGAACAATGGGTGCGCAACATCCTGAACCCACCGCCGCCGGACCCCAATCCGCCAAAGACAACAACGTCACGCCGCGAACTGACGATGGCCGATCTGCCAAGGCAGTGTTCGGGTGTATTGGCCTCGCGCTAGCCCTATCCGTCAACGCCGCCCTTGCTGAGACCCGGCTAATCCTGCTGGACGCACTGCCACTGCCGAATGTCGATCACACCTTTGCGGGCATTTCGGGCGTTGAGATGTCGCCGCGGGGCAAAACAGGCACATTCGTCACCGATCGCGGCTTTATGTATAATGTGACATTCCTGCGGAACGGCGATCGGCTGCAAAAGATGCACATAAAGCGGGTCGAATGGCCAATCCCCGGGGGTGATATTGAGGGGATTGCAACCCTGAATGACGGAAAGGTCTATCTGTCTGGCGAAGGGCCCGCCTTGGTCGTGCGCATCGCTCAACACCGGCCCAACTGCCTTGCGCCACATCCCGACTTTATCGAGTTTGAAGCGAATAAATCGCTGGAAGCACTGGCCATTGCGGATGACGGACGTCTGCTGACGCTGCCTGAACGCCCATTGTCGGGACGCGATCTGCCCATCTATCAGCTGCACGACGAAACATGGTCGATCCTGCGTCGCATCCCCTTCGACCCATCCTTTCTACCCGTTGGTGCGGATGTTGGCCCGGATGGCAACTTCTATCTTCTGGAACGTTCCTTTTCGCTCTTGGGCTTTCGCAGCCGTATAAGGCGCTTCAATCTGGCGAATCCTGAAAGCGAGATCCAGCATCTTCTGACCACTCATGTCGGACAACACGATAATCTGGAAGGCCTGTCTGTCTGGCGTGATCAGGAAGACCGCCTGCGGATCACGATGGTTTCGGATGACAATTTCAATCCATTTCAACGCAGCGAGATCGTGGAATACATGTTTGCCCAAGATCTTGCGCAAGGGCAGCGACAGGACTAAAGGAGCCACGTCCGGGTGATCCGGGCCAAGTCGCCGCAACCTTGCAAAAACGGGCAAACACATGACACGTGCACATCTTCCCGGCATTCTTGCCATGGCCGCCATCGTCGTGGCCTCGAACATTCTTGTTCAATTCCTTTTTGGCCAATGGCTCACCTGGGGGGCCTTCACCTATCCGCTCGCCTTTCTGGTGACGGATATCATGAACCGGGTCTATGGTGCGGGCCCTGCGCGCACGGTCGTCCTTGTAGGCTTTGTCGTAGGGATCTTCTGTTCTTTGATCGGCACCCAGATCATTGGTGAGTTCGGGCCATTGGTCACCTTCCGGATCGCCATAGGATCTGGCATCGCCTTTCTGACCGCACAGCTTTTGGACGTTGGCATCTTTTCGGCCCTGCGCAACGGGATGTGGTGGCGGGCGCCGTTGATTTCCACCATCGTGGGCAGCACGGTCGACACGGCACTTTTCTTTTCGATCGCATTTTCGGCCAGCTTTGCCTTCATCGATCCGGCGACGGATGTATCCTGGGCAGCAGAGGTTTTGCCGATCCTGGGTATGGGGCCTGCCGCGCCACTATGGGTTTCGCTGGCCATCGCCGATTGGGGGGTGAAACTGTCGCTTGCCTTAATTGCGCTCATTCCGTTCCGGATGGCGACCGCGAACATAGCAAAACCGGCCTGAGGCGTTGACAAAAGACAAAGCTGTGCCATCCTCATTTGTGAATTCAACAAATGAAAGGAGGTGATCCAGTGTCTAGAAAGGTATTGGAGAAAGGTGTCGGAACAATCGGGGAGGTCGCCTTCTGAGGCAACCCTTGGCGGTGCAGTGCCGCCCCTGTGGATCGGTATCCTAACCGACCCCCTCCTTAACTTTCGAAAGGGCTGCCTGAAAAGGCGGCCCTTTTTATATGTACAGGCGCGGGTTACATGGCGGACCATGCTGCGGATCAACGACACCATCATGATTGCCGATTGGGAGCTGACGGAAAGCTTCATTCGCGCTTCCGGACCCGGCGGGCAGAACGTGAACAAGGTTGCCTCTGCGGTGGAGTTGCGCTTTGAGGCAGAGCGATCTCCTGCCCTTACCCCGGCTGTGAAGTCAAGGTTGAAGCGATTGGCCGGGCGCCGCTGGACGAATGAAGGGGCGATCATCATTCAATGCGATGAGACACGTTCGCAAGCCCGCAACCGCGATATTGCCAGGTCACGGCTGAAAAATCTGATTCTGAAGGCGCTTGTTACGCCAAAACGGCGGATTCCGACGCGGCCTTCGCTCGGCGCAAAGAAACGGCGGTTGAAGGCCAAGAAAGAACGGGGAGAGATCAAGTCGCTGCGCGGGCGGATTGATCCCGAATAGGCGGATTGCACCATGGGTCACGTCTATTTGTGGGGATCAAAACAAGTCTCTTTGCGTTATCTTTGAAGAAGTGAAATTGTAATCGCAGCCGCAGAAGACAGGAAAGGCATGATTACCACCCATCCCAACACCATCCGCAAAGGACGCAAATTCGATCAGGTTCTTGAGGGCGCCCGCGCGGTCTTTATGTCAGACGGCTATGAAGGGGCGAGCGTAGATGACATCGCAAGGGCCGCGAATGTCAGTAAGGCGACGCTTTACAGCTATTTTCCCGACAAACGGCTGCTGTTTCTTGAAGTGGCAAAGGCTGAATGTCTGCGCCAATCCGATGACGCCATGCATAAGATCGACATGGCAGCACCTCCAGCAGAGGTTCTGGCCCTAGCTGGTCGGCATTTCGTGAGGTTCATCACCTCGCGTTTCGGGCAGCAGATCTTTCGGATGTGCGTGGCCGAAACAGACCGCTTTCCCGAAATCGGGCGTGAATTCTACGCGTCCGGTCCAGCGGTGATGCGCGCGGAAATGGCCACCTACTTTGCGGTTGCGGCAGAACGGGGGGAGTTGGCCATTGAGGATCTCACGCTTGCGGCCGATCAGTTCGGAGAATTGTGCAAGGCCGATATTTGGCCACGTCTGATCTTTGGCGTGACAGAAAGCGTCAGCGACGACGAGATCGACAAGGTTGTCGACAATGCGGTCGAAATGTTCATGGCGCGCTACGGCACGTAAAGCGCACGTGCATCGGCCTTGATTTGGCCCAAAAGACGCGCAAGGGTAAGGCATGAACATGCAAATGCCAGCGCCGTCCAATTTGCGCGAAGTTCCAAGCCTCGTCGTTGCTTTCCACCGAACCGAGTTGTCGATCATCCTGTCGCTTTATGGGCGCATGGTCGCGGCGGGCGAATGGCGGGACTATGGGATCTCTTCGCTGAAAGAGGTAGCGGTCTTTTCAGTGTTTCGCCGCACGGCCGAAAATCCGCTGTACCGGATCGAAAAGCGGCCCAAGCTACAGTCAAAGCAGGGGATGTATGCACTGATCGGTATCGACGGGCAGGTCCTGCGCCGCGGGCATGATCTGAAGACAGTTCTGCGGGTGCTTGAACGCAAGCTGATCCGGGCAGTCGACTAGCTTTCCCCAGATTGCGCCGCTGCGCGATTCCCGTTTTTTTCTTTGCCTTTCGGCAAAGCATGCCTCCGGCGGCCGTATTTGAGACGAAAAGAGACGCTAGGAGCGGCGCTTCCGAATGACCTTCCGTTTGATCTTGTCGGATTTGCGTTTGGCGCGATGCAGTTTCCGCCTCGTTGGTCTCGTCGTGCGATGTCCCCGGCCTCGTGGCAAGGATTGGCCGTCAATCGCGAGAATATCCAGTGCGATGCCGCCTGTAACAGGAGCAGCTTCGGTCAGACGAACGGTGGCGCGTTGGCCGATGCTGATCGTCAGGCCCGTATCCGCGCCCATCAGCGTGCCTGCCTCTCGGTCGAAGTGAAAGTATTCACTGCCGATCGCCCGCATCGGCACAAGCCCATCGGCGCCCGAGCCGTCCAGACGGACAAAGATGCCGAACTTTGCGATCCCGCTGATCCGCCCCTCGAATTCGCTGCCCACCCGTTCGCTGAGATAGCTGGCAAGATATCGGTCCGTCGTGTCACGTTCAGCAGTCATGGAGCGGCGTTCGGTGTCCGAGATATGGATCGCCGTGCGGTCAAGGTGATCGATATCGTCCAGATCCAGGCCGTCCTTGCCCCAGCCATGAGCGGTGATTAGAGCGCGGTGCACAATTAGATCCGAATAGCGTCGAATAGGCGAGGTGAAATGCGCGTAGGACCGAAGAGCGAGCCCAAAATGCCCGAAGTTCTCAGCCGCATAGTAGGCCTGGGTCATTGACCGCAACGTCGCCATGTTGATCAGTTCCGCATCTTCGGTGTCAGCCGCTTGCTTGAGTAGCCGGTTGAGATGTGCTGTCATCAACACCTGCCCTTTTGGCAGTATAAAACCGGAGGCCTGGGCAGTTTCGCGCAGCGCATCGAGCTTGTCTGGGTTGGGTTCCTCATGCACCCGGAAAAGCAACGGTGTTTTCTTTGCGATCAGGCTTTCAGCGGCAGCGACATTGGCCAGTACCATGAATTCCTCGATCAGACGGTGGGCATCAAGCCTGTCCTTGAAAGCGACAGATTGCACGTTGCCTTCGTCGTCCAGAATGATCCTTCGTTCCGGGAGATCCAGATCCAGCGGCTGACGGCGTTTGCGCGCGCTTGTCAGCGCCTCGAAAGCGGCATAAAGCGGTCTCAGAACCGCGTCGAGCAATGGGCCAGTTCTATCGTTGGGCCGACCATCCATTGCCGCTTGCACCTCTTCGTAGTTGAGGGCAGCGGGCGAGCGCATGAGACCGCGTACAAAGCGGTGATCAATTTTGTTGCCGTCAGCGTCGACCTGCATGCGGACCGCGATACAGGCACGGGGTACGCCTTCGTGCAGGCTGCAAAGGTCACCTGACAGCCTGTCGGGCAGCATCGGCACCACACGATCCGGGAAATAGGTTGAGTTGCCACGTTTGCGCGCTTCCCGATCCAAGGCCGAGCCTGGTGTGACGTAGGCCGCAACATCCGCAATTGCGACCCAGATGATATGACCGCCTTCGTTTTTGGGGTCATCGTCGGCATGCGCATAGCAGGCATCGTCATGGTCGCGCGCATCGGAGGGATCGATAGTGATGAGGGACAGGTCGCGCAGGTCTTCACGACCCCTCAAGCCCACCGGTTTCTGCGCATCGGCCCGGGCAATTACGTCATCCGGAAAAGCATCTGGAATGCCATGTTGATGGATAGCGATCAGGGATACCGCCTTGGGCGCGGATGGATCACCAAGCCGGTCCGTGATCCGGGCCCGTGGCAGACCCATGCGACCCTTGGGACCGGCGAGTTCTCCCTCGACAAGCTCACCGTCTTTTGCGCCGTGGGTGGCATCGGGTAGGACAATCCACTCCTTGTCACTGCCCTTGTCTATGGGCAGGATCCGTCCGCCTTCCGCGCCCTGGCGAAAGACACCCAGCACCCGTTTGGGGTTGCTGCCGATACGACGGATCAGCCGGGCCTCGTAGTTGTGATCATCTTCATGCACCAGCGTGAGGCGGGCGAGAATGCGGTCCCCTTCCGCCAATGCCGGATCGGTGGCGCGGGGCAAGACCAGCACCTTCGGCTCAACGCCTTGACCATGCCATTCCATCGGGCGGGCGAAAAGATCACCGTCGGCATCCGGACCGATGATCTGAAGCACACTGACAGGCGGCAGTCGATCTGGATCCTGATAGGAACGCTTGCGTTTTTCCAGGTGTCCATCGGCCTCAAGCTCTTTCAACAGGCGCTTGAGGTCGATCCGCGCAGCTCCCTTGATGCCGAAAGCCTTTGCAATGTCACGTTTGGCCGTAAAAGTCGGATTGGAAGCGATCCAATCGAGGATTTCGGTCTTGGTTGGAATGCGCGTCATGTCGTTGAACTAGCACGCACCAAGGGGGGCGTCATGGACAATCTTGGATGGTTGGCATCGCGCCCGACTTAAAAGACGTACTGCATATCACGGTGCGGAATACCGGCGTCCTCGTAGACCTCGCCAAAGGCTAAAAAACCAAGCCTTTCATAGAACGCTAGCGCATGGGTTTGCGCGCCCAGCACGGCGCGACGTATTCTGGGCTGTTGCGCTGCAACGGAAAGTGTCCTTTGCATGAGCGCTATCCCGAGCCCGTTGCCGCGATGGTCGTTTAGCACGCAGACCCGCCCGATCTTGGCCGTGTCGTTCTTCAGAACAATACGTGCGGTGCCGACGGGTCGATGTGCAGCACGGGCCAGCACATGAATGGCAACGACGTCCAGATCGTCAATCTCATCAGCCTCGCTCACTCCCTGTTCGAGGACAAAGACCGTTCTGCGCAAAGCGCGACAGGCCGCAATGTCATTGGTGACGTCGATCTTCATGCGAAGTAGGACTGCAGAATGCGCGAATAGACCGCCTTGAGCTGGTTGATATGGGCGATCTCTACATGCTCATCGACCTGATGCATGGACTGCCCGACCAGCCCGAATTCGACCACCGGGCAGTGATCCTTGATGAAGCGCGCATCACTGGTGCCGCCGGTCGTGCTAAGCACCGGTGTCAGCCCGGTTTCGGCCTTCACTGCGGTGGCGACCAAGTCCGAAAGAGTGCCAGGCGGCGTGATGAAGCTTTCGCCTGAAATTTTGATGCTCAGCGCAATTTCGACGTCAAAAGCCTCGGCCACCTCCAAAGTTTCTTTGCGCAGCCAATTGCTGATGCTGTCACCCGAATGGGCATCGTTAAAACGTATATTGACGCTCGCCTTTACCTCTGCGGGAATGACGTTCGTCGCCGCATTTCCAGTGTCAATCGTGACGATGGCCAGCGTCGATGGATCGAAATGATCGGTGCCGTTGTCGAGCTGATGTGTCGCCAGGCGGTCCAGCAACCGCACGAGCGGCGGGAGCGGGTTTTTCGCGCGGTGCGGATAAGCCGAGTGACCTTGCACACCGATCGCGGTGAAATGCGCCGTCAGGGACCCACGACGCCCGATCTTGATCATCTCTCCCATTTTGTTCGGGCAGGTCGGCTCGCCGACCAAGCAAACGCTCATCTTTTCGCCCGTTTGATCCATATGCTCAAGAAGAGCCGTCGTGCCATCCGTCGCGTCACCCTCTTCATCACCTGTAATGGCAAAGATTATCGCTCCGTCAGGCGGCGTTTCGGCGATAAAATCGATCGCTGCGGCAACGAAGGCCGCGACACCGGACTTCATGTCCGTGGCCCCGCGCCCGTAAAGCAAGCCGCCCTTTATCTGAGCACCGAATGGCGGCATCTTCCACGCGCCTTCGTCACCGACCGGCACGACATCCGTGTGTCCATTGAACCCGAATGTCCTGTCGTGCCCCCTTTGTCCCCAGCGGGCGAAAAGGTTCCTGACACCGCCGCGATCTGCCCAAGCACAATCGAAACCGGCAGCGGCCAACGTTTCGCGCAACAACGTCAACGCACCGGCCTCCTTTGGGGTCACGGATGGGCAACGGATCAAACGGGCAGTCAACTCAACAGGATCGGTCATGAGGGGCCTTTCAACGACAGGTAAGCAATGTGCTGAAAAAACTGCGAGTCCAACCCCTGTGAAGACATTTTTTCGGTTAACAAGACCGATTCGGTCATGCTAACACAAGACACAACAAACCTCGGGGCAACGAGGTAAAGCAGGCAACCAACAGGACAAGCCAAGGCTTTCAAATACAGTGCCCCGTATAAAAACGGCAGTGGTATGGGCAGGACAGGTTTCGGCAATGCTGTGTCTTCCGGCAGGATGAGGCGCGCCTGAGCATGGGCTGGATAGGCCTGATTGACCCGCGAACTCATGAGTTCCGCGCACCTGCAGAGCACAGATCGGTGGTGCCCCGTGGCACCATAATGATCGAGTTAAAGCCGCTGCTTGCAGATCCCCCAACAACCCTGCTTGAGTTGGATACGGGCGGATCCGACAACAGGCTCATCAGTCTCCAGGTACTTCCCGAGGGCTTCTTTGCCTTGGTCATTGCCACAGGAGATGGCCTGACGCACGGCGTGGTTGAAGGCTACCGGGCGGGGCAACTGGAAAACCTGAGGCTTACCTACGCCTGGGATATCGACAGGGACTGGGCGCGGCTGGCCGTGGAAAGACCCGGCCAGATCGGGGCAGAGATCGCGTGGATTGCGGACCCGGTGCCGCTTCATATCGAAGATGTGGCGCGTATCCTTTCGGGCCGCGCCAACGTCATGGCCCCCGAGATTGTGTTTTGCGCTGTTTCCGATCAAGTGGAGCCTATTGGTCCGATGCCGCGTTTGCATGCGGACACGCGTGTCGCAACCGATCAAGGTGATGAAAGCATCGGAGGGCTGGCGCCTGGCGACGGCATTCTGACCCAGGCAGGAAAAAGCGTTCCGGTGATCCAGTGCCTGCGACGGACCCTGCCCGCACGCGGATCGTTCAGGCCCATTCGTCTACGTGCGCCCTATTTCGGGCTGCGTTACGACATCGTCGTTTCGTCCGAACAAGCGCTTTTGCTGCGCGGGCCAGACGTTGAATACAATTTCGGGGAAGATGCTGTACTGGTTCCGGCGCTGCATTTCGTTTCTGGCGCGTCCGCAGACTGGGTGGAGTCCGGACCGTTTGTCCAGTATGCCCAGCCATTGCTGCCCCGTCATGAAGTGATACTTGCTGCGGGCGCCCCGGTCGATAGTCTGTTTGCCGGACGACTGCGTAACAGACAATCCGTTCTGCCCGAAACCGCCTTCTCAGATTTACCCATCGAGGCGATGCCAGTCCATCGCGACATGGCCTATCCTGTCTTGCAACCTTTCGAGGCCATCAGCCTGCTCCGGTCAAGCGCCGCCTAAACGGAGCGACACGCTGGTCTAGCTGCCTTTTTCGTCAAAGAATGGTGTGACTTGCGCCACCACAACCGCATTTTCGTCAAGCGCACGGGCCATAAGCATCGCTTCGGTTTCGTCGATCTCTTCGCCAGCCGCTTCGCGTTCTTCGCGCGTCCCGTGCCCTGTGACATCCAGAGGCGCGAGATCGGCCTGCTTAAGCAGAGCCACGGTTTCGCGCACAGCTTCGGCCTCATCCACACCGCTGGCAAAGCACATCAACGCGGCACCCGTCGCATCTGCGGGCAGCCCATCGTCTTCTTTACGGCCTACCTGGACGATTAGCGTGTAGATTTGCTGCGTTTTGATCTTTTCGGCATTCATGGTCATCTCGTTCCTTTCTTGTTTGGCGGGGTCAGACGATGCTGAAGGGAATGGCGATCCGGGATGTGGTGACGTCATCGGCATAGGGATCCCAATCGGCAATGACTTCATAAAGATGGCGAAATCCGCGCCAGACATCGCGCGCCTCGGTCGACGGGTGGCGGCACAATTGCGGTGCATGCTCGCGCCAGTGCCGTCCAGCCCTGCTGCGCCAATGGACGGCCCTTTTGCCTGATGCTTCGATAGTTTCAACGGCATGTTCAAGAAGCGCAGCCGTGTCACGCAGAAAGCGATCTTCCGCTGTATTCGCCACCAGCTTCAATCGGGTCAGGATGTATCCCTGTGAATTCGTACGGATATCTTCGGCTCCGGGCATTGGGGAAAGTGTTACCCGCTCCAACCTCCGAAGGTACAGAAAGCCCTGCATGATCACGGAACGAACAAGCGGATCCTGTACCTTGTAGACATCTGCAAAGACATCCCAATGCTCGTCCAGAGGCTCATCGCAGGAATTTGGGCCGATCTGTTCAAGCAGGCTTGTTGCTGTGGCCGTCAGAAAAGCGGACATGTCCAGTTGCGGCTGCGCAGCAGTCAGAAGCAAGCGGGGACACAAATCCTCCAGAATGTCGGCAGGCAGCGGCGTGTCATCACGCAGAAATGCAGCGAGGTCATCGGTCATGCGATCCGTCCTTTCGACCTCTGCCGGAATGGCCGTTGCGATCCGCTCAAGCGCCAGCCGCCCCCCAAGAAGGGCAAGCCGAGCCAAGTCACTGCTCACCTGCAAACGGCGAAAATCGCCAAAATCGTACTCAATCACCATTCAACGGCAGTAGACAGAAAATCAGGCAGCTCAAAGGCCGAGGATGGGCAGGATTCAGCTACACTCTATCTAAAGTTGAATCTAATCCCTTAAAAGATCGTTAATCGACGTTTTGGAGCGGGTTTTTTCATCAACGCGCTTCACAATGACCGCGCAATAAAGGTTGATCCCGTTCTTCGAAGGCATTGATCCGGCAACCACAACCGACCCTGAAGGCACTTCGCCGTACATAACCTCACCCGATTCGCGATCAACGATCTTGGTCGATTGGCCGATGAAAACACCCATGCCCAGGACAGATCCTTCGCGGACGATGCACCCTTCGACCACTTCAGAGCGTGCGCCGATAAAGCAATTGTCTTCAATAATGGTTGGGCCGGCCTGCATCGGTTCCAGAACACCGCCGATGCCGACACCACCCGACAGATGAACGTTCTTGCCGATCTGCGCGCAAGATCCGACGGTTGCCCAGGTGTCAACCATCGTGCCGCTGTCGACATAGGCGCCAAGATTGACGAAGGAGGGCATAAGCACCACACCGGGGGCAATGTAGGCGGATTTGCGGACGACGCAGTTCGGCACCGCGCGAAATCCCGCCGCTTTCCACTGATTGTCACCCCAACCAGCAAACTTGCTGTCTACCTTGTCCCACCAACCACCGCCTTGGGGGCCACCGCCCTGCTGTTCCATATCTTTGATGCGAAACCCCAAAAGGACGGCCTTCTTGGCCCATTGGTTGACATGCCAGGTTCCGTCATCCTGCCGTTGGGCCACACGCAACCCACCACCGTCGAGCGCATTCAACGTATCCTCGATCGCCTCGCGCGTTTCTCCTGTCGTAGCTGGCGTAATCGCATCGCGAGCCTCCCACGCGGCTTCGATCGCGGTTTCAAGCTGGGCGTTGGACATCTGGGTCGTCTCCGGAAATCAGGTTTTGGCCTGCATACAGCCTGTCAAAGGCGGCGTCATCCCTCGTTGGGGCATCGTTGTTACGTATTCTTTGTGCGCATTCACGCTCTGGCCATGCATGATGTGGCAAGTTAGGTCTTGCAGGTCAGCAACAGAGGATGGCCGCAGGATGAAAGACGACAGGCACAGCCCGTTTCGCGATGCGCAAGCCGACCGCCGGACCGTCGAAGGTATACCGGACACGCCGCAAACGCGCGCCCCGGCCTATAAGCTCGCCTTCGCGGATGAGAGCTTCCTGTGTCGGGACGACCTGCGCCCGGTCCGTCTGCAGCTGGAGCTTTTAAAGCCCGAGCTTTTAATGAACGAGGCCGGTGTCGAGAGCACCATCGTCCTGTTCGGCGGTGCCCGCATCCCCGAGCCCGCAAAGAAAGGTGCCGCGCGAACCAAAACACTAAGCTATCTGTCAAAGTTTTATCACGAGGCCCAGTCATTCGCTGCACTGATGACCCGGCGCTCGATGGAAAGCGGCGGGCGGGAAAATGTGATCGTTACCGGTGGCGGACCCGGCGTTATGGAGGCTGGCAATCGTGGCGCTCAGGAGGCGGGCGGCCGATCCATCGGGCTAAACATCGTGCTACCGTTCGAACAGGCACCAAACGAATATGTCTCGCCCGAATTGTGCTTTAACTTCCACTACTTCGCGATCCGCAAAATGCACTTCCTGATGCGTGCGCAGGCGATTTGCGTGTTTCCAGGAGGCTTCGGCACACTGGACGAGACGTTTGAGGCACTGACATTGATCCAGACGGGCCGGATGAAAGCCGTGCCATTTCTTCTGTTCGGCCGCACCTTCTGGGAAAAGATCATCAACTGGGACGCACTTGCAGATGCAGGTACGATCTCGGAAGAGGATCTGGACCTGTTCCGTTTCGTTGAAACGGCCGAAGAAGCGGTCAAGCTGATCGACAATTGGGAGCCTGCAGCGACCCGGACAGAGATCCCGGGGCGGTAATCGGTCAGACGTGCTTTGCGCGCCGTCTCCACATCAGACCGAAAGCCCCCAGACCCGCAAAAAGGGCGATATCTGCTGTCGGCAGCGGAACGGCGGTCACAGGGTCACAACGGATTGTCACACTGACCTTCACGTCGCGAAGGTGACATCCGCGGCCACAGGACCTTTTCCATTGATGGTCGCGGCAATGTCCCATTTGAAGCCGATCAATCCTCGGGCTGGCCGATCTCCAAACAAGGTTTGGGCCGCCTGCGCATTCAGGGTGAACAGATGGATTTCATTGATTTCCAACCGCTCCAAATCGCTACACCTTGACCGGGAAAGAATGGTGCTGCATGTCAAACCGCTGATCAATGCCCCGGACAAATCACGCTCAAACACATAGGAAAAAAGACCTATGGGCTACACTTAGAAAGCAGCAGATTCACGGCTCCGTACAAGGTGAAGGCCACAGCCATTGCGAGAGTTGCGCAAGGTAGACCGCTCGGTCACTTATATGTCGACACCTGTGATCGTGCCAAGGGACAGATCGAATGCGTCGATATGGGCGTGGGTAATGTCTACACGTCGGGTTGCGCCTGTCGAGGGCTTGTCAACGACATCGCTGAAATCCGTGTCAATGACGTATTCGTACGAAACCATTGCAGCATGGGCTGGTGCGGATATGCCGATGGCCAAGATTGCAATTGCAGCGATGCGCTTAAGGATGATCGAACCTCTTCTTCGTCGATAACGATGCTCCCACGGTTGGGGGCTCATGTTTCCGACGCCGTTCAGTCAAGCCTCCAAGCGGGCCCAAGTCAGATGACGTACCTTTAGTGCAAAAGATCGGCTGGAACCGAACAGATGGTCGATCGGTCGCGCAGCATCTCGATCACGGCGCCATTCTCGGTCTCGCGGATGCCATACCCGAAGCCTTTCAGGCGATGACGCCATTCGCGGTTCGATAATGCGAGATCGCGCTCGCGTTTCACCAGATCGATAACTTGCGACGTGCCCATGATAACCTCCCGTTCGCATTTCCATCGCAAGCGCATTTGCATCTTGCTTGGAAACACTCTGTCCACAAAGCGTGGCGGAAGTTTCGCTCAAAGTGGGTTATTGCACGGCATGATTGAGGCAGCCTGCGCCTTCGATCAGAGACCCGCCTCTGACGCGATCTGCCTGCGTGACTTGCGGGCGCGCTCGGTTGCCGATTTGAGCTGGCCGCAGGCAGCCAGGATGTCCTCCCCACGCGGGGTACGGATCGGCGATGCATAGCCCGCCTTGTAGATAATGTCGGCGAAGGCCCGGATGCGATTGTTGGATGATCTTTTGTAGGGCGCCCCTGGCCATTCGTTGAACGGGATCAGGTTCACCTTAGCAGGGATTCCTTCGATCAACCTGATCAGGCGTTGCGCATCTTCATCACTGTCGTTCACACCATGAAGCATCACATATTCAAAGGTGATCCGTTCGGAGTTACGCCCGCGCGGATAGGCGCGCAACGCGTCCAGCAGCGCTTCTATGTTCCAGCGTTTGTTGATCGGCACAAGCGTGTTGCGGATGTCATCGGTTGTGGCGTGAAAGGACACCGCCAGTTGGCAGCCGATCTCGTTCGCTGTGCGCTCAATCTCTGGCACGACACCGCTGGTCGATAGCGTGATGCGGCGACGAGACAGGCTGATGCCTTCGTCATCCATCGCGATCTTCATCGCGTCACGCACGTTCTCGAAATTGTAAAGTGGCTCTCCCATGCCCATCAGAACGATGTTTGACAAAAGCCGCGTTTCGTCCTTTGGCGCGCCCGGCACGGGCCATTCCTCGAGATCATCGCGGGCCATCATAACCTGGCCGATGATCTCACCCGCCGTCAGGTTGCGCACCAGCTTTTGTGTGCCCGTATGACAGAAAGAACAGGTCAATGTGCAGCCAACCTGAGACGATATGCAAAGCGTGCCGCGCCCCTCTTCGGGGATATATACAACCTCAACCTCGTGCCCACCCGCGATACGGACGAGGTATTTACGAGTCCCGTCGGTGCTGACCTGTTTGCTGACGACCTCGGGCGTTTCGATCACAAACGTCTCGGCAAGTTGGGCGCGATAGGCTTTGGACAGGTTGGTCATGGCTGCGAAGTCACGCACGCCCCATTGATAGATCCACTGCCAGATCTGTCCGACCCGCATCTTGGCCTGCTTTTCCGGCGTGCCATGGCCAATCAACGCGGCGCGCAGCTGCGACCGCGTCAGACCGACAAGGTTCGGTTTTCCCTCCACCGGCTTGCGGGGGATCGTCATGACATCTTGCGTGATCGGCGCTTTCGCATCCATAGCGGACATCCTGTTTGCAGATGCGCCTCTATATAGGATGGTGAATGCCGCGCAAACAGTGTTTCGCGCGGCATTCAGATCTATGATCAGCTTAGAGCGCGCTTCAAGGCCGGGATGCGCCGCAGGATCAGCATATCGAGCGCCATGACCGTCAGCAACGTGATCCCCGCCATCGGAAAGGCGAGCGATACGCCAAGGCCAACAAAAACGGCCCCCTGCCACAGCGGCATGTTTTTGGGCATCGGCGGTGCTGCCAGACGCCCCGCCGCAGTCGGGCGGCGCTTCCACCAAAGGACGATACTTGAAGCGCACAGGAACAGGACAGCAAGACAGAAGAATGTATTGGCCAGAACGCTCCACCACCCCATTGTCCCCATATGCAGCGCAATGCCCACGGCCATGGCCTTGCCGAACCACGAGTAATCCGCGTAGCGAACATCGGCCAGGATGTTACCGGTATAGCGATCGAGGTGGACGGTTCGATCCGAGGTTGGGTCGGGGCTGTCATTGCTCATGGAATCCCGGCTGAAGGTCCAGACACCTGTTTCCCCGTCAGGCAGATTCATCTGGTAACGCCCGTCAAAACCGATCTCTCTTGCAAACCGATCCATCGTGTCGAGCGTCAGCGGAACGCCCGCAGCGATCCCAGCTTCACCCGCAACGGATCCCGAAGCAGGCATTGGGGTCATTTCCAAGGCCCAAGGCACCTCTTTGGGGCCATTGTTCAGGCTTGCATGCGTGACATCAGAGAGTGGCGCGCCCCATTTCTCTGCCGGAAACTGGTTCCAGGCCTGAACGATCTTTTCACCCCAGACGCCAGCCCAAGCGAGGCCGGAGATCAGGAAAAAGACCAGAATGACAGAGCTCCACATTCCGACCACGCCATGCAGCGATTTCCAGAGGCCACGACCTCGTGAAAATGTCGGGACAAACGCGCGGCGTAACCCGCCGTTGCTGCCGCGCGGCCAAAACATGTAAAGGCCTGTCGCAACAAGGACCATGCCAAGTGAGGCGGCGATTTCGATCATCCGGTCGCCGGTGACACCAAGAAGCAGGCTGCCATGGATGTTGTCCATCAGATCATAAAGCCCGGATCGGCGGGGATACTCGGCAAGCACCGTTGCGGTGTAGGGGTCAACCGCAATCATGGTCGCCTCACCCTCCAAGTCCACCCGGAAGACCGCGGCGAGGTCTGGTGCACGGGGTGCGAGATACTGCTTTAACTCACCCCCGGGAAGGGCCGCGACGGCAGCTTCGGCCTGTTGTGAGATCGGCAAGGAGGCGCCCTGTGGCATAACAGGATAGCGTTCTCCATCCCGTCCCGCCAGAAACGCAATCCACAACATGAAAAGGCCTGTGACGGCCAGCATTGTGAAAAAGGGAATGACGTAAAGTCCAGCATAAAAGTGCCAGCGCCAGGCCGCGAAGTAAAGCTTGTCGGATGCACGCGCTGCATCTGCTTGCGCCGACGTAGGGTCGATCGAAACCATGAGGTTCTCCTGTCTGAAATCTGATGGGCTAAAGACGTCAGATCAGAACAGGTGGAGCCCGCGAAAACGCCGCGTTTGCTTCGGGCCGGGCGGGTACCGGATGGGGGGTTGGTTGGAAGTGCGCTTTGCGCAGGAAGGCAAGCGTCAGGGCGACGTGAAATAGCTCGGCTGCCAGATTTACGCCCGCTACCGTCGACCAATCGCAATTTTGTGTCTGCGGTTCCAAAGGTTCGCCATCGGCACCAATGACAATTGTCTCAAACTCATCTCCGGTGCAGATCACCATCGTGATGCCCTGGCTGTCAGAGCTGAGCATGGTGCCTTCGGCCAGCAAGCTTTGCGCCAAGAATGGCAGAACCAGTACCCAGCTGAGAAGCTGTTTTAAGGCCGAGCGATGTGAAGGCATTGAGCGCCGCATGTCGCAGACCGTATCAGTCAAAAGCGCCACCGGACAACAGATTATCTTGCCAGTCAGAAGCGATGGCGCTGGTCAAACAGAAGCGGTCACGCCACCATCAATCCGCCAATTTTGCCCAGTCACATAGGCCGCCTCTTCCGAAGCAAGATATCCGATCAGTGATGATACCTCATCCGCGCGGCCATACCGGCCCATGGGAATGCGCGCCTTGCGATCGCCGGTTTCAGGAAGGCTGTCGATAAAGCCCGGCAGAACATTATTCATGCGCACGTTTTGCGCCGCGTAAGCATCCGCAAAAAGTTTTGCAAAGCTGGCAAGACCTGCCCTGAAGACACCGCTTGTCGGAAACAGAGGATCCGGTTCAAAAGCGGCGAAAGTCGAAATATTGATGATCGCCCCACCACCCTGTTCGACCATGATCGGTGTGACCAGCCGGGTCGGTCGGATCACGTTCATCAGGTAGAATTCCATACCCGTGTGCCAGTCATCATCACTGATGTCGAGTATAGGGCCTTTGGGACCATGACCTGCCGAATTAATTAAAACATCGATGCGACCAAATGAATTCATGGCCGCATCGATGAAGTTGTGAAGATCGCTATGCTTTTGGTTCGATCCCGTCATTCCAAGGCCGCCCAGTTCTTTGCCGAGGGCTTCACCTTTGCCTGAAGAGCTTAGCACACCAACCTTGTATCCTTGACCCGCAAGATGGCGTGCGGCGTCAGCCCCCATACCGCTCCCACCTGCTGTGATCAAAGCTACACGATCTTTCACTGCCCATTTCCATTTGTTGGTTAGAGCACAGTGATTGCCAGTAATTTGCCCGCTTGACGAACGATCCTTTGTCGCCCAAGCCTGTAGTATTCCTACTGGATGTACCATCTTTGCGTGTGCCAAACCTCAACGCCTTGCGTGCCTTCGACGCCTCTGCCCGCCATCTCAGTTTTCGGGGCGCGGCTGATGAATTACATGTCACGCAAGGGGCTGTGGCACAGCAGATACGGCGTTTGGAGGCTGACCTTGGGGTCGTGCTGTTTCTGCGCCACGCCCGCGGGTTGGAAATGACGAGCGAGGGGGCCGTTTACGCCAAAGAGATCGGCGCGGCCATGCGGACGATCAGCGATGCCACCCGGAACCTGTTCCCGCAGGAAAAAACCCTGACAATCAGCGCCCCGCCCTCATTTGCCACTAAATGGCTGATGCCCCGCATCAACGATTTGTCGACGGCCTTGCCCGGCTTGCAAGTCAACGTGATCGCCGACGAAAAACGCGTGGCGATCCGCAAGGCGCAGGTTGACCTGGCCATACGGCAGGGGGCCGCTCGACAGGAAACCGGGGTGACGGAAGAGCTGCTTTGCGATCTCGATCCAGTCGTGGTGTGCCGCGCGGAAGATACGTTCGATGAACGAGCGTTTCAGAAGATCGAGGATTTCGCCAGTACCGATCTGATTGAAGACAGCCACAGACATTGGGCGCACTTTCTGGGGCAGGTCGGGCAAAAACCGCTGAAGCCGGTCATGCTGGTCAATCAGACCGCACTGGCAATGGATGCTGCAGCGGCTGGCCAGGGATTTGCAATCATCCCGGCCATTTTTCTGCGCGGCGCCAACCTCAAGGTCATTTTTCGCATCGGAAAGCCCGCGCCCAGCAGCTTTTACATCCGATGGTCGCAGACAGATGCCCGACAGGTGGCAGATCTTGTCACGTGGCTGAAAAATGTGGTCGCAAAGGTCTGAGGCGATCCGCGGTCAGCTTGTGCAGCGACCTTCCGCGTCTTCGACCGCCGCCGTAAAGCCAAGCAATGAGAATGTATCTGTCGTGGTTGTACCCCGGCTCGACAATCCGGTTACTACTGCATTCGCACCACGCTTCATCGCTGTCACGATCTTGGCGTCTTCCGCCTCGCTCGCGGGCCAGGCCCATTCGCCATCGGTAAAGAGCTCAAACTCCGTGCCGCTGATATTGACATTGACCGACGATCCACTGGCAAAGGGATATCCGCCGGTAAAAGCGACCTGACCGCTGGCCCCGGCATTCGGGCGAAAAAAAACCATCAGAAGGATCTGCCCGCGCGTTGCGGCAACAACGCGCCCGTCCCGCCTGTTCACAGTTTCGGTCGGGGTCGAAACGCTCCAGCATTCCTTGGGATCTTCTTCCGTGAAAACGTTCCAATCCGTTTTGACCGCAACGCGATTGTCGCTCGTCTCTTGCGCAAATGCGCTTCCCATCGTGAGAGCAAACGCTGCAAGCCCCGCAAACCAATTCTTCGCTAACCGCATGAATACAGCCTCCAGCTGTCCGTAACCTCAATCCGTCGAGCCCCCTGCCACGCCGTCTGCCGCTGCGCTGAAGGTAAGGGGCCTCGCTATTTTCGACAAAATGCACAATAGAACAGAAGCAACAGCAGGCGAAAGACGAATTGGCACGAATTCGCCAATAAGTGAGGGAAAAATTCATGACAGATCCAGTGGTTCTGGCCGAAGCCTGGCGTGGGCCATTTCTGGAAAGCGCACATTGCGGTCATGCGGTCATTTGCGACGAAAACGGAGAGATCGTGGAAGCCTGGGGCGATCCGGATGCCGTGGTCCTGCCCCGCAGTTCTGCAAAGATGATCCAAGCCTTGCCTTTGATAGAAAGCGGGGCGGCCAATGCCCACGGGCTTCAGACCGAACACCTCGCCCTCGCCTGCGCTTCACATCAAGGCGCTGATATCCACACATCGCGCGTCATTGCCTGGTTGAACCACATCGGATGTGTCGATGATGATCTGCGTTGCGGGCCGCATATGCCCAAGGACCCCGTGGCAAAGCGGTCACTCATCAAATCCGACGCCTCGCCCTGCCAGCACCACAACAATTGCTCAGGCAAGCATGCGGGCTTTCTGACCCTGGCCCAACACCTCGGGGCGGGCCCAGAATACATCGACATAGATCATCCGGTACAACAGGCTTGTCTTGAGGCGTTTGAGCGGACAACGGGTATGGCTAGTCCGGGCCATGGGATCGACGGATGCTCTGCCCCGAACTTTGCAACGACCCTGCATGGGATGGCCCGGGCGATGGCGCATTTTGCCTCTGCCCCCACAGACAGTGCGCAGGCGCTGCTGGTCGACGCCATGTCCCGACATCCTGATCTGGTCGCCGGAGAAGGACGTGCTTGCACCCGGCTTATGCGCGCAATGGACGGAAGGGTCGCCATCAAGACGGGGGCTGAGGCCTTCTTCATAGCGATCCTGCCAGAACAGAAACGCGGCGTTGCGCTCAAGATCGTGGACGGTGGCACACGCGCGGCGGAATGCGCGATCGCCGCGATTCTTGTTCGACTGGGCGCCCTAGCCGCAGATCATCCGGAAGCTTTGGCCTACACCAATGGCGCGATCACTAATTGCCGCAGCATTGAAACGGGTCATCTGCGTGCAGCGCCAACCCTGATCTAGACGTATCAGAGGGCCTGGTAGGCCTCTGCCAGTTGCTTCATCGCGATCCGGTATGGGCCCGGCCCAAAGCTTGCGCGCGCGACACCCAGATCCGCCACCGCCGCGACTGAGTTGAGAGGGCCAGCCATCATCACGTTTACCGGCAGGTTGGTTTCGTTGCAAATCCTCTGGATGACGCCTGTATCAACAAGGCCCGGCACAAAAAATCCGCTGGCGCCTGCCTCGGCATAGGCGGCAGCACGCTCCAATGCTTCTTCCACAAAATCCGCTGAATCTGCTGTGCTATCCGCTTTGAGGTAAATGTCGGTCCGCGCATTGATGAAGAACGGAATGCCCTGTTCGTCGGCCATCTGACGCACCGCATCAATCCGAGCGGCCTGGTCAGCAACGGGATAAAGCCCGTCACCTCCGACGATCTGATCTTCAAAGTTGATGCCGACCGCTCCAGCCGAAATGACCTTCTGGACGTTAGCCGCGACCTCTTCGGGCGCGCTTGCATAGCCTCCCTCAAAGTCTAGGCTAACAGGTACATCGACAGTGGCGACGATGCGCTCCAACACTTTCAAAAGCAGATCCAGCGGGATGCTCTCGCCATCTGGATAGCCCTGCGCTCCGGCCACGGACCAACTGCCGGTTGCAACGGCGGGAGCCCCCGCATTGGCAAGCGCCTTGGCCCCACCGGCATCCCAAATATTATAAAGCACAAGGGGCGAACCGGGAACGTGCAAGGAAGCGAACTGGTTGGCTTTGTCAGCTTGGGTCATCGGGTGGCCTTTCATTGGGCAGATCGGAATGAATGCCCACTAATGCCCATATCTCGCCCGGTGCAGCAAGTCAGGGCGGCGACTGAATGCCGCCACACCCAAGCGTCGAAGGCACTGAAGCTACCCCATCTAGAAATGGATCTTACGCATCAACTGGCGCCCATCGCGATTTATGACAACGTCAAAGAACGCACCGCCCTTGTCCTTCTCGAGGCGTAAAACCCGGGTCAGCTTCATGCGTGTGTCGAACATCTCGCCCGTGGAAAAATAGCTGAGGATCTGATCGCCCGGCTCAACCCCACCCGTCCGATCCTCGGGGGTTGTAACCAGGAAAGTCTTCCAGACGCCCTCAACGCAGATCGTCACAAACTGCATCCTATTGCTGAGGAGCGTGTTCTGCGTGGCCGGCAAGATTAGCACTTCTTCGGTGGATCGTGCGCCGCGAGTCTTAACTCCAAGCCGCAAAAAGATCTGCTGCTTTTCCTCAGGATCCATCGAGATCGCAGCACCGCCGAAAGATCCTCAATCCGATCAAGCGAGATGCCATTGACCGAACGGACCGCCAGCTCTTTTTCCAGCCAAGGCCACAGTCCGTTGTCGATCGTGCCCACCACGGTCGGATCGTTCAAGGACGCCTCAAAGGGAAGCCCGACAGACCGTTCGGACGACAAAAGACGATCAGCGGCCGGGGTTTGGCCTCAGCCGCACGTTCAAACATCTGGATGGTGCTTTGATACAGCCGACCAGCCCTTTCGAGCTCACCCAAGAACGCGGCCCGGTCCGGCCGGCGCTCACGTTGAAAGACATCGCGCATGCTGGTTCGCCCATCGAAGACCTCTCCGGTTGGCACATATCGGATAAGCCGATCACCGGGACAGAAGTCTTTGATCAGTTCCATGGGCACCCGGATCAGGATCGACTCTCAGGCGCCATCCTCGTGGCGCGAACGGAAGCGCATGCCGTTTTTCAGCACGGTGTATTGCGTGATGAAAGGGATCAGCCGTTCTTCAATCAGGTTGCAATCGCCGTCCTTGCCAACGCCAACCTTGACATCAAGATGCGTATCTTCGCCCGGCTCCGATGTCATTCTCAAGACCGCTGGCAGGGCGGGAACGGATGTGACCCGAATGCCATTGACGGCGTAAAGGCGCATGCCTTTCTTTACCCAGGGCCAGGCATCATCAATCACCCGGCCAACAGTCTTGGGGTTCTTCTCACTCGCTTCAAACGGCAGTTGTATTATCCAATGCGACAACAGAACGGCCCCTTCCTTGCCGACCTTTGTCGGAGGTCCTTTGGAGATCGCATCCATTGCGCTGGCGGTTTCGGAACAGGAATAAGTGGCAATACGGAAAACTTTATGGCTCAGCAGTGACAATAGCCCAAAAGAGGAAAACACTGGGAATGCCACCGATGAAGGTTCGGTGCTCTAGTCCAGTATGATCGGTTGCAGCGGCCCACGGTCCAAACGTATCAAATGGTCGGCCTTGTCACTCGGAAACGATGCTCGGACCAATGGATCATGACCAGGGATGATTAAGTCTGGATGGCTTGCCAAACGCTCAAGTGTCTCAAAACCATCAAGCATGTTCTGAAGGTCAATCACGATTGGGAACGGCTTTCTAAGGCGTAGATTCTCGTAGTAATGCGCCGCATCCGAGGCGAGAACCAACCAACCGGCCTCTGTCCTGACCCGCACGGCCTGCAACCCGCGACTATGGCCGCCTATGCAGTGAACCGTGACGCCCTCGGCTACTTCGGCTGAGCCATCATGAAAGACAAGCTTGCCGGAATAGAGACGCTGGATTGCATCGCAGATATGTCTGGCCGTGAACGGCATGCGTAATGTGTCATGACACATGCACGGGCCCGTGGCGTACGCCATTTCAGCGGATTGAAGATGTAGCGTCGCGTTGGGAAAAAGATGAAGCCCGCCTGCGTGGTCATAGTGGAGATGCGTTACGATCAATTTGGTCACATCTTCTGGCTTGATACCAAGCGGGGCCAGCGCCAGATGTGGCTCCATCCGGATCGGGCGATCTCGTGCCTCGGCTTCAGCACTGTCATAACCGGTATCAACCAGAATGATCTCTTCGCCCCGACGCAGAACCCACATAAAGTAGTCCATGGCATGTGGCGCGTCGTGATTATCATCGAAAATGAAACTGTCCGATCTGGTCCGGCTGTTTCGGTCTGCGTACTTGACCGCATGGACCTGCCAAACGCTCATCTTGCGACCCGAGTATATGTTCTGATTTTCTTGCTTTTGATCATCGACGCCACTTCTGCGTCAAAGCTCTGAAAATGTGAGCTGGCCAGATGCGTATCAAAAGCCGACCTGTCAGTGTAGATCTCATAGAGAAAAACCTCATTTGGCCGGGTGTCTTCAGTCAGAACATCGAATTGCAGACACCCTTCTTCCGTGTTCCTCGAAAGCGCTGCATTGCGCTTCATCAGCGGCATGAATGCATCCATCTGACCATTTGAAATCTCGAACGTAACGCATACCGCATACATGCCTTCATCCTCTTTTTTACCAACCTATAACACACCATTCAGAAGCGTATGCTGTGAAAGCGCAAGAGCTTGCCCATTTTCGTTGACATCCTAATTAATGTATACTTTAATGAATGCATTGGGAAAGACCAGTTCGAACCGACTGGAAAAGCTGCAAAACCACTCACACAGGAACATAATGTCCGCGTTCAAGATCGCTGTATTCGAAGGAGACGGCATCGGCCCTGAGATCATGAAACCGACGGTAGATCTTCTGCGTCGAATGTCTTCGGTTGCAAAAACCTATGATCTTACATTCGAAAACCTGCCGGGCGGCGCTGGATGCTATACGGATATGGGCGAGAGCCTGCCCAAAGCATCGCTGGCAGTTGCGGGTGCAGCGGACGCAATTTTGCTGTCGGCCATGGGGCTGCCAGACATCCGGTATCCGGACGGGACAGAGATTACTCCCCAAATCGACTTGCGGATGGCGTTCGATCTGTTCGCAGGTATCCGTCCCGTCCGGATCCCCCCGGGAGGCTTGAGCCCGCTGAAGATGCCTGCCGGAAAATCCGTTGACTTCGTGCTTGTGCGGGAAAGCACAGAGGGGCTGTTTTACACCCAAGGCAAGGGAAAGGTTGAACATGACGAGGCCCGCGAAACGCTGCGGATAACCCGTGGCACCTCTGAAAAACTATTCGAATTCGCCTTCAACCTCGCGACCGATCGAAAGGCGCAAGGTCAGGGTACCGGTCGCGTAACGTGCGTGGACAAAGCCAATGTTTTCAGAGCTTTCGCGTTCTTCCGGGAGATCTTTGACAAAACCGCCGGGGAGCATCCCGCGATTGAGGCCGATCATGCATATGTCGACGCCATGGCCCTCTGGATGGTGCAAAGGCCCTGGGACTTCGATGTTCTGGTCACCGAGAACATGTTCGGGGACATATTGTCGGATCTGGGGGCTGGCTTGATGGGCGGTCTCGGCGTCGCTCCGTCGGCGGATATCGGTCAGGACCACGCCGTCTTCCAACCCTGTCATGGCTCTGCACCCGACATTGCAGGGCTGGGGGTCGCCAATCCGTTCGCCATGGTTCTGTCAGCGGCAATGATGCTCGATTGGCTCGGACTTCGGCACAACAACACCGAAATGGCCAAAGATGCAGCACGGCTCCGCGAAGCGGTCGACGGCCAGATCATCGGACGCAAGGCACTGACCGGCGACATCGGCGGAACGGCCCGCACCGATGAGGCCGTCGCGGCGCTGACAGACGCTCTTTTTGCAGCAGCCTGATGCGGGTCGTTTGCGTCGGTGCAGGATACTTCAGCCAATTCCATTTAGACGGATGGCAACGCGTCAAAGGCGCAGAGCTTGTCGGGATATGCGATATTGATCCACAGAAGGCCAAGGCAACCGGTCTACCGGTCTTTGAAAGCGCTGATCGGATGCTGTCGCAGACCAACGCGGATGTTCTTGACGTCATTCTGCCCCCGACCGCTCAGGCCGATGCCATCCGGGCGGGGTTGAACGCAAACCTAAGGGCGATCATTTGTCAGAAACCGTTTTGCCAATCTCCCGACGAAGCAGTGGAGATGGCAACATTGGCAGAAGAAGCTAATGTGCCGCTGATTGTTCATGAAAACTTTCGTTTTCAGCCATGGTACCGGACCATTCGGAACGCCATCCAAGAAGGTCGCATCGGCACCCCGCTTCAGGCCACCTTCCGCCTGCGGCCGGGAGATGGCCAGGGTGCCGAGGCATATCTGGCCCGACAACCGTATTTTCAGAAAATGGAACGGTTCTTGGTCCATGAAACAGCTGTCCACTGGATTGATACATTCCGCTTTCTGTTTGGCGATCCGACCGCAGTCTATGCCGATTTGCGGCGGATCAATCCGGCCATTTCGGGTGAGGATGCAGGCTATCTGATCTTCGATCATCCGAATGCCGTGCGCAGCATTTTCGACGGCAACAGACTATTGGATCACGCCGCGGACAATACGCGCTGCACGATGGGCGAGGGGCTGTTTGAAGGCACTGAGGGTACTCTGGAACTTGAGGGCGACGGCTCGGTCCACCTCCGGACATTTGGCGAAACCGCCTCGGAAACGCTCATGCCCGCCGATACGTCAAACACCTTTGGCGGGGATTGCGCCCGTCGATTGCAACAACATGTGGTCGATGCGCTTAACGGGGCCGGAGAATTGGAAAACAGGGCCCAAAACTACCTCAAAGTTGTTCAAATCGAGGCCGCACTCTATCGTTCGGCCGCAAAAGGCCAAAAAATAAGCTTGCATCAAGATGCCCAACCAAACTGAAAAGACGCCGCCGAACTTTTCAATCGCCGTGACAAAGCTGCGCGAGATGATCTTTTCGAGCGAGCTGGGACCTGGCACGGATCATCTGGAAACCGAACTTGCGCAAACGCTCGGGATGTCTCGCACACCCGTGCGCGAAGCGCTGCTGGTGCTCGAGGCACAAGGGCTGCTTACCATGCGCCCGCGTAAAGGTGTTCGTATAAGTCCCCTGTCCCCGGATGATATGTCCGAGATCTATGATGTACTGACAGAACTGGAGAGCCTTGCCGCAGCCGATGCCGCACGTGCGGGATACAACGCTGATGATCTGAAGGCGCTTACGCAGACGATCAGCGATATGGACAAGGCTCTGGCAATTGAGGATCGCGAAGGTTGGGCCCAGGCCGACGACCGCTTTCATCAGGAACTGATGCGCCTCGGCGGCAACAGTCGGGCGGCGCGGATTGTCGGCATGATGGCCGATCAGGTCCGCCGCGCGCGGCTTGTCACGCTTTACATGCGGCCGCTTCCCATCAAATCGAATGAGGATCACACCAAGGTACTCAATGCCATCCGCGAGGGCGACGAAGAAACTGCAAGGCTACTGCACCGGGAACACAGGTTGTCTGCCAAGGAAATGCTGACGACCCTTCTGCAACGCCATCGGCTTAACAAGATCTAGAAGTCGACTTCAATGGCGACCCCTTTCTGAACCGCAAGATCGACGACCGACGAGGCAACTGCCAGGTCCTGCAGGCCCACACCCGTCCCGTCAAACAGCGTGATTTCATCCTCGCTTGTGCGACCGGGATGATCCCCGTTGATGACGGCACCAATTTCAGTGATACCAGCCTTTGTTATCAATCCCTCTGAAATGGCATGTTGCGATTCACCAATGCTGATCGACTGGGCCACTTCGTCAGTGAAGACGGTTGCGCGCCCAAGCAGTTGCGCCTCAACCTCCTGTTTGCCTTTTGTATCAGTGCCCATGCAAGCCATATGCGTTCCGGGGGTGACATGTTCATCCAGCAGAATGGCTGACTGAGACGACGTGATCGAAATGATTACATCCGCTTCCTGTCCCAACTGATCCAGCGGCACGGACTCGAATGGCAGACCCAACTCCGAAGCGCAGTCTTCAAGGCGGGACAGCATCTCGGGGTGATAATTCCAACCAAACACCTTCTCGAAAGCACGCTGTTCAACGGCCGCACGCATCTGGAACACCGATTGATGCCCTGCGCCAATCATCCCCAGAACCTTTGCATCCTGTCGTGCAAGATGCCTGATCGACACGGAGGATGCCGCGGCCGTGCGAAGAGCCGTCAGCAGATTGCCTCCGACCACTGCCCGACACTGCCCGGTATCCGCATCAAACAGAAAGACGCTGGATTGGTGGTTGGTCAGTCCCTGGGCCGCGTTGCCGGGCCAGTAGCCGCCGGATTTAAGCCCAAGCGCCAGGCTGTCCCGATCAAAGCCCGACTTGAAGCCATACAGCGCATCTGCATGGCCTATCGCCTCGCGGATCACAGGGAAGTTGTAAGCTTTCTGACACGCCATAGCGGCGAACACTTTTTCAACCGCGTCAAAGGCGGCTTCGCGGGACATAAGCCCCGCGATCTCACATTCCGGTACGATAATCATTGGTGTTAGTAGGCTTTTCCACGCGCCGAAATCGGCCAGAGCGTTTCGACCTTGCCGTGGCGCACGCCGACATACCAATCATGCACGTTGCAGGTTGGATCGCAATGTCCCGGCACAAGCCGCAACTTGTCGTTCACCTTCAAAATGCCATCCGGATCCGCCACAACCCCATGCTCGTCGGAGCATTTGACATACTCCACATCGTCGCGGCCAAAGATCACCGGCAGACCACTGTCTACCGACTGCGCCTTGAGCCCAGCATCAACGATGGCCTTGTCGGCCTTTGCATGGCTCATAACGCTGGTGAGAATGAACAATGCATTCTCCCATTCTCCCTGGTCGATCCTTTTGCCATCCTTGTCCAGAATGCGTCCGTAGTCGGCATCCATGAAGGCGTAGGATCCGCATTGAAGCTCGTTATAGACGCCTGAATTGCTCTCAAAGTAATAGCTGCCGGTGCCGCCGCCTCCGACAATGTCACATTCGATCCCCTCGGATTTCAGTGTGTCGACGGCGTCCTTCACCATGGCGACTGCAATGTCGATCTTCACCTTGCGTTCGTCATAGCTGTCCATGTGCTGCATCGCGCCCTGATAGGCTTGTATCCCTGCGAATTTCAGGCCAGGCGCAGCCTCTATGGATTTGGCGATTTCGACGACTTCGGGCGTCGTTGTCACGCCGCAGCGGCCTGCGCCACAATCGATTTCAACAAGGCATTCGACCTGCGTGCCATGCCTTTTCGCCGCCTCGGACAGATCCGCGATATTGGCGATATCATCGACGCAGCAGATCGTGCGTGCGCCCAGCTTTGGCATCCGCGCCAAGCGGTCGATCTTGGCCGGATCGCGCACCTGATTTGAGACCAGAACATCCTTGATGCCGCCTCGGGCAAAAACCTCTGCCTCGCTCACCTTTTGGCAACAGACGCCGCAGGCCCCACCCAATTCGACCTGCAACTTCGCCACCTCGACAGACTTGTGCATTTTCCCGTGGACCCGATGCCGCATGCCGTGGGCCGCAGCATAGTCGCCCATCTTCTTGATGTTCCGCTCAAGCGCATCAAGGTCCAGAACCAAAGCAGGTGTCTGCACATCCGAGGCTGCCATGCCCGGCAGCGCCGGCACGTCATATCCCACTTCAAGCTGGTCGAATTTCGTCGGTGCATTCATGTCAAAATCTCCTCACTTGATCCATGGCAGGGTGTCTAGATCGACATTGCCACCGGTAATTATCACGCCCACGCGTTTGCCCGCGAAGCGTTCCTTGTTCTTTAGAATTGTGGCCAGCGGCACCGCACAACTTGCCTCGATCACGATCTTCATGCGCTTCCACGTCAACTTCATCGCATCAACGATCTCGTCCTCGCTTGCGGTCAGGATGTCGGTCACATGGTTCGAAACAAAGTGCCAGGTCAGATCCTTAAGCGGTACCTTGAGGCCATCCGCGATGGTTTCCGGCGCATCGTCAGCGATGATATGCCCTTCCTTGAAGCTGCGATAGGCATCATCCGCCTGCTCAGGCTCTGCCGCAATGATCTGCACTTCGGGGGCAAGATGCGACAAAGTCAGACAGGTGCCAGAGATCATGCCACCGCCCCCGATTGGGGCAACCATGATGTCGACGCCGCCCGTCTGCTCCATGAATTCGCGGCTGCACGTGCCTTGCCCCGCTATCACGCGCGGATCGTTATATGGATGAACAAACTCCGCGCCTGTTTCGGCCTCGACCTTTGAGAAAGTCTTCTCCCTGCTGGTTGTGGAGGGTTCGCATTCCGTGATGATCCCGCCATATCCGCGCACCGCATCTTTCTTGGCTTGAGGCGCGGTGCGGGGCATTACGACATGACACGGGATGCCACGCCGCCCCGCAGCGTAGGAGAGTGACAGCGCGTGGTTGCCGGACGAATGCGTTGCAACACCATTTTGCGCCATCTCTTCCGACAGGCCAAAGACGGCGTTGCTGGCTCCGCGCACCTTGAATGCTCCGGCCTTCTGGAAGTTCTCGCATTTGAAAAACAGCTCAGCACCGACGAATTCATTGAGATAGCTTGAGGTCAGAACAGGTGTACGATGAATGTAAGGCGCGATCCTTTCATGTGCGGCCAGCACATCGTCAAAAGTCGGGATGTATTCGGGAATCACGTCTTTCATCACGCGGCCTTTCTGAGTTGAGCGGGCTGCGCCATCCGGTAATATTCTTGCGCCGCTGCCACGCCAGAACCCAATCGGACGTCAAGCCCCAGATCAGCCATGCACATTTCCGCCGTGGCGATGCCAGACAGTGTCATGACATCCGTCAAGGACCCAAGATGACCGATCCGAAACACCTTGCCAGCGACCTGTCCAAGCCCTGCGCCAAACGCGACGCCATACTTTTCCGCCGCGTGGCGAACGATCTGGTTGGCATCAAACCCGTCTGGCGTCCGAATGGCGCTGACAGTGTTTGAGTAAACTCTTTCATCAACTGCACAAAGTGAGAGGTCCCAGGCTTGCACCGCCGCCCGCACACCTTCCGCGATGCGTTGATGACGCGCAAAGACGTTCTCAAGCCCCTCGGCCAACAGCATGTCGCAGGCCTGCTTCAGACCGTTCATCAAACCGACCGCAGGCGTATAGGGATAGGCATCGACCGCATAGCCACTAGACATGTCGTTTATATCAAAAAATGTCCGGGGCAGTGCTGCGTGACGTGAAGCCGACATTGCCTTCTCACTGAATCCCAGAATGGCAAGTCCCGCTGGCAGCATGAAGCCCTTTTGTGATCCTGTCACCGCGATATCTATGCGCCATTCATCAAACCGAAAATCCATCGACCCGATGGAACTGACCCCGTCGATCAACAAAAGCGCGGGGTGATCTGCCGCATCCATCGCACGACGAATTGCACCCATGTCGGATGCGACGCCTGTTGCTGTCTCGTTATGCGTTGCGAGCACTGCCTTGATTTGATGCGCAGTGTCCGTCACAAGGATTTCCTCAAACCGATCAGCTGGGATGCCCTCACCCCAAGCTACGTCGACAACAATGACATCCAAACCGTGGCGCTGGCACATGTCGATCCAGCGATCGCTGAAAACACCATTGCGGGCAGCAAGCACCCGGTCACCAGCAGACAATGTGTTGGTGATCGCCGTTTCCCAACCACCCGTACCCGTCGCCGGGAAAATGAAGGTCTCGGCATCGGCGCTTTTCATGATCTGTCGGACGCCCTCACGCGCAGGATGGAGGATGTCTGCAAACGCAGCAGAGCGGTGATCCATCGTCGGCAAGTCACATGCTTTGCGCAGCGCTTCGGGAATGTTGGTCGGGCCGGGAATGAAAACGGGGTTTTGAAAGCTCACGACGGTCTCCTCTCCGATTTTCTTTAGGGTAAGGGGCCCTTTAAGCAGCTGCAATTTTTTCGAAATAGTTTTTCAATTTTTTCTGTCAGAGGAAAATATAAGCAAAAACAACGTATTGATTTTTTCACATCGCGTATCACTTTTTCAGATTAGACGGAGGCCACCATGGCGAAGCCAACAGAATCGCAGTTGCAGGATGATCGGCGCGCTAGGGGACGTCCGCGCGATTGGTCAGACAAAACAGCACAGAACACGATAAAGTCTCTTGACCGCGCGATGGTCGTTTTTGAGCGGCTCAGCGAGATTGGCAGCGCAACATTGTCGGAACTGGCCTCCGACATGGATCAAGCTCCGGCCAGTATCTATCGCGTCCTCGTCACGCTTGAAGGACGCGGATTGGTCGATTTCGATGAGGCAGGTCAAACCTGGCATGTCGGGGCACGGGCCTTTTTGATCGGCGCACGCTTCTTGCGGCGCACCAGCCTTGTGGAACGGGCACGCCCGATCCTTCGCAATCTGATGGAAACCACTGGGGAGACCGCAAATCTAGGCATTGAGCGTGACGGGCGTGTTATCTTTGTCAGCCAGGTTGAGACGCATTCCAGCATCCGTGCCTTTTTTCCGCCTGGCACCGCCGCGCCGCTCCATTCATCCGGTATAGGCAAGGCGCTTTTGGCCGAGATGACCGAAACGGCCCGCACCCGTGTTTTGGGCCCCGGCCCTTTTGAGCGCTTCACACCCAGCACGATTTGTGAACCCGACAGCCTGGAACAGGATCTGGCCGCAGCAAAAGAACGGGGTTTCAGCTTGGATGCGGAAGAACGGAACTTGGGCATGCGATGTATCGCTGCCCCGATATTTGATCTGAACGGTGAGGTGGTTGGCGGCATCTCGGTGTCCGGTCCGACCAGCCGGATCGAGGATGCCGTCATTCCACGATTGGCCGAGGCCGTCCGCAAGGCCGCGCGCGACGTGTCTGAAGGGATGGGCCACGACCCCCTGCAGACTGGAAGATGACTGGATCAGGGCCTATCTCAACGCCAAAGCAGTAAGAGAGCATGATGCCAGGACCACAGCCCCAAACAGCGATCATTGTCAGCCACGGTCAACCTTCAGAACCTGAGGTCGCAGAGGCCGAACTGGCAGAGGTCTGCGCCGCGCTGCGCTTGCACATGCCGGATTGGTCCGTCTTGGGCGCGACACTTGCAGCACCAGACGCTTTGAAAAACGCCATGGATCAAGCAGGATCCGCTCCTCTGATTTACCCGCTTTTCATGACAGATGGGTGGTTCACGAAAACGGCCTTGCCCAAACGTTTGCACAACCCAAATGCGCGCATCCTGGCTCCGCTTGGGGTGGACCCTGCTTTGGTGTTGCTCGCCACAAAATTGTTGACGACGGAATTGTCGCGCGCTGGCTGGTCAGCGGACGAAACCACGCTGATCGTTGCGGGCCATGGGTCGGGTCGCAGCCCGAATTCGGCGCGCGATACGGATAGCTTCGCCAATGCCGTTCAAGATCGGCTCGCATTCAAAGAGCTGCGCCTTGGGTTCGTGGAAGAGACCCCTTTTCTGGCCGATGCCATGCAAGAGGCAGGTCCCAAATCCATTTGCCTGCCCTTCTTTGCCGCGCGTCGCGGACATGTTCTCGACGACATACCAGAGGCGATGAAAAAGGCTGATTTCCAGGGGCTGCGACTGGACCCGATCGGTCTGCACTTGGACGTCATTCCGTTGATCGCCGAAGCAATCAGATCGGCACAACACCGGGCCACGCAGTCGAACGTTGCCTAACCTACGGCCAGAAGCGCGTCGACCTCCAACCGAGAAGGCATTGCGGGCGCCGTTCCCGCCCGGGTGACCGAGATACTCGCCGTGGCGCAACCGAAACGTACAGCATCTTCGGGCGACATGCCCTCCGACAACGCGGTTGCGAAACCGCCGTTGAACGCGTCGCCCGCACCCGTTGTTTCGACCACAGCACCTGCCGAAAAGGCTGGAACAAGGCCATGGCCTGCAAGATACGCGCCGCGCTCCCCAAGGGTGATAATCGGCGTTGCGACACCCAGATCCTGCAGCGCAACGCAAGCACGTGCGGCCTCGTCAGCCGTTTCGACAGCATGGCCTGTCAGCGCTTCGGTCTCGGTCTCATTTGGGGTCACATAATCACAAAGGGCCAGCATACCGTTTGGCAGATCCGCCGCTGGAGCAGGGTTCAGGATCGTCGTGACCCCTGCGTCCCGCGCAATCTCAAGACCCCGCATGGCCGCTTCCATCGGCTGTTCAAGTTGGGTGATAAAAATGTCCGCGCCACGAACCAGGTCTGCGCGTGCCTCGATGTCTGTCACGGAAATCAGCGCCGCCGCCCCTGGTGAGATGATGATGGCATTGTCCCCGGTCGCTTCCTCAAGAAAAATGAAGGCAGCACCGGTATAGCTGTCCTTCACCTGGTCGACATGCGGGATGACGCCAGCCTTTTCCCAGGTTGAAAGCGCCATCTGGCCGAAATCATCTTGTCCGAGTTTTGAGATCATGTGCGTCTCGGCACCGGCACGCGCCGCAGCAACCGCCTGGTTTGAGCCCTTGCCCCCCGGTCCCAGTGAAAAGGACCTGCCAAGAACCGTCTCGCCCATCCGCGGCATTCGCCCGGCTCGGTAAGCGGTGTCGGCGACAAACACACCCAGAATGACGACCTTGCCCATCGCTCAACCCTCGTCGGGGGGGATCACCCCTTTGCGCAAAGCAAAGCAGCCGTAAAATCGCCGTTCACCCGTTTGGATGACCGCGTAAGCCTTTCGCGCGCGATCATAGAAAGCAAAGCGCTCAATCGGCATGACAGGGTTTGGCCCGCCAACCGCGCTGACTTCGGCCTGGAATTCCTCCATGACCGGAAGGATCGTGTCGGGTTCATCGACAACCTCCATCCGCGCAGCGGCATCATCAACAAATGTATCAATCGGAAAGATCGACAACACCGCCCGCACGACGTCTGCTGCAGGCCTGTCGATCCGCAGGAGTTCGCCCAATGTGGTGTCGCGCGCAACACTGTCGGACGGAAAATTCGTGTCCGCGATGATCAGATCGTCACCGTGCCCCATCGCCCGCAGCGTATACAGGACGTCGGCATTCAGGATTGGGTCAATGCCCATCAACATGTCAGGTCTCCTTCAGGGAAAATCCAGTCGGCCGCAAGTCTCGGCATCAAAAAAATGCACGTGGTTTGGATCAGGAGCCAAGCGGATGGTCTGCCCGGGCTCAAAGCTGTACCGCTCCCGGAACACGGCAGTAACGTCCTGATCCTGAAAGCGCAGGAACACCATTGTCTCAGAGCCTGTCGGTTCAACCACCTTGACCTCCATCGGCCAGCCATCATCCGAGAGGACCAGGTGTTCGGGCCGAATGCCCAACAAGGTCGTACCGGTCCCTGCCGGTCCGAAAACGTCCTGACCACCACTTAGCGTCAAACGCCCAGCGTCGCGATGGCCTTTAATCAGGTTCATGGAGGGCGCACCTATGAAGGTGGCCACAAATGTATTGGCAGGGTTGTCATAAAGCTCGAGCGGGCTGCCCATTTGCCGAATCTCCCCAGACTGCATGACGACGACGCGATCCGCTAAAGTCATGGCCTCAATCTGGTCGTGGGTCACGAAAACGGTGGTCGTTTTCAGCCTTTGGTGAAGCTCTTTGATTTCCGTACGCATCTGTATGCGAAGCTTTGCATCAAGGTTTGACAATGGTTCATCAAAAAGGAATACCTGCGGATCCCGCACGATGGCACGACCCATGGCGACACGCTGTCGCTGCCCGCCCGAAAGATGGCGGGGCTTGCGATCAAGGTACTCGGTCAGGCCAAGGATTTCCGCTGCGTCCTTGACCCTGCGTTGCACCTCGACTTTGTCCGTTTTGGCGACCTTCAAAGCAAAGCCCATATTGTCGGCAACGGTTTTGTGCGGATAAAGCGCATAGGTCTGGAAAACCATGGCAATATCGCGTTGCGCGGGCGGCAGGTTGTTGACCACCCGGGACCCGATCGAGATGGTGCCGCCATTAATGGGCTCAAGGCCCGCGATCATCCGCAGCAGGGTGGATTTCCCGCAACCCGAAGGCCCAACCAACGCAACGAATTCGCCGTCGGCGATATGCACATCCAGCCCGTGAATAACCTCAATAGCGCCGTAGGACTTACGCACATTTTCGATCTTTACATCTGCCATTTACGGCCTGTCCCCCCGGGTATCGGATTGATGCTAGCCACCAAGGCCAAGGCTGTCCACGCACAAGTGGAGGCCCGAGTTGACTTAAGGTCAATCTCATTCATACTCATAGATGTGGGCGTGGGGCAGCACGACAATCCTTTATAAAAAAACAAAAATTCGCGCCTCCGATCACGAGACCTGACTTGTCTACCGGGAGGACCAGAATGAAAGTCGATCTGTATAACTACATCCGTGCGGCGCAAAGGATAAACCGGCGCCAGATGTTGAAAGGCAGTGCCGCCCTGGGTGCGGTTGCCGCGATGCCAAGGACCGGGTTTGCCGAAGCGCATGGCAATCTGCGGGCGGAAATCCTGAAAATTCCGGGTGTGGGCGCGGGATCGCCTACGGATAGCGACTATCAAAAAGTCGGCGAGATGTGCCTGGCGCCGACCAAGGCGAATGTCGCTGAAGGCGAATTCGAAGGGGTTGAATTGACCTTCCTCGGGCTCAACAACCAGAACCAGCACAATTTTATCTTCCGAGGCTTTCTACGGTCCTGGGAGGACTATACTGGTGCCAAGATCAACTGGATCGATCTGGCCCAAGCCGACTACAACGCGCGCCTGCAACAATCGATTGCGACCGGCACAGTCGATTTCGACGTGATCGAAATGGGCGCGCCGTTCGAAGGCGATGTGCTGGGCCGCGGTATGGCGTCCGAGATGCCGGACTGGGTGAGAGAGCAGATCGACATGGACGACTACGTCGACTACCTGAAAGCCCCTGTCGGCACATGGGACGGCAAGACTTACAGGGTGTCGATCGACGGTGATACCCATACCTTTGCGTATCGCAAGGACTACTATGACAGCGAGGAGTTGGCACAAGCCTGGACGGATGCCGGCAACACAACCGAATGGGCTCCGCCAAAGACCTGGGAAGAAGTCAACGCGCAATCGAAGTTCCTCGTCGGCAAGACCGATCCGCTGACCGGCCTTGAAGCGCACGGCTATCTTGATCCGCTTAAAGGCTGGGGCGGCTTTGGTTTTTACTTCCTTGAGAACCGGGCGGCGCCTTATGCCAAGCATCCAGACGATCCCGCTTGGTTATTTGACCCAGACACGATGAAACCGCGCGTGAACAATCCGGCCTTTGTTCAGGCGATACAGGACGTCATGGATCTGATCGCGGCCGATGCCTATCCTGCGGATCAGATCAACGCCGATCCCGGCACCACGGCGTTCCAGCAATTCCTCGCAGGCACAGGCGGTATGCTCAGCTGGTGGGGTGACGTGGGTGCCTCAGCCAGAACGTCAGACACATCCGTGATCGGAGATGTCGTCGGTTTCGACATCAATCCCGCGACAGGCAAGGTCTGGAACACGGCAAGCGGACAGTGGGATGAGATGGAGAATGTGTCGCCGAACAACGCCTATATCGGCTGGGGTGTTTACGTGATGGCGACGGTCGACAGCGACGAGAAGAGGAAAAAGGCTGCATGGTCCATCGCAGCCCATCTTGGCGGCAAGGACATCTCGCTCTGGGCATCAGCCTATCCGACTGGCTTCCAACCCTACCGAAACTCGCACTTCCAGTTCGAGGAGTGGGAAGAGGCAGGCTATGATCGTGCCTTCGTCGAGGATTATCTCGGATCCAACGCCGACAGCTACAATCATCCGAACGCGGCGGTGGAGCCGCGCATTCCTGGTATCTTCCAGTATTACTCCGTGGCCGAGGACGAACTCGCCAAAGGATATGCGGGTCAGTATGGATCCGCCCAGGAAACTGCGGATGCGATTGCGGCAGCTTGGGAAAAGATAACAGACCAAATCGGGCGCGACAGCCAGATCGCGCTTTACAAGGCGTCACTCGGTCTGTCCTAACCGGGGGGGGGGGGGGGGGCGCGGCCGGCGTACTCACAAGATCTAAACTGGGGCCCGCAAGGTGGGCGGGACGCCCACCTAGCTT
>CALCOY010000027.1 GCA_937897325.1 uncultured Shimia sp.
GCCTCGCAGAAACAAAAGGCGCATTCGAAAGAATCGCCGAACTCCTCAACGGGGATACAACGGGATCCGGCGGCGGATATGACGATCCGCGCGACGATGCGGACACGCCAACGGATGGCGGGACAGAGCCGCCAAAAGACGACGGCGACAGCACCGACAACGGATCTGACGGTGGCGTCGATACACCCGTTGACAGCGAACCACCCAAAGGCGACGGAAATCAGGGCGAACCAACGCCGGACCCGAAGGTAGGGACGATCAAGGATGCCGCGTACAGCATGGTCGGGGCGATTGAGGTGTCCTCGCGCAACGATGTCATTGAGATTGCGCCATCGTCCGAGTTTAACCTCGAGACGGGCACGCTTGCCCTCACCTTCGAGGCTGATGATACCAATGGCCGCCAGGGTCTTTTGACCAAGGACGCCAGCTACTATGCTGGTGGCGGCAACCACCTTGCGGTCTATCTCGAAGGCAATACACTCAAGGCGCGCTTCCAGGATGGCAAGAACCAGAAGGTCATTTCGTATGATGGCGTCAAAGCAAACAAGGCTTATGACGTCCAGATCACCTTCGACGGAAAGAGCGTTGAGTTCTTCGTGAACGGAAAATCCGTTGGCGACGCGTCGTTTGGAATGAGTTGGGCCAGCAATAACGAATATCTGCAAATCGGCGGTCTCGGCTGGGGCAGCAAGACAGGCTCGAGCGGTTTCGGAGACAACTTTGACGGCACGATTTCCGATGTAGTGATCATCGAAGGTGTCAGAACACCAGCTCAGATCGAGGATTTGCTCGAAGGTAAAGACGCTGGCGACAACGGGTCCGACGGTGACGGTACCCCGACCGACGGCGGCGACACTGGCAATGGCGATGGCGGTGGCACCGGAGATAGCGGCGACAATAACGGTGGTGACGGCGGCAGCAATGGAGATAACGGCGGTAGTAACGATGGCGGCGGGGATACCGGTGGCGGTGACACCGGAGATGGTGACGGTAGCGGGGACCAGGGTGACCCTACAACCGGGCCGGGGATCGACGAAGCAGTTTATGCGTTACTCGGACCCGTTGAGATCTCGTCTAAGTCTGACGTGATCGAGGTCGCACCATCTGCGGGTCTGAAGCTGGACACCGGAACCGTTGCGCTGACATTTGAAGCGGATGACACAAGTGGTCGGCAAGGTATCCTGACCAAGGACGCCAGCTACTACGCTGGTGGCGGCAATCATCTAGCTGTTTATCTCGAAGGAAGTACGCTGAAAGCGCGTTTCCAAGACGGTCAAAGCCAAAAGATCATCTCATATAGTGGCATCAAGGCGAACGAGGCTTACGACATCCAGCTGACCTTTGACGGTCAAAACGTCGAGCTGTTTGTGAACGGTGCGTCGGCCGGCCAGGCGGCGTTCGGCATGACCTGGGCCAACAACAACGAGTATATGCAGATCGGTGGTCTGGGTTGGGGTAGCAAAACAGGAGCTAGCGGGTTCAAGCATACGTTTGACGGAACGATCTCTGATGTCGTCATTGTCGAAGGGGTCAAAACACCTGCTGAGATCTCAAGCATGGTCGAAGGCGCGGACAATTCGAACGCAATTGCTGCCAATCTAAGCTATTATCTCAGCAATTACTTGGCTGGCGAAGACGATACCGCCAGTAGCAGTGCTAAATTCGCATTCGAGGCGCAGCCGGAAACAAGTGCTGCGCAGGCCGACTATTCAACTCAAGATGAGGACCAGTTTGGCAAAGCGGTCGCGGTTGGAACTGAACTCGATCCTGTTGTCGATCTACCAGAACCACCTATTGGTGATGCGCTGAACATGAACGACAACGATCTGCTTTTCTAAGAAGAGCTTTCGAGTCATGTTCATCACGATACTGAAACCGGACCCTCAATGGTCCGGTTTTGTGCGTTAAATTTGTGCTAGATATTGCCTCCATCGAAATGGGTGCTTCCGTCCGGTTTGAAGGACTTCCGATATCTCTTGTCTCCGCAAGGTGTTGCAGGTCTCTATCAACTATATGCCTTTAGGACAGCCGGGAAGGGCACATGAACGGCGCTATTCCTACGTCACCAAGTTTGCTTTCGGATATCGCGATCTGATGGATCCAACGCTTAAATCTTTGGTGCAAAGCGACAATTTCAAACGCTCCAAAAAGGTGGGCGGTGATCGGGTTCGTGCCCACTTGAAAGACCAGAAAAATGTAGGATCACGTCTGCGGAACGCTGATCTCCGAAGTCACTGATACTTGCAGATTCTCTGGTCGACAATCGCCTTTGCGGCGGAACGGCCGCTGAGGATTGCCCCTTCGACATAGCCCCAGAAAGTGGTGTCAAGCTCTGCCCCGGCAAAGCTGACCCGACCGGGCCAGTCAGCCAATCTGTCCATCGCCTGAGCGTTCCGGTTAATGCGGATCGTTGCATTGTAGCCGCCACCAGACCAGCGATGATCAACCCACACAGCATCTGATATCGCTTTTGGGTTTTGCACGGCTGGGCCGAATGCGCGGCTCAGCTGATCTAGAAGTCTTTGCTGGCGCTCTGGTTCGGATAGCTTTGCCCAAAGTCGCGCCTCTGGCCCCCCCAGAAATGCGATCAATCGAGGGTCAGAGCTGTCATCGGCGCTGGCATCAGTTACAACAAGCCCCGTAGGATCAGCAAAAATCGCCGTACCGCTGAGCCCTTTCAGCCGCCAGAACGCCGTTTCATAATCAAGCGCCGTCTTGATCATGTCTCCAGCCTCGAAGGCTCCAAGCAGTTCGAATAGATCGTCTTGTCCTTCGATCTCGAAGAGGATCTGGCGGGCAGCAGGCGGAGGAACGGCAATGAGAACGTGATCCGCTTTCCATGACTTCTGCGCGGAATGGACGTTCATGCCGTCTTCGGCCTCCACCACCTTTAGGACAGGGTTGCTCAGCAGAGGAGGACGCTCCAGAGTGCTGACCAAAGCGTCGATGATACCGCCCATCCCTTCTGGAAAGTGGAACTCCATGTCATCTCGCCTTGATGCGTAACGTGAGATGATTTCCCGTGTCGCATGGGCGTTAAGCATTTCGGGGGCCGCGCCAAATGCTTCGGTCAGCATCGAATAGGCCAGCGCCTCTTCCTCGGGGCAGAGAAGCATCTGGCGGATGGCGGAGCCAAGACTGCCTGCTGTTGCCGGATGCGTCGCAATCAAATGTTTAAGACCGCGTCCCGCTTCACCAACGCTTTCCCAGGGGGTCGTCCACCATTGGAATCGCAGCAAAAGGCTTCGAAGTATTTCCTTTGGACTGTCCCAGCGAAGAATCTGTTCTTCCAGTAAGTCGTAGATCTTATCGGGCGGCAAAAATTCATCCGCCGGATAAACATGATCGTCAAACAAGTACAGACTGCGCCCTGTTTTTGGAAGCGGTGCGCAGTGCATGTTCTGTTGACGCACCAGTTCCAAGACAGCCTGCATGTCGCCGTTTACCATTTGAGCGCCCCGGTCAAAAACACCACGGCCCGGTACAGCGCAGGTTTGAACGCGACCGCCCAAATGGGACTGCGCCTCAATGACCTGGCAGCTTAGCCCGGCTTCTTCGATGGTGGCAGCGGCGGCCAGTCCTGCGGCACCGCCACCGACCACAAGCACGTTGACATGTTGTTCAGATTTCATCATCACACCCTTGCTGAGCGCTCGCTCAATTGAGCAGATGCTCAACAAGTTGTCGATTGTCAAGGGGGCGAGAATGGCCCGTCTCGCAGGTGAAGAGCGTCGCAAGCAGATTATCGAGGCCGCCCAAACGGCCATTCTAGACCGTGGCCTTGCGCAGGCCGCCACGCGCGATGTGACCCGGGCGCTCGGGGTGGGATCAGGCTTGCTGCATCATTACTTTCCATCGTGGTTGGATCTGCGTGCACAGGCGGTGCAATTGGCCGTCGACCGTGAGATCAGCGAAGTTCAGGTGAGTACGTCCAGCTTGGGCGCATCCGAAAGCCTGACTTACCTGATTTCATGGATGGTAGAAGATGAAGACATGCGTCATTGGCGACTTTGGCTGAATGCGATGGATGAGGCGCATCGCGACCCGCGCTTGGCTAAGGTCATGACATCGGCGGTTCAAAGGTGGCACGAGATGGTCAAAGAACTGATCGCTAGGGCGCAGAAAGAGGGAATTTGCCCCGGCGATGATCCCGCGATTGTGGCATGGCGCCTGACTGCCCTGATGGATGGGTTGGCAGGGATGGCTCTGATTGAGGGCGGGAGCATGACGCTCGAGAAGGCGCGCAACCTTCTGACAAAGCAACTGACCTTGGAACTGGGGGCAGATTTCAATAACAATCAGGCGGGCATGAATAGTTCCCTGTAGGTCTCACGCAACAGGTTTTTCTGCACCTTCCCCATCGTGTTGCGTGGCAATTCGTCAACGATGATAAGTCGGCGGGGGTGTTTGAACCGCGCCAGCGAAGCACCGGCCGCGTCATTTATCGCCTCAATATCGAGCGTTTCGCCTGGTTCAGCGACCAGAATGCCCACAACGGTCTCGCCAAAATCGGCATCCGGTACACCGATGATGGCGCTTTCCAGAACGCCTGGCTGCTCATCCAAAACCAATTCGATCTCCTTCGGGTAGACATTGTACCCACCCGAAATGATCAGATCCTTGTTGCGCCCGACGATCTGGACATAGCCGTCGTTATCCAATTTCCCAAGATCGCCTGTGATGAAGAACCCGTCAGACCGAAGCTCGGCCGCCGTCTTGTCTGGCATCTGCCAATAGCCTTTGAACACATTTTGGCCGCGCACCTCGATCTGACCGACATCGCCATTCGGCACGATTTGGCCGTTGCTGGGATCTGTTATCTTCAATTCCACACCCGGCAGCGGAAATCCGACAGTGCCGGGACGCCGCTCGCCGTCATATGGATTCGACGTGTTCATATTCGTCTCGGTCATGCCGTAGCGTTCGAGGATCCGATGCCCCGTACGCCTCTCAAAACGCTGATGGGTTTCCGCCAGAAGCGGCGCACTTCCTGAAACAAAAAGCCGCATGTGTCTGGTCAGATCCGGGGTCAGGCGTGGATCGTCTAGAAGGCGCGTGTAAAAGGTCGGCACGCCCATCATCACTGTGGCCTGCGGCATGAGATCGACTATCGCGTCGACGTCGAATTTCGGAAGAAATATCATTGACCCGCCGGTCAAGAGCGAGATGTTTGTCGCAACGAAGAGACCATGCGTATGAAATATGGGGAGCGCGTGCAGTAGCTTGTCGTTCTCGGAAAATCGCCAATGCTCTGCCAGAACAGCTGCGTTCGACAGCAAGTTGGCCTGCGTCAGCATTGCACCTTTGGACCGTCCGGTCGTGCCAGATGTATAAAGGAAGGCCGCGAGGTCCTCTTGCGTGCGGGGCACGGTTTCAAATTCGTCAGGCTGGTTTTGCGCGTGCTCTGTGACGGAACCTGAACCATTTGCATTCAAGGTGGCCAGTTCTGCGCCAAACCTGTGCACTACGGGCAGCAGCGCAAATTGGGCGCGCTCGTCGCAGATGACCAGCCGCGCACCGCTGTTTTCGATGAAGTATGTCAGTTCATCAACCGTGTAAGCGGTGTTGAGCGGCAAAAAGACGACCCCCGCCTGGACGCAAGCTGCATAAATGGCCAGAGCTTCCGCAGATTTCTCTGCCTGCATCGCCAGCCGATCACCGGGACGTAAACCATTTTCCACCAGAACATGCGCCAGCTTGGCCGCCACTTTGACGAATGCGGCATGGGTTAGACAGGATCCGTCTGCAAAATGCAGGAACGGTTTCTCTTTCCCCGCATTGGCTCCTAAGAGGCTGTCATAGAGAGCGTTTGTCACGCACCAAGCTCCCCTGAAAGCATCTTCTTTGCGCTTGTATGCAGGGCTCTTATCTCTGCTGACGCTGCAATTGTCCGGCGCGTTGCAAAGCGTTCGTGATTTGCTGAGACCTTTCCCGGATCATACAGGTAATTGACCATCACACCGCCCGACTGCGCCATGCCATTTTCGGACAGATCAGCATCTGCATGCAACTGATGCAAAAGTGCGCCGTTGCCCAGATGAAACCGAGCCACCGAATCAACGGGCAGACCATCCGAGCGCTTGGCTGACAAAAGATAGGCTGCAGCCAGCGCTCGCATACGGGGGCCATCCGAGGGGTCGGTGGTGATCTTTTCAGTCGCGAGCCAAGCCGTCAGCCCGGGTATCGGAGACAGCGTTACGGATGTTTTCAATCCGGCTACTTCGATAGCAAGATCTGCCATGACCTGCTTGATCAGCGAATTGCCGAAAGAGATCCCGGCCAGCCCCGCCTGGCAGTTCGAGATAGAATAAAAAACTGCGGTATCGGCCTCTGCCGCGCTGATGACGTCCCGGTCTTCGGCCAATAGATCCTGAACCGATCCGGGCACGCCGCTGGTCAGGGCAACTTCGACAAAGATCAAAGGTTCGTCAGGCATGGCAGGATGAAAAAACGCATAACAGCGGCGGTCAGCAGGTTGCACACGACGACGCAGATCGTCCCAGCTGCTGATTGTGTGCACGGCTTCGTAAGCGATGATCTTCTCGAGAATATGCGCCGGGCTTTCCCAGTTGATTGGACGCAAGACGAGAAATCCACGATTGAACCAGCTGGCAAAGAGATGCCGAAAATCGAGATCCAGCGCCTGCAGTGACGCAGTCTCCTTACCCAGACGCAGGAGATCTTCGCGCATCCGGACAAGCAGATGCGTCGCACCCGGCACTTGGTTCAGCCTACGGATGAATTCTTGTCGCGGTGGTTCGGCCGTGGTCATGAACACCCGATAGCTTTCGCGGGTCTGCCCACGTTCATAGCTTTCAAGGGCTGCTCGCACCGCCTCGGGTGATATGGTCATGTCTTCGGCCAGGTGTATGAAAAAGCTCATCTTTTCGTCATCATCCCAACCTATGTAGCGGTCAAGAATTTGGTGGGCGACGGTCTGGCCAGAGATCTCGCTGCTGGTCCCCATCAACTCGACTGTCAGGGCCTGAAAAGGCCTTCCATCTGCCTTCACAGCGCGGGTGGGCAGATACCGTCTTTCAAAGACAGTCGACAGAAGATCGGCAAGCAGGGTCATACACTCACACCCATAACAAGATCCGGCAGCCATGTCGCGATGCCTGGGAAAAGACACAGCAGAATGATCGCAATCACCATGCAGGCGACAAAAGGTAGGGACCCCTTCAGGATCGTCTTCAACGAGATATCGGGTGCAATGCCGTTGATCACATAGAGATTGAGGCCCACCGGGGGTGAGATCAGTCCGATCTCCATATTTATGGTGAGCACGACGGCGAACCAGATTGGATCAAATCCAGCAGTGGTGATGATGGGCAGCAGGATTGGAGCGGCCATTAGGATGACAGCAACGGGCGGCAGGAAAAAGCCCGCTATAAGCAGGAACACGTTGACTGCGCCCATAAGTACCCAGCGGTTCACATCCAGTGTGCCGATCCATTCCGCAATCGCCTGCGTTATGAAAAGCGACGAAAGCATGTAGGAAAAGACACCCGCTGCCGCGATGATGAACAGGATCATCACGCTTTCCTTCGTGCTGTCGCGCAGCACGTGCCAAAGGTCCTGCGGGTTCCAGAGCTTGTAGATGATCACTGCGATCAAGAGGCACAGAAGCGCACCTACGGCCGCTGTTTCTGACGGGGTCGCGATGCCACCATACATCGCATAAAGCACGCCGATGATAATAAGGATGAAGGGCAGGACGCGCGGCAGGACCTCGATTTTCTGCTGCCAGGTGTAGCTGCCAGCACTCAACACGCCCGCATCGCCGGACCGCCAGGTGGAATAAAGCGACCAGGCCATGAAGAGGCCGACCAGAAGCAGTCCCGGGATCACACCGGCCAGAAACAGCCGCCCGATTGAGGTTTCAGTGGCGATCCCATAGACGATCATGGTGACCGATGGCGGGATGAGGATGCCCAAGGTGCCGCCAGCGGCGATTGACCCCGCCGCGACCCCATCCGGATAGCCGCGTTTGCGCATCTCGGGAATGCCCATCTTGCCAATGGCTGCACAGGTCGCTGGGCTCGATCCCGACATCGCTGCGAAAAGCGCGCACGCTCCAAGATTCGAGACGACGAGGCCGCCAGGTACGCGGGTTAGCCAGCGCTCTAGCGCTTCGTAAAGGTCCGCACCCGCCCGCGTTGAGGCGATCGAGGCTCCCATGATGATGAACATTGGGATCGAGAGCAGGGCGAAGTTATCAAGCTTGCCAAACAGGATCTCAGGCATCAGTTCCAGCGACCGCATCCCGTCGAAGACAATAAGGAAACCTGCGGAGACGATCAGCAAACCGAGGGCAACCGAGACACCAGAGAACAGAACAAAGATCGTCGCAAAGGCGACAAGGGCGCCAAGGAGCAGAGGATCCATCAGCCGTCCTCCAACCCGAAGGGCTTGTCGACGGCAGTCAGAACCGCGACCAGATCCGCGATGAGCTGCAGCATCAAAAGGCCAAAGCCGACGGGAAGACAAAGGTATGGGATCCACAGCCGCACGCCCCAGACGGTATCCGACCTCCAGCCCCGTTCCCATGCGAAATGCCAATACTCATAGCCATAAAGCAGCATGATCCCGACGATCGCGATCGATAGGGACAGCGTGATTACTGCCAGCACCAACCGCGCCCGTGGCGGCAGGGATAATGGCACCAGATCCACGTTCACATGGCCGCGTAGACGCTGGACGTAAGGAAGGCCGATCAGAGTCGCCGCGATGACCAGGTACACCACCGCTTCCGTTTGCCAGATTGTTGATCCGTTCAGGACAAAGCGAATGAAGATCATCTGACAAGTGATCGCCACGGCCGCAACGATCATTCCAGCTGATACCCAGCCCGCGACGGTCGAGATTGCCGCGACAAGTCGCAAGAAGGGATTGTTGCCAACACGTGCAACCGTGGCAGCGCTTTGGCCGGACATGGCGTTCTCCCGAAACCGTCAAAAGCGGGGCGCGGCGATCAATAGCTACCGCGCCCGATAGGCGCTAGTCGACCGACAAGGCAAGATCCAGCAACTTCTGGCCACCCGGTGTCTGCTCGACGAAGGCCTTGTAAGACGTGTCTTGCGCCAATGCACGCCAGGCATCGAATTCCTCAAGCGTCATGTCCGCGATCTGCACGCCGTTTTCCGAAAACACCTTCGCCGAGTTTGCATCCTGCTTCTTGGCCTCTTCCAGATAGAACGCCTCGGCCTTTTCCGCTGCGGTAACAAGAGCTTGCCGCTGCTCTTCCGATAGGCCTTCAAATGTCGATTTGTTCATCAATAGAGGTTGATACATGAACCACAGTGCAAAATCGCTGGCCGGTGTGTAGCACGCGACTTGTTCGTAGATGCGGTAGCTCACGAAAGAGGATGAAGACGTATTGGCAGCATTCAGAACGCCCGTTTGCATAGCATTGTATATCTCGGACGACGCCATAGAGGCGATTGAGGCTCCGGCACCTGCAAGCATCTGTTCGAAAGCCTTGCCCGCCGCACGGGTCTGCAGACCTTGAACATCTTCGGGCGATGTGATGCACTTGTCCTTTCCGACGAACCCGCCGGCCAAATAGCCGTGCACCAGCACCATTACATCGTCTTCGGCCATGATTTCTTCGATTTTGCCCATGAATTCGCTTTCGTTCAGGCGGGCTGCGTGGTCGTGGTTTTTCACCAATCCGGGCATTAGCGTGAGGTTGAAGGCAGGTTGCTGACCGCCGGCATAGCTGAGCGGGAAGACCGTCATGTCCAATTGTCCGCGGCTAAGCGGTTTGTATTGCTCGCGTGGCTTGAACAGCGATTTCGACGGAAAGATCTTGATATCCAAGTCGACATCCGCTGCGGCCACATCATCCGCGATCATTTGCGCCACCTGATGCCTTACATCCGCCGTCGACCACTGATGCGACAGCCGTAGCTCCGTCGCGTTTGCGGACCAAGCCCCGCCGATCAAGGCGGCAACTGCGCAGAGTGTGCGTGCCACTTTCATTGCTTTCCTCCCCAAATGTCATGCCGAGTCGGCACCAGAATTTGTGCGAGACTAGGGTAATTGTTTCTTGCGTCAACATTTTTGTATACAATAACGATAGTATTGCACGCGTTGATCGGTAGGATTACTTGGGACATCATGAACAGGAAACGCTCTGATATCATCGCTGATGCGCTCGAAGGTTTGATACTCGATGGCACTTTTGCCGATGGGGCGCGGTTGGATGAAGTACAATTGGCCCAGCGTTTCTCGGTATCCAGAACACCGGTGCGCGAAGCACTTCAGCGTCTGACACAATCTGGCTTGGTTGCTCAGATCCCCCGGCGTGGCGTCTTTGTTCGCCAGCCGGGCCCGGTTGAACTTATAGAGATGTTCGAAGTAATGGCAGAGCTTGAGGCTGTCTGCGCAAGGCTCGCCGCCCGTCGGATATCGGATGAGGCATTGGCCGATCTGCACGCCACGAATGCACGCTGCACCGAGGTTGTCAACAGCGGGGACGCTGATGGCTACTACCGCGAAAACGAGCGCTTTCACGCCATTCTCTACAAGCAATCCGGCAACGGGTTTCTGGAAAAGGAGTGCCTCCAGCTACATCGCCGTCTCCAGCCGTTTCGAAGGCTGCAGTTGCGCCTGCGCGGTCGGCTGAAGCAGTCAATGGCAGAACATGAGATAATCGTCGCCACCCTCGAAAGCGGAGATGGTGAACATGCCGCAGAGGTCTTGCGTCAACATGTGGCTGTGCAGGGTGAGAAATTTCACCACTTGATGGCCAGCCTGAAACCCGCCGCCGAATAGTTGCCCCGTACATCAAGGAAGACCCAGGTCAGGGCAATTTTTTCTGGACAGATATGTCTATTCCTGCGCAGACTCTTCTGGACAGGGCTGTCCATGATCCGCTGGATCGGCATTTCAGGCCAGGACAAAAGCGGTCAGGGGAAGGGCGATGAAAACACACTATCGTGCCGTCGTGATCGGTGGGGGCGTCGTTGGAACGTCTGTTCTTTATCATCTCGCAAAGTTCGGCTGGGACGATGTCTGCCTGCTGGAACGCAAGGTTTTGACGGCCGGGTCAAGCTGGCACGCCGCCGGTGGCATCCATGCGCTGAATGCGGACCCGAACATCGCAAGCTTACAAGCCTACACGATCGATCTTTTGTCCGAGATCGAAGAGGAATCGGGTCAATCGATTGGTCTTCACATGACGGGCGGCATCACTTTGGCCGGTACGCCTGACCGTTGGGAATGGCTCCAATCGGCATACCGCACCTTTCAGTCCATAGGCATAAACGATTGTCGCCTGATTACGCCGGAAGAGGCGAAAGAGCTTTGTCCGATCATGTCGACGGACGGCATTCTTGGCGGTATGCGGGCCGATCGTGAAGGTTATGTTGACACAACAGGCACCGTGCATGCCTATGCCGGAGCCGCCAAGAAACGCGGCGCATCCATCTTTGAAAACACGAAGGTGGAGGCTCTTGAACAAACCTCAGACGGCTGGCGCGTGATTACCGACAAAGGCACAATCACCTGCGAACACGTCGTCAACGCAGCTGGCCTTTGGGCAAAGCAAGTGGGTCGCATGGCCGGGATCGAATTGCCCGTCTCGCCGCTCAACCACCATTACCTGATTTCGGATACGATCCCCGAGCTTGAAGCGCTGGATTTTGAGGTTCCGATGACCGTCGACCTTGAAGGCTTCACCTATATGCGGCAGGATCAGAAGGGCCTGCTTCTGGGCATCTACGAAATCGATCACGATCATTGGATGATGGATGGCGCCCCCTGGGAATACGGGTTCGAGCTCCAGCAGGAAGACCTCGACCGGATCGAAAAGGAGCTGATCCTCGGCTTTGAACGCTATCCGGCATTGCAAAACGTCGGCGTAAAAACCTGGGTCAACGGGGCTTTCACATTCTCGCCTGACGGAAACCCACTTGTCGGACCGGTGCGCGGCAAGCCTGGTTATTGGTGCGCCTGCGCGGTGATGGCGGGTTTCCTGCAAGGCGGCGGTGTGGGTAAATCGTTGGCCGAATGGATGATCCACGGCGAGCCAGAGGCCGATGTCTACGGAATGGACGTGGCCCGCTACGGCACCTTCGCGGAGAACAAGCAGTTCATCAAGGAAACCACCGGCCAATTCTATAGCCGTCGGTTCGTGATGACGTATCCTAACGAACAACTTCCCGCCGGCCGTCCCCTAAAAATGCCCCCTGCCTATTCCGACATGAGCGCTGCGGGTTGCCGTTGGGGCGCAAGCTGGGGTCTTGAGGTTCCGCTTTACTTCGCACCTGATGAGACGTTTGAGGAAACGCCAACGCTCAAACGCTCGAATGCGTTCGATATCGTAGCCGCCGAATGTAAGGCAGTGCGCGAGGAGGTTGGGCTTCTGGATATCTCCGGCTTCTCTAGGTTCGAGGTGACGGGCGCAGGGGCCGAGGCCTGGCTTGACCGTATCATGGCCTCGAAGCTCCCTAGATCCGGCCGCGCCCGACTGGCGCCGATGCTGTCGGACGAAGGCAAGCTCAAAGGCGATCTCACGATCTTCAATTGGGGTGACTGCACGTGGTGGATCATGGGTAGCTATTATCTGCGCGAATGGCACATGCGCTGGTTCCATGACCACATGGATGACGGCGTGCAGGTCCGCGACATTGGCGACGCGACAGTCGGCTTTTCGCTGTCTGGTCCAAAAAGCCGCGAAGTCCTGGAAAGGTTGACCGATGGGCCGATTGGCAATCTGCCTTTTATGGGTTGCGGCCAGTTCGACATCGGCCTGATCCGTGCCAAGGTGGGGCGCCTGTCCGTGACCGGAGAGTTGGGGTACGAAATTCACTGCTCTGCTGCCGAGCATATCGCCCTGCGAAAGCTGCTGCTGGAGGCGGGCGCTGATCTTGGCATCCGGGAGATCGGCTTTAACGCGCTTCTATCCCTACGCCTTGAAAAGAGCTTTGGCATCTGGTCGGCAGAATTCACACAGGGCTACACTGCTGCACAGACCGGTATGGATCGTTGGATCGATTGGGAGAAGGACTTTGTTGGCAAAAACACCGCCTTGACAGAGCGTGATGGCAATGGCCCAGCCCAAAAGATCGTGACGCTTGAAATCGCGGCCGAAGATGCGGATGCCAGCGGCTTTGAACCCGTCTGGTCGGGCAATGATATGGTCGGGTTCGTCACCTCTGGCGGCTATGGTCACACGATTGGCAAATCGCTGGCACTGGCCATGGTCGACCAGGGCAAAACGGCGGTTGATACGGAACTCACCGTGCATATTGTCGGGGCCGAACGAAAGGCCAAAGTGATTGCTGCCTCGCCTTACGATCCGGGCGGAGCGGCCATGCGGGTCTAAGCCAAATGGTTACCCGAGAAAGAGCGCGTAGCAGACGCAGGCGACGGGGTAGGGCGGATGCATCTACCCAACCCGCTGCACGCAAGGTGAACTACCGACAGCTCAGAAATCCGTTCCCACCAATGGATCTTTTTTCGGCGGACGAGATTGCGAATATGCACAGGACGGCCCTGCGCATGCTCAAAGAACTTGGCATAAAGGTCCTATTGCCTGAAGCTGTCGCCCTCTTCAAAGCGGGCGGCGCGCGTGTCGAAGGCGAGATGGTTTATCTCGGCGAAGACATGATCACAGCGGCGCTTGCCTTGGCTCCGAAATCCATCGAAGGCCGCGCTGGGGCGCGGGATCGGGACATCTTACTGGAACTAGGGAGCTTGGTGTTTCAGCCCGGTGCAGGGGCGCCGCATGCCACCGATCTCGAACGCGGGCGCAGACCAGGCACTGCGCAGGATTTTACGGACCTGATTCAGCTTACCCACCACTTCGACATTTTTCAGATGATGCCGCCGTTGGTCGAACCACAGGACATCGAGACGCACATCCGTCACTACTTCACGCTGGCGCGGCAACTCACGCACACGGACAAGTTTCCATTTATCTTCTCGCGCGGGACACCGCAGGTAATGGACAGCTTTGAGATGCTGCGAGACTTTCGTGGTGTTTCGGATGACGATTTCGCCGCTGATCCTTACTGCTATACGATCATCAACACCAACAGCCCACGAACGCTGGATCGAGCCATGTTGCAGGGCCTGATCGACTTCGCACACCATGGTCAGTTGTCGATCGTCACGCCCTTCACCCTGATGGGAGCAATGGCGCCGATCACAGTTGCGGGTGCTGTCACTTTGAGCCACGCTGAAGCGCTGGCCGCTATCACTCTCAGCCAGTTGGCCCGACCCGGTGCACCGATCTGCTACGGTACCTTCACCTCCAACGTCGACATGAAATCGGGCGCGCCGGCGTTCGGAACGCCAGCCCATTTCCGGGCCTCACTCGCTGCCGGGCAATTGGCGCGCATGATCGGTCTGCCATGGCGGTCCGCGGCGGGATCCGCCGCCAATCTCAACGATGTGCAGGCTGCCAATGAAAACCAGATGGGGCTCTGGGGCAGTCTCATGGCCGGGGCGACAGTGATCATCCATGCCGCTGGATGGCTGGAAGGCGGGCTGACCGTATCATATGAGAAGCTGATAACGGATGTCGAAGTTCTCAATATGGTCGCAGAGCTTTGCGCGGCCGCCCAGGCAGGCCCGGACGAGATCGGCTTTGACAATGCTCTGACACATGTGGGCCCTAGCGGGCATTTCTTCGAAGCCCCACAGACCATGGCCCGCTACAGTACGGAGTTCTACGAGCCTGTAGTCCACAGCTACGACAATTTCGGCACATGGAGCGAACGGGGCGCGCAAGATGCCAGCAGCAGGGCGACGCGGATCTGGAAGAACATTCTGGCCCAGGACAACCGACCTGATGTGGACCAGGCAAGAGTGGTTGCGCTTTGGGATTTCATTGCCAAACGCACCGCCGAAGGCGGCGCACTGCCGGAAAGCTGAGCGATGACAAACCGCGCCACCCCTGTTCTTCACCGTGACGATCCGGACAAGAATCCTTTGACAGGGCATGTTAAAGTCACCCGGCAGGATTGGCTGACTATGGCACGCGAAGTGCTCGTCACTGAAGGCGTGGCTGAGGTCAAGATCCTGATCCTAGCCAACCGCATGGGGGTCTCGCGTTCGAGCTTCTACTGGTACTTTGAAAACCGCTCTGATCTTCTGAATGCACTTCTGGCAGAGTGGGAGGATCGCAACACGGCACAGATCATAGCCCATTGCCAGATGCAGGCCGCCAATATCACGGAAACCATTTGCAATTTCTTCCGTTGTTTCGTTGATCCAACGAAGTTTGATCGTGGGCTCGACTTTGGCGTCCGTGAATGGTCTCGGCGCGACCCGACGGTCCGTTTGCGCGTTGATACTGCTGACAAGACGCGCCTCAAGGCCATAATCGCCATGTTTGTGGCCCATGGTTACGATAAGGTCGATGCCGACGCACGCGCGCGGATCGTCTATTTTATGCAGCTGGGTTATCATGCGCTAGAGGTGCGCGAGACGATGGAGGTTCGCATGTCCCGCCTAGCGCCCTATTTGGAAGCTTTCTCGGGGCGTCCTCCGGACCAGTCGGCGATCACCGACTTTCTGAGATTTGTCGAAGCACTTGGGATCGACTGATGAAAAGGGCCCCGATTGGGGCCCTTTCAAATTAGGCGGCTTGCGCTTCTTCGGCTCCGAAGCGGCCATAAAAGGTCTGGCCCTTCTCGGCCATCTCGCGGAGCAGGGCCGGGCAAGTGAAGCGTTCGCCGAATTTCGCGGTTAGTTCATCACAGCGCTGAGCAGCATATTCCGCCCCGATAATGTCGAGCCAAGAGAACGGGCCGCCGGACCAAGGCGCGAAGCCCCAGCCAAGGATTGCACCGACATCGCCTTCGCGGATGTCTTCCAGAACGCCTTCTTCCAGCGCACGGACCGCTTCGAGAACCTGCGCGAACATTAGGCGTTCCTGCACCTCTATGAGGTCGGGCTGCTCTTCGGCCAGAGGATACTTGTCGTGGATGCCCTTCCAGTAACCAATGCGCTTGCCTTTATCGTCGTAGTCGAAGTATCCCGCCCCGGATTTGCGGCCCAGTCGTCCCTGTTCTTCCATCCAGACGATCAGATCATCCGCTTCAGAGGCTGGATAGGCGTTGCCCATGGCAGCCTTCGTCGCTTTCATGATCCGCACGGCAAGGTCAACAGAGGTTTCATCCCCCAACTGCACCGGCCCCACGGGGAAACCAAGTTGTTGTGCCGCGTGGTCGATCAGGGCAGGGGCCACGCCTTCGGTGATCATGCGCGTTGCTTCATTGCCGTAAGGGATGATGCAGCGGTTGGCGTAAAAGAAGCGGGCATCGTTGACCACGATGGGCGTCTTGCGGATCTGGCGCACGTAGTCGAGCGACTTGGCCACGGCTCGCCCACCACTTTCCTTGCCCTTGATGATCTCCACCAGCAGCATCTTTTCGACGGGTGAGAAAAAGTGAATTCCGATGAATTGCTCTGGACGGCTTGATGCTTTGGCCAGATCCGTGATCGGAAGGGTCGAGGTGTTGGACGCGAAGATGCAATCTTCGGAAATGATTGCCTCGACCTTCTTGGTCATTTCCGCCTTCACGCCCGGATCTTCGAACACCGCCTCAATGATCAGGTCACAGCCCTTAAGTTGATCAAGATCCGGTGTAGCCGTGACCAAGCCGAGCATCGCCTCTTTCTTCTCGGCCGTGACCCTGCCGCGCTTCATGCCCTTGTCAAGGTACGTTTCCGTATAGGCCTTGCCCTTATCAGCCGCTTCCTGATCGCGGTCGATTAGCACAACCTCGATCCCTGCCTGCGCCGAGACAAGCGCGATGCCCGCGCCCATCATGCCGGCACCCAGAACACCCAGTTTCTTGACGCGCTGATCTGGCACGTCTTTGGGCCGGACGGCACCTTTCTCAAGAGCCTCCTTGTTGAGGAACAGCGACCGGATCATCGCGCCGGAAGAGGGGTTCATCAGCACATTCGTGAACCAGCGCGCTTCGATCTTGAGTGCGGTGTCAAATGGGACAAGCGCGCCTTCATAAACCGCGCTCAGCATCGCCTTGGCGGCTGGGAAAGCGCCCTGCGTCTTGCCGTTCACCATCGCGTTGGCTCCGACGAAGTTCATGAAGCCCGCGGGGTGGTAGGGCGCGCCGCCGGGCATCTTGTAGCCTTTGGCGTCCCAAGGTTTGACGAGGTCGGCGTCAGTTGCATTCAGCACCCATTCGCGCGCTGCCGCGACCGGATCGTCGACGACCTCGTCGATCACGCCAGCGGACTTTGCCTTGTCGGGTGCGTTCATCTTCCCCTCAAGCAGCAAAGAAGACGCGCCCATCAGGCCCAGTTTACGGATCAGGCGGGTCGTACCACCTGCTCCGGGGAAAATACCCACCAGGATTTCGGGCAGGCCGATCTTGGCCTTAGGGTTGTTGGCGACGAAGATTTGGTGCGTGGCCAAAGGAAGCTCAAGCCCTATCCCAGCCGCTGTGCCAGGTAAGGCCGACGCAATTGGCTTGCCGCCTTTCTGTGTCTTGGGATCCATGCCCGCCAGTTCGATCTTGCGAAGCAGATGATGCATCCGCATCGTTCCTTCAAACAGCCCTTGCGCTGGATTGTCGCCCGCGCTTTCCTTCAGTTTTGCCAGCAGATTCAGGTCCATTCCGCCCGCGAATGTGTCTTTGCCCGATGTCACGACGATACCTTTTACGGCCTCATCTGACAGCGCGTCGTCGACCAGCTTGTCCAGCGTCTCCAGCCCTTCGACGGACATCACGTTCATCGTCTTGTCCTGAACGTCCCAGGTGATTGTCGCGATGCCGTCGGCATCCTTCTGCATGGTGAAATCGGTCATTTGGTGTCTCCCTTGATCGGAGTGGCGATTGTTTCGTTCGGGCGGCCCGAGAGGACTGACCAGTTCAAGTGGCTGTGTTGGCGGGTGTTCGATGTGACGCGCCAAAGGCCGTTGTCGTTGCGCATGGTGATGGCGGAATCCCAAGGGTCCAAGGCCGTCACATGGCCGCGCAAGAAATGCGTGCGGTAGACACCCATCATCTGGTCGCGCCCGATCATTTCGGTCGATCGTGCCTCTCTCACGATCTGCGTGATCGCAGAGGTTTCGATGTCGCGCTGGTACTTGATGAAATCACGGCGCAGATCTCCGACGGTGTTGTATATCTCGATCCCCTCGCTGCTGATCAGCGAAAAGGGCAGGGCGACACAACGCTCCCATTGATCGAAGTCATCGTCGTCGAAGGCTTTCGTGATCCTGTCCAGAATGGTCTGGAACAACTCATCCCGACGCGCCCGACCGGGTGCCCCTAACGTATCCTTGATAGGCGAAAGGGGCATGAGGATTGGCCAGCTGTCATTTTCGACAGCATTCTGCGCCTCAGTGATCTTCCAGTACCCGTCCATGAGTTTCAACGTCATCATGGATGGATAAGGTGTTACCATCGGTTCCCCATCTCGAATGAGATAGCTCATGTGGTGGCCAAGGATCGTGGTGTCGTCAAGATAGCTGCATTCCTGAGCAGTGCGCCGAAACTCGTCGACACCAAGTGTTGTGATCGCATGAGAAAAGGTCATGAACAGCTCTTTCACCTCGACCGCGGTGTCGAATGTCTTCGCAGCCTTTGTCGTGACCATACGGTAGGGAACAGCGACATGATTTTTGACGAGATCATAATCAAATTCCTTCAACGCAAGGTCCGTTCGGTCGAGAACCTCCTGGTAGATATCCTTGGCCGCCCGCTTCACCGGGAGCTAGACGCGCTCGATGATTGTGGCGGCTCCCATTCCTGATGCGATGCACAAAGTCGCGAGACCTGTTTCCTTGTCGGTCCGTTCCAATTCATCCAACAATGTGCCGATGATTATTGCACCTGTAGCGCCGAGCGGATGCCCCATCGCGATCGAGCCTCCGTTTACATTGACCTTTTCACTGTCGACATCAAAAGCCTGCATGAAGCGGAGAACGACCGAGGCAAAGGCTTCATTCACCTCGAAAAGATCAATGTCGCCGATCTCCATCCCGTTTTCCTTCAGGATCTTCTCGGTAACCGGCACGGGGCCTGTCAGCATGATGGTCGGATCGGTGCCGATCTTAGCTGTGGCCTTGATCCGGGCGCGGGGTTTCAGGCCGTATTTCTCACCGAATTCCTTGTTGCCGATCAGCACGGCGGCGGATCCATCCACGATGCCCGACGAATTGCCCGCATGATGGATGTGATTGATGCGTTCAAGCTCCGGGTACTTCATGATGGCGATCTTGTCGAAGCCGGGCATGACCTCGCCCATTGCCTGAAAGGAAGGATTGAGGGAACCCAGCGACTGCATGTCGGTCTGAGGCCGCATATACTCATCGTGATCAAGGATCGTCAGCCCGTTCTGATCGGTCACCTTGATCACCGATTTTTCGAACCGTCTGTCGTCCCAGGCGGCCTTCGCGCGGCGTTGCGACTCTACAGCCAGCGCATCCGCATCGTCCCGCGAAAATCCATACTTGGTCGCGATCACATCCGCGCTGATGCCCTGTGGGACAAAGTAGCTGTCCATCGCGATCGAAGGGTCGGCTGCAATGGCGGCTCCGTCACTGCCCATCGCAACGCGGCCCATCATTTCGACTCCGCCTGCGATGTAGGCCTCACCCGCACCGCCCTTGACCTGGTTTGCCGCTAGGTTCACCGCTTCCATGCCCGATGCGCAAAAGCGATTGATGGCCAGGCCAGGTATCGACTCATCCAAGTCCGAGGCCAGCACAGCAGACCGTGCCAGGCAACCGCCCTGTTCCATTACTTGGGTTACGTTTCCCCAGATCACGTCTTCAACCGCGTGACCGTCCAGGTTGTTGCGATCCTTAATGGCGTTCAGCGTGTGCGCAGACAGGCGCAGCGCTGTGACCTCGTGCAAAGAGCCGTCCTTCCGGCCCTTTCCGCGCGGCGTGCGCAACGCGTCGTAGATGTAGGCTTCGGTCATCTGAGTGATCCTTCTTTAAGGTGTTCTCGTCGTCTGTTCAGAGACTGCACCGATCAGGTGCGCAGTCCGGAGGCGCTTCGCCATCGCCGCTTCTGCCGCGACCGCTTCACGGGCTTTCACAGGACCCGCAACCTTTGCAGCAATCGGCATAGCCATTCGATCGGCTCTTTCGTTTCTTCTTCGGATCCTGTGGGCCAGCTTTGCTTTGGAGAATGAGCGCACTGGCTTTGCCAAGGCGCGGATCGCTCAACATGGCCTTTCTTCAGCTGCGCCCACCATCCGCGATCAGTTCCGTGACTGCAAAGCCGGCGCAGCCTGGCCCTCCATGCGCCAACCGGTAAGCGCAGGAATGGCCCTTTCTCGGCGAAAGCTGCTGATAAAGGCCGATCAGCCAAAGCGATATGCAGTTCAGCATTCACGCGGCGCGATCGCTCGGATGACCTGGCATCAAATCATAAGGCGCTTTCCAACCGGGCATTTCCGACAGGCGGGTCATCCACGAGTCAATGTTGGGCCATTCTGCGCGATCAAAGCCAAAGGGCTCTGGATAGAAGAGATATCCGCAGCAGCTTAGATCCGCATTGGTAATGCCATCCCCGACAATCCAGTCGCGTTCCGCAAGATGTGTGTTCAGAACCGCGTAGGCCGCCTTCAGACGCCCCTGGTTGAAGGCTATTACCTCCTGCGGCCGTTTGTCTTCCGGCAAGAAGTTCATAAGGAAACGCGTTAGACCGCACATCGACGAAAATTTGTGATTGTCCCACAGCACCCAGCGAAGCACTTCGTACTTTTCGTCACCGTTGCCGCCAAATTTTCCGGTCTTGTCGCTGATATACTGCTGGATCGCCCCTGACTGGCTGATCTTTCTGTCCCCATCGATCAAAAGCGGAGCCTCCGCCATCGTATTGAGCGCGCGGTACGCGTCGGTGCGCACCGCACCTCCAAAAAAGTCCACGAAGACAGGGTCCCAATTGAGCCCTGAAAGCTCCAATGCCAGAGCGGCCTTGTAGGAATTTCCGCTTTCGCCGAAGCAGTGCAATTTCAGGGTCATGATCTTTTCTCTCCTAGCAAAGTTCTGGCGCCGATGGTGGGTGTTGCGTATTTGGCACGAGAAGAAGCCAGCAATGCGTCTCTCTCGTAACCGGCTGTTAAATCAGATGTCGTTCCATCTGTGGCGCGGTACAGGCTGCCGAGCCGATGACCGTACGAGGAGAAGCCCCGCCGTTTTATCTGCGTTCCGCCGAGCGGTCGGGTCGGGCGGCGGGGTGATCTGGCCCTTGTCTTCTTTTCGTCCCAAATACGGCCGTAGGAGGCCGTCCTACGTGGATGAAAAGCGGCAGCGCATGGCATCAAAGTGCCCTCGCGATAAGCTCTTTCATAATCTCGTTCGTACCGCCATAGATTCGCTGTACCCGCGCATCAGCCCACATCTCGCCGACGGCATATTCCTGCATGAAGCCATAGCCGCCATGGAGTTGCAGACATTCATCCAAGACCTGCCCTTGCACGTCCGTCGTCCAGTATTTGACCATAGCCGCCTTATCCACTGTTAGATGGCCGCGCATGTGTTCGCAGATGCATTCGTCGAAGAACGCCCGGCTAACGGCCACTTTGGTCTTGCATTCCGCCAGCTTGAACCGTGTATTTTGAAACTGGGTGAGCGGCCCGCCAAATGCCTCTCTCTCTTGGCAATAGGTGATCGTGCGGGACACTGCGCCTTCCATGGCGCCAATGGCGCCACAAGCGATGGCGAGACGTTCTTGCGGCAACTGCTCCATCATCTGGTAAAAGCCGCGCCCTTCTTCGCCGCCCAGAATATTTTCCGGCGGGACTTCCACGTTGTCGAAGAATAGTTCGGACGTGTCGGCTGCATGCATTCCGATCTTTTCAAGATTGCGCCCCCGCGCGAAGCCCTCTGCCTCATCTGTTTCGACAAGTATCATCGACACGCCTTTTGCGCCGAGGCTCGGATCCGTTTTAGCTGCAACGATGATCAGGTTGGCATGCTGGCCGTTTGAGATGAACGTCTTCTGACCCGACAGCCGGTATGCGTTGCCGTCCTTCACGGCCTTCGTCTTGATCGCCTGGACGTCTGACCCGGTCGACGGCTCGGTCATGGCAAGGGCCCCGACAAGCTCTCCAGACACCATCCGAGGCAACCAGCGCTTCTTTTGCTCTTCACTGCCATAGGCCAGGATGTAGTGTGCCACGATCGGTCCGTGGATCGCTGTGCCCCAGCTTGCAAGATTTGCACGCGAGGCTTCAATCAGGATTGCGGCCTCGTGACCAAAGTCGCCTCCAACTCCACCATACACTTCCGGGATTGACGGGCAAAGCAACCCCAACTCACCCGCCTGCTGCCAAATCCCGGGATCCATCTGGCCCTGCTTGCGCCAGCGTCTGAAATGGGGCGCCCACTCATTTTCGATGAATTGAGCCGTCATCTCCGAAATCATCCGGTGCTCGTCTGTCATCCAGTCGCTGGATGATGCTGCGCCCATGTCTTTCATGACGTCCTCCCCTTTGGTACGCACGGGTGATCCAACCGCATGTAAGGCGGGCGTGTCGCCCGCCATACGTCTCTAGAAGTTTGCTGCTTCAAGTGCCATCACGGTGTCTGCGCCCGTTTCGATGCGTTTCAGATGCAGCGAGGTTGCTGGCAATTGGCGCGCCATATAGTAGCGCCCGGTCGCCAGTTTTGAGTTGTAGAACTCCTTGTCCGACGCTCCGCCGTCCAACGCCTCACGCGCAGCTTTGCCCATCTTTGCCCACATCAGACCCAAGCAGACATGCCCAAACATGTGCATGAAGTCGTAGGATCCTGACAATGCGTTGTTCGGGTTCGCCATCCCGTTCTGCATGAAATACATCCCAGCCGACTGCAGATCTTTCGAGGCTGTTTTCAGCGGCTCGATGAAGTCGCGATCGTAGGCTTCGTCCAGGCCTCCATTCGCTTTGCAGAACGACTTGACCATCTCGAAGAAGGCCATGACATGCTTGCCACCATCCTGTGCCAGTTTCCGTCCGACAAGGTCAAGCGCCTGAACGCCGTTCGCCCCTTCGTAGATCATCGCGATCCGGGCGTCGCGGGTATACTGCGACATGCCCCATTCTTCTATGTAGCCATGCCCGCCATAGACCTGCTGGGCCTTGATCGTCATGTCGTAGCCTTGATCGGTCAGGAAGCCTTTAATTACAGGTGTAAGGAGCGAGATCAGACCATCAGCATCTGCATCTTTCGACCGATGCGCCGCATCGATCATTTGGGCACCCCAGAGAACGAAAGCTCGGGCGCCTTCAGCAAAGCTTTTTTGATCCATCAGCGACCGCCGGATGTCCGGATGCACGATCAGAGGATCGGCCGGACCTTCGGGGTTTTTCGTGCCTGTCACGTCGCGGCCCTGCAGACGATCCTTGGCATATTCCAAAGCATTCTGATAGGCGACATCGGCCTGTGCCAAGCCTTGCATGCCAACGCCCAATCGCGCTTCGTTCATCATGGTGAACATCGCGCGCATACCTTTATGCGCGTCGCCCAGCAAATAGCCGGTTGCCTCGTCGTAGTTCATGACACAGGTCGAATTGCCGTGGATGCCCATCTTCTCTTCGATCTTGCCACAGGCCACGCCATTGCGTGCACCGATATTGCCATCGTCATCGACAAGGAACTTTGGAACGATGAACAGAGACACGCCTTTGATGCCTTCCGGGCCGCCGGGGATCTTTGCAAGGACCAAGTGGATGATGTTGTCCGCCATGTCGTGCTCACCGGCCGAGATGAAGATCTTCTGACCTGAAATCTTGTAGCTGCCGTCATCCTGCGGCTCGGCCTTGGTGCGCATGAGGCCCAGATCCGTTCCGCAATGAGGCTCAGTCAAGTTCATCGTGCCGGTCCATTCGCAGGACACCATCTTGGGCAACCACTTGTCTTTTTGCGCGTCGGATCCGTGTGCGAGAATCGCGGAGGCCGCACCATGGGTGAGACCCTGATACATGGTGAAAGCCTGGTTGGCCGCGCTGAACATCTCTCCCACCGCGGTGCCGATCACATAGGGCATGCCCTGGCCACCGTATTCTTCGGGCATATCCAACCCAGGCCAGCCACCTTCCTTGACTTGCTCGAACGCCGCCTTGAAGCCTGTTGGTGTGTAGACCACGCCGTTTTCCAACCGACAACCTTCGGTGTCACCTACGACGTTCAGCGGCGCGAGGACCTCCGAACTGATCTTGCCAGCCTCTTCAAGAATGGCCGAGGTGAACTCCGCCTCAAGCTCATCATAGCCCGGGATGCTGGACGACGTCACATTGAGAACGTCATGAAGAACGAACTGCAGGTCTTTGGTCGGTGCTGTATAGCTTGGCATGAATTTGGCTCCCTAAATTCCTGTTGCCGCATTACTCGGCTGCGTTTTTCGATTGCTTCATTGAGGCGATCATCTGCTCGCCCCACTTGATCTGTTCTTTGAGATCTTTGATGGCTTCGGCCAGCTCATCACGTTGCTTGATCATGTCAGCAAGCCGCTCCTGCGCGATCTCGTAGCTGCGCGTGTATTGCGTAAGCTGCTGATCGCCGACGTTGTAGAGGTTTAGCAATTGTCGGATTTCTTCTAGGCTGAACCCGAACCTTTTGCCTTTCAAGATCAACTTTAGACGTGCGCGATCGCTTTTGGTGAATAGCCTTTTTTGTCCTTCCCGGATAGGGAACAGCAATTCCTTGGCCTCGTAAAAGCGCAAGGTGCGCGGCGTGACATCGAACGTGTCACACATTTCCCGAATGGTCATCGTTTGGTCGGTCATCTCGCGCACTCACACCTTGCTTGTCTGAAAAGCTACATCGTTAGGGTGTCGATTCGATACAATGTCAGCTTACGTTTACGTAACTTATACGTCACGTCATTTGGTCCACGGAACGTTAAAGGCTGTCTTCACCCTTTTGCCCGACAGATTATCCGGGATCGCATCTCAGAAAAGAGAAAGATGGTTTCGCGCCATGGTTGAGGTCAAAAATGGCGGATTTCAGCCCTGCTCAGCCGCTTTCGACCTTGACACCCAATTCGTCCGCGACACTGTCGCGCAGATCCTGCAGTTCCTGCATCGCTTCATCAAGCTGCGCGCGCTGTTCGGCCAGTTCTTTTAACTGCCCGTCTGCCATCTCGACCCAGGTGCGCATCTGCGCCTCGGTGCCTTCCTTTTCGTAGATCAACAGCCATTGCCGGATGTCTTCCAGCTGGAACCCGAATTTACGCCCGCGCAGGATCAGCTTCATCCGCGCCCGTTCACGTGGTCCATAAAAGCGAGACCGGCCTTCGCGGTCGGGTTTCAGCAATTCGATGTATTCGTAGTAGCGCAACGTGCGCGGGGTCACGTCGAATGCCGCGCACATCTCTTTGAAGCTCAGACGATCTTCTGTCATGGCCAGGTCATCCCCCCCGTGAACCTAGGCTATTCCCGCAAGCGAAGAAGCGCAACCGCTCTTGCCTCTTGTCAGTTGCTGCGCTCATATCCCCGCAAAGAGTGAGACCGAAAACGCAATGACAAGCTCCAAGGTCCAAGTGGCCCGCCAGTTCATTGAGGCGATCCCCCATTCCCGCGATCTGGGCATGCAGCTCACCGATCTCGAAGACGGGATTGCGACCATTCTGCTGCCGTATGACAAAAAGCTTATCGGCGATCCCGACACCGGCGTGATCCATGGCGGCGCCGTTTCTGCCGTTATGGATACATGCTGTGGCGCCGCGGTGATGAGCCATCCTTCAAATCCTGGCGGCACGGCAACCATTGATTTGCGCATTGACTACATGCGCGCTGCTACACCGGGCCAGACGATCAAGACTGTGGCGACCTGCTATCATGTGACCCGCAACGTGGCTTTCGTGCGCGCCGTCGCGATGGACGCGGATGAGGAAAACCCTGTCGCCACCGCCACCGGCACCTTCACGGTGGAGGGCAGGCGATGAAGCGCCCCGAACCCGTCCAGGTCGTCAAGCAACGTCGTGATGCCGCCCTGACCGGCTTGGTTGAGGGCGTGCCCTATATTCAGTATCTCGGCATTACCTTCGACCGACGTGGGGATGAACTGACTGGCATCCTGCCCTTCGATGACAAGCTGATCGGAAATCCGCTGCTGCCCGCCCTGCACGGAGGTGTCACGGCAGCTTTCCTTGAGGTCACGGCAATCATTACGCTCAGTTGGTCGTATCTCTGGGAAGACATCGAAAGCGGCGCGCTCGATTTCGCATTGCCCGATGCAACGCCTTTGCCGCGCCTGCCAAAGACGATTGACTTCACTGTAGATTACCTTCGCTCGGGTCTGCCACGCGATGCCTATGCCCGCGCACGTGTGAACCGATGCGGTCGGCGCTATGCCAGCGTGCATGTGGAAGGTTGGCAAGACAATCGTGACAGGCTTTTTGCGCAGGCGACGGGGCACTTCCTGATGCCACCGCGTCGTGATTGAAGACAGCGCTCAGACCATCACCCATCGCCGCGTCCTGAAGATCGCGCTGCCCATTGTCGTGTCGAATGCGACTGTGCCGATCCTTGGTGCTGTCGACGTGGGCGTCGTTGGCCAAATAGGCGAGGCCGCCCCAATCGGGGCGGTCGCAATGGGCGCAATCATTCTGTCGACGGTCTATTGGCTCTTCGGGTTCCTGCGCATGGGAACCGTTGGCCTTGTGGGTCAAGCTGATGGGGCCGGTGACAGCGCCGAGGTTTCTGCCTGGCTGACCCGGTCTCTCATCGTCGCCGGTGCGGGGGGAATACTGCTCGTCGTCCTGCAATCCTTAATCTTCTGGGGTGCTTTTGCGCTGTCGCCTGCGACAGAAGAGGTCGAAACACTCGCACGATCCTATCTTGCCATACGCATCTGGACGGCGCCCGCCGCTATCGCTGTATACGCTTTGACGGGCTGGCTTGTCGCGATGGAGCGGACGGCCGGCGTTTTCTGGGTGCAGATTGTCATGAACGGGCTGAACATCGCGCTCAACTTCGTCTTTGTGCTGGATTTTGGCTGGGGTGTCAGAGGAGTGGCCATCGCCACGGCCATCGCTGAGGTGACTGGCGCTGCCCTCGGCCTCTGGTTCTGTAGATCGGCCTTCCGACATCCGGCCTGGCGCGACTGGCCGCGTATCTTTGATAGCATAAAGCTTGTTCGGATGGCCCTTCTGAATAAGGATATTCTGATCCGCTCGACGTTGTTGATGATCATCTTCTCGTCATTTGTCTTTCTCGGCGCGCGGTTCGGCGATGTGACGCTTGCCGCAAACGAGGTACTCGTCCAGTTCATGTATATCACAGCCTATGCCATGGACGGCTTTGCCTTTGCGGCCGAAACACTGGTGGCGCGCGCGATCGGCCGACACAATCGGGCGGCCTTACGGCGCAGCGTGGTGGTGACATCGACATGGGGCGCTTTGATCTGTGTCGCAATGGCGATGATCTTTGCGTTGAATGGGCCCTGGATCATCGATGTGATGGCCAAGGATCCTGATGTTCAAAGCACAGCGCGAGAATATCTACCCTGGATGATTGTCGCCCCGCTTTTTGGCTGCGCGGCCTGGATGTGCGACGGGATCTTCATCGGAGCAACCTGGGGACGGGACATGCGCAACATGATGATTCTGAGCTTTCTCGTCTATTGGGCCGCGATCTTTGCGTTGTTGCCGACGTTCGGCAATCACGGGCTTTGGGCGGCTGTGATCATTTCGTTCATTGCGCGCGGGGTCACGCTGGGCGCGCGCTATCCAGCCCTGGAGCGGGTGGCAGAAGGGTGAATGGGGCGTGGCCCGCGCGGCTTTGCCGCTCCCCCGGGATACTTTTACCCAGAGAAGATCAGAGCCAACGTTCTTTGTCGGTCCCGACAGCCTCCGCCACGTTGGCATAGCCGTGGCATTCAAGCAGCGTGTCGAGATCCCGCAGGATGTTCTCGACAAGAGAGAGGCCACCAAAGACCAGCCCGGTATAGATTTGAACGGCTGACGCTCCAGCGCGGATCTTGGCAAAGGCATCATCGCCCGAAGCCACACCGCCCACACCGATCAAGGGGAGTTCCGTCAGGGTCGAGAGCCGCGCGAGAACCCGCGTGGATCGTTCGAAAAGCGGGCGGCCGGAAAGCCCGCCGGCTTCTGATGCATGGGCGCTTTGCAGCCCGTCGCGGGAGAGTGTGGTATTGGTCGCTATGATGCCGGCGATCCCGCTGTCATTGGCCACGGTTGCGATATCGGCGATTTCGGTGTCATGCAGATCCGGCGCGATCTTCAAGAAGACAGGAACATTGCAGGCAACGGCAAGAACACCCGAAAGAAGCGAGGCAAGTGCCTCTGAACCTTGCAGATCGCGGAGCTTTTCGGTGTTGGGGCTGGAGACGTTGACCGTCGCAAAATCCAGATGATCGCGCGTTGCGGCGAGAACCATCGCGAAATCTGCGGCACGATCGGCGCTGTCTTTGTTGGCCCCTAGGTTTAGTCCGACAGGAATGCATCGTTGATGTGAGGAAAGGCGCTGACCGATGGCTTTTGCACCCTCGTTGTTGAAGCCGAAACGGTTGATGGCGGCCTGGTCCTCGGTCAAGCGGAACAGACGGGGACGCGGATTGCCAGGTTGTGGGCGAGGGGTCGCCGCTCCAACCTCCAGAAACCCAAAGCCGGTTTGCGACAGAGGGGAAAGCTCGGTCGCATTCTTGTCGAACCCAGCAGCAAGGCCCAAAGGGTTGGGAAGCGTCATGCCGGCAACTTTTGTCGCAAGCCGGGTTGACTTGATCGGACCCGGTGTTGCCGCAAACGGTGTTCTAAGGGCGCGCAGGGCAAGCCCGTGCGCGGTTTCTGGGTCAAGGCGACGTAGCAGGGAAAGTGCCGCCCGCTCTGCCAGACGGGTCATCCGAACTGCGCGCCCCCATCGGTGGGGGTGCAGCGGATCAGACGCGAGGTTTCGACAGCGGCCTGACGGTGCACGACAGCCTTTTGATATTCGGGATCTGACACCATGGCGAGGAAGGCATGCGCTTTGGGGTATCTCGCGATAAAGACGGCATCCCAGCGTTCATTTTCCGGGCCGATCAGCGTCGTTTCAAACAGGCCCCGCCACAGGATCGTGCCGCCGACACGTTGCAAGATCGGTCCACTTTCGCGCCCGTAGTTGGAATAGGCCTGCGCGCCCGTCAGATCTTCCTTTGAGAGTGGATGATCCTCCGGATAGGCCGCCCCGGCTCGGAAGCGAACCATATTCAGCATCTCTATCGGTTGGTCGCGATCAAGGTCCTTGAAGGCATCGAACTGCGCGCGGGTCGGGTCCACATGCGTCATTCCAGATCCTCTGGGAACTGTTGAAAACCTTCATCCACAGGAATCGGCCAGTGCCAGATCAAATCTTCCATACGCAGATTACGATATAGATGGGGAAAGTCCTGCCCATCGCGCGAGGCTTCCCATTTTAGGTCGTCTCCAAGGCTTTCTGCGCTGACCGCGAGAAGGTACAAGTCTTCTTCGCCAGCGAAGTGCCTGGCTGCGGTTTCTGCCACTTGTTTGGCTGTTGAAAAATGAACGAAGCCATCGGCCAGATCGACGGGCGCCCCGGCAGTTTCGCCCTTGGCCTGTAGGTCGGCCCATTCGCCCGACCGGAAAATCTTGTATATCAACATGGCTTTCGTGATGCCCATGACGGCCGGGCAGGTCAAGCAGGAACCGATTGGGAACCTCGCCGTCTCGACCCAAATGCCTTGTGCGCGAAGTGCGGCCGGGCGTTGGCGAAACGACTTGGTTTGGTCAGTCGCGAAAACGCCATTTCGGGGGGCGAAGCTCCGACGTACCGTTTGGTAAAGCCCGCAACAGGTCGGATGTCTTTGACAATTGCTGCAAGCCAGCGGCAACATGGTGCTACAACCGATAGGGGGATTATCCGAATGACAAGATTTCTAGCGGCAGCTTCGGTGTTGGGTCTAACGGCAGGAGCGGCAATGGCCGAGGGTTCGCTGACCATTCTTTTTACCAACGATTTTCACGACCGGTTCGAACCGATCAGCAAATACGACTCGACCTGTTCGGACGAGGACAATGCTGCTGGCGAATGCTTTGGTGGTATCGCGCGGCTTATCACAGCCATTGAGCAAGAGCGTACAGCGGCGGGCGACAGCGTTCTGCTGCTGGATGCGGGTGACCAGTTTCAGGGCTCTTTGTTTTTTAACCAGTATGGCGGCGACTTGGCTGCTGAATTCATGTCGCAGCTTGATTATGATGCGATGGCGGTGGGCAACCATGAGTTTGACAAGGGGCCAGAAGGCCTGGCCGAGTTCTTAGAAGATGTGTCCTTCCCGGTGATTTCAGCGAACATCGACGTGAGCGAGAACAACCTGCTTTCGGGTCGAATCGGCAAGTCGGTCGTCTTGGAAGCAGGTGGCGCGCAATACGGCGTTGTTTCTGCGCTGGCTGAAGATACGGCGGAGACGTCATCGCCAGGTGATACGGTCGTATTTTCGTCTGCCGTCGACGCCGTGCAAGCCGAAGTGGACCGACTGACGGAGGAGGGTGTGAAGAACATCATCCTTCTCACCCATGTCGGGTTCAATGCCGATCAGCGGTTGGCAGCGGCCTTGACCGGGATCGACATGATCATCGGGGGTCACAGCCACACTTTGTTGTCAAATACCGATGACGATGCTGCGGGGCCTTATCCGACAATCGTGAACGATGTGCCTATCTTCACAGCTTACGCCTATGGAAAGTATCTGGGCAAGATCGAGGCGACGTTTGACGGTGATGGGAATCTCACGGAGGTGGGTGGGGAACCCATGTTGCTTGATGCGTCAGTGGCTGAAGATGAAACAGCGGTCGCCCGGATGGCGGAGCTGGCCCAACCTCTCGAAGAAATGCGCAACACGGTCGTGGCCGAAACGGACGTTGAGATTGGCGGTGATCGGGCTGTGTGCCGCGCGCAGGAATGTTCGATGGGAAACCTCATAACCGATGCGATGCTGGAGCGTGTGAAGGATCAGGGTATTCAAGTGGCCATACAGAATGGAGGTGGTATTCGAGCCTCAATCGATGCGGGGCCGGTCACGATGGGTGAAGTGCTGACGGTTCTGCCCTTCCAGAATACGCTGTCGACATTTGAAGTGACGGGTGCGGTCTTGAAAGAGGCGCTGGAAAACGGTGTGAGCCAGATGGAAGATGGGGCTGGGCGTTTCCCGCAGGTGTCGGGCATGTCCTATACTGTGGATCCGTCGCAACCTGCGGGCAGCCGGATCTCGGACGTGATGATCGGTGATGCGCCGCTTGGCATGGATCAGGTTTATGGGGTTGTATCAAACAATTATGTTCGGAACGGCGGCGACGGCTATGACATGTTCGAAACGGCTGAAAATGCCTACGATTTTGGTCCGGATCTAGCAGATGTAACGGCTGAATACCTGGCATCCAATGCGCCATACAAGCCGTATACAGATGGGCGGATTACGGTGAAATAGCTGCGAGGGCGGGCGACACGCCCGCCTTACGGATTGACCAGATTACGGGCGGCGGCGACGATATCTTCAACGGATGGCAGGGTCGCCGCATAAGCAGGGCCCGTGGCGATAAAGCTGTCCTCGGCTGTGAGCCGGGCAAAGCTTCGGTGGTCGCTTTCATGGAGGGCAGCCATCACAGCTTCGGCCACGCCACAAGAGCGCCGCGTTTCGTCGACGACCAGCACATGCTTACAGCCCGCGAGGGCCATGTGCATGGCCCTTACCGGCAAAGGTGAGAGCCAGCGGAGATCGATGATCCGCGTATCGATGCCGAGGTTTTCCAGTTGCGGCACTGTCTTATGGCTGAGGTAATGGCCATTGCCGAAGGTCACGATGGCAAGGTCTTCTCCCCCGCCTGAAACCCCGACCTCGCCATTTGGGATGCGATGTCCTGCCGCCGGGTATCTTGTCATCCAAACGCCGTCGCCCTCTTCGATATCTCGCACTGGATAGAGTGCAATCGGTTCCACGAAAACGCAGACGCGCTGTTCTTCTCTTGCCAGACGGTGACATTCCCGCAGCATGCCCACAGCGTCGGCCCCGTTGGACGGGCAGGCAACGATCAGCCCGGGGATGTCACGTAGGACGGCCAAAGCGTTGTCGTTATGAAAGTGCCCGCCAAAGCCCTTCTGATATCCAAGCCCTGCTATTCGAACCACCATCGGATTTGTCCACTGACCGTTTGAGAAAAAGGGCAGCGTGGCGGCCTCTCCGCGGATCTGATCCTCTGCATTGTGGAGATAGGCGAGGAACTGGATCTCTGGCAGCGGCACAAACCCATTGTGTGCCATGCCAATCGCCAGACCTAGAATGGACTGTTCGTCAAGAAGGCTGTCGACAACCCTATGTGCGCCGAAACGGCTTTGAAGCTTTTGCGTGACACCGTAGACGCCACCTTTTTGCCCGATATCTTCACCCATCATGATTGTTTCGGGATAGGCCAGCATCAGATCGGTGAGGGCCCAGTTGATCAGTTTCGACATGGGCTGGGGTTGGTCCATCAGGCTGTGATCCGCGCCAAAGACCCGCGCGCGGTCTGCCTCGCTTGGCCCGTTGCTTTTGGGCAATGATCGCTTGGGCGGGATAATGCTTCGCATCACGTCCGATGCCGCACTCAGACGCGGTGTGTTACGGATGTGGCGCGCCTCTTCTTGCACCTGCTTCATCGTGGTTTCATAGATTGAGGTGATTTTGTCAGCATCCATCCCTGCCTGCGCCAATCGCGCCGCAGAGAAAAGCAACGGGTCGCGCGCCTCGTCCGCCTCAACCTCTTCTCTGGAAAGATAGCTGGTCGCCACATCCGCGCCCGCATGCCCATAAAGCCGGACAGTGTTCAGGTGCAGAAAGGCTGGGCGTCGCTTTGTTCGGACGTATTCCGTAGCTTGACGTGCCACAGCAAATGCGGTTTGCAGATCCAAACCATTCGCTTCGAAATACCGTATCCCCGGGCGGTGCCTCATGGAGGCCCCAATCCACCCTTGCGGGGTCTTGACCGAGATACCGATGCCATTGTCTTCGCAGCAGAACAGAAGCGGCAGCTTGGCACCTTGAACGACCGTCCATCCGGCAGTATTGATCGCGCCCTGCGCTGTCGAGTGGTTCAGCGAAGCGTCCCCGAAACTTGCAAATATAATGCTGTCGGGGGGCATCTGCGCATGTTCGGGCTGATGACGTTTGGCCAACCCAATCGAATAGGCAGCACCAACAGCCTTTGGCAGATGACTGGCGATTGTTGAGGTCTGAGGTGGGATCATCAGCTCTTTGGAGCCCAGAACCTTGTGTCGCCCCCCGCTCGTCGGATCTTCGGAGGAACAGGCAAAAGACAGCAGCATATCGCGGCACATTTCTTTACCGACCTGTGCCGCGCGGGCGATCTGAAAAGCGGCATCACGGTAGTGCAGAAAGGCCATGTCACTGGGCCGCAAGGCATGCGCTACTGCTGCCATCCCCTCATGTCCGGACGAGCCGATTGTGTAGAAGCCTTCGCCCCGCCTCTGCATGGCTCGGCTTTCGATGTCGAGCGCCCGGCTGAGACACTGCGCGCGAAAAAGATCGATCAGATCATCCCGCGACAGGTCCCCGATCTCGTCGTCGATGGTCGGCAGGTCGGATGAAGCCACGCGCCGCAAAAGGTTCTCGTGAACGATCTGAACGCGATCCATTTTTCTTCCCGATACCGACCCTTGCCACCGCTCATATGACTTATCCGCCGACTTCAATCAAACCTGGCAGGCCTTGGCTCAGTAACGCGGGCGTATCGCCCACCTCTACCTCAGAAAAACGCCTGTAAACCCGTCTGTGCGCGCCCTAGGATCAGCGCATGGACGTCATGCGTGCCCTCGTAGGTGTTCACAGTTTCCAGGTTCATCAGATGTCGCATGACCTGAAACTCGCCCGATATTCCGTTGCCGCCATGCATGTCTCTCGCGTTGCGCGCAATCTCTAACGCCTTACCGCAATTATTGCGCTTGACGATCGAGATCATTTCGGGCGCTGCTTCCGCCGCATCCATCAACCGCCCAACCTGCAGCGATGCCTGAAGGCCAAGTGCGATCTCCGTTTGCATGTCCGCCAATTTCTTCTGGAACAATTGGGTGCCTGCTATAGGCTTGCCGAACTGTCTACGATCCAACCCATACTGTCGCGCCGCATGCCAGCAGAATTCTGCCGCACCCATGGCCCCCCAGCTGATCCCGTAGCGTGCTCGGTTCAGGCAGCCAAAAGGCCCTTTCAGCCCTTGCACATCAGGCAGTAAGGCCTCCTCGCCAACCTCTACATTGTCCATCACGATCTCTCCCGTGATCGAGGCGCGCAGGGACAATTTTTTCTCTATCTTCGGCGCGCTCAGACCCGACATGCCCTTCTCAAGGACAAAGCCCCGGATTTTGCCGCCATGTTCTTCGGACTTCGCCCAAACCACAAAAACATCCGCAATCGGGGCGTTCGAAATCCACATTTTTGCGCCGTTCAGAACATAACCGTCGTTGGTTTTCTTGGCCAAAGTCTTCATGCCCGCCGGGTCAGAGCCTGCGTCGGGCTCCGTCAGGCCAAAGCAGCCAATCCACTCACCGCTTGCCAACTTCGGCAGGTACTTCTGGCGCTGCGCCTCTGACCCATAAGCATAAATTGGGTACATCACCAAGGAAGACTGCACCGACATCATGGACCGATAACCACTGTCGATCCGTTCGACCTCGCGCGCGACCAGACCATATGCCACATAGGATCCGCCAAGCCCGCCATACTGCTCGGGAAGTGTCACGCCCAAAAGGCCCATCTCACCCATTTCCCGGAAGATCTCCGGGTCCGCGGTTTCCTCGGCAAAGGCCTCCACGACGCGTGGGGCAAGTTTTTCGCTTGAATAGGCTTTGGCGCTGTCGCGGATCATCCGCTCGTCCTCGGCCAGTTGGTCATTCAAGCGAAACGGATCGACCCAATCAAAGCTGCCAAGATCCGGCTTGTCTTTCGCTTTCAGGATTTTCGTTTCTACATTCATGCTATCGCCTTCCGTCCGAAGTTGCGCTTTGCGTCATTATTGCAGGTTTTCGCGCAAAGTTCTAACGATGCTTTGTTGCCACAATCATGAGTTTTGATCATGCATCATCCACCGCGGCGTCTTTTGCCCTCCATTTCAGCGCTCCTGGCGTTCGAGGCCGTCGCACGGCGCGGCTCGGCCACTGATGCAGCACACGAGCTTTCGGTGACGCAAAGTGCTATCAGCCGTCAGCTCAAGGTTCTTGAAAATCAAATCGGCGTGGCACTACTGCGCCGGGAGGGGCGGCGTTTGGTTCTGACGCGGACGGGGCGGGATTACGTGGAAGAAGTACGCGCCGTGCTGTCTCGCCTCGGGACCGCAACGCAGATGGCCGCGGCCCCAAGCGGAGGAGGTGTTTTGGATCTGGCCATTCTGCCGGCATTTGGAACCCATTGGCTGGCGCCGCGTTTGCCAGACTTTGCCGAGCGTCACCCCGGCGTGACCGTGCATTTGACGACCCGCTTGGCCCCTTTTGATTTTCGAGCCTATAGCTTCGATGCCGCAATCCACTTTGGAAGAAAGGATTGGGCCGGGGTCGAATACCTGCATTTGATGCCGGAAACCGTGCTGCCAGTCGCGGCGCCGTCGCGCCTGTCGATCTCGGAGGACCAGATTGTCGGTCAACCGCTTCTGCATCTTGAAACCCGCCCCCGTGCCTGGGCGCGCTGGATGGCTGCACGTGGTCTGCCTGAACCCCGTCAGCAGGGCATGCTCTTTGATCAGTTCGGCGCTATGGCGCAGGCGGCCATTGCGGGATTGGGCATCGCTCTACTGCCCGATTTCGTGGCGAAGCCGCATCTCAACAACGGACAGTTGGTGCTCGCCTCGAGCGCCATAGAACAAAGCGTCGGTGCATACTACCTCGTCTGGCCAAGTGAGCGGGCGGACTATTCCCCGCTTTCGGCCTTTCGTTCCTGGATCTGCAAATCCGTCGATCTTGTGTAAGGCGCGGCGCACAACTAGGCTGCAAACGTAGTCAGTTGGAGAGTTGCCTGATGCAGAATTACGATGAACGCGGCCCTCTGTCGATTTCGGGCTATCTATTTCTAGTACTGCTTCTAGCAGCTATAGGCTATCTCGCCTGGCCGTTGGTCGCCGATCCATCGAACACGACAAATGTCGTCTTTCTGGTGCCCGCATTGGTCGTCTCGGTCATCCTGCTGTTAGGCTTCTACATCGTTCAGCCCAACACTGCCAAAGTGCTTACATTTCTGGGCCGCTATGTCGGAACAGACAACAATGAGGGGCTGCGCTGGACGATACCCTTCTTGATCGCGCGCCAAACAGTGTCAAAGCGGCTGAGGAACTTTGAAAGCACAAAAAGCAAGGTGAATGACGCCACCGGCAACCCCATTGAGATCGCGGGTATCGTCGTTTGGCGGATCACATCGCCAGCGGCTTCGGTCTTCGGCGTCGAAAACGTCTCGGAATTTGTAACGACACAAGGAGAAGCCGCCATCCGCGCGCTGGCCAGCGCCTATCCCTACGGATCTTCGCGGCACACCGAAAGCGGAGCTTTGACGCTGCTTGGACATCCCAACGAGATCGCCGATCATCTTCAGCGTGACCTTCAGGACCGCGTGGCCGATGTTGGCGTTACCATTGGTGAGGCGCGGATCAGCCATCTGGCCTATGCACCCGAGATTGCCGCCGCCATGCTCCAGCGTCAGCAGGCCGACGCGCTGGTCGACGCGCGGGAGGTCATCGTTGATGGTGCGATTGGCATGGTCGACATGGCCTTGAGACAGCTTGATGAAAAGCACATCGTCGATCTGGATCCTGCGGCCAAAGCTGCGCTTGTCTCCAACCTTTTGGTCGTGCTTTCAGGTGATCATTCGGCTCATCCCGTGATCCAGGCGGGCGCACCCACCGACAAGTTCTGATCGTGTCCTCCGCATTTGTGGCCCTGGCTTATCGCCCAGGCAACGATCACAAGCAGCGCTTAACAGACACCATCGCTGCGGGAATTGTAAGTGACGACGGCACGCCTTAATTAATGGACATTGCGGACACGAACGACTGCGATTGGGACAGGCCGGATGCTACCGATACCGTTCTGTTCGGCTCTCCAACCCATATGGGATCCGTCGAGACCGAAACTGCGTCTTCCTGGAAGAAGCTGCAATTCGTTGGATGGCTCTTGGCTGGGCGGATAAGATCGCGTGGGGCTTCACCTTGGCCACGAACCAATCGGGCGACAGGCTGGCGGCGCTGCAGCGCTTGTCCATTTATGCTTTTGAGATGGGCATGATCTGGGTGGGACCAACGGATATCGGCGCGCCGGTTTTTCCCGAAAAGGTCGGCATCAATGAAGATGGCGGCCGGATAGGTCTGATGTCGAACAGCTTGTCAAACCCCCGAGGAGTTTTGCGGTCTGGCGATCTTGTTGCGACTGCACGTTTTGGGGCGCCGGTCGTACAGATCTTGCGCCGGTCTGAGGACCGATATCTCAGCTTGCCAGTCGCGCGCCTTCTGCCAAGGCCTCCAGCTTAGCGTAGGCGATGTCTGGATCGACAGTTCCAAATCCGGCAAACGTGCCAAAGCCGCAATCAGATCCGGCAATGACGCGGTCCGATCCGACAATCTCGGCAAAGCGGGTGATCCGTTGGGCCACAAGCTCCGGGTGCTCCACAAAGTTGGTCGTCGTGTCGACGACGCCCGGCACAAGGACCTTGTCATCAGGGATTTCGGATTTGCGGTCGCGGAACACTGTCCATTCATGCGCATGACGGGGATTTGAGGTTTCAAAAAGAACATATCGCGCCTTGGTCCGCATAAGCGTGCCGAACACTTTGTCCATGCCGATGTCGCAGACATGCGGGCCCTCATAATTGCCCCAGCATATATGCACCCGAACCTTGTCGGTCGGGATATCCGAAAGCGCGTGGTTCAGTGCCTCGATATGACTTTCGGCGATCTTCAGAAATTCCGCGTCACTCAGATCCGCAAAGAGCATATGACGAGACAGGGCAAGATCCGGGCAGTCCAGCTGCAATTCGATACCGGCGCCGACGATCGTCTCATACTCTGCCTTCATCGCATCCGCCAAGGCCGCCAGATAGGCCTCTCGCGTGGGATAAAAGTCGTTTTGCAGGAACAAGGAGATCACACCTGGCGAGGCTGCGTTCATGAAACCGCGCGTCGCACCATGCGTCTCCATCGCGGCCTTTAGGTTGGCGATGTCCTTTTCCAGTTCGCCCTGGCCCTTGCTACGCACTTCGCCCGTACACATGGGTCGCGCGTATTTGGGCGTGCCACCGTCATCCGCCAACCGTTTGAGAAAGCTGGGAAACCGCAGAAGATCTGCCGGTGGTTTGCGCGGGCTGTCGCCCGAGAACCCGCTATAACGATCCTTGACATAGGTCGCATAGCTGATCTTTGAAGTTTCGCCATCGCTGACGATGCCGACACCCACCGCGACCTGCCGTTTGACGGTGTCAGAGACCGCCTCGGTCATCGCCTGGTCAAAATCATCTTGGTCAAAGGGCTTTTGCTGTTCGCGCGCGAAGATGAAGTCGACAACCTTCTGGCTGCGCGGAAGCGATCCCACATGCGTGGTCACGATGCTCATGTCGTTGGTCCTTACTGAAATTGTACAAGTTCGCTACCGTTCCAGCCCCAAATCGTCTGGCAGCCGAGGCTGTTCGCCCCGCATGAGGCAAAGCGACCGGCGATGGAAAGACCAGTGCGCCCGTTCGACAGCGCAACGAGCGATGTGGCCTGCGACAGGAAATCCATGGGCTCAGCACTCTGGGACAGAAACACCATTGCAGAGCAATTGGAGGCCCCGCAAAGCGGTCGTGAAAGTGCGCCTGAGCAGGTGATGGCGTCCCATTTGATGACTGTGTCGGGCGCGCTGTCGCCGTCGATTAGACCGGTCAGGAAAGCCGGCTCTGTCTCGGTGTAGCCGCCCTCGCAGATCTCTGTTGCTCGGGCCCTCGCCCGCGCCATTGTTCCAATTGGATTTGTTTTCGCAGGCGCAGCGGTAGTTGACGAAAAGCGTGAAACGATGGCTTGGGCCTGTGCCGGAATGCGAGTGCCGATCAGGGCCCAGCGTTGATGGCAACCCGCGACGACAACTGAAAGCGCCTCGGTCAGACCTGCGGCGGGAAGCTGTCCGATGGGGGTGCCGTCCGCACGGATCTCGAACGGTCCGCCGTCAATCATGGCAGCAAAAAGCGGATCGCCCATGTCCAGGAGTTGCAGCCAGCCGAAGCCATTGAGCTCATCGATCTGCAGATTTGGCAGCATATAGCCCGTTGTGCCCTTGACCAACATCACATCGTTACGCTGGGTGGGGTAGTTTTCTTGGGTTGCAAGTCCCGGCAAATCGAGTTTCAGCATGAGCTGGTAGTCAGGGGTCATCAGTGGTTCATCGGTTTGGGGCAGGGGCACGCCCCCAGCCGATCTGCCACCGCAGTAGATCGTCGCAGTTTGGCCGATAGACGCGCTGATCGTAAACCAAGATGCGTTATCGAAGACGCGAGGCTGCCAACCTTGCGCCGAGGCGACCCCGGTCGTGATCAACCAGCACAGCGAGACAGCTTTAAGCAGTCCGCGCATCTAGCCCGTTTCCAGCAAGATCTGCTTCCAGATCGCCGTTTCATCGAAAAGCGTGTATTCTCGGCGCAGACCCCGGGGCCCGAACTCAGCGTGGCTGATCCCCAGAACGTAGATATGCGCGCCGGTTGGTTGGCCAAAGACGCCCCAACCGTCATGCCTGCCCTCAAGCGACCAACGGATTGCAGCCCGGGGTGGCATCATTGGATCCTCCCGCCCGATCTGGTGATCGATTGTGAAGATGGCGTCAGGAAAAGACGCGCGCAGGCCCATCCAGAAGCGATCCACAGACTCGGTGCCATGCGCTGTTTCCCCGCCTGGATATTCGCACTGCACCGCGCGGTCGTATTCTGCGGGTATCGCCGCCATGTCGGCGTTCATGATCCGTCTTAGGATCCCGCCATATTTTGTGCCCCATTCATTGTTGTTCCCACGTCCCTTGTACGGTCCTCTGAGATCTGTTTCGGCGGTCAGTGGTTGGACGCAGGCATCTGGCCCACCTTCCCGCAACATCAATTCGGCAGCATAGGCCTTCGGGTCATATCCCAACTGCCGCACGATAGCTGTCTGATCTCGGATCAGCCATTCGTCGTTGATCTGACCGTTTATGGCATGACAATCCGCAATGATACGGTATTGCAGGGCCTTTCCGGTCGCACGCCCATAGACCCCATCCCCCAGATGCGTGGCCGTGCTGAGGATCCTGTGCGAGGATAGCATGCCATCTTCCGGTGTGCCCGACCATATCACGTCCTCGCCCAGCAGGGTCCGGTCTGGGAACTCTGCCAACGTGGCCATGGTGGATGCAATAACCTTTTCATTGCCCACCACGACCGAGGCAGGTGAACGCACGACGATGTCGGGCGCATAATATTTGTGCAGAGTGGAGATGCCGCGATCTTCCCAAACCTCTTTCGTGATGCCGATGATGTAGTGGGGGAAATCTGTCCAGCGTTCGTCAAAGCCCTTCATGGATCCATCCTTCCGGAATGCGGGCAGATCCGCGCAGGATCATGCGCCCGGGCAGTTGGATCTGACGTGGTGGTGCGTCAGACCTGTCGATCCGCTCCATCACCACGCGGACGGTTTCGCTGGTCATTTGCTGGGCGGGTTGCCGAATTGTAGTGAGATTATAGCTTGGCCAGGCCGCCAGCGCTGTGTCGTCATAGCCCACGACGGACACATCGTCTGGTATGGCGAGGCCAAGCTCAAACCGTAGCACATCCATCACGGCGAAGGCCATGTGATCGTTGGCTACAAACACCGCATCAGGTGGAGTGCTGCTCTTGAACATATCTCTTGTGGCCGCGCGCGTGGTTTCAAGATCGAAGTTGCCCACGGCACGATCCGAAATCCGGCGGCCCGCTTGGGCAAGACCTTCCGTGAAACCGGCCTCGCGGTCCCGCTGTGTCGACGCGCCTTCCCAACCAGCGATGTAGCCGATGCGTTCATGCCCGCCTTTAATAAGCAGATCTGCGACCATCCGACCGCCCGCGCGATTGTTGGTGGAAACCGAGGACAGCCGATCATCATCTTGTGTTCTGTTGAAGAGCACAATGGGAATGCCTGCCGCAGCACAGCGCAAGGTCAGCGTGTTCGACATCCCGATCGAGGCGCCGATGATGGCATCGACCTGGTAGTCCAAAAGCTCTTCGATGACCTGTTCGGTTTCAGCTCCGGTATTGGAGGCCATGAAGACCAGCGCGTGATACCCCTCAGCCTGCAGAGCCCGAGACAGGTTTTCCAGCGCTTCAGGATAGAATTGGTTCTCAAGGTAGGCCACCACGACCCCGACGATCCGGCTGCGCCCCGTGATCAGTGACCGCGCCAGAACATTCGGCCGATAACCAAGCTCGCGCGCTGCTACGCGGACCTTTTCGGCCGTTCGTTTTGACACCGAGGCGCCCGGAGTAAACGCGCGACTCACCGCAGACCGGCTGACGCCGGCGCGCTTGGCCACCTGGCTGGATGTCACCTTGCCATCGCTCACTCTGCCGTCCAGCCCCCGTCCACTTTAAGCGATGTGCCCGTAATCATCGCGGAGGCGTCCGATGCAAGGAAAACTGCAGCGCCCATGATGTCTTCGATCTCACCGACCCGGTCGAGCTTGATCTTCTCCATGATCCAGGCGTGCTTGTCAGGATCATCGAACGTGGATGCCGTAAGAGCCGTGCGGATGAAAGTCGGGCAGATCGTGTTGATGCGGATGCGGTCTTTGCCCCATTCAATGGCCATTGCCTTTATCATGCCCTCTACCCCATGTTTCGAGGCGCAGTATACCGCCCGTTCGATCCCGCCGACATGACCCATTTGCGATGAGATATGTATGATCGACCCGCCTTTGCCTGAGGCCATCATGCCGCGCGCGGCCTCTGTCGACAGAAAGTAGGCACTGCGCAGATTGATGTTCATGACGGCGTCGAAGTCTTCGGCCTTTGTCTCCAGCGCTTTGGAATGGCGGGCAAGTCCGGCCGAGTTCAGAACGATGTCAAAGGGATCTTGCATCACGTCGCGAATGTCGTCGAGATTGGTCTGATCGAGTGTCGCCGCCTCCCCGGAAAAGCCCTGTTCGGCCATCGTGGCAACTGCTTCGTCAAGCGCCTCCCGCCGCCGCGCAGCGCAGACAACATGCGCGCCCGCTTCCGAAAGGGCTGCGGCGCAGCCAAGACCGATGCCAGAGGACGCTCCTGTGACCAAGGCGCGTTTGCCCGAAAGGTCGAAGCCAGGGGATCGGGGTAGCTTCATCTAATGTGCTCTTCCTGTGCTGGGGTCAAAGCCGTGACGCGCCTTGTTGAATTCGCGCATACGGGCCAGCACGTCCACCCCGATCTGATTATAGACATCCAGCAGATCGACCAGCACCCAGTTTTCGCGTATCAAACCTTTCTCGATCCGCCAGAAATCGAGACTTCGCATTTCCACGCGCTGGTTGGTTGGTGCGATACCCAACCATCCGTCATCGGATATTGTCTGGATCATATTGGGCCACCCCGTCACAGCGGCATAGTTGCGATCACCAAAGAAGTGATAGGTGATTTCATCAACATATCTTCCCCGATCCGGCATCCCTTTCAAGAAGGGGATCTGGTGCCAGTTGCGAAAGCCCTTGATACCGCGCCCCGTCCCAATCCCCGCAGGGCCATACCAACTCATCTTGGGATGCCAGAACCGCTCCATCTCCATGACTTCAGGACCGCCTTGGGAAGGATGCCGCTTCATATATTCCAGCATTTCGATGATGTGATCGGCAGAGGCTTTGCTGGCATTGGGATCATAAGGACCGGGCACGATCCCGTCGCCCGTTGCGGGCGCGGGAACACACCATTCGCGCCCCAAAGACGGTGCGAGGGGCCAGGCACCTGCCTGCATCATGAGTTCCGGCAAATCCCAGATCGCCTGTGTTTCGACGACCTTTTCGTCTTCGAAGCGGTAGAATTCGTGGAACCGCATGTGGACTATGTGGCCTGTCGGCGGCATGTCGTGCCAGGGACACAGGAATGTGCCGGTGTAGTACCCGCCGCAGCCCACCCAATGCTCGCCCCGCTCGGCTGTGCCGGCCATCACGATCCAGTCGCGCCTTTCAAGATCGGGGATGGCTTGAGCGAATGGCTCATACACGGCATCGACATAGGCGTCGGCCCCGGTGCTTTCGCCGAAAGGAAACGACAAACGAAAGATGGTCTCGGGGATTGTCAGATCGGCAAACGACCTTTTCAGCTTGAAGAGATCGAAATCGTACATGGCCGCCCGTATGGGGGCCAAGAGCGCCTTGTGTTTTGTGTTGGTATCCATTGTCTTATAGGAAATTTGGTGGTGATCGACCGTTGCGGCTGCACATCTCGTTCAACCCGTCGGTCTGGGAGGAACGGCTGCGCCGCAGTCAAAGCTTTCCCAACCTTTGCCACCAAAAACATCGACGCCAAGCTGGGAAAGCACATGCGGGAAATCGACCATGACCCAATTGTCGGTGATCTTTCCATCTTCGACTTTCCAGAAGTCCATGTAGCGGATCTCGACTCGTTTCCCGGTGGGGGCCAGGCCCATGAAAGTGCCCGAATGTGTGGCCTCTTGCCGTCCAAAAGCGGCGGCCCACTCTCCCATATAAAGGCGCGCCTCGTCCACGCAGACCTTGTCGGAAAAGGCCGCCTGGAAGGGCCGTTGCCAATTGTCCTGAAATTCGCGAAGTCCGTTCTTCGTCCCGCAGCCGAAATTGCCTGTCCAGCGGAAGCTTTCGGCAAAAAAGGCTCCAATATCGTCGATGCGGTGGTCGTTCAGGCCGTCTACCATGCCTTCGACAACCGCTTTTGTCGCATCGGTTTTGGTCATGTCTGTGTCACGGCTAAGCACCGCCTGTTCGGGACGCGATCCCTTCATCCTTTGACGGCTCCTGCAGTGAGGCCGCTGACGATCTGGCGCTGGAATACCATGACCAGCAAGAACAGCGGTGCTGTGATCGAAACAGCAGCTGCCACGGCTTCGACCTGATCGGTTGTCGTTGTTTCACGGTTGAAGTACCCCGCGATGGCCGGAACCATCGTCTGGTTCTGCGCATCAAGAAGCAGGGACGTTACAAGGAAATCATTATAGCCCAAAAGGAACGAGAACAGCCCGGTGGTGATCACGCCGGGCCACATAACCGGCATGATTACGCGGCGAAAGGCTTGAAAGTGCGAGCAGCCGTCGACCCGGGCCGCCTCGTCCAGTTCGGTTGGTATGTTCTGGAAGAAACTGCGCAGCATCCAGATCGTGAAAGGCTGATTGATCGCCACGAGCACGGCAATCACGGCCCACGGCTGGCCATAAAGCGTCGGAGATATCTCTCCGAAGATCGGACGCAGGATCTCCGCAGAATTGATGAACCAGGGCAGATAGCCGGCCACAAGCACTGAATGGGGTAGGGCGCGGAAGATCAGCGCTAGGATCAGAAGCCAGAAGGCCAAGTTGGATCCCGAACGTGCAAGGCCGTAGCCTGCCAGAGTGCCGACCGTTAACGAAACGGTGACGACGCCCGCTGTCACAATCATCGAGTTGATGAAGTTGCGGTAAAATGCATTCTCGGCCCAAACTGCAATGTAGTGTTCGGTGGTGAGGCCGATCAGCGGGACGCCCAGTGGCCCAGCGATACCGTTGATCGCCCCCAGCAGGACAGGCAGGATACCGACAAAGGCCAAAACAAAAGCAAGCGCATAGACTGCTGCGCCAACCAGCCAGCCCAGGACGATCCATGCGGGTGGCGTCCACTTTGCGATCAGTTTCGGCAATGCGGAGAAAGCCCACCGCAGCGCAAAGATAAGTGCCGTTCCGCCCAGAACGATGTCTAGTGCCGAAAGCCCTTGGCCACTGGCCCGTGTCACCGGCCCAAAAATCACGTCCGCGGGGTTTGCGGCGAAGGCGTCGCGAGGCGACTTGAAGCTCATCACGGTGATCCAGAAGATCGGGAAGGCTGCAAGGAAGCACCAAAAGGCGAGGAAACCGCCCGATGCCACGCGCAGGGCCAAGGGCTGTGCCAACGCTTTGGATGACATTATGCGACCTCCTTACGACAGGGCATCAGGTTGTTCCCTTGTGGTCGCGCCATGTGCGGCGCAGTGGCAAGATCAGCAGAACAACAATCCCGATCATCGTCAGCATGGCAGAGGCAGAGGCGCGGCTGATTGCGCGGTTCCCTGCATCGTCGGGCGTGAGGAAATCGTAGGTCAGCCATTGAAGTGAAATGACATGCGCCTGGCTGCGGAAACCGACGATGACCTCGAAAGCGCGATACGTGTCCATCAGGTGGATAAGCGCTATGAAGATGATCAGCGGCATCAGATGCGGAATGATAACGTGCCGTAGCCGCTCCCAGCGGTTTGCCCCATCAATCACGGCGGATTCCAGCGTGTCCATGTTCACGGTCTGAAGTCCCGCGTAGAATATGACGAAAGCGAACGGAGCGACGTGCCAGACCTGATAGACATACATCAGAAGCTCGATCGTCCATGCCTGGGCGAACATCGCGATGTCGTTACCTGTCCAACGTTCGATCAATGACGTGATGATGCCATCGCCAACAAACAGCCAGTAAATCGCCAGAGAGCCTATGACCGGCGTGATGATGAAGGGCAAAAGCGATATGAAGATCACCGGCCCGCGTAAAGACCGCACGGCATTGTTGACGGCGAGCGCGATGGCAAGGCCTACTCCGATGACCATTGGCAAAGTCAACAGCGTAAAAACCAGTGTGAAACGTAGGGCTTTCCAGAAATCAATCTGCAGAATGTTCCCCCACTGGCCGGTACTGATCGCATCCCAGACCCGCGGCATTTGAAGCAGGTTGCGGTAGCTTTGAAGGCCAACCCAAGTGGTCGTCGTCTGCGTCTTCCCGGTTTCCTCGTCAATCAGGGGAACGGTCTTTGTTTCCGTTATACAAGTCTGGGTCAGAAAGCCCGGAGTGCAGGTTTCCACCTCGATCTGTTGCATCACGGGCTGCGTGACCTGAAAGCTCTGCATAAGAACGGAGACAAGGGGCGCCGCTATAAAAAGCAGCATCATGAAGACGGAGGGGCCGACAAAAGCGACCAATGTGCGAAACTTCATTGCGTCCCCCTACTGCTGATTGGATCGGGGGGCTGATGGTCTGACCAAATGCCGTTGGCGATGTGACCTTTCATGACAGCCCCAATGCGATGTTTGGTTTGGCCGGGCCCATCGAGATGAGCCCGATTGCTTTATGGCAGGATGCCTGCTTCTTTGGCTGCCGTTGTGTAGGCGTCGGTCACCGCGGCCAGTGTTGCCTCCGCACTGCGTTCACCTGTAAAGAAAGCTGGTAGTTCGTTGCCCACAGCCGTGTGCAGCAAACCCATTTGAGTGGTCGATGGGTAGGCCGGGGGCGCAGGCGTCGCAGTGGCTGTCGCAACGACACCCGCGGCAAGATCTGTCGGTTTGTATCCTGCGATCAACCAGATGGCCTCATCGTTGTTTTCGGTCACCATGTCGCTGTCGAGTCCTTCCATCACTACACGAAAGGCCGCGTCTGCGGCATCATCCCCGATGTTGCTGGCGATCACGATACCATCCCACCACATGGTCGTTGCAGGCGCACCGCCTTCCATCGCTGTCGGGGCCGCAGCCATTTTGACCTTACCGACCACCTGGCTTTCAGCCACGTCATCCATAGCGGCAGCACGGCTGGACCACAGGTTCGCCATCGCGATCTTGCCTTGCTGGAACTGCTGCTGAACATAGGTGGAGTCCGAGACAAGGTATTCGGGATCCATATATTCTGTCAGCGCTTTCATCATCTCAAGCGCTTTGACACCCGCCTCGGAATTCACGGTTGTTGTGTTGTCTGCGTTAAAGAACTGGCCGCCATAGCCTGCAAACATGTTGTTGAAGTCCTGCGCTATGTTCCAGCCGGACTTCATGGTCGCCCCGACTGGGTAGTCCACGACGCCGGCATCTTTGATCGCCTTTGCGGCGGCGAGAACGTCATCGTAGGTTGTTGGCACATCAAGACCCAGATCGCTCAGGATATCGTCGCGGTACATCAGATGTTGCGTATTCACCATCATCGCAACGGCCATGGTCTTGCCGTCGACCTTGATCAATTGGTTGGGTGCCAGGTTTTGCCCGTACTTTTCAACCAGGTCGTCCAATGGCCGTATTGTGCCCGCGTTTAAAAGCGGGGTGATCGTACCGTTTGAGACGCCGCCAATTTGATAAAGCGACGGGTTTGCATCGAAGGCCGCTGGCTGCTTCTTCCGGAATTCCTGATCAAGTTCAGCCGAGAAGTTGCCGCACTCCGACATGGCGTCCGTCACGGCCTTCCATGCTTCAAATCCGGCGCTGAGCGATTTGACCGGTACGTCATTCTCAAAAGCGCAATCCGCAAAGACCGCTGATCCTATCAGCGAAATTGCACCGCCGAGGGCCAATTGTTTCAAAGCCATTTTCAAACTCCCTGTTTTTCATACTGGGGATTTGCCCCTTGTTTACTTTGCAACCTTGCGCCCGTTTCGGCATCGAAAAGGTGGCAAATATCGGTCGGGACGGAAAAGGCGACCTGTTCGCCGATCTCGGCCCGGTAATCCTTGGGGGCCTTGACCGATACAAGCTGTCCGCCCGCCCGCACGGTTAGCATTGTCGCGTCGCCCAGAAGCTCGATCGTGTATATGGGCGCGCTGATCGCGCCGCTGCCTTGGGCAAGGCCCGCATCTTCGGCCCGGAAACCCAGTGTGACTGGCCCCTCAGTGCCTTCCAATCCGCCGATTTCGACGTTGTCGCCACGGAAAGTACCTGCCTCAAGCCTGCCCTCCATAAGGTTCATGGCGGGGCTACCGATAAAGCTGGCCACAAAGGTGTTGGCTGGATTGTCATAGATGTCGGTGGGTGTGCCGACCTGCTGCACCTTGCCCTGTTTCATGACAACAACGCGATCCGCCAACGTCATGGCCTCGATCTGATCATGCGTTACGTAGACAGTTGTGACCTTCAACTCGTGCGACAGGTTCTTGATCTGTGCGCGCGTCGACACGCGCAGCTTCGCGTCGAGGTTCGACAGCGGTTCGTCCATCAGGAACACATTCGGCTCTCGCACGATGGCGCGTGCAAGGGCCACACGCTGTCGCTGACCGCCTGACAATTCCGCTGGTTTACGATGCAGAAAATCGTCCAACTCGACCATTGCCGAAGCGCGGCGTACCTTTTCATCGTGGCTTGATGGCTCAACCTTACGGACTTTCAAAGGGAAGCGGATGTTCTCGTATACATTCAGATGCGGATAGAGACCGTAAGACTGGAAAACCATCGCGACATCCCGATCTTTTGGATCGAGATCATTGACGACCCTCCCGTCGATGACAATTTCGCCCTCGGTCACATCCTCAAGCCCGGCGATCATCCGCATCGTCGTTGTTTTACCGCAGCCGGATGGGCCCAGAAGAACAAGGAATTCCTCATCCGCGATAGTCAGATCGAAGTTATCGACCCCAACAAAGCCGCCCCAGCGTTTGCTGAGATTGCGCAATTGGATTTCGGCCATCTGCACCCCCCGGCTGCCATGAATAACAGGCTAGACACTGGCTTGCAGCCTTGGCAACACTTTTATTGCACACGTGTGCAAAATTATTCTGGAGAACGATGTGGCGTCTAAGTTTTTACCTTATTATCAATCGCTCAACAACCTTGCGACCGCGCCGAACGGCGACGCGCTGACCAGCATCGCTGCCGCCGCCCTGTCATCCGATTGCGTATTTGATGTTTCTCATCCTGTCGGCCGATTGGAAGGCCGGGCTGCTGTCCTGTCCGGCTTCTTTCAGCCCTTGCAAAAAGCCCTGCATCATATGCGCCGGAGGGATGAGATTTTTGTTGGTGGCCCCAATCGAAGAGACGTTGGCGGCACATGGATCGCGGCCGTGGCGCATTACTTGGGCAACTTTAATGATACGCTTTTCGGCATCCGGCCGTCTGAAAAACTGGCGTTCTTAAGATCCGGCGAGTTTTATCGGGTCGAGGGCGACCGCATCATCGAAGCGCGGATCATTCTGGATCTCCCGGATCTCATGCGTCAGGCGGGACGCGATCCCCTTGGCGACATGCTGGGCACGGAAATGCTGTTTCCGGGACCTGCCACACATGATGGCGTGTTGCCGATGGGGGAAAACGGTAACACCAGCCTTGATCTGGTCGAGGCAATGCTCGCCGATCTACATCTTTTCGACCCTTCGACGAATGCCTCCAAAGGACAGACCGGTGTGGACGGATACTGGTCGGATGACATGCTGTGGTACGGCCCAGGCGGGATCGGATCGAACTATCGCTGGGAGGGTTTTGTTAAGGATCACCGCGCGCCATTCCTCGCCGCCTTCCCGGATCGCAAAGGTGGCAATCATTATTGCCGGATAGGGCAAGGCGATTATGCTGCAGTGTCGGGCTGGCCTTCAATGACCATGACCCATCAGGGTGACTATCTAGGAGTGAAGGCGGATGGGCGTCCGCTGACCCTGCGCGTCATGGACTTCTATCGGTGCGCAGGCGGGAAGATCGCCGAAAACTGGGTGCTGCTGGACTACATGGATCTAATGACGCAGATGGATGTTGACCTGATCGCGCTCTCGAACGCCATGTGATCCGTCAGGCCTTGCTGGAGTAGGGCGTCTTGAGTGTGTGCAACCGAAGATGCCGGACAAAGGCCCGCGCAATGGCCGGTATCGGGCGGTGTTCCGGCATCACGAAGTAACTGCGATATTCGATGGGTGAGGCAAAGGGGCGGAACACCAGATCGTCTGATCGATACTGAAGCACGGGGAAGGGATTGACGATTGTCATGCCCAATCCCTCTTTCGCAAGATCAACTGCGGCGAACGACGTGGACACCTCTGCCACAATGTGGGGCACGCTTCGCGCTTTTGTCAGCACCTTGTCTAGCTGCGCCCGCCTTGCGTGGCGATGGGTGAGGGCAATAAAGGAGTGTTCGTGGAGATCTTCCGGTGTGATCGTGTTATTCGCGCTCAGCGGATTATCCGGTGTCATTGCACAGACGGCCTTCGACACCTGGTAGGGGCTCAGCTTCACGCCTTCGCGGGAAAGCTCGACGCCGATCAGGCCGAGATCGAAGCGTGCTTCTTGAAGGCCTCGGACGACGTCTTCGGAGGATGAAACCTCGAGGCTTACGAAAAAGCGTGGGTTGGCTTTCAGGAAGGTCGCAATGTGATGAACGAGAAAGCGATGCGCGTAGGTGGGTGGTGCGATCAGGCGCAGCGTCTCCTGTGCGGGTTCGGGGGGTCCATCGATGCGGTCCAGCGCTTCGAAGAGCGGATCCAGGCGTCGGTTCAGAAGCGTTGCCTCGAATGTTGGGCGCAGGCGTCCGCCATCGCGTTCAAACAGCGTCTGGCCGATGCGCGCCTCCAAACTACCGATAGACCGACTGACCGCAGATTGCGAGAGCCCCAGGCGGACCGCCGCTTTGGCGGTGGTCCCGCTTTCCATTAACGCTCGAAGTGCGCGGTATTCCGGCAAACTGTGCCAGGCCTTTGCGACCATATCATCCCTGCGCAAACATCATTCTTCTATGATGTATAATCGTTGAATTGTATCTCGCCCATGAGAATTTATTGCGTAGCCTGCCATTTAACACGTGGGGGTGGCACATTTTGAAAGATATATCTGAACCGCCGATCTTCGATGGGCACAACGATGTCCTCTCAACACTGTACCGCGCGGGCGGTTTGTCAGGATCTGAAACTTTCATTTCGGGTAGGGATGGCGCCATCGACGTCGCTCAAGCCAAAGCGGGCGGTTTTGCAGGTGGGTTTTTTGCGGTTTATGTATCATCACCCGTTGATTCCGACTTTGCCTACAAAGAGATGGAGAAACCCAGCTACGATCTGCCCTTGCCAGAGCCGATTGACTGGGAAGATGCGTTTCCCGTTGCTATGGCGCAGGCCGCGATCCTGTTTGATCTGGAAAAGCGGGGCGGTCTGAAAGTCTGCCGAAGTGTTGCTGAAATCCGCCAGGCGATGGCCGCTGAAAAGATGGCGGCGATCTTTCACATCGAGGGCGCCGAGGCGATTGATGCGGATCTCAATACGCTCGAAGTGCTTTATCAGGCGGGCCTGCGGTCGCTTGGCCCGGTCTGGAGTCGTCCGACGATCTTTGGCCATGGCGTCCCCTTCCGCTATCCAGGCATACCCGACACTGGGGATGGATTGACCGATCATGGGCTGCGCTTGGTGCAGCGCTGCGATGAACTTGGGATCATGATCGATTTGTCGCATATAAACGAGGCTGGTTTCTGGGATGTGGCGCGCCATTCGACGAAGCCGCTGGTCGCCACCCATTCGAATGTGCATGCCATCTGCGCGCATACCCGCAACCTGACCGACAAGCAGCTTGCCGCAATTCGCGAAAGCGAGGGGATGGTCGGCCTAAACTTTGCTGTGGCTTTTCTGCGCGATGATGGACGTATGATTGCAGATGTGCCGCTGAAACAACTTATGCGGCATCTCGATCACCTGATCGAGCATCTGGGTGAGGACAAAGTAGGCTTTGGCTCGGATTATGACGGGGCGATCGTACCAAAGGATTTGACGTCATCTGCTGGCCTGCCCAAACTTCGGCAAGCCATGCTTCAGCACGGATATGATGACGCGCTGATTGCCAAGCTCTGTTTCAAGAACTGGTTGCGTGTTCTGGAGAAAACCTGGGGTTCCTGAACGCCGCCAGCAGCATTGGACAAAAACAAAACAGGAGAGGTTGTTGAACATGAATGTCTTTACACGATTATTGAGCGGGGCCGCCTTGGGCCTCGCTGTCAGCCTGACGCCCCTGACGGCGACGGCTGAAACACCGCCAAACATGTTGGTGATTGCGCACCGGATCGATGACATAACCACGGTTGATCCGGCTGAAAGCTTTGAGTTTGCGGGATCCGACATCAGCCGAAATGTCTATTCGCGGCTCGTCTACTTGGACCCAATGGATCTTGAAGCGGGCTATAAGCCGGACCTTGCGACAAGCTGGGAGGTTAGCGAGGACGGCAAGACGATCACCTTCACCATGCGCGAAGGCGTGACCTTCCATTCCGGCAATCCGGTGCGGGCTGAAGATGCGGCGTTTTCCTTGCGCCGGGCGGTGATGCTCGACAAGACGCCCGCGTTTATTCTGGCGCAATTCGGCTTCACGCCCGAAAACGCTGAGGAAACCATCCGTGTTGAGGATGGCAAGCTGGTCATTACGACCGACAAGAAGTATGCGACATCCTTTGTCCTGAACTGTCTGACAGCCACGATCGGTGGCATTGTCGATATGGAAACGGTCATGGCCAACGAGGTCGATGGGGATATGGGCAACACGTGGCTCAAGACCAATTCGGCGGGGTCCGGTCCCTACAAGCTGGACAGCTGGAAACCCAACGAAAGTGTGACGCTGTCCTCCAATCCCGACTACTATGACGGCGCGCCCACGATGGAGCGGGTGATCGTCCGGCATGTGTTGGAAAGTGCCTCCCAACGCCTGTTGCTGGAACGCGGGGATGTCGATATCGCACGGAACCTCAATCCAGAGGATGTTGCAGGCGCATCAGCGACCGACGGGATCAAGATTGAAGACGAGCTGAAGGGGCGCCTGATGTATCTGGCGCTGAATCAGAAGCATCCTGAACTGTCGAAGCCCGAAGTGCGGCAGGCCTTCAAGTATCTCATCGACTACGAGGGTATGAAGAACAGCTTCCTGAGCGGGCAATACACGATCCACCAGAACTTCCTGCCCGCCACCTATCTGGGCGCGTCAGATGAAAACCCGTTCATCTACAACATCGAGAAGGCCAAGGAATTGCTGGCCGAGGCCGGCGTTGAAAACCTTGAGGTCGAGATCGGCGTTCGCGAGGCTCAGGAAAGGATAGAGATCGGGCAGTCTTTCCAGAATGCTGCGGCCCAGGCCGGGATCAAGGTCAACATCACCGTCGGCACTGCCAAGCAGATCCTCGCCCGTTATCGTGCGCGGGAATTGGATGTCTATCTGGGCGCATGGGGGCCGGATTATCCGGATCCGCAGACCAATGCGGGGACGTTTGCCTACAACCCCGACAACTCGGATGAGGCGAACGCGACGGGGCTTCTGGCCTGGCGCAACAGCTGGGACACTGGCGGACTAACCGAAAAGGTGGAAGCGGCCGTAACAGAAGGCGACCGGGACAAGCGGGTGCAGATGTATCTGGATATACAGGCCGAATTCCGCGAAACCTCGCCCTTTGTCGTGATGTTCCAGCAGATCGAGCAATCGGCGGTGCGCGACAACATCGCGAATTGGTCGACTGGTCAGGCCGTAACGTCCGCCGCCTATTGGCAGGTTACCAAGTAAGTGGCTGTCACAGACCACAAAAAGGGGCACTTTCGAGTGCCCCTTCCAAATTGGCTGAGGACCACTCTTCTCACGCTGGGGTCGATTGCCGTGACCTTGCTGGGGTTGCTATTCGTCACCTTTGTTATCGGGCGGGTTATGCCGATCGACCCGGTACTCGCCATCGTCGGCGAGAGGGCATCGCAATCGACCTATGACGCCGTATTTCAGGAACTCGGACTCGACAAGCCTTTGATCGTGCAATTCGGCTACTACATCTGGGATGTTATTCGCCTGGATTTCGGAACGTCGCTTTTGAACGCCCGACCCGTTTCCGAGGATCTTGCCCGTGTCTTCCCGGCAACGTTGGAGCTTGCCACGCTTGGTATCTTTATCGGGATCGTGCTGGGCGTGCCACTTGGTGTTGTCGCTGCGGTACGCAAGGGATCGTGGATCGATCAAGTCGCACGGGTCGTCGCGCTTGTGGGCTATTCCATGCCGATCTTCTGGCTTGGGCTTATGGGACTTTTGATCTTTTACGGCATTCTGGGCTGGGTGGGTGGACCGGGGCGGGTTGGCATCTTTTACGTCGACGTTGTGCCATCGGTGACGGGCATGATCCTCATCGACGCTGCACTTGATGGCAATTGGGACGTCTTCAAAAACGCGTTCAGCCACATCATCCTGCCCGCATCGCTTTTGGGCTACTACTCGCTGGCTTACATCAGCCGGATGACACGCTCTTTCATGTTGGAACAATTGAGCGCGGAATACATAACCACCGCTCGGGTCAAGGGCATGTCCGAATGGGACGTCGTCTGGAAACACGCCTTCAAGAATATCCGCGTGCAGCTGATCACGGTCATCGCCTTGAGCTATGCGAACCTTCTCGAAGGGTCCGTGTTGACCGAGATCATCTTCAGTTGGCCTGGCATCGGCAGCTACATCACGACCGCCCTGCTGAGCGCCGATATGAACGCGGTCCTTGGCGGCACTGTCGTTGTTGGTCTGATCTTCATCATGCTGAACATTTTTTCGGATCTTCTCTACAAAGTCTTCGATCCGAGGGCGAGGTGATGGCAGATGCGAGTGGGCAGACAGGGGGCCTCCGTGCATGGCTGCTGACCGACACACCGACATCCCGTCGACACGCACGGATTTCCGCTCTCTATCAGGGCTGGTTGTCCTTTCGCTCGAACACAATGGCGATGGTCGGACTTGGTATTCTGGTGTTGCTGGTGCTGATAGCCTTTGCCGCGCCGCTTCTGGCACCGCATGATCCCTTCGCGCAGGATCTGGGCAATCGTCTGGCGCCTTTGGGTGCCCCTGGACATGTCCTTGGCACGGACAGCCTTGGGCGGGATATCCTATCGCGTCTGATCTATGGCGCGCGCATTACGTTGTACATCGTCGCCTTGGTGGCCCTGATCGCTCCAATCGCGGGCCTGCTGGTCGGCACAGTCTCGGGCTATGTTGGCGGTTGGGTCGATATGGTCCTGATGCGGATCACTGATATCTTTCTGGCCTTCCCCCGGCTGGTGCTGGCCCTCGCCTTTGTCGCGGCCCTGGGTGCCGGTATTGAAAACGCGGTACTTGCGATATCGCTTACGGCGTGGCCGCCCTATGCCAGGATCGCCCGGGCAGAGACGCTGACGATCCGAAAATCCGACTATATTAGTGCGATCCGTCTGCAGGGGGCAGGGCCCTTGCGTATCATCACTACGCATATCTGGCCGCTCTGCGTGTCGTCGCTGATCGTGCGCGTGACGTTAGATATGGCGGGCATCATTCTGGCCGCCGCTGGCCTTGGTTTTCTAGGGTTGGGGGCGCAACCGCCAAGTCCAGAATGGGGGGCGATGATCTCGGAGGGGCGTCGGTTCATACTCGATCACTGGTGGGTGGCCACGATGCCTGGGCTTGCGATCTTCACGGTGTCGCTGGCCTTCAACCTTCTGGGCGATGGTTTGCGAGATGTGCTCGACCCGAAGGCCAGTGAATGATGGCCGATCTTCTGGACATCGAAAACCTCTGGGTCAGATTCCCAACGCGCCAGGGTATTTTTGATGCGGTCCGGGGGATCTCATTCTCGCTGGGTCGCGAACGGCTGGGCATCGTGGGGGAGAGCGGATCGGGCAAGTCGATGACCGGGCGCGCTATCCTGCGCCTGATCCGACCTCCCGGCATTGCGGAAGCAGATCATATTCGTCTGGACGGCACCAACCTGCTGGATCTGTCCGAAAAAGCGATGCGCGATGTGCGGGGCGAAAGGATCAGCATGGTGATGCAGGATCCGAAGTTTTCACTGAACCCGGTGATGACAATCGGTGACCAGATTGTGGAGGCTTACCGGCTTCATTCTAAAGCCTCCAAGGCGAAGGCCAAAGCAAAGTCGCTTGAGATGCTGGGGGCGGTTTCGATCCGCGACCCGGAACGTGTGATGCGGGCATATCCGCATGAGATGTCGGGTGGCATGGGCCAGCGGATCATGATTGCCATGATGTTGATCCCGAACCCTCAGATCCTGATCGCGGATGAGCCAACCTCGGCGCTTGATGTTTCTGTGCAGCGGCAAGTGCTCGACATTATGGACAAGTTGGTGACCGTGCGCGGCATGGGCCTGATCTTCATCAGCCATGATCTGAATCTGGTCGCCGATTTCTGTGACCGCGTTTTGATCATGTATGCGGGCCGGATCGTGGAAGTCTGCGATGCGGACCGGTTGCATGAGGCGCGGCACCCTTATACGCAAGGGCTCCTGAATTCGCTTCCCCGTCTGTCCGAACCGCGCGATCGGCTGGAGGTCTTGCGGCGGGATCCGGCATGGTCCGAGGCCCCAAGCGTGAGCGGACGGCTGAGCGCATGTTAGAGATTGAAGATTTGAATGTCTGGTTCGGATCGGGCAGGGATCGGGTCGATGCGGTAAAGGGGGCGACATTTTCTGTCGCACAGGGTCAAAGTTTTGGCTTGGTTGGCGAAAGCGGTTCCGGTAAATCCACCATTCTTCGCGCGATCACCGGACTGGCTCCGGACTGGTCGGGCCGGATCTCGGTCGCTGGCGCCGCACTGAACAAGAGGCGCGCGCGGCGGTTCTTCAAGACCGTGCAGATGGTGTTTCAGGATCCCTACGCCTCGCTGCATCCGCGGCACTCGGTCGATCAGGTTTTGGGAGAGACGCTGTATCTCCATGGCTTCCGCGACATCGACGCCTGTGTCTCAAAGCTGCTTGATGACGTTGGTCTTGGTCAGAAGTTCCGGTTCCGCTATCCGCACCAGCTTTCGGGCGGACAGCGCCAAAGGGTTGCTATCGCAAGGGCGCTTGCCCCCGAACCCGATCTGCTGCTTCTGGATGAGCCGACCTCGGCCTTGGATGTCTCGGTGCAGGCGGAGATCCTGAACTTACTGTCTGATCTGCGTGCAGCCCGTTTGCTGACTTACGTGATGGTGTCTCACGACCTGTCGGTCGTTGGTCATATGTGCGACCGTCTTGCCGTTATGAATGGCGGCCAGATTGTCGAGATCATGGAGGTTGCGGCCCTGCGCGCAATGAAGGCCAGCCATCCCTATTCCCAACATCTGCTGGCGGCGTCAGTCTAATGGGATAACTTAAAGTTACATGCAGAAACAAATCGGGGGTTATCATGTTTACATTGCGATCGACACTGGCATCCGCCTGCATTGCCGCTACGCTTGCGATGTCACCGTCACTGGCCGAGACACCATCGGATGTTTTGGTGGTGGCCCAAAACATTGACGACATCGTCACGATTGATCCGGCCTCTGCCTACGAATTCACGTCCGGAGAATACGTCGCAAACACTTATGACACGCTCGTGCGTTACGATGCGATGGATACAACCGTACTGGCACCGGCCCTGGCAACGGAGTGGAGCGTGGATGCGGCCAACAAGACGGTCGCCTTCACGCTGCGGGACGGGGTCAAATTTCATTCCGGCAATCCCTTGCGGGGTGCGGATGTGGTCGGGTCCTGGACCCGCGTGGTTGCCCTGGACAAGGCGCCGTCGTTCATCCTGACCCAACTTGGCTGGACCGCAGACAATATCGACGAGATGGTCACGACGGAAGGCAACGCAGTGACCGTTCGTTATGAAGGCGATTTCGCGCCGTCTTTCGTCCTGAACGTACTTGCGGCCCGTCCGGCCTCGATCGTCGACATGGAAACGGTCATGGCCAATGAGGTCGACGGCGATATGGGGCACGCATGGATGAACAAGAACTCCGCTGGCACCGGTCCTTTCAAGCTAGTCACCTATCGGCCTGCTGAGATCCTGACTCTCGAAGCGCATGCGGACTACTATCAGGGTGCGCCCTCAATGAGCCGCGTGGTGGTTCAGCACAATCCGGAAGGGGCCTCGCAGCGTCTGCAACTCGTGGCGGGAGACGTCGATATTGCAAAGAACCTTGATCCCAATCAGGTCGCTGGTTTGACGGATGAAGAAGGTGTGCGGATCGAAACCTATCCGCAAGCTGCCGTCCATTGGATATCCTTCAATCAGAAGGTTGACGCGCTGACAGATCCGGCAGTGTGGGCGGCGGCGCGCTATCTCGTCGATTACGAGGGCATGGCCGGGTCTTTGCTAGACGGGCAGATGAAGGTCCACCAGGCGTTCTGGCCGGACGGATTTCCCGGGGCTTTGACGGACACGCCCTTTAGCTACGACCCCGAAAAGGCAAAACAGATTCTCGCGGATGCGGGAGTGCAACTGCCAATCAACGTCACGCTGGATGTCATTTCGGCCACGCCCTTTGTCGATATGGCGCAGTCGCTGCAATCGTCTTTCGCGCAGGCTGGTATCAACCTTGAAATCGTTGCGGGCACCGGCGCGCAGGTCATCACAAAATACCGGGCGCGGACCCATGAGGCGATGCTGCTTTATTGGGGACCTGACTTCATGGACCCGCATTCCAACGCCAAGGCCTTTGCTTTTAACGCCGACAATTCCGACGACAAGTACGCGTCGACCACCACGTGGCGCAACGCTTGGATGCCGCCCGAGGAGATGAATGCCAAAGCGATGGCAGCGCTTGGCGAACAGGATCCCGACAAACGGCTTGGCATGTATTTGGATCTGCAGCGCGAAACACAGGCTGAAGCACCCTTCGTCATCATGTTCCAAGCCATCAAACAGGTTGCGATGCGCGACAACATCAAAGGGTTCGTCAACGGCGCAACTTCGGACTACGTTTTCTATCGGTTGGTTGAGAAGAACTGACGATGCCAGGCGGCAGCCAGGAGCTTTATGCTAATCTGCACAGAGAGATCAGCGGTAAGCTGTTCACCGTGACTGTTCTGGACCGCAACGCTGGTTTTGCGCGTCGTGTTTATAGCTCTTGCCCCGAGACCTACCCGGTCTCCGGCACCAAACCGATGGCTCAGGGGGCTTGGACCGATCAGGTGATCGTGCGTGGTGAGACATTCGTTGCCAACAGTGTGGCCGAATTCGCGCCGTACTTCGCTGATTACGCGGTGATTGAGACTCTTGGCTGCGCCTCAGCACTCAATGTTCCGGTCGGGCAGGATCAGGTCATTGGCACGGTGAACGTTCTTGATGTGGCAGGGTTTTTCACGCCGGAACGGGTGCGCCACTGCGAGCATGTGATTGCCGAACGTCTCACGGATGTTATCGCAGTGATGACGGCGGAGCAGGCCAGCCTGTAGGTATGAGTATTCCGATGGGTCGGGGGGCGGTTGCATGAACGTCCGACATTAGCGAACAGTGTTGCGCGAACCTGGTTTGACAACTCCGAATCGAAATCCCGACGTCGACATGCGAGGGGTATACTCTCGGTATCGCTGCCCGAATATGCGAAAATACTAACTAAAACAGGGGTTTCTCCCTGCAAAAACGTGCCGCAATGCCGTTCCGGGCGTTTCCTAAGGCTTGGATTAGGCCTATAGTCGGTCAAATATCGAAGAGCTCGGGGGAGTGACTATGATCCGTTCGGAATTGATCCAGAAGATCGCGGATGAAAACCCACATTTGTATCAGCGCGATGTCGAACGGATTGTAAACACCATATTCGATGAAGTGACCGACGCGATGGCGCGTGGCGACCGCGTCGAGCTCCGTGGCTTTGGTGCGTTCTCGGTCAAACGCCGCGATGCACGCGTTGGGCGCAATCCCAGGACTGGCGAAACGGTACAGGTCGAGGAGAAGCACGTTCCATTTTTCAAGACTGGCAAATTGCTGCGTGACCGGCTGAACGGGAAGGCCTGATGCGCTACATCCGATATGCCTGCATTGCCGTTGTAGCAATCGCGTTGATCGCCGTTGCCTTGGCAAATCGTACGATTGTCGAACTCAAGGTTTTGCCGACAGAGCTTGCAGGTCTTTTTGCACTGAATCCGTCGATAGAGCTGCCGTTGTTCCTCGTGATTTTCGGCGGGGTCGCAGCCGGTCTTTTGATCGGTTTCATATGGGAATGGATCCGCGAGGCCTCCATTCGATCCGAAGCCAAAAAGTCGGACCGTGAAAAACGGCGGCTTGAGCGCGAAGTTAAACGGCTCAAGACTGAAAAGCACGACACCAAGGACGAAGTTCTGGCGCTTTTGGATGACGCCGGTTAGACAACGCGTTATGTCGGACCAGATCGCCGTCAAAATCTGTGGTCTTACCCAAGCAGACCACATCCGAGCGGCCGCTGAAGCTGGCGCGCGTTATGTCGGTTTTGTATTTTTCCCCAAGAGCCCGCGCAACATTGATCCAGAAGCCGCTCGCCTTCTTGCAGGGGCGGTGCGCGCAGGCGTTGATAAAGTCGCGTTGGTCGTCGATATGGACGATGACGAATTGGACAAGCTCCTTGATCGGGTGCCGATCGACATACTTCAGCTCCATGGTCGCGAAACGGTCGAACGGGTCGCAGAGATCAAAAAACGATATGGTTTGCCTGTGATGAAAGCTGTCGGAGTGGCCGATGCTCACGATCTTGCGGCCATCGACGCATATTCTGGCGTCGCCGATCAGATCCTTGTCGATGCCAAACCGCCCAAGACTGCCGTTTTGCCGGGCGGTAACGGGCTGTCTTTCGACTGGAGACTGATTGCTGGTCGGCGGTGGCCGACTCCCTGGATGCTCGCTGGCGGTTTAAGTGTAAAAAATGTCGCAGAGGCCGTTCGGCTGACCGGCGCACGGCAAGTAGACGTTTCGTCTGGAGTTGAAGCCACGCCGGGCCGCAAAGACAAGCGGCTGATCGAAGCCTTCATTGCTGCGGCTCAGCAGGCGCGACAGGTCACAGCTTAGACAACGAGGGTCGCTGCTTCTTGTGGATGGTCAAAACAGCGCGGCGAAGCCGGCGCGGCTTTACCTCATGCATCAGGAACGATAGGGCTTTGTGATCGCAGCGATGTGGGAGAATGCAATGCCCAATGAACTCTTCAACAGCTTTATGACCGGTCCTGATGAGGACGGACGTTTTGGCAAATTTGGCGGGCGCTTCGTGTCCGAAACGCTGATGCCGCTGATCCTTGAGCTGGAGGCGCAATACGAAAACGCCAAAACGGACGAGAGTTTCTGGGCCGAAATGAACGATCTCTGGACCCACTACGTCGGTCGGCCCAGCCCGCTCTATCACGCGGAACGACTGACCGAGCATTTGGGCGGTGCCAAGATCTATATGAAGCGGGATGAACTGAACCATACAGGCGCTCACAAGATCAACAATGTCCTGGGGCAAATCATCCTGGCGCGCCGGATGGGCAAGACCAGGATTATCGCGGAAACCGGGGCAGGGCAGCATGGTGTGGCCACGGCCACTGTCTGCGCGAAATTCGGATTGAAGTGTGTTGTTTATATGGGCGCCCATGATGTGGAACGTCAGGCGCCCAATGTGTTTCGGATGAAGCTTCTCGGGGCCGAGGTGGTGCCAGTGACCAGCGGTCGCGGTACGCTGAAAGACGCGATGAACGATGCGTTGCGTGATTGGGTCACCAATGTCCGCGACACCTTTTATTGTATCGGAACCGTTGCGGGCCCGCATCCCTATCCTGCTATGGTTCGCGATTTCCAAAGCATCATCGGCAAGGAAACCAAACAGCAGATGATGCAGGCGGAGGGGCGTTATCCTGACACGATCATCGCAGCCATTGGTGGAGGCTCAAACGCAATGGGTCTCTTCTACCCATTCCTTGATGATGAGGGTGTCGACATCATCGGTGTCGAGGCTGGTGGCAAGGGTGTGAATGAAAAGATGGAGCATTGTGCCTCGCTCACCGGCGGTCGGCCTGGCGTTTTGCATGGCAATCGTACCTATCTTCTGCAGGACAATGACGGGCAAATCCTTGAGGGCTTTTCGATTTCGGCAGGGCTCGACTATCCAGGCATCGGACCGGAACACGCCTGGCTGCATGAGATTGGACGAGCGAAGTACGTGGCAATCACCGATGCCGAAGCGCTGGAAGCCTTCCAGCTTTGCTGCGAAAAAGAGGGCATCATCCCCGCGCTTGAGCCCAGCCATGCGCTCGCCTATGTCGCGAAGATTGCTCCTGAACTGCCAGCGGATCATATCATTTGCATGAATATGTGTGGCCGAGGTGACAAGGATGTATTCACGGTTGCCAAGGCACTGGGCTTCGGCATGTCCGAAGCGGGCTGATCGGGATCCTCTTGAGGATCTCGTTTTCAAACCACCAAACGTCGGCAATCGGCGTGTTTTGCCTCATAAACTCAGGTTTATTTGCTTAATCCGCATGGTTTAGTCAAACTCGATTAAACGGCAGCTACATGGCGGTGCCGACCTGCATTGACCTAGCTTGATTGCAGGAGGCGCAGTTGTTTCTGCGCTGATCTGACCATGTTGGAGGCACATATGGCCCTGATCTTTAACTTCTCTGCCGCCGTCGTCGTTTTGGCAACCGTGGCCGTTGCGCTCGAGACGCGCCCCGCAGATCGCGACAGCCGGATCGTTCTGGCCTCGGAGGCTTTCGCCGATGGGCTTGCGCATTGAGGGGGTTGCTATGAACTCGCCACAGACCGTGTCGTCAGGATTGGTCTTCCGGAGAGCCTGATGAAGAAAAACTCCCAAATCAGTTCGGTAAAGAGCACGTCATTCACACGGCGCGCGGTTTTGGCTCCCTTGATGCTGGGAGGCCTTCTGGCAGTGGTGCAGGTCATCCCTGCCTTTGCCAACCGCATCGAAGACGGCATCACCCGCCAGTTGCGAAATCAGGGCTACACCCAGATCAACACCCGAAACACCCTGCTAGGCCGTATCCGCATCACAGCGCGCCGCGGAAACACCTTTCGCGAGATCATCGTGAACCCTTCAACCGGTGTGATCCTGCGCGACTATGTCCGGGGCGCAGAGGGTGGTCTTGGCGGCCTCATCAGCCCGGATCGCAGTGGCGGTGCCGGTGGTCGGACGGGCGGCGGCGACGATGGAGATGACGGTGATGATGGTGACGATGGCGACGATGGAGGAGATGACGGGGGTGACGATGGCGGCGATGACGGAGGAGATGACGGTGGAGACGACTGATTACCTCAAGGAGCCATAGTGATGGCAAGCTCTTACCTCTTTGGCATTATCCTAGTCATTCAAGTGCTTTGTGCTGTTTTCTTCGTATCTGACATATTAATCTCTGTCTTGGGATTGACGGTTGAACCGATCAATTGGCAGGTTCATGAATTGATAGAGATCGGGGCGGCAATCGGGCTGATCATAGGCGTCGTGCTCGGGGCTTTGACGTTGCGCGCATCGAACCGCAGATCGGACCGCATCGAAAGCCAATTGCGCGCAGCTTCGGGCGCTTTCATGGAGCTTTTGTATGACAAGTTCGAGGAATGGTCGCTGACACCGGCAGAGCGAGATGTGGCACTTTTTGCTATCAAAGGTTTGTCGACCCAGGACATCGCAGCGGTGCGCGAAACCTCAGAAGGTACTGTAAAAGCGCAGACAAATGCCATTTACCGCAAAGCCGGAGTGAGCGGTCGCCCACAATTGCTAAGCGTGTTCATTGACGATCTGATTGATGGCCCACTTCACAGTTCCGAACGTGCGTGACTTTCTAGGATTGTCAGCGGAATAACATCCAATGCCCGCTTGTGAGTGGCTGAAAGATCAACATCGGGTGCACAGCCTTCCTCATGCGCCTGCATGAAGCGCGAGGCGCATAGACACCAGCGATCACCAGGTTTCAGACCGGGAAACCGGAACTCTGGCCTCGGGGTGCTAAGATCATTTCCGACATAGCTCGAATAGGCCAGAAATTCTGCGGTCACGATTGCACAAACCGTGTGACTGCCCTGATCGGCGGCGCAAGTGTTGCAGTGGCCATCCCGAAAGAAACCCGTCACCGGATCATTCCCGCAGACTTGCAGGGGTTCACCCAAAACATTGATGCTTTCATCCGGCTTCATTGGATACCTGTTTGTTTACAAGCGCTTCATCACGGTTCCTGAATTGGCACACGAATTGGTCGGCTCTTCGTTCTTTCGTCAATTTTGTCGCGAAACATCATCCGAAATTTTCGAAAACTGCTCACTGAGCCTAAGTATCCGCGGAAAAACTGCCTGTGAGCGCAGCTTTTGCAACTTCCGAGGGTTTTCCTTCACAATGCCCACTTGATCCACCTTCCGTGAAAATCGGCTTGTCCCAATTCCAGCGTGATGTCGCCCGGCCAGAGGCGCAATGTCAACAGCGCGCCTATAGCGCCTGTGGTGTCCCCTCCTGTTTCCATGCTCAGCCACGCAAGGGGTGTTTCATCAGTTGCGCGGGCGCCTTGGGCTTCGATCAATTCGGTGCCGCGGATTTGGGCGCTTTTCGGGAAGTACTGCCAGGCCACCGTATGCTGAATCAGGTGCAAATGGTTGGCGGGCGCGGATTGCAGGCGATGTTCGAGCCAGTAAATCGCATCTGACCTGGCCAGTCCCGCGTCCCAGATCTTTGCCGCAGCATTGGTCAATTCGAAACGGTGCGGTTGATCAGGCCAAAGGAAAGCGGTCAGCCTCAAAAGATCGTCCGGGTTTCTTGGGTTAAGCGGATTCAGGTCAACTCCCGCGCGGTCAGCAATGTGTGGGGTTGCGTCAGGCGGGGCTGCGCCATCCCAGTCTGGTTTGAGCGTCAGGACCGAAGCCGCCGGACCGAATTGCGCACCTGCAATTTCCAATGCATAATGATCCCACATGAGGTTCAGCCCGCCGCTCGCCCCCAATTCACTTAGAACGATAGGCCGGTCGAAATGCTGCAGCGCCACATGCGCCCCGGCAATTAGTGCAGCGCTACGCCGCACCTCATTTGTTTGCGGCGGTGTTTCGATCCAATCGAGAAGAAACGCCTCGTGTTCCTCTAAGGTTTCCAAAACAGCCGCTTGCAAAACAGCGTCGGTCACAGCCTTAGGTGGATAGGCGGCTTTCAAGGACGCGCTGCGACCGCTCAGGACAAGTGCATGCAAGCCGCCTGCTACCCGCAATGGTAGGGAGTGGCCAGCAGGTCCGATGTCGCCTTTAAATTCGGTAAGACGGTTGGTGAGCGGCGCGTCAGAGGGCAACTCTGTGGCGAGAAGACCAAGCAATTGCCCCATAAAGGGTGAGCCCATACGTGCGCATGTATCGGCCTGTTGTTGAAAGGCGTTTTGGAGTGTCATCGAAAGCGATCCACCAGTTTTTGCAAGGGCGATCTGCTGTCTCCTGCGACAGAGGGCGTCTTTGCGGCTGGTGGTTCTTCCGCCCTTTTGCCCGTCCCAGAGCGCGGTGGGGAGACGCGCAAGGCAACTGCATTCAGAAAGCGTCCGCTGTCGCCGGCGGCGAGATAAGGCGCGCCATCTCCGCAGCCCCGCAACACATCGTCCAGCCAGTCCTGATCGCTTTTTGCAAAATCATGCAGCACAAAGCCCGGCACGCGATCCTTGTGACCGGGATGACCAACCCCGAGACGCACGCGCCTGTAATCGGGCCCTATATGCGCGTGGATCGAGCGAAGGCCGTTATGGCCTGCATGTCCACCGCCCATCTTGAACCGCACTTTGCCGGGGGCCAGGTCAATCTCGTCGTGGAAGACAATGATGTCTTCGGGCTCAATCTTGTAAAAGCGCAACGCGGCCCCGACGCTGTCGCCCGACTTATTCATGAAGGTTTCGGGCTTAAGCAACACGATGCGGTCAGAGCCAAAACGCCCTTCGCTCACGCTGCCCCTATGCTTGGATTTCCAGGCGGGAAAATTGTGATCCCGCGCGATCTGATCCAGCGCCATGAAGCCGATATTGTGCCTGTGGCCGGCATACTTTGCCCCTGGGTTCCCCAGCCCGACGATCAGTTTCATTCCTGCCTCCAATTCCGCGCTGCAGCATAGTTGCGAGAGGTGTCAACGTCCAGTCAAGCGCAGATGGCTAGGTGATCTCCTGGAGATCTGACAGCCAGCCAAGCAGCTCTGATGTGCTCGAACCAAGCGGTTTGAATTCGGCTCCGATTGGCGCGTACCAGCCGAGATCCGCGACATTTTTCAAAGGGAAAGCATAGTCGACCTCACCCTGATCTGACTCACCGCTGTCGGGCCCGCCAGCGATCTGAGTATGCTCAATCTTCGGCAGCAATCGCGTTACCGAGTTGATCAGATCACCTGTCATGACTTGCAGGTGCCAAGCGTCGAACATCAGCTTGAGATTGGGTTTGCCCACGGCATCGATATTGCTTTCGGCGCGATCCGTCGTTGACAGATGGTATCCGGCGACATCGCGAAGGTTGATTGGTTCAATCAGCACGGTGATCTCTCGTGCTGCTGCCAGATCGCAGGTGTAAGTCAGGGCGTTTTGAAAGGCGTTGTCCGTTCCGCCACGACCGGTCATCACGTGAACGGCTGGCGTTTAGGTGGCGACGACATAGTCGACCGTCCGAGCGATTGCTGCGCGCGCCTCTTGGGCTCGGTCGGGCAACGCGGCCAGGCTGAAATCACCCTTTTTACGTTCCCCGGACCCAGCGTTAAGACCCAGCATGCTAAGGCCGGTTTCCTGCAACGCCGTGCTGACGGCATCCGTTTCCATATCAAGCGGAAAGTGGCATTCGACGGCATCGAACCCAGCACCTGCCGCAGCGCGGATGCCTTCAGGCAATGAAAGTTCGGTAAAAAGAAACCCGAGATTGGCCGAGGATTTCACTAGTCCCACTTCACATCGAAGCGCGTGACGACCTTTGTGATGCCCAAACCGCCTATCATTAATGGCAAGTCTGCCGCGGCCGTGCCCAGAATGATCAGATCCTCATCCCGGATGGCGCCAAGGCCGGTGCGCATAGCATTGGCGCCCGTAAAGACATCCTCAATTGGAAGATGTTCGACCCCACCTTTAATTGCAGTGCCGGCCAACGGCGCAGGTTTGGATCGGTCATTGGGTTCAGGGGATGCGCCTCCATCCCGCTTTCATTCAGCAACTGATCCTTGACAAAAAGATGGCCCATGTAGACGGAATTCCCTGTCGCCGGGAAGGTGGGCAGACCATCACACTTTTGCCCCCAAGCGCATCGACTAAGGCCTCGGTCACCGGCCCGATACTGCCCTCTGGCGTGCTGTTGAATATCGAGCAATGCCGGAACAGAAACCGCTCGCAGCCCTAATCACGAGACCAGGCCAGTGCCCTCGAAGACTGCGCAATTGAGTCTTACGCGGCGATTGAGCGGGATATGATCGATGCGATCCCGGCTTCGACGTCAGGTGCGGTGGAGGCGTCTGGCACGCCTACATACTGGGTGGCCCTCATATGCGCCTTGGTCAGCGTGTTGCCCAGATCGGACGAGCTGGTGAACTCACCGCCGATCCAGGCCAGAAACATCAGCTTTCCCCCGGCGGTTTGATCCCGGCCGCGCGGTCGTGAACTTTGGTAAGGGCGGCATCGTCCGCAGTGCCCAGCCCCACATCAACAGGTGCCTTAAACCGATCAAGTGCCGTATGTGCCATCGTCGTAGGAACACCCGAAGCTCCAGCAACCTTTGTCAAGATGCCTGGACCCTTGGGCCAGATGATTACTGAGGATCGGGGCGCGCAGTCTGCCTCAACGACATGCGGCGCGCGGCTTCCGAACATCTAACTAATACGAGCCAGCCGAGACCGAAGTCACTTTGACGACCTCGCTCAGATTCAAGGATTGCGAGGCCCCAAAGCTAACGCGTCGGCGCTTAAGGCGATATTTGATCCCGCGACCAGCTGGTTGACCGCCTTCATTGCTGTGATCCTGCACCTGCCGCATTGCCAGGCCTTTGCACTGTTTCAGCCATTGCATCGCTTGCAGGTTTTGCTGCGGCGAAGGTCGCTGGTGTTCCGAAGGCCATGATTGACAAAGCGCCTTGCGCGGCCTTTGCGGACCCGTCAGAGATCGGCGCGTAAAGATGGCGAAGACCTAGATCCTTGCTGTGCTGACCAAAGTTCTGGGCGCAATCGGGCGGGATTGTCGCGCACAAGATCACCACACCACACCGTCCCGACTAAGACGTTCGGCCCGACGTGCAATACCAAAAGCGTATCATCGATCTGCGCGGCGTTCAGGATCAAATTGACCACGATTTCATAGCTGCCACCGTCGTCTGGTGCTCCCTCAGTTCGGCGGCCCCCGCAGCATTGTGTTTTAGCCCGTGACGTTCAGGTTTGCTTTGGTCGGACTTTTCACCAGACCGTTCATGGCGACTTTCCGACTGCTCTTGCGCATCCTATCCCGTGTCCGCCTCAAAGCCCGTCGCTTGCGCAAACAGCAAGGTCAGTCAGACTGACAGGGTGGCTTCGACGGCGCGCTGCCAAGCGGCATACTTCGCGTTGCGGGTCACTTCGTCCATGATCGGCGTAAATCTTTCGTCAAGCGCCCAGGCATCTGCGAAGCCCTGCATGTCTGGATAGACCGCTGCCTGCATCCCGGCGAGCCAAGCCGCTCCGAGGGCCGTCGTTTCCGTGATCTTCGGTCTGTCGACAGGTGCGCCAATGACATCGCTTAAAAACTGCATCGCCCAGTCCGAAGCAGTCATGCCGCCGTCGACCCTCAACACCTGCTGGCTGCGATCCGCCGCCCAATCGGCATGCATGGCTTCTAAGAGATCTCGGGTCTGGAAGCCCACGCTTTCGAGGGCCGCTTTGGCGAATTCAGCGGGTCCGGAGCCGCGTGTGAGGCCGTAAATCGCGCCGCGACAATCGGCATTCCAGTAGGGTGCACCGAGCCCTGTGAAGGCCGGGACCATGATGACGTTTTGAGCATCATCGGCGCATTCAGCCAGAGGCTGCGTTTCCGATGCGTCCCGGATGAGCTTCAATCCGTCGCGCAACCATTGAACGACGGCACCTGCGATGAAGATGGAGCCTTCCAAAGCGTAGGTCGGTTTTCCATGCAGCTGATAGCCGATCGTTGTCAGCAGCCGGTTATCTGAGGTTACGGGCGTTTCACCGGTGTTTAGCAAGGCGAAACATCCGGTTCCGTAGGTCGATTTCAGCATGCCGGGCTGGAAACACGCCTGGCCGATGGTCGCCGCTTGCTGATCACCAGCAACGCCAAGGATCGGAATTTCGCGCCCGAACAAATCCGCGCGGGCCATTCCGAAGTCACTGGCACAGTCACGCACCTCGGGCAGAATTGACATCGGAATGTCGAGCATGTCGCACATTGTCTCGCTCCATCCGCCCTCGCGTATGTCGTAAAGCATTGTGCGTGCGGCATTCGTTGCGTCGGTCACGTGAATTCTGCCTCCGGTCAATTTCCAGATGATCCAACTGTCGACGGTACCGAAGGCCAGTTTGCCCGCCTTCGCCTTTTCACGTGCGCCGTCGACGGTATCGAGGATCCATTTCAGCTTGGTGCCCGAGAAGTAGGGATCAAGCAAAAGGCCGGTGATCCGGGTCACTTTAGCTTCATGCCCAGCATCTTTGAGGCGCTGACACAGATCGGATGTACGCCGGTCCTGCCATACGATGGCATTGTGTATCGCTTGGCCCGTTTCGCGGTCCCATACAACCGTCGTTTCGCGTTGGTTCGTGATTCCAATCGCGGCAATGTTTTTGGGGTCGATCGCTGCGCGTTCGATCGCTGCGCGACATGTTCCTGCCGTGGTCGCCCAAAGATCGGATGGATCATGTTCAACCCAGCCGCTTTTGGGAAAGTGCTGGGGGAATTCTTCCTGTGCAGATGCGGTGATGCGCATGTTTGCGTCAAACACTATGGCCCGGCTGGATGTCGTGCCTTGGTCGATGGCAAGGATATGGGTCATTGGCAGGCCTTATGGTGCTGATCTTTTCGGATCAGGTCGTATCAGCTTATTGATGGGGATCAAAAGGGTGGTCGGGGCCCGAAGGCCCCGGCCGACGTGCATTACTGCCAGGACTGGATCAACTCGTCATAGCTGACAGTGATCGGTTCCTCGTCTTCATTGTCGAGCTTCGGGAAAGGCGCGCCAGCTTGGCTGAACCACTCTTCCGCGTCTACCTCATCGTTCATGACCGGGCCGAGATCGCCCTGAACGCCAGCGCGTTCAAGCCGTTCGAGCACACGCTCCTGATCCGCGCAAAGTGAATCCAGCGCTTCCTGTGGTGTCTTTGCACCTGACATCGCATCGCCGATGTTCTGCCACCAGAGCTGTGCAAGCTTCGGATAATCCGGCACGTTGGTCCCCGTGGGTGACCAGGCAACCCGTGCTGGTGAACGGTAGAATTCGATCAGACCGCCCAACTTGTCAGCGCGTTCGGTAAAGTGGTCCGAGTTGATCGTGGATTCCCGAATAAAGGTCAAACCGACATCGGACTTCTTCAGATCAACTGTCTTCGACGTCACGAACTGCGCATAGAGCCATGCGGCCTGCGCGCGGTCCACCGGCGTTGACTCCATAAGTGTCCACGAACCCGCATCCTGGTAGCCGATCTTCTGACCTTCTTTCCAGTAAACGCCATGGGGCGAAGGTGCCATCCGCCATTTCGGCGTGCCATCTTCGTTCATCACCGGCAGGCCAGGTTTCACCGTGTCCGCAGTGAAGGCCGTGTACCAGAACATCTGCTGGGCGATGTTGCCCTGCGCAGGGATCGGACCGGCTTCGCCGAAGGTCATACCAGCCGCTGCGGGCGGAGAGTACTTCTGCAGCCACTCGATCGCTTTCGTTACGGCATATACAGCAGCGGGAGAGTTGGTCGCCCCGCCTCGCGCCACGCAGGATCCAACCGGCTGGGAATTCTCGTTCACCCTGATACCCCATTCGTCGACAGGCAGGCCATTGGGTTCGCCAACATCGCCCATACCTGCCATGGACATCCACGCATCCGTGTAGCGCCAGCCAAGGCTTGGGTCTTTCTTGCCGTAATCCATATTGCCGAAGACTTCGCCGTCGACGCCCATATGGCTCAGATCGCGCCCGGTGAAGAACTCCGCGATGTCTTCATAGGCCGACCAGTTCACGGGAACGCCAAGCTCGTAGCCGAACTGCTCCTGGAAATCCGCCTTGTTCTTTTCGTCATTGAACCAGTCGTAGCGGAACCAATAGAGGTTCGCGAATTGCTGTGTTGGCATCTGGTACAGCTTGCCGTCGGGGCCCGTGGTGAAGCTGAGCCCGATGAAATCATCCAGATCAAGCGTCTGTAGCGTCACATCCGCGCCATCGCCCGCCATCCAGTCCGTAAGGTTGCGCACCTGCTCATAGCGCCAATGCGTGCCGATAAGGTCGGAGTCGTTGACATAGGCGTCGTAGATGTTTTCGCCCGACTGCATTTGCGTCTGAAGCTTTTCGACCACGTCGCCTTCGCCGATCAGGTCATGTGTGACTTGGATGCCTGTGATGGCCGTAAAGGCAGGCGCGAGAACTTGGCTTTCGTATTCGTGCGTGGTTATTGTTTCCGACACCACCTTGATGTCCATGCCCTGGAAGGGTTCCGCCGCATCCACGAAGAACTGCATTTCTGCTTCCTGTTCTTCGCGGCTCAGCACCGACAGATCCCCGATCTCATTGTCGAGAAAAGCGCGCGCCGCGTCCATATCCGCCCATGCAGGGGCGGCCAGCATGGCTGTGGCCAAACTGAGCGCGGTTGTGGATTTGAGGATGTGGTTCATGTGGTACCTCCCATTATTTGAACCTCTGTTTGTTGCGCCGGGATCATACCCAGCGAAAGACAGCCGCAGCATAGACGACACAGACGGCCAGCGCCCAATACTGCGCTATATCCGTCAGCCCAAGCCATGCCAGATTGATAAAGGCCGAGCCCAAAAGCGTGATGAAGAGCCGATCTCCCCGCGTTGTCTCGATCCGCAGAATACCCACGCGCGGCGTTTCAGGATAGCGGATCGCAAGCACTGTAAAAGTGATCAGAAGCGCCGCAATTGTCCCGAAGAAAGCGGCCGTGGGCCAGGTCCATGCCATCCAGTCAAGCATCGTATGATCCTCTTTCTAGCATCCGCATTCAAAGCCTGTTTCGAAGTTTGGTTCGGCCGGGCAATAGAGTTCCTGTCGTGGAAATCCGATCCGTCGGTGTTCCAGATCAGCGACGAAGCCTCCATTTGCCCAACACCATGTGCCGGTTCCAAGATGTTCGCTGAAGGCGTCGCAGTCCTTGCCGAAATAGATGACCTCCTCACCGGTTTCGATCACGGTTGCTGCGCCGGTGCCGACGAAGCGGCTCACAGGCCATTTGGAGCGCAAGACATACCCATTGTCGTTGCAGGTGACATCATAGCTATGACCGTCACTCGACACCTGGGCAAGCGTGCCTGTCGCCATAAGCGCAAAAGACAATGGATAAAGGGTGCGCAAGCTCAAACCCTCCCAAGGGCAAAGCCCTTGGCGATGTAGTTACGCACGAAGTAGATCACCAACGCTCCTGGCACGATTGTCAGGATGCCCGCGGCCGCCAGCACGCCCCAGTCCACACCACTTGCCCCGACTGTACGGGTCATTGTGGCGGCAATCGGTTTGGCATCAACGGTTGTCAGTGTCCGGCTCAGCAGCAGTTCCACCCAGGAGAACATGAAGCAGAAGAATGCCGCCACACCGATGCCTGACGAGATTAGTGGCATAAAGATCTTCACGAAGAACGATCCGAAGGAATAGCCGTCGATATAGGCTGTTTCGTCGATCTCTTTCGGCACGCCGCGCATGAATCCTTCAAGGATCCAAACCGCGAGCGGCACGTTGAAGAGACAATGCGCAAGCGCCACAGCGATATGTGTGTCGAACAGGCCGACGGAGGAGTAAAGCTGAAAGAAAGGCAGCGCGAAGACCGCTGGCGGGGCCATCCTGTTCGTCAGGAGCCAAAAGAACAGATGCTTGTCGCCCATAAAGTGATAGCGGCTAAATGCATAGGCGGCCGGCAGGGCCACGGTGATTGAAATCAGCGTGTTCATGAGCACATAAAGCAGCGAATTCACGTATCCCATGTACCATGCCGGGTCCGTCAGGATGGTAGCGTAATTGTCGAAAGTCAGGTTACGCGGCCAGAGCGTGAATTCGTTCAGGATCTCGAAATTGGTCTTCAGGCTCATGTTCAAAAGCCAGTAGATCGGCAAAAGCAGGAACACGAGGTAAAGCGTCATAACGATCACGCTCGTCTTGATCCGGGGCAGACTGCGCGTCTTGTCGGCGGTCATCGCGACGTCGGTCATCAGACACCATCCCGTTTATCAAGGTTCGTCATGACCGTGTAGAACACCCATGAGATCAGCAGGATCACAAGGAAGTACATGATCGAGAAGGCCGCCGCCGGTCCAAGATCGAACTGACCAAGTGCCATCTTCACAAGATCGATCGACAGGAATGTCGTCGCATTGCCTGGGCCTCCACCGGTCACGACGAAAGGTTCTGTGTAAATCATGAAGCTGTCCATGAAGCGCAACAGGATCGCGATCATCAGAACGCCCATCATCTTGGGCAACTCTATGTAGCGGAACACCTTCCACCGGCTGGCCTGATCGATCTTCGCCGCTTGATAGTAGGCGTCTGGGATCGATTGCAGCCCCGCATATGCCAGCAATGCGACGAGTGATGTCCAATGCCAGACATCCATGACAATCACCGTGATCCAGGCGGCGAGGACGTTCTGCGTGTAGTTGTATTCGATCCCCATCAGGTCGAGCGTGTAGCCCAATAGGCCAATATCGACCCGACCAAAAATCTGCCAGATCGTGCCAACCACGTTCCAAGGGATCAGTAGTGGAAGTGACATCATCACGAGGCAAAAGCTGGCCCAAAAACCGCTCTTTGGCATGTTGAGCGCAATAAAGACCCCCAACGGGATCTGAATGCTCAGGATGATAGCAGAAAATGCAAGCTGCCGTCCAAGCGCATCCCACATCCGTTCGGAGGCGAGCATTTCTTCGAACCATTCAAGACCCGCCCAGAAGAACTGGTTGTTGCCGAACGTGTCCTGAACCGAATAGTTGACCACTGTCATCAGTGGGATCACCGCTGAGAACGCGACAAGCACAAGAACCGGCAGGACGAGGAACCATGCCTTTTGATTGACGGTCTTTTCCATCAGGCAGCCTCTTTTGGTGCAACGCGCCAATCGTCGGCGTAGACGTTGATATGTGCTGGATCAAAGCGGATCCGGTTCCGATCAGGTCCGATTGGCTCACTTTCGGGCGCGATGATGTTGATATCACAACCAAAAAACTCCGCGCGAACGATCTTGTGTCGGCCTACATCTTCGACCCGCCGGACCTTGACTGGTAAACCTTCGGTTTTCGAAAGTGTGACGAATTCCGGCCGCACGCCTATCTCAATCTTGCCGGACAGCGCATCGTAAGGCGCTGCCAGGTCAATTTTAGCGCCATTGATATGAGCGCGCGCGCCGTCTATCTGCGCCGGCAGAACATTCATGCCTGGAGAACCGATGAAATAACCCACAAATGTGTGGGCAGGGGTCTCAAACAATTCTTCGGGCGTGCCAATCTGGACGACACGCCCGTCATGCATCACAACAACTTTGTCGGCGAAGGTCAGCGCTTCAGTCTGGTCGTGCGTCACGTAGATCATCGTGTGGCCGAACTGATTGTGCAGCGATTTCAACTGCGTGCGCAGCTCCCATTTCATATGGGGATCGATCACCGTTAGCGGTTCATCGAAAAGAAGCGCGTTGACGTCCTCGCGCACCATGCCGCGGCCCAGGCTGATTTTCTGCTTGGCGTCCGCCGTCAGACCTCGCGCCTTGCGATCCAGTACTTCTTCCATGCCGATCATCCGCGCGATTTCCTGCACTCTCGACGCGACGTAGCTGGCGTCGTTGCCTCGGTTCCTGAGTGGGAAGGCGAGGTTGTCGCGCACGCTCATCGTGTCGTAGACGACCGGGAATTGGAACACCTGTGCGATATTGCGTTCTGCCGTCGGCGCGCCCGTCACGTCTTGATCGTTGAAAAGGATGCGTCCCTGACTTGGATGAAGAAGGCCCGATATAATATTGAGAAGTGTGGATTTTCCGCAACCTGAAGCGCCAAGCAGGGCGTAGGCTTCACCGTCGTTCCAGTCGTGGTTCAGCTCTTTCAGGGCGAAATCTGCCTCGCTCGCTGGCTTTGGCAGGTACGAATGCGCCAGATTGTCGAGTGTAATCTTCGCCATATCAGGCTGCCAACGCGTAAGCGGCCGACGCGACCAGTGCACCGTCTTCACCAAAGACGTACACATGTGCCGGATCGAGATAGACCTGCATATCAGTTTCCAGCGGCAGATCATGTACGCCGTGAACAACACCAACCCAACGCGCGCCACTATGGTCGACGTGGACAAAGGTCTCCGATCCGGTCAATTCAGTCACGACAAGGCGCGCTGTGAATTCCATTGCCTCTTCACCATGTTTGCTGATTTCCAGATGGTTGGGCCGAAACCCCGCGAGGTAGCGACCGTCGGCAAGTTCAGCCAGTTTTCCGGAGGCTACCGCGGACTGACCGTTACCAAACATGAGCTTCTGACCCGTCTTTGATATCTGAAGGAAGTTCATCGGCGGGTCGCTGAAGACACGCGCTGTGGTCGCGTTAACAGGCTGACGGTAGACGCGCGGTGTCGGGCCGAACTGGGTGACGCGACCCTCCCACAAGGTCGCGGTGTTGCCGCCAAGCAGCAATGCTTCTTCAGGCTCGGTCGTCGCATAAACGAAGATTGCTCCGGATTCTTCGAAAATTTTTGGGATTTCCGCCCTCAACTCTTCGCGAAGCTTGTAATCCAGGTTCGCCAGGGGTTCATCCAGCAGAACCAACCCGGCGTTTTTGACCAAGGCGCGCGCCAAGGCGCAACGCTGTTGTTGGCCACCAGACAGTTCCAGTGGTTTGCGATCCAGCATTGGTGTCAGCTTCATCAGGTCGGCGGTCTGTCTTACAGCCGCGTCAACCTCGGATGAAGATTTCCCCATAAGCCGCAGTGGGGAAGCGATATTCTCGAAAACACTCATCGATGGATAGTTAATGAATTGTTGGTAGACCATAGCGACCTGCCGGTCCTGAACACGCTGACCGGTCACGTCGTCCCCGTTCCAGATTATTCGACCGGTTTCGGGAGCATCCAGTCCTGCCATCACGCGCATAAGGGATGTCTTGCCCGAAAGGGTTGGCCCCAGTAGGACGTTCATGGTTCCTTTGCTGAGTGTCAGATCGGTTGGGTAGATATGTGTCTGCCCACCTGCCTTTTTTGACACATTTTCAAGTATCAGTGTCATGACATGTCTTCCTCAAACAGACTTACTCGGCCGCAGTCGGCTGTGCAGCCTCAAGTTTTTGTTGCATCCAATGGTCTAGCTTGCTGACTTCGGTTTCATTCAACCTCAGTCCAAGCTTGCTGCGCCGCCAAAGCACGTCGTCCGCGGTTTGCGCGTATTCGTGATCGATCAGCCAATCCACCTCACGCTCCGTCAGGCTCTCTCCAAAATCTTGCCCCAGATCCGATGGAGATTCGGCTCCTTCCAGAATGTCCCACGCTTCTGTCCCATATGCACGTATCAGTCTTCGCGCCCAAAAGTCGGATAGAAAAGCATGATCCCGGCGTAAGCGTCCAATCAGATCGTTCACCCCGCCAACGTCAAAATCACCGCCAGGAAGCGACGCGCCCGCAGTCCAAGGGCCGGTTGTCCTTGGAAAGTAAGGTGCGATCTTCTCAAGCGCCGCTTCCGACAAACGACGATATGTCGTGATCTTTCCGCCAAAGATGTTCAAGACGGGCACACCAGCCAGATCGTCGACTTTCAGGGTGTAATCGCGCGTTGCCGCTGTCGCAGAGCTTGCACCGTCATCATAAAGGGGACGCACCCCGGAATACGTCCAGACAATATCGTTGGCGGTGACGTCCTTTGCAAAATACTGCGAGGCGAAGTTGCAAAGATATTCCTGCTCTTCCTGTGTGCAGACGGGCGCATTGTCTGGCGTGTCATGTTCCTGATCGGTGGTGCCGATCAAGGTGAAATCCTGCTCGTACGGAATTGCAAAGATGATCCGACCGTCCGTGCCCTGGAAGAAATAGCATTTGTCATGATCAAAAAGCTTGCGCGTCACGATGTGACTTCCCCGGACCAGCCGGACACCTTCCCGGCTGTTCAGCCGCAGCGTCTGCTGGATGATGTCACCAACCCAAGGCCCCCCCGCATTGACCAGCATCTTCGCAAAGTGATGTGTCTTCCGGCCAGTCGTTACGTTTTGGGTGACAATCTCCCATCTGTTATCAAGGCGCTGCGCAGAAAGCACTTTCTCCCGCACAAGTATGTTTGCTCCGCGCGCTTCCGCGTCCCGCGCGTTCAGGATCACCAGCCGCGAATCCTCGACCCAGCAATCGGAGTACTCGAACGCCTTATGGAATTTTGCGTTCAATGGCGCGCCTTCGGGCGTATCTCTTAGGTCGATGGTGGATGTGCCGGGCAAGATTTTGCGGCCGCCCAGGTTATCATAAAGAAAAAGGCCAAGGCGGATCAGCCACGCGGGACGACGGCCTTTCATCCACGGCATCAAGACGTTCAGAAGTTTTGAGGTCGGCGTTTCGCTTTCAAATTGCATATCTTTGTGAAACGGCAGGACAAACCGCATTGGCCAACTAATATGCGGCATCGCGCGCAGAAGCGTTTCGCGTTCGATCAGCGCTTCGCGCACAAGGCGAAACTCAAAATACTCAAGATATCTGAGCCCGCCGTGGAAAAGCTTGGTCGAACTACTCGAGGTCGCCGCAGCTAGGTCGTTCATCTCGGCGAGGGTCACAGTCAGGCCGCGGCCTGCGGCATCTCTTGCGATGCCACATCCATTGATCCCGCCACCTATGACGAACAGATCGGTCGTGTTTTTCGGATCGGCTGTCGCTGACAATCTCGTCTCTCCCCGATGACAAGCGAAACATAAGAAGCGGATGTCTGTCAAACAAATGTTCGCTTGCTTTCGTATTTTTTCGTTTTTATAGAATGGTCGGCCCAGGCGGGCGTGCGACCTTCAAGGTTGATCCTCTGCGAACATAGTCGCACATTGCATCCAAGTTCGGAGGAGTTCATGCCGCAGTCTTTTCGGCTTCCTGAAATAATCGACATCGCAAGGGCTGAAGGTAAGGTAACTGTGGACGGCCTGGCCGATCGGTTGGGTGTCACGGTGCAAACGATCAGACGCGACCTGTCAGAGCTTGCCGAAGCCGGTAAGCTGGAGCGGGTGCATGGCGGTGCCGTGCTGCCGTCGGGCGTTTCGAATATAGGTTATGAAGACCGGCGCGGTCTGAACCCTGCGGCCAAGATTGCGATCGCGAAAGCCTGTGCGCAACAGATCCCCGACGGCACATCATTGTTTTTGAACATCGGCACATCTACTGAGGCGGTCGCGCACGCATTGCTGCATCACCGCGATCTCATGGTCGTGACCAACAACATGAATGTGGCCAACATACTTGTCGAAAACACGGCATGTCGCATTATCGTGGCGGGCGGCGTTTTGCGCCGGTCGGATGGTGGCTTGATCGGCAACCTGACCACGTCGACAATCGAGCAATTTAAGTTTGACTATGCGGTGATCGGATGTTCGGCCCTCGACAACGACGGAGATCTGCTCGACTTCGACTTTCAGGAGGTGAATGTGAGCCAGACGATCCTGCGCCAGTCGCGCAAGACATTCTTGGTTGCGGACCACTCGAAGTTTCAGCGCAGCGCGCCCGCACGGATCACTTCGCTCTCGCAGATCGATGGCTTCTTCACGGATCGGCAGCTGTCGGGCGGTCTTGCCGCGCGGTGCCGGGACTGGGGTGTAGATGTGCACGTCTGCCGGGGTGACGGTGCTCCGAACAATTGACCCTGATTTAAGAGGCCGCGCTTGAACAAACCCTGCATCATTTGCGTCGCGATCACCGGTTCGGTGCCGACAAAGTCTGACAACCCCGCCGTGCCGATCACGGTCACAGAGCAGATCGAGAGCACACATGCCGCATTCGAGGCTGGGGCCGCCATCTTGCATGCGCATGTCCGCAACGAAGATCAAAGCCCAAGTTCGGATCCCGAGCGGTTTGTTTTGCTCAAGGAAGGGGTGGAGCGGCATTGCCCTGGTATGATTATTCAGTTTTCGACCGGCGGCAGGTCCGGCGCAGGCAAAGCACGCGGTGGCATGCTGCCCTCGGGACCGGACATGGCGTCATTGACAGTAGGATCCAACAACTTTCCAACGCGGGTTTATGAGAACCCGCCGGATCTTGTGGATTGGCTGGCCTCCGAAATGCTCAGGTATGGCGTGAAGCCGGAGATTGAAGCTTTTGATCTGTCTCATATTTTCCAAGCTGCGAAGATGTTCAATGCGGGGCAGATCAAGGATCTGCCTTACGTCCAGTTTGTGATGGGCGTGAAAAACGCGATGCCGGTCGACAAGGCGGTATTCGATTTCTACGTCGAAACGCTTCAGCGCCTGATGCCTGGGTCAGAATGGTGCGCTGCGGGCATTGGTGCCGGTCAGATTACAATCAACGAATGGTCGATTGCAGCAGGCGGTCATGTCCGCACGGGACTTGAAGACAATGTCAGATTGGACAAGTCGACCCTTGCGCCATCGAACGCAGCTTTGGTTGAGCGTGCGGTGTCTATTTGTGATAGGCTCCGACGCCCCGTGGCCTCACCTGCTCAAGCGCGCGAGATCTTGGGTCTGCGCGCCTACTGATGCGATTGCCGCTGCGTCACTCCTCTGCTCTTGTAGACATGTCACGGGAAACGCGCGACGGTTTTTCCAAGCTGTGGGAGGACATCTGATGGACATGAATTTTGGAATGCGGGACGAAAACCGCGAATTGCTGGCGCGTGTCGCGACCATGATCCGCGACGACGTCATGCCCATGGAGGAAGAATATCAGACGGAGGTGAACACCGGCGACCGCTGGGTGTTCACCGAACGTCAGACCGAGATCCTCGAAAGCCTTAAACAGAAGGCCAAGGACGTCGGTCTATGGAATTTCTGGTTGACTGACAGCGACAAAGGGTTTGGCCTCAGCACGGTGGAATATGCACATTTCGCCGAAGAAATGGGAAAGACGCCGCTTGGGGCGGAGGTGTTCAACTGTTCAGCCCCCGACACGGGCAACATGGAGGTCTTCGAACGCTACGGCACCGAGAAGATGAAAGACGCGTGGTTGAAGCCGCTTCTCGACGGTCAGATCCGATCCGCTTATCTGATGACAGAACCGGACGTCGCTTCGTCAGATGCAACGAACATTTCGCTGAGCTGCGTGCGCGACGGTGACGAATATGTGCTGAACGGGGAAAAATGGTGGGCGTCGGGCGCGGGCGATCCGCGCTGCAAGGTCTACATCGTCATGTGCAAGACAGGTGGAGACGATCTGCCCAAGCATAGCCGTCAGTCGATGATCGTGGTGCCTGCCGGGACCGAAGGGATCGAAATCCTGCGTCCCATGCAGGTCTATGGTCATGATGACGCGCCACACGGGCATATGCATATTCGATTTACCAATGTGCGGGTGCCTGCCGAGAATATGCTGCTCGGCGAAGGGCGTGGGTTCGAGATTGCGCAGGGACGTCTCGGGCCCGGTCGCATACACCACTGCATGCGTGCAATCGGTCAGGCGGAAGCAGCGCTTGAGCTGATGTGCAAGCGATCCTTGCATCGGGAGGCTTTCGGCAAACCGCTTGCGAAGCTTGGGGCGAACTACGACATCATCGCTGAATGCCGGATGGAGATTGAGATGGCGCGCCTGCTCTGCCTGAAGGCGGCCTGGTACATGGACCAAGGTGACAAACGTGCGGCGGCGCCTTGGATTTCTCAGATCAAGGTCATCGCGCCACGCGTTTCACTCAAGGTTATTGACGAAGCCGTGCAAATGCATGGCGGGCAGGGGATTTCGCAGGACACGCCCTTGGCCATCGCATGGACGCATCAGCGGACTTTGCGGCTGGCAGATGGTCCTGACGCGGTTCACCGTCGTCAGGTCGCACGAGCTGAATTGCGAAAATACACTCAAGAACCGGTTTAAAATGACGGAACCGGACTGGCGTGAAGGTACCTTCCGGCTCTTGCCGCTTTCGAACTAGCGAGAGTCCAGCAAAACCGGTTCCGGCCGATCCACCCTGCATAGATCGCAGATCCGAACGGCCTCAGTGATACCCATTTCGGCAAGTCGCAGGAATGAGGGTAAGACGTAGTCATCTGCCGCCTCCATGTTGACCGAGTAGCCCATATCGGCAAACGAGGCGAGCGACAGACGGCTAATCGGACGATTGGTACCTGAAAGAAAACCGGTAAGCAGTTCGTCCCCGAAAACGAGTTCCCTCCAGTGGCCCTCTCGGGTGCCAGGACCGCCCGTATTGGCGATGGGAACAGGCACGCTGCCCTGCTGCCCGACCAACTGGCCGTATTCTTGCGCGGCCCCCTGGCCTATGAATTGCGGGTTGTTGGTGCCACTGTTCTGTATCAGCCCCTGACGTACCCAAAGAGTACCAAAGCCCAGCACATGTGCCATTTCGTGCAGGATAACGTCTGCAAACCCGCCCTCCTGTTCCAGTCGCGAAACATCTGCGTCATCGAACTGCATGACGCCCTTCGCCGGCAACCCGCTGCCAGGGCGAAGAACGGTTGGACCGGCCTGACCCAGAACGCCTGCAGGTCCATCGACTGGCGCAAGAGATGCCTCAATCAGCACGCCCGACAATTGCTCACCCTCCACGACCACCGTATCAAAGGACGTATCTATCAGCCCGTTCCACCGTTCAGCGGCGCGTTGAAAAACGTCTTCGCGGGCAGCGCTGGTTGGCGTGGTAAATCGAACAGTGATCATGACGGTTCCTTCCGGGTCTTGAGACCTTCCTTGCAGATTGAACCTAAGCCAAGCGGGCGGGATTTGGAGATGCAGCGCATTCGGACGGCAAATTGTCACCGAAAATGATCACACTTTGCTGAGTTGCGCGCAAAGATGAACACATTCCCGTGATTACGGCCCTTCCGTTTGACATGACAGCTTCGCAAATCACCATATGAGACAGGCGTAAGTGAATGGCCGCAGATAAGCATCATTGCGTAAGTCTACCCTTTGGAAAAGGAAGCTCCCTTGGGCGTTGCATCAAAAAGTCAGCCTTGGGGCGAGGTCCAAAATATCGCGAGCCTTGCCGCAGAGGGTTTGGGTGTCAAACCAACCCACGCATTCCGATTTGGTGCGGCGCTGGCGTGTTATCTGTCGGATGGCTTTGGGCCTAAAGAGTTGCACGCGATCTTGTCTGCTCCGGACGAGATTGACCATCTCTGCGCGCTTGTGGGCGATTTGGTTGAGGGCAGCTCAACCGGGCAGGTTGTTCACGAAATCCCTTCGAACTCCATTCAGCATCCCGAGTTGCTTTGGAGCTTTCTCAAATCACTGCCCTGTCTGGCAGATGTTGATTGCGCCTCTCCTTCGAAAGCCTGGCGCGTACGACTTGATCTGAGCGCCCCAAGCCAGATGAGACGGCCAGCCATGATCGATTTGCCCGCCGATCTGCACAAGAAACTACAAGTTCTCGCTGACAGGGCGCTTGAAATGCGCGATGGATCATCCGGATTGCGGGGAATCAGTGCCATGGAAATCGATGGTCAGGCAAACGGATCCTCCGGATAGCCGACACCTGCTAAGTAGAGCCCATCAGGCGGACAAACCGGCCCAGAAGCCGATCTATCCTTGGCTTCCAACGCTTCCTTCACACGCTCTGCGCTCCATGATCCTGCGCCGACACGCTCAAGTGTTCCGACAAAGCTGCGGACCTGGTTGTGCAGGAAAGACCGTGCTGCGAGATGGAACCGAATTTCAGGACCATAGAGGCCGTCTATGCGTTGTACGTCAAAGTGGTCCAGCGTCTTAATGGGACTGTCCGCCTGGCAGATCGACGACCGGAAAGTCGTGAAGTCATGTCGACCGATCAGCATGTCCGCCGCAGATTGCATCGCGTCGACATCCAGATCGTGATTGACCCGCCAGACAAGCCCCTTGAGATGTGTTGCAGGCGCACGACGCATCAGCAGCCGGAACGTGTATCGCCGCTCCTCGGCCGAAAAGCGGGCGTGCCAGTCCTCGTTTACAAGCGCGCAGCTGAGGATCGCGATGGGGTGCGGCTTGAGGTGATGGTTCAAAGCTTCTGACAGGCGGAAAGGATCCCAGTCTTTTTCCATGTCACAGTGGGCGACCTGGGCCAGCCCGTGCACGCCGGCGTCGGTGCGGCCTGCGGCTGCAATCGTGTGATCGCGCGGCTCCAGCTTAGCCAAAGCTGTCTCGATCGCACCTTGAACCGACGGCTGATCGGCCTGCCTTTGCCAGCCCGCAAACGGGCCTCCGTGGTATTCTACTATCATTGCATAGCGCGGCATGGCGGCCGACCTAGCGTGCGAGCGCGCATGGGGCAATCCCCACTGGAAGGCGCCTCGCCTGCCGCTTATGTTATGCCAAACAAGACTTTGGGGGACCGGGTGGTTCTTACGACGATTGCCGACGGTGTTTGGCGTGGGGTGGAAAACGTACAGGATACACTGTCAGGTGCTTTTCTCGAACCAGTGATCCGCCTGGGCGTGACCGGTCTCGCCCGATCGGGAAAGACGGTTTTTATTACGTCACTTGTGGCTAACCTGCTTGACCGCGGGCGTATGCCTCATCTGGTGGCCGCAGCAGAAGGACGCTTGGCAGCCGCGTATCTGCAGCCACAGCCCGATGATATGGTTCCGCGTTTTGATTATGAAAGCCATATCGGTGCATTGACCGGACGTCCGCCCCACTGGCCGGAAAGCACTCGGACGATCAGCGAATTGCGCGTGTCGCTTCGGGTCAAGCCGAATGGGCTTTTGGCAGGCTTTCAGGGGCCGCGGACGGTGCATCTTGATATTGTTGACTATCCGGGTGAGTGGCTTCTGGATCTGGCCTTGCTGGATCAGGATTATTCCACCTGGTCGTCCAGCACGCTGGCCCGCATCCGCAAACGGCCAGAAGCCGCTGCATTCATGGCGCTGGCTGGGCGGATCGATGCGACGGAGCGTCTGGAGGAACCAAAGGCCCAAGCCTTGACCGAGGCCTTCACCAAGTATCTTCAGGCCGCACGTGCGTCGGGTTTTTCCGACTGCACGCCGGGTCGGTTCCTGTTGCCCGGGGACCTTGCGGGATCACCCGTTCTGACATTCGCGCCGCTGCCAGAGCCGCGCAGCACACCGCGCAGATCGCTTATCCGCGAGATGGATCGCCGTTATGAGGCCTACAAGTCCCAAGTCGTCAAACCGTTCTTCCGTGATCACTTTTCGCGGATCGACCGACAGATCATTCTGGTGGATGCTTTGGGCGCTATCCACAATGGCCCTGCAGCGGTGGACGATATGCGCCAGGCTATGGAGGACATACTCTCGGCCTTTCGGCCGGGGCCGAACGCATTTCTGACGCAACTCTTTCAAGGGCGACGCGTGGAGAAACTGCTTTTCGCCGCCTCGAAGGCCGATCATTTGCACCACGGACAGCACCCTCAGTTGACCGCGATTATGGATGCCCTGACCCGCGAGGCGCGGGATCGGGCACGCTTTGCGGGCGCAGATACGGCGGCGATGTCTATCGCATCGCTTCGAACGACGACCGAAGAAAAGATGACGCATGAGGGCGCCCCGCTTGGTGTGGTGCGCGGCACACTTCTGTCCACGGGCAAGCAGGCCGCCTTCCATCCCGGCGAATTGCCTTCGGATCCGGCGCATTTGCTGACCCCTGCACGAAACGGGTCCAAGACATGGCTCGATGGGGATTACAAAGCGATGCGATTTGCTCCCGCGCCTTTGACCTTGCGTCCGGGCGATGGCCCGCCGCACATTCGGCTTGACCGGGCCGCGCAATTCCTGATCGGGGACAAGCTGTGATCCGCTTTGCACAATCGCTGGATGCCGGTCGTGTTGGAGCAATCCTGACAGAATTCACGACCGAGACCCCTTGGATGCCTAGGCTGCACACAGCGGCCGAAGACATCAGGCACGCCGAGCAGATGATTGATCAGGGCCTGGTCACTGTGTTCGATGACGGCGCGCTGCGCGGTTTTCTGGCCCGGCGCAAAGACGATGTCCTGTCCCTGTATGTGAGGGCAACGGATCGTCGGCGCGGGATCGGTTGTGCGCTTCTGGATGCGGCGAAGGCGCAGAGCGCCGTTCTGACGTTGTGGACGTTTCGGGCCAATCACCCTGCGCGTTCCTTCTATCGACGCGAAGGCTTTTCTGAGATCGGGCGCACCGATGGCGAGAACGAAGAAGGTTTGCCAGATGTTCACCTGGCATGGCGGCGCAAGGGAAAGGACGGCTGATGGCCAAGGGACCCGTACTGATCGATCTGGAAGACGCGCCTCAGGCCCCTTCGGTGACCGAGGCGCCTCCGATTACCGATCCGGATCCGATTGATCTGCCAGACGGGCGGGCGATGCAGATGGCGGCCCGTGTTGTGACCCGGCAGCCCTCCTGGTTAGCGCGTGTGTTCTGGACGACAGTTGTCGCATTTGTAACGGCAATCTTGTCTGCGGCGGCCTGGCAGATGGTCACAGGCTGGATTGAACGCGCGCCCCTTTTTGGCTGGTTTCTGACTGTATTGGTCGCCGTTTTGCTGCTTACCCTGCTGATGATTGCCATGCGGGAGTTGGGGGCTCTGGCTCGGCTGAAACGGATTGACACGCTGCGCCACAAGGCGAACACGGCTCTGGATCAAAACGATCTAGCCGCAGCCAGGGATGTCACCGATCGTCTGGTCGAGCTTTACGAGACGCGTGAGGAAACGCGGTGGGGACGCGAACGGCTCGACGCGCTTGAGAACGATCAGATGGATGCGGAAAGCCTTCTCCTGCTTGTGGAGGCAGAGCTTTTGGCGCCGCTTGACCGGGCGGCACAACGCGAGGTCGAGGCCGCGGCCCGCCAGGTCGCGACGGTCACCGCCCTTGTACCGCTGGCCCTTGCAGACGTCTTTGCCGCGCTCACCGCCAATCTGCGCATGATCCGCCGCATTGCGGAAGTCTATGGTGGGCGCACCGGGCGACTTGGGTCCTGGCGGCTGACCCGGGCTGTCCTGGCCCATCTGGTCGCGACTGGGGCAGTTGCGGTCGGCGACGATATGCTAGAGCCGATTCTGGGCGGATCCTTGTTGGGCAAACTGTCACGCAGATTTGGCGAAGGCCTCGTAAACGGAGCCCTGACCGCAAGGGTCGGGGTCGCCGCAATCGAAGTCTGTCGGCCAATGGCGTTTTCGGCTGGCAAGCGACCAAAGGCGCGCCATCTCGTCAAACAGGCCTTAAGCGGCCTCATGTCACGCTCAGACACATAGGAGATATCGTCCGTGGAAAACTTCGCCGCTGATCTGCGCACAATGGTTCGAACCCCGTTGCTGGACGAACATGTGGCCGCAATGCGCGGGGTTGGAGCCGAGGAAGAATTTGAAGAAGGCACATTCGTGCAAGCGCCTGGCACGTCCTTCACCCATTTTTCTTACCTCGTTGACGGCGAACTGGAGGCATTCGATCCCGCCACAGGCAAACGCTATGGCGAAGCGACTCTGGGTCCAGGCCAATTCTTCGGTGATCTGAGCTTTCTGTCAGGTGCCAAAACACTGGTGGGCAGTCGGGCGGTGGTTCGGTCCAGAGTTCTTCGGGTGCCGCGCGATCAGATGCTGAAGCTCATGTCTGACATCCCCGAAATGTCTGACATTATCATAACCGTCTTCGCCGCCCGTCGTCGCAGGATCGTCGAGGCTGCCCAAGGTGGTCTGAAACTGATTGGCGGGGAAAGCGATCGCGCTGTACGGCGCCTTGCAAGTTTTGCGTCGCGCAACCGCATACCTTTCAAGGAAGTGCCTGTTTCATCAGATGAAGGGCGCCATCTGGCAGAACAGTGTCAGATAAACACAGCGCAGCCTGGGGTGGTATTCGGTCAGGGGCAGGTGATTGATCCTCCTACACCGAAAGGTGTCGCGGATGCACTTGGTCTCAACCTCAACCTTCAGAATGAAGAGGTTTTTGACGTGGCAATCGTCGGTGGCGGCCCTGCGGGCGTGGCGGCGGGCGTTTATGCCGGGGCGGAAGGGCTTTGCGCTGTGGTCTTGGAAGATCTTGCAATCGGCGGGCAGGCTGGCACGTCCAGCCGCATCGAGAATTATATGGGCTTTCCCACAGGTATCTCTGGCGCGGATCTTGTTGGCCGGGGTGAGGTGCAGGCAATGAAGTTCGGCACCCGATTTGCGATGCCGGTCCGTGCACGCAGTGTCATGCAATGTGAAAAGCACCTGTTCCACGTCACGCTTGATAACGAAGAGGTCGTGAGCACCCGCGCGCTGATCATTGCGACAGGCGTGCAATATCGCCGCTTACCGTTGGACCGACTAGAGGATCTTGAGGGCAACGGTGTCTATTACGCGGCGACGGAGGTCGAGGCGCGCTGGTGCAAAAACAGCGAGGTCGGGATTGTCGGTGGCGGCAATTCAGCCGGTCAGGCGGCGATGTTCCTTGCTCGTTCGGCCAAACACGTTCACGTATTGGTGCGTGGCAAGTCACTGGCCGCGTCCATGTCCGATTACCTGCTTCAACGTCTACAGTCGCATCCACGGATCACCATCCATCTGCAAACTGAGGTCCAGACCCTGCACGGAGACATTGCTCTGGAGGCGATAACGGTCTGCGACAGATCCGCAGGTGAGGATTGGCGACTGAACACCGGCGCCCTCTTCATCATGGCAGGGGCCGCGCCCAATACGGCCTGGCTGTCTGGTCTGGCAGCGCTTGACGATCGTGGGTTTGTTCCAACCGGCCCCGAGGTCGGTGGACGCAGCCAGTTCGAAACGTCATGTCCAGGCATCTTTGCGGTCGGAGACGTGCGTGCGGGATCTGTCAAGCGCGTGGCGAGTGCTGTCGGAGAGGGCTCCGTGGTGATGTCTGCCGTTTGGGAGCATATCGGTGAACGCTAGCGGAACTCCAACGATCCCACGGGCGGGATCATGTCTTTGCAGACCAATCGACCGACTGGCACCATGCCTTTCAGCAGCGCCATGTTTGCATCTTGCGCAAAATTGGGGAGAAGCCCGAAGCGTTGTATCGCCATCATGCATTATGTGGCCTTTAACCGGTCATGACAGCGATCCAAGCGAATGGGTGGCAAGCTGATCTCATCATGTGTTTTGACCATTTCGACAAAGGGCACCAAATCGGGCTACGGCAATTTTGCCTTGTCCTTCCAAGTGTCAACGAGGCCGCGCCCGGTCTGAATGGGTCCGCACCAATGTCTTAAAGAACCGACCGTTCCGCTGGCCGGATCACCGCGCCAGGCCCGACACAGCGAGACGTGGCAAGCTGATCAAATACGAAAACCTTGTGTCTGTCCCCGGCCAGCAGTGCTCAGTCTGCCGAAGCCCCCACCGATGAAGGTAATTTTCCAAATGTGTTCCACATCATACCAACTCGTGCGCGATCATGTGAATGACCCTGCGGCGAAGGGTTCCAGCGGGCATCGCCCAAACGGGACTTGTGGGGCCAATATGCGCTGCCTATAAGGCGAGCTATGATCCGCATTGGCGCAATCATCATTCGAATTATATCCCCGGCGCTCTGACATTTGAGACGCCGGGCCAAGGTGTTTGAGCATTCGCACCGCCTCCCTGACATTCCGAGATCCGAAGGACGCCCGAGATGAGCGCCGAAACGCCTGACTACAAAGACACCCTTAATCTGCCGCGCACTGACTTTCCGATGCGCGCAGGCTTGCCCAAACGTGAACCCGATTGGCTGGCTCGTTGGGCAAAAATCGGTGTCTATGACCGCCTGCGTGAAAAAGAGGGCCGCACGCCGTTCACGCTTCATGATGGCCCACCTTACGCGAACGGGCACCTGCATATCGGCCACGCGCTGAACAAGACGATTAAGGACATGATCGTTCGATCTCATCAGATGATGGGCTACGACAGTCGGTACATCCCCGGCTGGGACTGCCACGGCCTGCCGATCGAATGGAAGATCGAAGAGCAGTACCGCAAGAAGGGCAAAAACAAGGACGTGGTTCCAATAAACGAGTTTCGCGCCGAATGCCGCAAATTTGCCGAAAGCTGGGTCGACATCCAGCGTGACGAATTCAAGCGCCTCGGCATCACAGGTAACTGGGCGGAACCGTATCTGACCATGGACTTCCACGCCGAACGCGTGATCGCCGAGGAATTCATGAAGTTCCTGATGAACGGCACGCTTTATCAGGGCTCGAAACCCGTGATGTGGTCCCCAATCGAGCAAACCGCTTTGGCTGAGGCGGAGGTCGAGTATCACGACAAGGAAAGCTTCACGATCTGGGTAAAGTTCAAGGTTCTGCTGAATGAAACCACGCCAGCGGTCGAGCGCGATCAAGGTCGGGTCCAGGCGCTTAGTGATCTCGATGGCGCGTTTGTCGTGATCTGGACAACAACCCCTTGGACGATGCCGTCGAACAAGGCGGTGGTCTATGGCAACGACGTCTCATACGGTCTCTACGAGGTGACTGACCGGCCGGAGGAATGCTGGGCAAAGGTCGGGGATCGCTACATCCTCGCTGACAAGATGGCCGGTGATGTGCTTGGTCGCGCGCGTCTCGATGAGAGCATGTATCGCCGACTGCGGGACGTGACAGCGGACGAGTTAAGCCATGTAAGCCTGACCCATCCGCTCAAAGGTGCAAACGGTGCGGCTGGCGAATGGGACCAGATCCGCGATTTCCGCGACGCAGATTTCGTCTCGGACGAGGAGGGCACCGGCTTTGTCCACTGCGCGCCGTCTCACGGGATGGAAGAGTACGAGCTTTACCGCGATCTCGGGATGCTTTCCGAGGTGATCACCTACAACGTGATGGATGACGGCAGGTTCCGGGATGATCTGCCATTTTTCGGTGGCAAATACATCCTGTCGCGCAAGGGGGGCGAGGGCGACGCGAATTCGGCCGTCATCGATAAGCTGTCCGAGGTGGGCGGGTTGCTCGCGCGTGGCAAGATCAAGCATTCCTATCCGCATTCCTGGCGCTCGAAAGCGCCGGTGATCTACCGCAACACACCGCAATGGTTCGCTGCCATCGACAAGCCGGTGGACGATGGACAGGATCAGCACGGCACAACGATCCGCGAACGCGCGCTGACCGAGATCGACAACGTCAAGTGGACGCCGAAGTCCGGGCGCAACCGGCTTTATTCCATGATGGAAACACGGCCCGACTGGGTGCTCTCGCGCCAGCGCGCCTGGGGCGTTCCGCTCACTTGTTTCACGAAAAAAGGCGCGATGCCCACCGATGTGGACTTCTTGCTGCGGGATCCGGTCGTCAACCAGCGGATCACCGAGGCGTTTGAAGCCGAAGGTGCGGATTGCTGGTATGCCGAGGGCGCCAAGGAGCGCTTCTTGGGCAACGACCATAATCCTGACGACTACGATCAGGTGACGGACATCCTGGACGTCTGGTTCGATTCCGGCTCGACCCATGCGTTTACGTTGCGCGACCGCGAAGACGGGACCGAGGACGGGGTCGCTGATGTCTACATGGAGGGCACCGACCAACACCGTGGTTGGTTCCATTCCTCGCTGCTGCAATCAGTCGGAACAACGGGCAGGGCGCCCTATCGCAATGTGGTGACGCACGGATTCACGCTGGATGAGAAGGGCATGAAGATGTCCAAATCGCTCGGCAACACCATCGTGCCGGACGAGATCGTCAAGCAATACGGTGCCGACATCCTGCGACTATGGGTGGCGCAGACCGACTACACTGCCGATCAGCGGATTGGGCCGGAAATTCTGAAGGGCACCGCCGACAGCTACCGCCGACTGCGCAATACCATGCGGTTCATGCTCGGCTCTTTGGCAGACTTCACTCAGGCCGACCGGACCGATCCAGCCGACATGCCGGAACTTGAACGCTGGGTGCTGCACCGTCTGGCAGAGTTGGACGAGATCGTTCGGAAAGGATACGCCGCCTTTGATTTCCAAGGGGTGTTCTCGGCCGTATTCACGTTCGCGACGGTGGATCTGTCTGCATTCTATTTTGATATCCGAAAGGATGCGCTTTACTGCGACGGCGACACGTTGCGGCGCAGATCGGCCCGCACGGTTCTGGATCTGCTATTTAATCGACTGACCACATGGCTTGCACCCATTCTAGTTTTCACCATGGAAGAAGTCTGGCTTGAACGCTTTCCGGGCCAAGACAGCAGCGTTCACCTGACAGACATGCCCGAGACGCCAGTGGAGTGGCGCGATGAGGCTTTGGCCAAAAAATGGGCCGTTGTGCGTCGTGCCCGCCGCGTCGTCACCGGGGCGTTGGAGGTTCAGCGGACCGACAAGGCCATCGGCGCCAGTCTAGAGGCGGCGCCTGTTGTGCACGTAGACGAAGCGACTGCGGAAATCCTCAAGACCGTCAATTTCGAGGATGTTTGCATCACGTCCGACATCTCCGTCACGGCTGATCCTCTTCCGGCGGAGGCCTTCCGGATGCCTGAAGTCGATAGGGTCGGCGTCGTCTTCGAGCGTGCTTTGGGCACAAAATGCGCACGCTGCTGGAAGGTCCTGCCCGATGTGGGCAGCCACAGCCATGTAGGGGTTTGCGGACGCTGCGATACGGCGTTGTCGGGCTGAATGAATGCGGCACTGCGATCCTGATAGCACTGGGACCGCATCGCCGATGTTATCATGCAGGTCTTGATCAGCTGGTCTGCTGGCAAGACTTGTTGTTGTTCCGGGATCGCGCGTTCATTCGACAACGACTGGCGACCCTTGATGCCCACCATTCGAGACGTTGGGACTTTGATCGCCGAGGAGGGCTGGCTGGGGAGGGCCGGATCGTCATCCTGCAAAAGTGCCATCCGGTTCATAGCGAAACTATTGAGGGGACCGATCCGTCCGGGCTTTTCGCAAGATCCGGGTTGATGCATCCAATGCCTGGGGACATGATCGCACCATGCTGTATTGTGATGCTGAAACCCAATTCGGAACACTCTGTCTGACCGAGACCGACGGCGCGATTACGTTGCTTAACTGGGGCAGACGCGGTCGCCAGGACCGATCGGCCGTGCTGAATCAGGCCAGGCGCGAGCTTGAGGAGTATGATGCAGGCTCACGCGAAGTCTTTGAGGTTCCCCTACGCGTTGACGCTTCGGACTTTCAGCGTGATGTTTGTGCAGCCATGTCAGCGATACCCTTTGGTGAGACCGTCACTTATGGCGATATCGCAAAGAGGCTGGACGTTACCCCTCAAGCGGTCGGACAAGCCTGCGGTGGCAACCCGATCCCTATCATCATTCCATGCCACAGGGTCATGGGGGCGAAGGGTCTTACCGGCTTTTCCGGTGCAGGTGGGGTTGAGACGAAGGTCGCTTTGCTGCGTCACGAACGCGCCGGTGGCTTTCTGATCTAGCCTGCGTGGCGCGCGGGTATGATCTGTTGCGTGACGCCTGCAAGCAGCAGATAGACGGATGTCAGAACCAGCCCCCAATGCGCCCAGCTTTCGGGATGGAAGTCGACCCAGGCCGCCCATCCAGCGAAGAATGTCCAAGCCAGCGCCACAGGTAGGCTAACCGACCGCCAGCGATCCGTGCGGACGGGATGAATGAATTTGAGTGGGACAAACATCGCGACCGATAGTATCGTGACAACGAGCAGGCAGATCCACCAGGCGGGCTCTAATGCGAAAAGGACGAGTACGACCATATTCCAACAACCGGGAAAACCGGAAAAGGAGTTATCCTTGGTCTTCATACGGGTGTCGGCAAAGTACATGGCCGAGGCGAAGGTGATGATGATGATCATGACCCAACCGCTCCACCCATCCATCAGGCCTGAGGTAAAGAGCGCAAAGGCAGGAATGAAGACGTAGGTCAGATAGTCAATTATCAGATCGAGCAGCACCCCGTCGAATTCGGGTGCATTGTCTTTCACGCCGTATTTGCGCGCAAGCGGTCCGTCTACCCCGTCAACGGCGAAGGCCACAACCAGCCACAGGAACATGAGGTCCCATTTCGCATCTACGGCGGCCAGCATCGCAAGCATGGCGAAGACCGCACCCGTCGCGGTCAGCAGATGGACAGATAGTGCCTGGAGTTTCAGTATCATCGCGTTCTCTTGGCCCATTGTGCTGTTGAGTGCAAAGAGAAATCTTAGACGCTCGCTTTTCCCTGTGGTTTGAGCGGCTTAGCCGAATGCCTCACGCCTTGGGATGCGCCTTGGCGTATACCTCCATAAGCCGCGTCTGATCGACGGCAGTGTAGGCCTGAGTGGTTGAGAGCGAGGCATGCCCCAGAAGTTCCTGGATTGAACGCAGATCGCCGCCTGCATGCAGCAGATGTGTGGCAAAGCTGTGCCGCATGGCATGCGGCGTGGCCGATGCTGGAAGGCCCAGTTGCATCCGGGCCGATGCCATCGTCTTTTGTATCGTTCTGGCATTGAGCGGTCCACCCCGCACCGCGCGGAACAGCGGCTCTGCTTCGTGCAGATTGTGGGGACAGGCAGCGACGTATTGCGCCACGGCTTCGCGCGCTGCGTCAATAACCGGCACAATCCTCTCCTTCCCACCTTTGCCTTCAATCCGCAGGGTTTTCGGCAAAGCGGCATCTGCACCGGTTAGTCCGAGCGCTTCGGATATCCGCAGACCGCAGCCCCAAAGAAGGATCAGAACTGCCAGATCCCGCTGCCCGACCCACGGCTTGATGGATTGAAGCGGTGCGATATCGAGCACATCCTGTGCCGCTTCAACAGGCAGGGGGCGCGGCAGTTTCTTGGTGAATTTGGGCGCGCGGGTCATGAGTACTGCGGTTGGTTCGAACCCTTCGCGCTGCGCGAGCCAACGATAGAAGCTTTTTACAGCGGAGAGTTTGCGCGCAAGTGATCGCGGCCCGACATCACCGGACCGCGTCTCTGCCATCCATGCGCGCATGTCACGGTTGGTGACGCGTGACAAGGCGGCAAGCCCCTGCGTTTCGCCGCTGTAGGCTGTCATGAAGCTCAGGAACTCACGAAGGTCCGCCGCGTAGGCCATGATGGTATTCTCCGCGGCGCCCCGAATGGCCCGCTGATGTGCCAGGAATTGCTCCAATGCATCCTGTGAGGCAGGCGAGATCAGACTCACTTGAACCAGCGACGCATTGTCCGTTCAAAGACGCCGCCAAAAAATGCCAAAAGATCGGTGCCCTGCTGAGGTCCGAACACATGCGCGTCCTCTGCCCCCATCACAAGCAGACCCTGAAGCTGCACGTTGCCCAGATCCAGCCGCAGGCAACCTTCGGACCGGATTTTGGGTGCTCTTGTGCCGTAGACCAGCGCGTCGCCCTCGGCGATCTGGCGCAGCTTGACCGCCGTATCTGCAGTGCCTCGACCATCGGTCAAGAAGCCATCGATGAAGCCGGGTTCTGTGATCAGAAAGGTTTCCGCAAGCGTCTCAGCCATCGGCTCTTCGGCGCGAATGCTGGTTTCGACAACGACACGCATCGCATCGACTTTTAGGATTTGGGCCACAGGTCCGTTCAGATCTGCGAGGAAGTGCTCGAACGTTTTGGCTTCAAGCAGGGCGAGGGCGGCCCGGTGGATCTGGTTGGTGCTGGACAGGTTTTCATACGCGGCCGCGATCACGCTGCGATGCGTATCTTCGAGCCGGTTCAGTCGTGTTTCAAGCCGGTCCATCGCCAAACCGCGCATGTCGATAATGTTGTCGCCCATCGCCCGATCATTGGCGCTGACCAGCGCCTGCATCAGGTCATTGTCTTCCAGGATAACGTCGGGCCGCGACATGATAACGTCGCGCACTTGGCCCTCAATTTTTGTGCTCATGCTTGTGCCTCAGTAGTTTTTTGGTTTGTTTTGAGGTGCATGTAACACGAAGTTCGTGCGAAATCTGCGCTGTCGTGCGGGCCAGCCCCGGATCGGCGGAAGAGTGTTGCCTGCAAACGTCAGATCACAGGATCTTCTGCCCGGTCTTCGCCCAGTCACTCAGGAACTGGTCCAGTCCCTTATCGGTCAGTGGGTGGAAGGCCAGTTTCTTAATGACATCTGGCGGTGCGGTGATGACATCCGCTCCGATCCGGGCGCTTTCGAGCACGTGATTGACCGACCGGATCGACGCGGCCAGGATCTGCGTTTCAAAATGGTAATTGTCGTAGATCGTGCGGATATCCTCGATCAGGTCCATACCGTCGAGGTTGATGTCATCCAGCCGGCCGATGAAGGGTGAGATGAACGTGGCCCCGGCCTTTGCGGCCAAAAGCGCTTGATTCGCTGAAAAGCACAGCGTGACGTTGACCATGTGGCCGTCGCCTGTCAGCTCTTTGCAGGCTTTGAGACCGTCCCATGTAAGCGGCAGCTTGATCGTGATGTTCTCAGCGATTTCAGCGAGCTTGCGGCCCTCTGCTATCATCGCATCCGCCTTGGTGGCGACCACTTCGGCGCTTACGGGACCATCGACCAAATCGCAGATTTCCTTGGTGACCTCAAGTATATCGCGCCCCGATTTCAGGATCAGGGAGGGGTTCGTGGTCACCCCATCCACCATGCCAAGGTCGTTGAGTTCGGCGATCGCGTCGATCTCTGCTGTGTCGACGAAGAATTTCATGTTGTGGATCCTTTGGGTGGGTTGGCCTTGCGCTTGGTTTATCCCATGATCGGACGGCCCGAAACCACAATCCCGCTGCCACAGGCCCCTTTTGAACCAGCCAGACTTCTTTGACGAAGGCGATCTTGTCGGCGTGTTGACGACGCAGCCGCTGGATCGCTTGCTTGACTACAAAGCACCCGAAGGCGGCTGCCATCTGGGCGCATTCGTCGAGGTGCCATTGGGTCCGCGCAAAGTGCTGGGCGTGGTCTGGAGCGCGGGCCGAGGCGACTATGATCTGGCCAAGATCCGCAGCGTCATCCGCGTGTTAGATGCGGCCCCCATGCGGGACGAGATGCATATTTTCATAGAAAAAGCAGCGGCTTACACGCTTACACCCATGCCTGCCATGCTGCGGCTTGGCACGCGCGCGCCCGGGCTTGGGGATCCGCCTTCAATGCGCAAGATCTACCGGCGTGGCACGGCGACGCCTGAACGTCTCACGGATGCGCGGCGGCGCGTGCTGGACACGTTGCAACGATATGGCGATCTTTCATTCACCCTCAAAGAGTTGGCAGAGCAGGCCGGGGTGACATCTTCGGTGATCAAGGGCCTGGTGAAGCAGGGCGCAGTGCTGGAGGAGGACAGCCCGCGTGATCTACCGTTTCTACGCATGGATCCAGATCGGCCGGGCAAGGATCTGACCGATGATCAGAAACGAGCGGCAGCGCATCTCAAGGCGGCGATACGGACCGAGCGATATGGAACAACCTTGCTGCGCGGCGTGACAGGGTCGGGCAAAACCGAGGTCTATCTGGAAGCCGTTGCCGAAGCGCTGCGGATGGGGCGGCAAGCCTTGGTGTTGCTGCCGGAAATCGCCCTGACGGCCGAGTTTCTGGCGCGGGTGGAGGCGCGTTTCGGAACGCGGCCCGCCGAATGGCATTCCGGGGCCACCATGACAGAGCGCCGGAGGATCTGGCGTATGGTTGGGCAGGGTCAAGCGCAGCTTGTGATCGGGGCGCGTTCGGCGCTGTTTCTGCCCTACCAGCATCTTGGTCTGATCGTGGTTGATGAGGAACACGATACCTCTTACAAGCAGGAGGACGGCGTGCTTTACAACGCCCGCGACATGGCGGTCCTGCGTGCGTCGATCTGCGGGGCGCATGTCGTCTTGGCAAGCGCGACACCCAGCCTTGAAAGCTGGGCCAACGCCGAAAGCGGTAAGTACCAACGCCTGGATCTTAAAGCACGTTTCGGCCCCGCCGTGATGCCGCAGATGAACGCGATCGACATGCGCGCCGAGACCTTGTCCTCCGGTCGGTGGGTATCGGATACGTTAAAACGGGCAGTCGATGCGCGGCTGGAAGCCGGTGAGCAGGCGATGCTTTTTCTCAACCGGCGGGGTTATGCGCCGATCACGCTGTGCCGGGCCTGCGGGCATCAGGTAGGCTGTGATCAATGTGATGCGCGGATGGTCGAACATCGTTTTTTGAAGCGTCTGATGTGCCATCAATGCGGAGATACGAAGCCGATACCTGAAGTTTGTCCGTCCTGCGGGGCCGAGGGGCGTATGGCCCCCGTGGGACCAGGTGTTGAGCGATTGGCAGAGGAGGCGACGGATCTTTTCCCTGAGGCGCGGGTGGCTGTGCTGAGTTCGGATCTTTATGGCTCTGCCAGAGCGCTCAAAGCCGAGATCGAGGCGATTGCGGACGGTGCGGCTGACGTGGTGATCGGAACGCAGCTTGTCGCAAAAGGGCATAACTTTCCGCAGCTTACGCTGGTGGGTGTCATCGACGCGGATCTGGGCTTGCAAGGATCGGACTTGCGCGCTGCGGAGCGTACGTTTCAGCTGATGCGACAGGTGGCTGGCCGGGCTGGGCGTGCCGAAAAGCCCGGCACGGCGATGCTGCAGACCTTTCAGCCGGAGCATCCGGTGATCCGCGCGATCCTCGCCGGAGACGAGGAAGCGTTTTGGCGGGCCGAAGCGGCCGAGCGGGAAGCAGCGGGCGTGCCGCCCTACGGTCGGATGGCAGGTATCATCCTAAGCGGGCCGGATGTGGGGCAAGTCTTTGATGTCGCCAATCATTTGGCGCGCAACACGGCACCGCTGCAACAGGTTGGTGCACAGGTCTTCGGGCCGGCCCCCGCCCCAATCGCACGCATCAGGGGACGTCACCGTGTGCGGCTGTTGGTCAAGGCGGGCAAGGGCGTGGCGCTTCAGGGTGCCGTTGCCAAATGGGTGGGACAGGTGCGGCTGAAAGGCGACATCCGTCTGGCCGTCGATATCGATCCGCAGAGCTTTTATTGACGCAACGCACGCTGCACAACGTGTCAAAACGCGCCAAAGCAAGCCTTAACCCATCAAAACAAAGCAAAAACCCTGTCTGTTTTATGTCGGTATCACGTCGGTATTGCGTCGCTGCAGGATACCGAATGCCTGTGGCTAAGGCGGCGCACGCTCCGCGAAGTTTAACGCACACTCACCCCAACCGATTTGCACACAGCGCGGACTCGCCAAGACCTCAAAAGAGGCGTAAGGCCAGAGCATGGCCCGCATCGTTCGCCTTGCTGATGCCCGGACGCTTCCGTTCTGGCAAAGACCCACCACGCTGTTGTTTTTAATGGCAGCGGCCATGCCCATTGCGTTTTCGACTTGGCTGGCTCTGCTTAACAACTTTGTCATCGAGATCGCCGATTTCGACGGGTCCGACATTGGCCTTTTGCATACGGTACGCGAGATCCCCGGTTTTCTGGCGGTCGGTGTCATCGCGATTCTGCTGTTCATGCGCGAACAGGTGCTTGGCCTTGTCTCGCTGATACTTTTGGGCGTTGCCACGGCGCTGACGGCACAGTTTCCGCAGATGGGTGGCATCCTTGCGCTGACCATGCTGAGTTCGATCGGGTTTCACTATTACGAGACGGTCAATCAGTCGCTGCAACTGCAATGGCTGCCAAAGGATCGTGCGCCCCAGATGCTGGGTTGGCTTCTGGCCGCAGGGTCGGTTTCGACTTTCCTTGTCTACTTTGTCATCATGATGCTGTGGGAACCGTTGGGCCTGACCTACAATTTAGTTTATATGGTCGGCGGCCTGATCACTGCGGCTGTCGCGGTCTTTGCAATGCTGGCCTATCCGCAATTCGAGGCGCCGTATCCACAGCTGAAAAAGATGATCCTGCGCCGCCGTTACTGGCTATACTATGCGTTGCAATTCATGTCGGGCGCGCGCCGTCAGATCTTTGTCGTTTTTGCGGGCTTCATGATGGTCGAACGCTTTGGCTTCGACGTGCATGAACTGACGGCGCTTTATCTGATCAATCTTGTTATCAACATCATTGCGGCGCCCTTGCTGGGCCGGGTCGTCCAGAGATTTGGCGAACGCAATGCCCTTGGGTTTGAATATGTCGGGCTGATTGTCGTGTTTCTGGCCTATGGCGGCGTCTACTACATGGGCTGGGGCCTGATGGTGGCGGCGATCCTTTATGTTCTCGACCACATCTTTTTCGGGTTGGCGCTGGCGCTGAAAACCTATTTTCAAAAGATCGCGGATCCCGGCGATATCGCGCCCACGGCGGCAGTGGCCTTTACCATCAATCACATTGCGGCCGTGTTCCTTCCGGTGCTTCTGGGTTTTCTCTGGCTGATCTCGCCGGCGACCGTCTTCTTTCTGGCTGCTGGTATGGCCGGCATTTCGCTGATCTTGGCACTTCTGATCCCGCGCCATCCGGAACCGGGGCATGAGACGATCTTTGCCCATACCGCGCCCGCCCCGGCTGAATGAGATGGAGCGGGGCAGGTTTCTGACAGGCTCGACCATGGGGCATGTGGTGCGAATGACCGCGACTGGCGCCTTTGGTCTGACCTTCGTCTTTCTGGTGGATGCGGCGAACCTTTTCTGGATTTCGCAACTTGGGGAGCCGCACATGGTCGCGGCCCTCGGTTTTGCCTATGCGATCCAGTTCTTTTCGATCTCGTTCGGGATCGGTCTGACCATTGCCACGACAGCGATGGTGTCGCGCAGTATCGGCGCGGGGGACAGGTATCTGGCACGCAGACAGGCAGGAGTCGGCATCGTGTTGGCCGCCATGGTGCAGACATGCGTGGCCTCGACGGTCGTCTTCTTTCGGCACGAGCTTGTCGCGCTGTCGGGTGGGGTCGGTGAAACGGCGGAACTGGCCGCACATTATCTGGCCTTCACGATGCCGTCGCTGGTGCCGATGGCCATTGGCATGGTCGCCTCCGGCACCTTGCGGGCCGAGGGGCTGGCGGCCAAGGCGATGTACGTGACGTTCATTTCCGGGCTGATCCTGATGATTGCCGATCCGATCCTAATCTTCTGGGCGGGCTTCGGCTTTGACGGTGCGGTCATCGCACTGGTTCTGTTCCGGGTGGCGATCATGCTGCTGGGCCTTTTCTTCGCGGCGTATCAACACGGGCTTGTCGCGATGCCGGATGGGGACGCGATGCGCGCTTCGGCCAAACCCTTTGCGCTGCTGGCGGTCCCGGCGATTGCGACACAGCTTTCGACACCTGCGGGCAACTATCTTCTGACCATTGTAATCGCACCATTCGGGGATGAGGCCGTGGCGGCTTGGGCCGTGGTTAGTCGACTTACGGTGTTGGCCTTCGGGGGGATCTTTGCGCTTTCGGGGGCGATCGGTGGGATCTTCGGGCAGAACCTTGGCGCCGGGCAGTATGACCGGCTGCGCAGCACATACCGCAATGCGCTTCTCTTCTGCGTGGTCTACACGCTGACCATGTGGGCGCTTCTCGCGGCCACGACACCGCTGGTGATCGAAGGCTTTGGACTGAGTGGTCTGGGGGCCGAAGTCATCCGGGCCTTTACGAGCGTCGGGGTGGGCGGGTTTGTCTTTGTGGGGGCTTTGTTTGTATCGAATGCGGCCTTTAACAATCTGGGGCGTCCGTCGCGGTCCACGCTGATGAATTGGCTGAAGGACGGGGCGTTGACCTGGCCAGCGGCCACGTTGCTTGCGGGGGGCTTCGGGGCCGTGGGTGTGATCTATGGGCAAGCAGTGGTCAGTGTCATCATGGGTGGGCTTGCTGCGCTTTGGGGCTGGTCCTATGTGCGCAGTCTCGGGCCTGAGGCGAACGTCGTGCCGCCGCCCGCGCGACCGTGGCCCAGTGTAGACCGATACCGGAGACGATGATGACAACCTGGACCGCACTGACGACGATTTCCGGCAAGGATGCCGCGGAAAAGCTGGGCGATCTGCTGGAGCGGGCAGAGCCAGCACCAACGGGTGTCGGAGTTTTCGAGGTCGAGGATGGATCGGGGCTTTGGGAGGTCGGGGGGTACTTCGTTGAGACACCTGACGCGGTGCAGCTTGCTCTGATGACAGCGTCGGTCGGGGCGAAGGAGTTCACTGTGTCCGAACTACCCGAAACCGATTGGGTCGCGCATGTGCGGCGAGAGCTGGCCCCGGTCGAGGCCGGGCGCTTCTTTGTGTATGGCAGTCATGATGCCGACAAGGTGCCCGACGGGGCCGAGGCGCTGCTGATTGAGGCGGCAATGGCCTTTGGCACCGGGCATCACGGGACGACGCTGGGATGTCTAAGGGCGCTGAATCGCTTGGCGGATGACGGGGTTGTTGCGCAGCGCGTGGCGGACATCGGCTGCGGAACGGCCGTGCTTGGTATGGCGGCATCCCGGATCTGGGACGGCGAGGTCGTGGCCGGTGATATCGACGCGCAGGCGGTGGACGTGGCGGTGGCGAACCTGGCCGCCAACGATCTGGAGGGTTGTGTCCGGACGGTCGAGGCCGCCGGATTTGACCACCCCGCGCTGCAGGGCCCCTTTGATTTGATCTTTGCCAACATCCTTAAAGGGCCGCTTTTGTCCCTTGCCCCCGCGTTTGGCGAGCACTTGGCAACCGGGGGTTATGCGATTCTCTCTGGCATCCTGACCGAGCAGGCTGATGAGGTGGTCGAGGTTTATGCACAGCACGGCATCAATCTGATTGGGCGAGAAGACATTGTTGAGTGGACGACACTCACGCTGTGCAAAACGGACAAAAAACAGCCCTAAATGCGTGCGCTTTAAGGCAAACTTCTTGCTTTTGCCCCAATTTCAGATGATCCTTACACATCTTTCGGTGGGGGTCGGAAGGTTGGTTTGAGATGGCAATGACAGAATCGCACGCGATGTTTGATAAGCGGCTTAAGTCGCTTGACCGGAAGCACCAGGCGCTGGCCCGTGGTTATACGCCCAGAGTTCGGGATGATGGTCTGATCGTGTTAAAGCCGCGTCGCCGTGGTTTTTCAATTTCGCCCCGTGCCGTATTGATGGCCGTGGCAGGATTTTTTCTTTTTAAAGCACTTATGGTCGCTTCGCTGGGTACGACCACCTATGACGCTCGGGTGGATCGCCTTGCAATCGGAACGCCTATTGAACAGGGCGGCGCGTGGGTCATGCAGATCGATCCAGTGACGCAGTTCGTGGCTGGCCAAATCGGCCCCTACATTCGCTAATCACAAAAGATATTTCATAAGAAAAGCCGCGAGCTGGTTTCAGCCGCGGCTTATTTGCGTAGACAAAGTCGCCTCTTAGCGGCGGCCGAATGCGACGTCGTCGATGTCGCCCCGTATAAGGCCGATGTCTTCCAATTCCCGGTCGCTGAGTGCCGAAAGAGCATTGCGTGTCAATCGTGCGTCATTCCATGCGCGCAGATTTGAAAATGTGCCGGTGAACAAGCGGGTGAATTGGCCTGCAACAGGTGCAGAGCCATAGCTGGGGCGGGTGGTGTCGAAAGCAGCCATTGCAGCAGTCCTTTTTTGTGAGCGGTGCCGGATTGTCCGGTGACCTGATCCGCATGTAGGAGGGCTTCTTTTGGTGAGCAAGCAGTGAAAATGCATGTTTGCTATGCATTTTTTGCATGGTGGTAAGATTGCGTTAAGACTATGACATAATTAAGAAAATATCTGCCTTCCTGTGTCGAAAATAACCCGTTGGATGCCGCAAACGGAATTGTTTGCTCAAGAAATGGCCGAAATGTGAAAATGGATCTTCCGACAAGCGCGCAAGCAAATCTGTTTTCAAATGTTCGTGTTTCGTGCTAGTGCAACACAAAAGCAACAAAACTGCGGGATGACGGGCAGATCATGCGCATTCTGGGAATAGATCCGGGCCTTCGGTCGATGGGTTGGGGCGTGATCGATGTGGAGGGATCGCGGCTAGGGCATGTGGCCAATGGTCAATGCGCGGGGACGGGCGATGATCTGGCGCGTCGATTGCTTGCGCTGCATGTCGCGTTGAGTGACGTGGTCGCCACCCATGCGCCCGATGCGGTGGCCGTTGAAAAGACCTTCGTGAACAAGGACGGAGCAGGCACTTTGAAGCTGGGGCAGGCGCGGGGCATCGCGTTGCTGGTGCCGGCGCAGGCGGGACTGGACGTTGCCGAATACGCGCCCAACGTGGTTAAGAAAACGGTTGTCGGGGTTGGGCATGCTGAGAAGCGGCAGGTGGGTCACATGGTGCGGATGCAATTGCCCGGGGCCGAGATCGCAGGAGCGGATGCGGCCGACGCGCTGGCCATTGCGATCTGCCACGCGCACCACGGCGCAACAGCCCTGGCAAATGCTGTGCGGCGGGCACTTGTATGATCGGTAAGCTGACGGGGCGGATCGGGTATCGGGCCGCGGACTATGTGCTGCTGGAGGTTCAGGGGGTCGGCTACATCGTGCATTGTTCTGACCGTACGCTGGCAGGTTTGCCAGGGGTAGGAGAGATTTGTGCGCTTTTCACCGAAATGGTGGTGCGCGAGGATCTGATGCAATTGTTCGGTTTCCCGACGCTGGTCGAAAAGGAATGGCACCGTCTGTTGATGAGCGTGCAGGGTGTAGGCGCAAAGGCGGCTTTGTCGATCCTCGGCGCACTTGGCCCCGACGGGGTTGGCCGGGCGATTGCCCTGGGTGATTGGAATACGATCAAGGCGGCCAAGGGGATCGGACCGAAGATCGCGCAGCGCGTGGTGTTGGATCTCAAGGACAAGGCGCCGCAGGTCATGGCGATGAGCGGAGGTGTTGCCGAGGCCACCGGCGATGCGCCGCCGGTCGAAGCAATCGGACCGGTGGCCGTCCCTGCACCTGCGGCGCCCGGCGCGCAGGCGGAGGCGTTGTCGGCCCTGAGCAATCTTGGCTATGGCCCGTCAGAGGCGGCGGCGGCTGTGGCAGAAGCTGCGGGGGCCGCACCTGAGGCGGAGACGCCAGCGCTGATCCGTGCGGCGCTGAAGCTCTTGGCACCGAAAGGCTAGTTCATGAGTGATATCGACCCCACGATCCGGCCCGAGCCTTTGCCTGAGGATTTCGACCGGGCCCTGCGTCCGCAGGTTCTGGATGACTTCGTGGGGCAGGCCGAAGCGCGGGCCAATCTGCGGGTTTTCATTCAATCGGCCCGACAGCGGGGCGAGGCGATGGATCACACGCTGTTTCACGGACCGCCCGGTCTGGGCAAGACGACGCTGGCACAGATCATGGCGCGGGAGTTGGGGGTAGGGTTCCGGATGACATCGGGTCCTGTGTTGGCCAAGGCTGGCGATCTGGCGGCCATCCTGACGAACCTCGAAGCGCGGGACCTTCTGTTCATTGACGAGATCCACAGGCTGAACCCGGCCGTGGAAGAGGTGCTCTATCCGGCGATGGAGGATTTCGAACTGGATCTGGTAATCGGTGAAGGCCCGGCGGCGCGGACAGTGCGGATTGAGCTGCAGCCTTTTACACTGGTGGGGGCTACGACGCGGATGGGGCTTTTGACGACGCCGCTGCGGGACCGGTTCGGGATCCCGACACGGTTGGAGTTCTATTCCGAGGACGAGCTGTTTCAGATCGTGCGGGGGAATGCGAAGAAACTGGGCGCCCCGGCCGATGAAGCTGGGGCGCGCGAGATCGCGCGGCGGGCACGGGGGACGCCGCGGATCGCGGGACGTCTGTTGCGTCGGGTGGTGGATTTCGCGGTGGTCGAGGGTGACGGGACAGTCTCGCAGGCCTTGGCGGATCGTGCGCTGACGCGATTGGGGGTGGATGCGTTGGGCCTTGATGGGGCGGACCGGCGGTATCTGAAACTGATGGCAGAGCACTACGGGGGCGGCCCGGTGGGGATCGAGACACTGAGCGCGGCCCTGAGCGAAAGCCGGGATGCGCTGGAAGAGGTGATCGAGCCTTATCTGTTGCAACAGGGGTTGATTCAAAGGACGCCTCGGGGGCGGATGCTCGGGCAGAGCGGTTGGCGGCATCTGGGACTGGACACGCCGCGCGGGCATTCGGATCTCTTCGAATAGGGTTTGATCCTGTTTGATCTATCGGAGCGGGCTGGTGCCCGCACGCGATGTTTTGCACCTCCATCCGGAGGCGGGTTTGCGAGGTTGCACCTCGCGCTCCGCCCGTATTTGGGACAAGAAGAAGCGATGGTTGTGCGCGTCTTTTCTTGGCGTTAAGCGAGGTCCATGAGACCTGAAGATATCGAAGCGCTGTTCACGCGGGAAAGCGGTGCGTATGCCTTTGCTCGCTGGGGGCGGCCTCTGGCGCCGGTTGTGTTTGGTGTAGAGGAATCCACGTTGTCGACGATCAAAGGCGCGATCGAGGCCGTTTGTCAGCTGGCCGGGCACGAGATGGCCGAGACGGATCCGGAACTGGGCAGCAACTTCATGTGGTTTTTCTTTCGTGATTGGGCGGAATTGCGCGAGGTTCCGGGGCTGGACCGGTTGGTGCCGGATCTGGGACCATTGGTGGATCGGTTGATTTCGGTCGAGGCCAATCAGTACCGGATCTTTCGATTTGACGATGCGGGAGCGATCCAGGCCTGTTTCGTCTTTCTGCGCATGGACGCGCATCTGGGGGCGGTTTCGGCCGACACGTTGGCGCTGAGCCAGGTGGTGCAATCCTTCTTGCTGTGGTCGGATCTGGCCTTTCGCGATCGCTCTCCCCTTGCTTTAGCCGCAGAGACGACGCTTTTGCGACCGGAGATCGCGGATCTGATCCGGGTGGCTTACGATCCCGTCATGCCGGTGGCTGCACAGGACAACAGCCATGCGCTGCGCCTTGCGGCGCGGCTGGAGCCTGCGCGACCCAACTAGGCGCGTCCGGGCCAGCGATATAGCGCCATCCCACACATCAGAAGTGCCGCGCCCGAGGCGAGCGTGCGGATGATATTCCAGAATTCCCATGTGCGTGCGTAGTCTTGCCAGATCTGATCGGCCTCTGCGTTCGGCAGTTCCACAATTGCGAGGACTTCGTTCATGGGCACGTTGACCATCATGGTCAGCATCATTGCGCCGAAACCGTAGGTCAGACCGGCAAGCATCAGCCAGCGCGCGGAAAGCGCCGCCCGGGCGCGGTGCGCGGCCCATGCGGCCAGGAAGGCAAGTGGTGTTGTCCCAAAGAATGTCGGGGCAAATACGGCATTGCGCACGGAGGCGTTCATGGCTTGCATGGCTGCGATGGCCGTGTTGGGTTCAAGCCGGTCCAGACCCCAAATGGTCGAACAGATCCAGGCATAGAAGAACCCGAAAATGGCGCCCAAGAAGATCAATGTTGTGTAGGCCAAGGGACGGGCGAGCGGTGCGAATGTCATGTTTTAGATCCATTGAGATGCAATGATCCTAGTACGCAGGTCTTGGACCTTTCCGTCGCGGGATCTTGCAAATCATTTCGGGCCAAAGCAGTGTCGCGCCGCAAGAAGGGGTCTGCCATGACGCATGAATTTCCGATCACCGTCTACTACGAAGACACCGATATGGCCGGGATCGTCTATTATGCGAACTACCTGAAGTTCATCGAACGCCCCCGGTCTGAAATTGTCGAACAGTTCGGTCTTGATCAGAAAGCGATGCGCGCTGAGGGCCTGGTCTTTGTCGTCACGCGGGTGGAGGCCGATTACGTGGGTTCGGCCCGGTTGGGCGACCGCCTGACCGTTGTCACGGATCACTATGCGACGTCACCAGTGCGGTGGATGTTCGATCAGGAAGTCCGTCTGGGATCGGCGGCGATTTTCCGGGCAAAAGTGACGGCGGTCTGCATGACGACGGAAGGCAAACCAGCTCGTCTTCCGGCAGAAATACGCGCACGTCTGTCAGAAAAATAAGGCCAATGACGTCGAAGTGATGGCAATCGCGGTGGTGTTGCGATAGCGTCCTCACGCATAAGGGTGACAAACGCCCGACCTAAAAAAACGAGCAGGCGGATGGAAGCAGAGACGCTCGCCCTGGCACGGGAGATTGATTTCTCCATGTGGGGCCTTTTCATGCGGGCCACTTTGACGGTCAAGCTGGTGATGATAATTCTGGTTGTCGCCTCGGTTTGGGCGTGGGGCATCATCATTCAGAAACTATTGGTTTATCGGTCGGCGCGGTCGCAGGCGGATTCATTCGATCAGGCTTTCTGGTCAGGTGAGCCGCTGGATGGCCTTTATGACGACATCGCGCAGGCGCCCAATGGTGCGCCGGAGCGGATCTTTGCCTCTGGCATGAGCGAATGGCGGCGGTCGCACAAGGATGATGGCGGGCTGATCGCCAATGCCACATCGCGGATTGACCGGAGCATGGATGTTGCGATTGCCAAGGAATCCGAGGAGTTGACGCGGGGACTGACGGTTCTTGCGACGGTGGGGTCCTCGGCGCCTTTTATCGGGCTTTTCGGGACCGTGATCGGGATCATGAATGCTTTTATCGAGATTGCTGAACAGCAAAACACCAATCTGGCCGTTGTTGCGCCGGGCATCGCCGAGGCGCTTCTGGCTACTGGACTTGGTCTGCTGGCGGCGATCCCGGCAGTGATCTTCTACAATAAGCTGACGGCGGACAGCGACCGGATCGTGGCGGGCTACGAGGCCTTTGCCGATGAATTCGCGACGATCCTCAGCCGGCAATTGGACAGCTAATGGGCGCGGGCGTTGTCAAAAAGCAAGCGAGCGGCGGACGCAGACGGCGGCGCGGACGATCGCAGCCGATGTCCGAGATAAACGTGACACCCTTTGTGGACGTGATGCTGGTTTTGTTGATTATTTTTATGGTGGCGGCGCCGCTTTTGACGGTCGGCGTGCCGGTGGAGTTGCCGCAGACGGCTGCGGGCGCTTTGCCGACGGATCAGGAAGAACCGCTAACCGTGACGATAACCGAGGATGGCGGGGTCCAGATCCAGAGGACGGATACGCCCCGGGATGAACTGGTGACAAAACTGCGGGCCATCGCGGCAGAGCGGCAGGGCGATCAGGTGTTTCTGCGGGCCGATGGGGCGGTACCTTATTCCGATGTGATGCAGATCATGGGTGCGCTGAATGCCGGCGGGTTCTCCAATATCGGTCTTGTAACGGATATCGGCGGGCCGACGCTGGACGAGACGGGGCAGTGATCTTTGGATACCGGACAGACCATATCGGTCTCGGTGCATACGCTGCTGATCGGCTGGGTCATCTTCGGAGGTGTCTTCCAGAGCGAGCCACTGCCGTTTGAGGTGCAATCGGTGTCCATGATCACGAGCGAACAATTCGCGGCGCTGACAGCGCCCGATGCCCTTCCCGAGGCGACGACAGATGTGGTCGCGCCAGAGACGCCGGAACCTCAAGAAGCAGCGCCCGAATTGCCGGAGCCGGTTGAAGCGCCGCCGCCGCCTCCTCAGCCCGAGGCCGCGGAGGAGGTTGTCGAGGATGCACCGTCCGCACCGCCAGAGGATACCGCGATCCTGCTGCCGGAAACCAACGACGACCCGACGCCGCAGGATTCCGAACGTGTTGCGCCAGAGGTTGTCACACCGCCCGATCCCGAAGCGGCTCCTGATGAGGTTGAGCAGGAGGCGGTGACAGAGGATCAGAGCGCGGACAGACCGGCCGAAGAGCAGGAAGCCACTGCGCCCGAAGAGGCGACGACAGAGATTGTGACGGAAGCGGAAGAGCCTTCGGGGCGTTTGACCTCATCTCTGCGGCCACCGCAGAATAGGCCTGCACCGCCCGCTAGTGTGGACCAGGAAGTACCTCCGGAAGAGGTGCCTGCGGCGGAAGAGCCCGCTGCGAGCGACACGGATGATGCGGTGCGTGCGGCTTTGGAAGGTGCCGCGGAGCCGGATGTGCCAACCGGACCTCCGCTTTCGGCCGGGGAAAAGGATGCGCTGCGGGTGGCCGTGTCGTCCTGCTGGAATGTCGGCTCTTTGTCGTCGGAAGCCTTGCGCACGACCGTCGTGGTTGATGTTGCGATGAACCAGGACGGAACGCCGCAGACAGGCAGCATCAGAATGGCGTCATTCTCGGGCGGGTCTGAATCGGCGGCGCGGCAAGCGTTTGAGGCCGCGCGGCGGGCAATCATCCGCTGCGGGGCACGTGGATTTGATCTGCCGGTTGAGAAATACGGCCAGTGGCAGGAGATTGAAATGACGTTCAACCCAGAGGGTATGCGGCTGAGATGATCCTGCGCGCCGTTCTTTTTTTCATTGTGTCGATGATCCGCGGGACTGTCTTGCGGGCCGATACCGCGCCTTTGTCAGCGACCGCGTCAAAGCCGACTGAAAAATCGCAGATCCAACTGGTGCAAGACCAGGTGGTGCTGCAAACGATCAACCGTTGCTGGAACCGAATTGGCCTACCGAATGAGGAGTCCGATATGATGTTTCAAACGACAAGAACGATAGGGAGGTCCGCCTCATGATCCTTCGTCTGATTTTCTTTTGCTTCATGGCCTTTGCCGCCTCGGCGGCTTGGGCCCAGCAAGGCCCTTTGCGGATAGAGATCACTGAAGGCGTGATAGAGCCTTTGCCCTTCGCAGTACCGGATTTCGTGGCGGAAACGGGCGATGCGGGTCAGTTGGGCCGGGATATCGCGCGGGTCATAGCGGCCGATCTTACAGGCACAGGGCTTTTCCGGGAATTGCCTGCCAGCGCCTTCATCAGCCAGGTCACGGATTTTGGCGCTCAGGTCCAGTATGCCGACTGGAAGGCAATCAATGCCCAGGCTTTGATCACCGGGGCCGTTGCCACGCAGGGGGACCGGATCACAGTGAAGTTCCGGCTCTTCGACGTGTTCTCGGGTGCGCCTTTGGGCGACGGTGTGCAGTTTGGCGGGACGCGCGAAGGCTGGCGGCGTATGGCGCATAAGGTGGCCGATGCTGTCTATTCGCGGATAACGGGCGAGGGTGGCTATTTTGACAGCCGCGTTGTTTTTGTGTCGGAATCAGGACCCAAGGGGGACAGGCGCAAACGCCTTGCGATCATGGATTACGATGGGGCCAACGTGCTTTATCTGACGGGTTCGGAATCCATTGTGCTGGCGCCGCGATTTTCACCAAACGGTGATCGGGTGCTTTACACAAGTTATGAGACAGGCTCGCCCCGGGTCTATGTGCTTGACGTGGGCAGCGTGAACCGGCGCGTTTTGGAAAGCGGCGTGGGCACGATGAGTTTCGCACCGCGTTTTGCACCTGATGGAAGTCGGATCGTTTTTTCTGTGTCGGAAGGGGCCAATACGGACATCTATGAGATGGACATCTCAAGCGGACAGATGGGGCGGTTGACCAACACGCCGGCCATTGAGACGGCGCCGAGCTATTCGCCGGATGGCAGCCAGATCGTGTTCGAAAGCGACCGGTCGGGCAACCAGCAGCTTTATGTGATGCCCGCCAACGGGGGAGAGCCGCGCCGCATTTCCTTTGGGGAAGGACGATATGGCACGCCGGTCTGGTCGCCGCGCGGGGATCTGATTGCATTTACCAAGCAATCGAAGGGGCGTTTCCACATCGGCGTCATGCGCACGGATGGCAGTGAAGAACGGCTCCTGACGGCATCGTTTCTTGACGAAAGTCCCTCTTGGGCGCCCAATGGGCGGGTGATTATGTTCAACCGGGAAACGCAGGGGGCGCAGGGGCGGTCATCGCTTTATTCAGTGGACATCACGGGCCGCAATCTGCGCCCGGTGAGCACACCTGAAGGCGGCTCTGACCCATCGTGGGGGCCCTTGCAGAACTGAAAAGCCTTTCTTTAATGGCCCGGCGCTTCATGCTAGGCTTGGCCCCAACAAAGAAGAGCAGCAGGTGAAGAGAGGCAGGTAAAGATGAACCTTTTGAGCAAATCCCTGATCGTTGTGGCGGCTTTGTCCGTTTCGGCCTGTACCGAAGGCGGTCTGTTCGGCCGGGGTGGCGCAAATGACGATGCTTTGGCTCCGGGTGCTGGTGCCGGCGTGTCGGATCCAACAACGGTCGCTTACTTCCAAGAAACGGTCGGCGACCGCGTTCTGTTTGAGGTTGACCAAGCGGTTCTGACGACCTCTGGGCAGGCGACGTTGGATGCGCAGGCAAGCTGGCTGTCGGACAATCCTGCCTATACGGCGGTCGTTGAAGGCCACGCGGACGAGCAGGGCACGCGGCAATACAATATTGCGCTCGGCGCCCGCCGTGCGGACGCGGCAAAGGCCTATCTGGTCAGCCGCGGTGTGGCCGAAAATCGGCTTTCGACGGTGAGCTTTGGCAAAGAACGCCCGCTGGCCATTTGCAGTGACGAGGCCTGCTATGCCCAGAACCGCCGTGCGGTGACGGTGCTTGCGGCTGGCGGTTTGGCGGGTTAGGCGATGCGGGTTGTTCTGCGCGCGTGTGCTGTGGTGCTGGCGCTTGCGGGGTCGGCGGCCGCGCAGAACGAGCAGACCCTGGCAGATATCCGTCAGGAGATGTCGGTGCTTTATGTCGAGATACAGAACCTGCGGCGCGAGTTGAGCACAACGGGCAGCCCGCAGGTGAATACCGGCGCCGGTCCTTTGCTGGATAGGGTCAACACGATCGAAAGCGAATTGCAACGGCTGACAGCCTTGACGGAGCAGTTGCAATTCCGGGTGGATCAAATCGTGCGCGATGGGACCAATCGGCTTGGCGATCTGGAATTCCGACTGGTTGAGCTTGAGGGCGGGGATGTCAGCCAGTTGGGTGAGACATCGACACTGGGGGGTGGTCAGGCACCTGCTGTAGCCCCGGCCCCGGTCGCCCCTGCGGCACAGCCCGAAACGCAATTGGCCGCGCAGGAGCAGGCCGACTACGACCGTGCGGCAGAGGCTTTCGCAAACGGTGATCTGGCGACGGCGGTAGATGGATTTGCGCGGTTCAATCAGACTTATCCCGGTGGTCCATTGGCCGCGCGCGCCGATCTGACACGCGGGCAGGCGCTTGAAGGTCTTGGTGACACGCGAGAGGCTGCGCGGGCGTATCTGTCGGCCTATACCATTGATCAATCGGGCCCTGACGCGGCAGAGGCGCTTTACCGCCTTGGGGCCGCGCTTGGCGGTCTGGGTCAGTTGACCGAGGCTTGCGTAACCTTGGGCGAGGTCGCCTTGCGCTTTCCTAATTCAGCCTTCATTGCCGATGCAGAGGCCGAGCGATCGGCGCTCGCGTGCAGCTAAGGAATGACGGTCGATCTGCGTCGGACAGTCGCTGACCACTTTCTGCCAAACCCACCTGATCGACTGGCGGTCGCCGTGTCTGGCGGTGGTGATTCAGTTGCGCTGCTCTGTTTGCTGACGGATGTCATGCAAGGACAGGGCGTGGAGCTTCATGCGCTCAGCGTGGATCACGGGCTGCGCGAAGCAGCACATGAGGAAATCCGGCTTGTCACGCAGGTTTGCGGAACACTTGGTTTGCCGCATCACGTCGAATACTGGAGCGGCTGGAAAGGTGCGGGAAACTTGCAAGAACAGGCGCGTATCGCAAGGTACGAGTTGATGTCGGGCTGGGCCGAGGCGAACGGGATCCGGGACATCGCCCTGGGGCATACGGCGGATGATCAGGCTGAAACGCTGATGATGCGGCTGGCGCGTGGATCTGGCGTCGACGGTCTTTCGGCGATGAACGCCCGGCGCATCCATTTGGGCGTGAGCTGGCATAGGCCGCTTCTTGATGTCCGTCGAACGAAATTGCGCAGCTATCTGGACCGGATCGGTATGCCATGGATGGATGACCCGACCAATGACGATCCGACATTCGAACGTGTGCGGATGCGCGAGGTTTTGCGCCTTCTGGAACCGCTTGGGGTGACGGCAGAAGCATTGGGGCAGGTGGCCCACAATATGACCAAGGCGCGAGAGGCGCTGGATTGGCAAACCTTCATATCCGCACGTGACATGAGCAAGGTTGTCTTCGGGGCGATCGCCATAGCATCACGCCCTTTTCGCACGCTGCCCGATGATATCGCGCGGCGCTTGGTGATCGGTGGTTTGCGGTGGCTCGCGGATATCGATTATCCTCCGCGGCGCAAGACGCTGGATGCCGCGTTGCGAGCGATCCGGGACAAGCAGACCTTCACGTTTGAGGGCTGCCAGATATCGCATCATGATGGGTTGATCTGGCTCTACCGCGAATGGAACGCGGTCAAGCATTTGCGCTGCGAGGTTGGAGATCTCTGGGACGGGCGCTGGTTGGTCACGGGCCCCGAAGACGACCCTGACCTGACCGTGCGCGCGCTTGGTGAGGACGGATTGGCGCAGGTGCCGGATTGGCGCGACGCTACGCTGCCCCGGGCTGCGCTTTTGTCCACGCCTTCGGTCTGGGAAGGCAACGTTCTGGTCGCGGCCCCGTTGGCCCGTAAGGAAGAAGCCTGGATCGCCGAGGTGGAAGGCGGATCGGAGGCATACTTTGCCGCGCTATTATCGCATTGAACTGAACCGCCCAGCCTCTATTTTAATTGTAACGCTGTTGCAGCCGTGCGGCAGTTTGATCTGTTAGGAGATTTGCCTTGGGCAACGTACGCAACATCGCCTTCTGGGTGGTTCTGTTTCTTCTTATCCTCGCTTTGTTCAACCTTTTCAGTGGGTCAGGCAACACATTGCAAAGCCGGGAGGTGAGCTATTCCGACTTCGTAAGCGCGGTTGAAGGCGGCAATGTAAGCAATGTCACTCTTGATGGAGAGCAAGTGCGATTCCGTCGGGACGGACAGGATTACGTGACGATCAAACCGGAAGATGCCGAAATTACCGGGCTTTTGATCCAAAACGACATACCCGTTCGGGCTGAACAACAGCAACAATCGGGTTTCCAGACCTTCCTCCTGTCTCTGCTGCCGTTCCTGCTGTTGATCGGTGTCTGGATATATTTCATGAACAGGATGCAGGGTGGTCGCGGCGGCGGTGCGATGGGCTTTGGCAAGTCGAAAGCCAAGATGCTAACCGAAAAGCATGGCCGCGTGACATTCGACGATGTCGCGGGCATCGACGAGGCCAAGGAAGAGCTTGAAGAGATCGTTGAATTCTTGCGCAACCCGCAGAAGTTCTCGCGTCTTGGTGGCAAGATTCCTAAGGGTGCGCTTTTGGTGGGCCCTCCAGGCACTGGTAAGACGCTTCTTGCCCGGGCGATTGCGGGTGAGGCCGGTGTGCCGTTCTTCACTATTTCGGGCTCTGATTTTGTGGAGATGTTCGTAGGTGTTGGCGCAAGCCGTGTCCGCGACATGTTCGAACAGGCGAAGAAGAACGCACCCTGCATTGTGTTCATCGATGAGATTGATGCCGTTGGTCGCCACCGCGGCGCTGGTTATGGCGGCGGTAATGACGAGCGTGAACAAACCCTCAACCAGTTGCTGGTCGAGATGGACGGCTTTGAGGCCAATGAGGGCGTGATCATTATCGCGGCGACCAACCGGAAGGACGTGCTGGATCCCGCGCTTCTGCGTCCGGGCCGCTTTGACCGCCAGGTGACTGTGTCGAACCCAGACATCAAGGGCCGGGAGAAGATCCTGGGCGTGCATGCACGCAAGACACCGCTTGGCCCCGATGTGGACTTGCGCATCATCGCGCGCGGCACGCCGGGCTTCTCGGGTGCTGATCTGGCAAACCTCGTGAACGAAGCCGCACTCATGGCGGCACGGGTCGGTCGGCGGTTCATCACGATGATCGATTTCGAAAACGCCAAGGACAAGGTCATGATGGGGGCCGAACGACGATCCATGGTTCTCACCCAGGACCAGAAGGAAAAGACGGCCTATCACGAAGCGGGCCATGCAATCGTTGGACTGAAGCTGAGCAAGACCGATCCGGTCTACAAGGCAACAATCATCCCACGAGGTGGGGCGCTTGGCATGGTTGTCTCTTTGCCGGAAATGGACAAGTTACAGATGTTCCGCGATGAAGCGCTTGAGAAGATCACCATGACAATGGCGGGTAAGGCCGCCGAGATCTTCAAGTACGGCGCTGAATCCGTTTCAAGCGGTCCAGCGGGTGACATCCAGCAGGCCAGTGGTCTGGCGAGGGCGATGGTGATGCGGTGGGGCATGTCCGACAAGGTCGGTAACATCGATTACGCCGAAGCCCACGAAGGCTATCAGGGCAATACGGCTGGTTTCTCGGTCTCGGCACAGACAAAAGAAATGATCGAGAATGAGGTGAAGCAATTCATCGATGATGGTTATGACCGCGCCTACAAGATCATCGAAGAGAACGAGGAAGAGTTCGAGCGTCTTGCACAGGGTCTGCTGGAATACGAGACCCTCACCGGTGACGAGATTAAGCGTGTCATGAATGGTTACCCGCCGCACAAGGAAGACGATGATGACAGCGGCACGCCCGAGGTCGAGGATCGTCCAAGCCTAACGGCCATTCCGAAGGCCAAATCGAAGAAGTCGCCCCCGCCCGATGATGGCGGTATGGAACCTGAGCCCACGGGTTGAGGGCCAGTCTAATGAGAAAGCCGGGTCAAAGCCCGGCTTTTTCATTTCAGAGTGCGCGCAAAAAGTGCATTGAACCTGTTCCCGCTCTGCGAGAAAGTGGCGGTGTATTTTGAACAGACAGGTTTGTTATGCCAGCTTTGATGAAGACAGATATTTTGGCCGAGGTCGTATGGCTCGGCACGGTGGGACAGGGATCAAAAAACATCCGTTCGGAGGCGAATGAATCTCTGACGTTGTCCTTTGAGGGGGTGGCCGGAGAGGCGCATTATGGTGCCGAGCGTGCCTCGTGTTCCCGCGTCACCTCGCAACATCCCAAGGGCACGAGGATCCGCAACGTGCGGCAATTGTCGGTGTTGTCACAGGAAGACCTTGATGCAGTGGCCGCGAAGATGGGACTGGAAAGGCTGGATCCGCGTCATCTTGGGGCAACGCTGATCTTGAAAGGGATTCCCGATTTCACACATGTGCCACCCTCGGCGCGGATACAGGGGCCTGACGGGGCGACACTGGTGGTCGACATGGAAAACCGGCCCTGCCATCTGCCAGCGCGGGAGATTGAAAAAGACTTGGCTGGCTTTGGTGCGCGTTTCAAAGCTGCAGCAGAAGGCCGTCGAGGCGTCACCGCTTGGGTCGAGCGCGAAGGACAGCTGGCCTTGGGTGACAAGCTGAGCCTGCACATCCCTGATCAGCCAAGCTGGGCGCATCTGCAAGCGGTTCGGGCAGGCAACGCGCTTGAACTTACGTAAACTCCGTTTCCAAAGCGAAACATATAGCTGACCAGCGACGCTGTCAGCGCCGGAAAGGTCGGAAATTGCCCGTATTTCCGGGCGATGCGCGCGCATATGCAAGGTACAGAATTGCCTGACCTGCCAATGGGGATGAGAATGGCCTACAAAAGCGATATCGAGATTGCGCGCGAAGCGCAGAAAAAGCCGATACAGGAGATCGGCACAAAGATCGGGATCCAAAGCAGCGATCTGCTGCCGTATGGCCATGACAAGGCGAAGGTCAGTCAAGACTTCATTGACTCCGTCCAGGACCGCACGAATGGCAAACTGATCCTTGTTACCGCGATCAACCCCACGCCAGCGGGCGAGGGCAAGACGACGACCACAGTTGGTCTCGGCGATGGTCTGAACCACATCGGCAAGAATGCAATGATCTGCATCCGGGAGGCCTCGCTTGGGCCAAATTTCGGGATGAAAGGCGGAGCCGCGGGCGGTGGCTACGCGCAGGTTGTGCCGATGGAAGAGATGAACCTGCATTTCACGGGAGATTTTCACGCGATCACGTCGGCCCATTCGCTGCTGAGTGCGATGATCGACAACCATATCTACTGGGGTAACGAACAGGAAATCGACCTGCGCCGGGTCACATGGCGGCGGGTCGTCGACATGAACGATCGGGCTTTGCGTCAGATCACGGCATCTCTGGGCGGGGTCGCGAATGGCTTTCCCCGAGAGGCCGGCTTTGACATCACAGTGGCATCCGAGGTTATGGCGATCCTGTGTCTCGCAACTGACCTGAAGGATCTGCAAAAGCGACTTGGCGACATGATCGTGGCCTATCGGCGCGACCGTTCGCCTGTCTTCTGTCGGGACATCAAAGCGGATGGCGCGATGACCGTCCTGCTGAAGGACGCGATGCAGCCCAACCTCGTGCAGACGCTGGAAAACAACCCAGCTTTCGTGCATGGCGGGCCTTTTGCGAATATTGCGCATGGCTGCAACTCGGTCATCGCGACTTCGACCGCATTGAAACTTGCGGACTACGTGGTGACAGAGGCGGGCTTTGGCGCGGACCTGGGCGCCGAGAAGTTCATGAACATCAAGTGCCGCAAAGCCGGTTTGGCGCCATCGGTCGTTGTGGTTGTGGCAACCGTACGGGCTATGAAGATGAACGGTGGCGTGGCAAAGGCCGATTTGGGTGAAGAGAATGTCGACGCGGTCCTGCAAGGCTGCCCGAACCTTGGCCGCCACATCGAGAACGTGAAGTCGTTTGGTGTGCCTGTCGTAGTGGCCATCAACCACTTCGTGACCGACACCGACGCAGAGATCGACGCCGTCAAGGGTTTCGTCGCAGAACAGGGCGCAGAAGCCATTCTGAGCCGCCACTGGGAGCTTGGCAGTGAAGGATCTGCCTCGTTAGCAAAGAAGGTTGCTGAACTTGCTGACGCAGATACCGCGAACTTCGCGCCGATCTATCCCGATGACATGCCACTGATGGAAAAGATCGAGACGATCGCAAAGCGGATCTACCGCGCGGACGAAGTTCTGGCCGATAAGAAGATCCGCGATCAGCTCAAGCTATGGGAGGATCAGGGCTACGGCAACCTTCCGGTTTGTATGGCAAAAACCCAGTATTCGTTCAGCACGGATCCGAATCTGCGGGGTGCACCAACGGGACATTCCGTCCCTGTCCGTGAGGTCCGGCTGAGCGCTGGGGCCGGATTCATCGTCGTGGTCTGCGGCGAGATCATGACAATGCCAGGTCTGCCGCGCGTGCCCTCGGCGGAGAACATTCGCCTCAACGATGATGGGCAGATCGAAGGTCTGTTCTGACGCATTCCAGTCGGGTTTTGAACACATAGATCGGGGGTGCACAGCATGAAGGAGAACCACATGCGCACCCCTGAAGAGTGCAAAACCATGGCTGAATTGCGGGTTGAGATTGATGCGTTGGACCGCCGTTTGATCGACCTTCTGGCGCAAAGGGTGCGCTACATCGATAGGGCAGCGGAGTTGAAGCTGGTCGAAGGCCTGCCCGCCAATATCCCCTCGCGGGTCGAGGACGTGGTGGCCCAGGTGCGACAGACAGCCGCAAGAGCCGGGTTCGATGCGGGCCTCGCCGAAAAAATGTGGCGCGCGATGATCGCCTGGTCAATTGCGCGCGAAGAAGAGAAATTGGGCTCGGGAAGCCCGCAGGCATAAAGGAGTATGCCCCATGTCCGCCACCCTCATCGACGGAAAGGCCTTTGCTGCGACGGTGCGCGGTCAGGTTGCGGATCACGTTGCGCGGTTGAAAGCGGATCATGACCTGACCCCGGGGCTTGCCGTGGTGTTGGTGGGGGAGGACCCGGCAAGCCAGGTTTATGTCCGTTCAAAGGGCAAGATGACCGTGGAGGTCGGCATGAAATCGGTCGAGCACCGTCTTGAGGCAGAGACGTCAGAGGCCGATCTTCTCGCGCTCATTCAATCGCTCAACGCCGATGAGACGATTCACGGTATCCTTGTGCAGCTTCCCTTACCGGGTCATCTGAACGAGGATCTGTTGATCAATTCGATTGACCCGGCAAAAGACGTCGACGGCTTTCATATCTCGAATGTGGGCCTGTTGGGCACTGGACAGAAAAGCATGGTGCCCTGCACGCCCTTGGGCTGCCTGATGATGCTGCGGGATCACCACGGGTCCCTTTCGGGCATGGATGCGGTTGTCTTGGGTCGGTCAAACATCGTCGGCAAGCCCATGGCTCAGCTCTTGTTGGGGGACAGTTGCACAGTGACAATTGCCCATTCGCGCACGAAAGATCTGCCCAAGGTCGTGCGGCGCGCAGATATCGTTGTGGCTGCCGTTGGCCGTCCCCAAATGGTGCCGGGCGACTGGATCAAACCGGGAACGACAGTGATTGATGTGGGCATCAACCGGATCGATGCGGGTGATGGCAAGACGCGGCTGGTCGGGGATTGCGACTTTGACACTTGTTCCACGGTGGCCGGGGCGATCACGCCGGTGCCGGGCGGGGTGGGGCCGATGACCATTGCCTGCCTTCTTGCCAACACCCTGACGGCCTGCTGCCGGGCCAATGGACTGGCAGAGCCGGAAGGCCTGACGGCCTAGCGCGGCATCGGGATCCGGGTGGGGTGCGGGCCGGTCATAATCGCCTCGGCCCCTGCAGCCATGAGTGCGGCCAAAGGATTAGCATCGCAGCGCAATCCCCCTGTATAGGTACCGTAGGCGGGCATCACGATCCGGGTTTCATCCAGAAGAAAGACGGGGCGGGAAATTGCGCGGGCTCGGGTTTGGAGCACTGCTTTGGGGTGATAGTGGCCCGAGATCTCACCTTTAGCACTCGTTTCGGCGATGTGGCGGAACATCAGACCGTCCAGCGCCAGTTCGGCAAGGTGGGTGCCGCCGAGATCGACGGGACCAGGATCATGATTGCCCTCGATCCAGATCCAGCGCCGTCCGGCTTGTAGCCGCGTGATCCATTGCCGCGCGTCTTCCTCAAGCGCCAAAGCGGCGGCCCTATCGTCAAAGCTGTCACCGAGGCAAACTACTGTTTTCGCTTGCGTTTTCTCAATATCTTGAGATAGCCGCGCGAGTGTATCTTGCGCTTCATAAGGCGGTAGCGAGGTGCCCCCGCGCCGGGCCATACGCTCTGATTTGCCCAGATGCAGATCCGAGACACACAAAAGCGCCTGATCTGGCCACCAAAGCGCGCCCGACCCCATGGCCTGAAGTTGTGCACCTGCAAAGTCGACTGGACATGAGTTCATGCTTTGTTCATCGCTGAAACTGTCACTTTGCGCAACGGCAAAACAGATTTTTGGATCAGGCGTCGAGATGCGTGCGGTTAGCCCAGAAGAACAAGACCAATTGGCGGTCGGTATCACGTCGATAAAACAGCGGTGCCGATATCGGTGATTTTGGGGGCAATGAGGTGTGAGGTTCTGATTGGCAAAAACGCATGAACCCGGCTTCTGGCGCTGGCATTCGCGCGGTGAACAGGTCATGCAGGCGGCAAGTACGACGGCCGGAGGATGTGGCATGTTCAAGTTCGAGACCCTGGGGAGCGAGCACGAGGATCTGGTGATCTTTTTGCATGCGGCGGGACTTTCCTCTTGGATCTGGAGCGATGTGATCGCCCGGCTTTCCGGGATGGGGGCCCTTCTGATCGATATGCCAGGGCACGGACAGAATCGCGATACACGTTGGGTGTCTATTGACGAGACAGCGCGTCGGCTGAACGCGTTGGCGCGTGCTGAGCAGAACGGACGGCGGCTGCACATCGCCGGTCTGTCGATGGGATCATATGTGGGTCTGTCGATGCTGGCCGATGCACCCGGCCTTTATGACAGCGCGACGCTAAGCGGGTTTCATGCAGGTCGGATGCCGAAACGCGGATTCAATCATCTTGTGATCCGTTTGATGTCGCCCTTTCTGACGACGCGTTTCATGGCGCGTAAAACCGCGCAGATGTTGGCGGGTGGCGATGTCGATCTGGACCGGTTCGTCGAAGAGGCGACACAGGCACGTTGGCAGGATGTAGCGAAATGCGCTCACGAGGCCATCGACTTTGAAGTCCCCACGGATCTGTCTGCGATAACGAGCCGGGTGATGATCGCGGCGGGCTCGAAAGAGCATTCAGCGATCCTGCAATCGCTTGATGTCTTCAAGGCAAGGTTGTCCCAATGTGACACATATGTCGCCGATGGCCTGGGGCATGGATGGCCGGGACAGGCTCCGGGCCAGTTTGCCGATCTGCTGCTGCGCCACGTCCGAGGCTAGAACGGCACGCGCCACGTGCGCTTTGCCGGTTCGGGCGCAAGACCTGCTGTGGTCATGAGCCGCTCGGCCTCCTCGGCGAGCAGTTTTTCCTCGGCCAAGCCCTTGATCGGAACGCGCCCCACTTCGAGCATCAGGGGCGCTGCCAGCGGGGTCACGCGGTCATGCTCGGTCAGGTCGATCCTGTTGCCTATACGTTCGCACATTTCTTCGATCCGACCGAAATCCACAAGCCCACGCAAGGCTTCCTCGCGGGTGATGTCGAGCATCAGGTGGCCGGGATCATATTTGTGCAGCGTGTCGTAAAGGATATCGGAACTGAAGGTTGCTTGTCGGCCGGACTTGCGAGCGGACGGCGTGTTGCGCTCAATAAGTCCCGCGATCGTTGCGCTGGCTCGAAAAGTCCGTTTCATCACCGCGTTACCTGCCAGCCAGTTTTCCAACCCATCCCGTAGGGCGTCGATCTCAAAAAGTGGGTGCGGGTCGGTGATTTTGTCGAGGCCCCAAATCAGAGTGGCATAATCTGTCGCTAGAAAGCCCAAGGGGTTGAGCCCGGTCTCTTCCATTCGTTTGGTAAGCAAGAGACCAAGTGTTTGCATCGCGTTCCTACCGGCAAATCCGTACACAGCCGTATGGACGCGGTTGTCGTGTGGGAAGCTTTCGATGAGCAAGCGGTCGGGCTCGGGCAGTCGCGAGACTTCGCGTTGCAGGCTTAGCCAGTCGGATGTGTGATCCGGCAGAGCCGGCCATTCCGCTTGTTGAAACATCTCCAGAATGCGTTCGGAAAGTTGTGTGGACGTCGCAAACTTGGTGCCGAGGAACGTCGCGATCTTGGGTTTTTTGTCAGAACGGCGCGTCACTTCGACCGTCATTTCGCGCAGGCCTTCGTAGCGGACGATCTGACCACCGATCAGGAAGGTGTCACCTGGGGTGAGGGATGCGGCGAAGCCTTCCTCGATCTCGCCGAGAGGTTTGCCCCCACGTGAATTCTTCATCCGAACCTTGAGCGTGTCGGTGTCCTGGATCGTGCCGAGGTTCATGCGGATGCGTTGGGCTCCACGCGGATCGCGCAATTGCCACAGGCCGTCGGCGCGGTGTTGCAGACGCTTCCATTGGTCATAGGCGCGCAGGGCATAGCCGCCGGTTGCGCAGAAATCGAGGCAGGCGTCAAACTCGGCCCGGGTGAGGGAGGCGTAGGCACCGACTGTGGTGATCTCCGCGTAAAGCGCGCTGGCATCAAACGGCCCTGAAGCCGCGGCGATCAGGATATGTTGGCAAAGGACATCACGCGGGCCACGGCCTTTCGAATCGCCGTCAAGCGCGCCCTCTTTGACAGCATCAAGGGCGGCGATACATTCCACGACCTCGAACCGATTGGCGGGAACGAGCAAGGCCTTGGAAGGCGCGTTATAGCGGTGGTTGGCTCGGCCGATCCGCTGAACCAGCCGTTTGACGTTTTTGGGCGCGCCGATCTGGACGACCAGATCCACATCGCCCCAGTCGATCCCGAGGTCGAGGCTGCCGGTGCAGACAATGGCCCGCAGATCCCCATTCACCATGGCCTGTTCGACCTTTTCGCGCTGCTGGCGATCAAGACTGCCATGGTGAATGCCGATTGGCAGGCTGTCCTCATTGGCGAGCCATAGATTGTGAAAGAAAATCTCGGCCTGGGCGCGGGTGTTGTGGAAGATCAGCGTGGTTTTGTGCTGCCGGATCTGATCGAGCACGGTGGGAATGCTGTACTTTGCGCCAGATCCGGCCCAGGGTGGTTTTTCATCTGTGACAAGCATCCGGATGTCCGGGGCCGGGCCGGGATCGGCCATAAGGATCTCGCAAGGGTCGGGATGGCGGGCCAGTTGATGCGCGATAGCGGCCGGATCCTCGACCGTGGCCGAAAGCCCGACCCGCTTGATGTCGGGTTGCAGCGCTTGCAACCGGGACAGTGCCAGCATCAGTTGATCGCCGCGTTTGCTTTCTGCGAGCGCATGAATTTCATCGACGATCACACGTTTCAGCCCCGCAAAGATGCGCGGGGCGTCTTCGTATGAGGTCAAGAGCGCCAGGCTCTCCGGGGTGGTCAACAGGATATGTGGCGGATCGGCGCGTTGGCGGCGTTTCTGGGTGTAGCTTGTGTCGCCGGTCCGATCTTCGATCCGGATGGGCAAGCCCATTTCCCCGACCGGCGTGCGCAGGTTGCGTTTGATATCAGCGGCCAGGGCCTTGAGTGGCGAGATGTAAATTGTGTGCAGACCCTCGTGAGCTTCTTCGGCCAGATCAGCAAGGGTGGGTAGAAATCCGGCAAGGGTTTTCCCGCCCCCCGTGGGCGCGATCAGGAGGATTGCGGGGGCGTCAGACCGGTTCAGCATCTGCTGTTGGTGCGGATGGACCTGCCAGCCCCTGGCCGCGAACCATTTGTGAAAGATTTGGGGCAGTGTGCGCATGGCGCTATAGGTAAGCTGCGGGTCCGTCTGATCCAATAAAGGTTAGCGGGGCCGCAGCCTTTTGACGGCCGCTTTGATCGCTTCAGGCAAGGCTTTGTCGGCTCCTGAGGGTGCTGCATCCATTGCTGCGTCGATATCTTTGACGAGGATGCCTATGGAATTGCCCGAGGAATGGCCGTCGCGGGCAAATTCGATGTTGCGATAACCGGAGGCGAACCAGTTCTGGCCGGACGACGTGTTGATCAGTTCCAGCAGGCCGTCTTCGTCAATGCCTGTCTGGTCGGCCCAATCGAGAACAAGCCGGGTCATAGCAGTGTTCGTGGCGGCCAGAAGGTTGTTCAGAACCTTGGCCTGCATGCCCGCACCGAAGGGACCTACCCGATGAAAGTGCTTGCCCATTGCCTTGAACAGGGGTTGAGCGGCGTTGAGGTCCGCCTCTTCCCCGCCCAGCATGAAGCTGAGCGAGGCTGTCTCGGCAGCGACTTGCGCACCCGACATGGGTGCGTCGATCAACACAATATGTTCGGGCACACGGTTGATAAGCTTGCGCACGTAGCGGGGTGACAGGGTCGAACTGATGATGATCCGGCGCAGGTTGGGGGCCGTCACGAAGTTCTGCTTGCCGAAAAGGACGCTTTCTGTCTGGTCCTCGTCGCGCACGACGCTGATTAGTGTATCGATCCCGATCGCGAACATCGCTGGATCTGTGGTGATCCAGCCGCCGGATTTCGGTACGATGTCGAAACCTTGCGCCTCAAAGCCCGCGCCCCGCAAAGCGGCGAGCATCGGGCCACCCATACGACCACAGCCGGCGATACCGATCATTTGATGATATGTTCGTCCTTGACGAACATATTGGCCCAGGCCCGGTCGATCAGGTCCGGGGTCATCTGGTAGGCGATACCTTCAAATTCGCAAATCGCTATCATCTGATCGATCAGGAAGACTGGCTGGTAGTTCGAGTAAATGCTGTCGATCGTGGGATACTTAACCTTGAGCAGATGCACCAGCGCCTTTTCGTCAAGCGGCATGCCCTTCTTCTTGGCGACCATCGCGAAGATTTTCAGGAAGTTTTCCTGATCCGGCCCGTCGATTTTGATCTTGAAGAAGATCCGGCGCAAGGCGGCCTGGTCGAAGATCTCGTTCGGATGGAAGTTGGTCGAAAAGATGACGAGCGTGTCAAAGGGCACCTCGAACTTTTCGCCGGATTGCAGGGCAAGGATGTCTTTGCTTTCCTCCAGTGGCACGATCCAACGGTTGACGAGCGCCTGCGGCGGTTCGGCCTGGCGGCCAAGGTCGTCGACGATGAAGATGCCGCCCGTTGACTTCAGCTGCAGCGGGGCCTGGTAGGTCCGCGCGGTGGGATTGTATACCAGATCAAGCATTGAAAGGCTAAGTTCACCACCCGTCACAACGGTTGGACGTTCGCAGCGGACATAGCGTGTATCGAAACGCCCAGAGGTACGGCGCAATGAGGTCGGGTCGTCCTCTTCCTCTTCTACCGCATTGTGCACGATCGGATCATAGACAGTGATGACCTGTCCCGAATATTCAATGGCGCGGGGTACGTAGACCTTGTCGCCAAGCGCATCACGAATGCCATTCGAGATTGAGGATTTACCGTTGCCAGGAGGGCCATACATCAGAATGGACCGGCCAGCAGAAACGGCAGGCCCCAAGTGATCCAGCAGGCTGTCGGGCAGAACAAGGTGCCCCATCGCCCCGGTCAGTTGGTCGCGTGTGACCTGAATGTTGCGGATCGACTGCCGCTTGACCTGTTCGCGATAGACATCCAGCGGAACCGGCATCGCGCCAAAATATTCGGATTGAGACAAGGCGTCGTGTGCGCGGGATTTGCCCGCATCGGTGAGCTGATAGCCCATTTCGTTGCCGTTATTGGCGTTCAGCGTCCCTGTCGCCTCGACCAGTTTTTGGTCCCGACACATGTCGACGAGTTCCTGTACCACGGGGATTGGCAGACACATGGCCTTTGACAGTTCCGACACCATTTCAAGGTTCTTACGGAACATGGTTTTCAGCGTGATGTCTCGCATCATCACGATGGGAAGGCGCATTTCTTCCAGCCGCTTGGGTGCTGGAGGTGCCATCACGTTGGTGGTCTGCATATTCATCTTTGAACGCCCCGAATGCTCAAGTCGACACTCTGCCTAAAAGCTTATTAGGACATAAATATGGCGCTTATGCGCCGAAAAAGACGCCAAGGCCAAGGTAGGCGGCCAATGTGCCGCCCAAGGTGAAGCCCATGGGAAACTTCTTTCGGGTCCAGCTTTCCCAGTGGGGGGCGATTTGCCTGAGCGGCGTAAACTTGATGATACGGTGGGTGGTGAATGCCGCCAGAAGGGCGGCGGCAAAAAGACCCATTATCAGACGCACATCGCCAAGCAGGACATATGGTGCCGCGGCGGCAATGAATTTAGCATCGCCTGCGCCCATCGCGCCGCGGGCATTCAGGATCATGCCAATGATCAACATCACGACCAGATGCGAGAGCTGCCACAGGTATTGGGTGAATGGCATCAAAAGCGGAGCGATCAGGATGAAGATCAGTCCAAGGACGATCACGGCATGGTTCTTGATTCGCATTTCGCGCAGATCCGTGAACGCAACATAAAGGCAGATGGGCAGCGTGAGGAGAAAAAACCACAGCGCGGCGTTCTGAGTTAATTCCACGTGCTATCAGCCGGTTGAGGTGTTGTCTTCAAGTGCGCGGAGCGAGTTCACGGCCGCTTCGAAATGTTGAGGATGAGTTTTGATCGCATCGCGCAACAGGCCCTTAGCTGTCTCAACGTCGCCCTGTTTGACGGCGGACAGGGCCATCGTGTGTAGAAGCTGTGCGCGTTCGATCTGATCCATCGGCATGACGGGCAGCGTGTAGTTGCGCTGCGCTGCGCGCGCGATGACGAGGTTGTTCTTGGCTGTAAACAGCTTGTTGTCCTGACGGACCGCATCGATAAAGAGGCGCTCTGCCGCAGTGTAGTCGCCCCGGGTCAGCTTTGAATAGCCCCAGTTGTTCATCACGCCTGCGGGCGTCGTCGTCAGTCCCACGGCGGTTTCGTAGAAGCTGTCGGCTCTTTTCCATTCCTTGTTGCTGTCGGCGATCATGGCCTCAAGCCGGTAGCGCTTGAACGTCTCATGGGTGGGTGGAACGGCATCGAGTGTCTGTTCTGCCGTCGCCCAGTCGCCCGAACGTATCAATGCATCGGCGTATTCGACCCGATCAGCATTGGTCGCACCTGGCATGGCGACCAGCTTGGCATACGCGGCCGACGCCTCGGTGCTGCGCTTGGCCCTCACGAGACTGACCGCCAGACCGCGCTGCAAATCGATACGGTCGGGGTTTTCCTGAGTGGATCGTGAGAAATGTGCGACTGCCTCGTTGGGATCGGCGACGGTCAGCATCACGTCGTTCAGATTGCTTTCATCGACAACGTTGATGTCCTTGAGGGCCTCATCAACGTCTTTGCTGCCGGACGTGTCACCGCATGCTGTCAGAAGTACCAAACTTGCCACGCTCGCGGCGAGGGAGATGGAATGGCGCATTTTTGCGTCCTCTGCTGCTCTTGCCCTGTTGGCCTCAGATGCCCGTATCGATCAAGTAGTCTGCGCTACCTCGCCGAACCAGTTTGTATGAGGCGTCCTCTTCCACACCAATATCAGAATTTTCAGTTTTTGCGATAGCCAAGCGAAGATTATCGCGAATATCCGTGCTTTGACCGCTGTCGAGGGCGTAGGCTTTGCGGAAGATCTGCATAGCTTCAGGCGTTTTTCCTTGCTCCATTAGAACGACACCGAGATTGTTCCAGATCTCTGGCCAGGCTTCATGTTCGGTCGTGGCGCGGCGCAGCAGCCGTTCCGCCTGATTCAATCGCCCGAGCCCCAAATTGGCCGTGCCAAGACCCGATAGGATTTCCGCATCCATCCCGTTTTCCAAAGCTGCCCGGTTGAAGGATTTGATGGCAAGTTCGTATTCGCCCGACGCGACCAATCTATGCCCAACTTCGACCCCGTCGACGGCTTGTCCGCGCGGATCGACCCCCGGGGCAAAAGGCCCGCTCTGAGAACGATCAATGCCGCCCGTGCTACAGGCGGCAAGACCAATGGTGAAACATGTAACGGCGCAGAGCCGCTGTATCTTTAGTGTCATAGCCGCCTAGTTGAGACCAAGTTCGCCCAGCTGTGTGATGCCGTGCACCGAAGGCCCAACGAGGATGATGAGCAGCGGGGGCACAGTAAGCATCATTGTGGCAAGGGTCATCTTCGTTGGCAACTTGTTTGCGGCTTCCTCGGCGCGCATCACGCGTTTGTCGCGCATTTCGGACGCGTAGACCCGAAGCGCTTCGGCGATCGATGTACCAAAGCTGGTTGACTGAACCAGAACGGTCACGAAGCTGGAGACATCCTGCACGCCGCAGCGTTCGCCCATGTCATTCAGGACGGTGATCTTATCCTTGCCGGCCTTCATCTCGTAGCTGACAACCATAAACTCCTCTGCCAGGGCAGGGTAGGAGGCGGTCAATTCGTTGGCCACGCGGTTGATCGACTGGTCGAGTGACTGACCAGCTTCCACACAGACCAGCATCATGTCGAGCGAGTCTGGAAAACCACGCGAAATCTGATCCTTACGCTCTTCAACACGGCGAGTGACCCAGTATTGCGGCAGGTAGTAGCCGACAAGGCCCGGAACGATTGTGAAGCCCATGGTCTGCGCCGTGCTCATGCCTTCGCCACCGAAGAAGTTCACGTAGACCAGACCCAAAACCAGGCCGATGATGCCAAGAGCGAACTGCGCGAAGTGAAAGATGCGGACCGCGTCGCGTGACTGGTATCCGGCCTGACGAAGCGTGAGCTGCCGCTTGCTGAGCTCGGCCACGTCCTGCGGTTCGAGGAAGTTCGAAAACCGCTGAAGTTGTTCATTGCGATTGCCGTGCCGCAGCCTTTCTTTGCGATTGCCGGTGTCAGCTGTTGGCGATTTTGAAGCACGCTTGAGCTTGTCAAGCGGATCTTCCGGCTGCCTAAGCATCATCGCGACAACGATGATGATCATCATCAGCCCCAGTACACCCACGATGATGATTGGCCCCAGCGGACCAAGAGCATCAGTTATAGGTTTCAGAAATTCCATAGCGCGTGCTCCTTTAGACCTTGATGTTCGTCAGCATGCGCATGACGAAAAGGTTGAGGGCCAGAAAGATGCCGACCAGGAAACAGGCCGGGATGAAGTAGGCGTGATCACGGACCTCGTCGTAGTAGTTTGGATCGCCCACATTGATGACGATCAGAGCGAGGATCGGGAAGGCAGACAGAAACTTGCCTGACCATTTCGCTTCGGCCGTGATGGCCTTGACCCTCCGGAACAGCCGGAAGCGCGCGCGGATCACCTTGGAAAGACCAGCAAGAACCTCAGCCAGGTTACCACCCGATTGCTGTTGGATCGTCACTGCCACAGCAAGAAAGCGTAAATCCTGCATATCCAGCCGCTCCGCCATATCCTTGAGCGATTCGCCCACTTCACGACCAAAAGCCGCCTCATCCGAGATCACGCCAAATTCCGTTGCAAGAGGGTCCGATACCTCTTTCGCGACGATCTGGATGGCTGACGAAAAAGGGTGGCCGACGCGCAGGCTGCGCACCATAAGTTCAATCGCGTCGGGCAATTGTTCCTCAATCATAGCGAGGCGCTTGTTGGCCTTGTTTGTAACCCAGAAAAACACCCCGCCGACACCAATGACCACCGACAAGAGCATCCGAACGGGGGGATCAGATTCAGTCCCAAGGGTCAGGCCCATGAAAGCAAGAGCAGAAAGGCCCGCCATTATCATGATCAGCTGTTTCGGCGTGAAAGCGATGGCTGCCTTTTGCGCGCGGTCGGCAAGAAGCGAATAAAGGGGAATGGTCCGAGCACCGACATGCTGCTCCATCTCCTTGCGGAGCTTTTCAAGGACCTCTTCCCGACGATCGCCCTTGTTGAGCATTTCGAGTCGGCGGTTCACTCGGCTGTTGAGGCTGATCGATTTTCCGAAAGCAACGAGGTATAGGCCTTCGACCAGCACTAGAACACCGATGAAGATCAGACCGTAAATTATTGGTTCTGCGCTCATATTTCTGGTCGCTCCTTATTGCGCCGCGACGGGATCGTAGATGGTGGAGGGTAGATCATAACCCCAGAGACGGAAGCGTTCGGAGAAGTGCGAACGCACGCCGGTTGCCGTGAAATGGCCAATGATCTTGTTGTCAGGCGTCAAGCCCACCCTTTGGAAGCGGAAGATTTCCTGCATGGAGATCACATCGCCTTCCATGCCGGTGATCTCAGTGATTGAGGTCATTCGACGCGAGCCATCCTGCAAACGCGAGGCCTGAACAAGCAGGTTCACAGCCGACGAGATCTGCGAGCGGACCGCCTTGATGGGCATCTCCACACCGGCCATCGCGATCATGTTTTCCAGACGGCTGATGCCGTCTCGGGCGGAGTTGGCATGGATCGTCGTCATCGAGCCATCGTGGCCGGTGTTCATGGCCTGAAGCATGTCGATAACTTCTTCGCCCCGCGTCTCACCCACGATGATCCGGTCTGGACGCATCCGCAGCGCGTTTTTGAGACAGTCGCGAGGGGAGACTTCACCTTTGCCTTCCACGTTGGGAGGACGGCTTTCCATCCGACCCACATGGGTCTGCTGGAGTTGAAGTTCCGCCGTATCCTCGATGGTGAGGATCCGTTCGTTGTTGTCGATGAACGAGCTGAGAGCGTTGAGCGTCGTCGTTTTGCCCGAACCTGTACCACCCGAGACGATCACGTTGAGCCGCGTCGCTACAGCCGCTTGCAGATAGGCAGCCATCTCTTCGGTGAAGGCACCAAAGTTAACCAGATCATCGATCCCAAGCTTGTCCTTTTTGAACTTCCGGATGGAGACGAGGCTGCCATCCACCGCAATGGGCGGCACCATCGCGTTGAAGCGCGATCCGTCCTTGAGGCGGGCGTCAACATAGGGGTTCGATTCATCAACCCGACGGCCAACGGCTGACACGATTTTGTCGATTATCCGCAGAAGATGGCGTTCGTCCTTGAAGGTGACGTCGGTCAGTTCAAGCTTACCCGCGCGTTCGACAAAGATCTGCCGCGGGCCATTCACCAGAATATCGTTGACGGTTTCGTCTTTTAGAAGCGTCTCTAACGGGCCAAGGCCCGTTACTTCGTCAAATAGTTCCTGGTTAAGGGTCTGACGGTCCTCGCGGTTGAGGATGATGTTCTTTTCTTCCAGAACCTCACCGGCGATTGCATTGATCTCGGACCGTAAGTCTTTTTCGGTCGCATGTTCCAGAGCGGCGAGGTTGAGGTTGTCGAGAAGCGCGCGGTGCAGTTCGAGTTTGATCTCGCCCATCCGTTCTTTGCGCTTACGTTCTTTGTCGAGTTGGGCGACCTGGGCCGGTTCGGGCTTTGACGGGGCGACTTTGCGGGCAACCTTTGGGCCTGCATCCGCCTTAGGAACCTCTGCGACAGCGGGAGCTTCACTTGCCTCGGGCGCCTTAGTGTCCGACTTTTTATACTTTGAAAACATATACTTACTCCCTTACTCGGATCAGGCCGCCTGCACGCCATCGCTGCTGAGCAGATGGATGGATTCTGCCAGTTTCGCGATCTCCTTGCGCAGCGGATTTTTTGCCGCGCCCAAGCCGAGTGGCACGCCATGATCGGCGCTTTCTGTGACTTGCTTGTTGCCATCGGGCAATTGAACCTCGATCGCGATGTCCAGGCTTTCAGCGAGCTTTTTTACCCGCGTCTTGCCATTCATGTCAGTGAATTTCGGACCACGATTCAGCACGTAGCGCAGCTTTTCGATGGGCAGTTGTTCAGATTGAAGTGCCCGCTTGAAGCGCAATGTGTTCTGCGCAGACCGCATATCCATATCCATCGTCACGAAATAAATGTGGGACGCCGTGAGTACGGATTCTGTCCATTGAACGATGGTGGACGGCATATCCACGACAACATAATCAAAGTGCGCCCGAGCCATGTCGACGACGCGCTCGATGTCTTCAGAAGAGACAAGATCGAGCGGCAACATGTCTGTGGGCGCTGTCAGCACCTCGAGCTTTTCTTCGAAGGTCAGGAGGGACTGTGCGAAGATCTCGTCATCCATGGATTCGGTGTCTGACAGCATTTCGAACACGGCTTCGCGCCGTGGAAGATCAAGCGATGTGGAGGCTGACCCGAATTGCAGGTCGAGGTCAAGAAGGCATACCTTGGGGGCGTCGGTCTTTGAGATCGAAGCCAGCTCCCACGCCAAGTTGACCGCAAGCGTGGTCGATCCTGTGCCGCCGGCTATACCGTGACACGCAAAAACAGCCCCTTGTTTGTCTTCGCCGGCCCGCAGCTGTGGGCCAGATTGCGCGCCGGTCGCACCGCTGCCCGAGACGCCGGTCGCCCTTGCAGAGCGGACGCGGTCAATGGCCTGTTGCAATTCGCCATCGGGAAGCGGGTAGGGCACAAACTCGTCGGCACCCTGGCGCAAAAGTTGGTGAAGCGATCCTGGCGTGACGTCTTCGGCTATCAGGATCACGCGAATGTCCTTTGCTTTGGCATTCGTGATGATCTCGCCCATCAGGTCGAGCTTTTGCTCATCGGTTTCATCCAAAGCGAGGGCAATAAACTGAAGGGCCTCCGCATCGGGCTGTTCAAAGAAGGCCAGCGCATCTTCAAACCCTAGATCGCCCCATCCTTCGCCAAGGGCTGTTTCCATATCCTCAATCAGCAGATCGAAATTCTGAACATCCCGGCTGACTGTGCAGGCCACCAAAGGGGCGGTTTCGGGTTGTGGCATCGCGCTGCTCATCGCTAAATGATCCTTGCTTTCAAAGGGCTTAGCAGGGTTCTATTGCGATCAGCGTTGATCTTTGGCCCACCTGCGGTCGCCCATGTCCAATCCTTCGATCGGGTACACGTGTACCGTTGGCCATAATCTCGCAGCCAAATCGGGCGAGATTGGGGCATAAAATCTTCAATTGTTGGATATTTCGGAACGATCCAGCGTCTTAACGCGGATTGTTCGGCGCGGTTCTGGCCGCGCCGAACGGGTGTTTTTACTGTTCGGTCCGCAGGTCGGAGCCCGTGATGCCCGTCAGTGTTGATTCCGCCTGAGCGCTTGCGACATAGTCGCGGTAGACAATCTGAGCATACTTGCCATCCAGTACCAGCGAATTTGACTGAACAAATCCGCTGACCTCGGTCACAGTGCGGCGGTTGCGGCGTTCGCGGTTCTGGGTCTGGATCAGAGGCCGCGTTTCGCCGAACGAGGAGAGTGCCTCAAGCCGTTTTCGACTGATACCCTGCCCAACCAGATAGTTGACGACCGTTTTGGCCCGGCGCAGACCGAGGCGCCGGTTGTAGGCGTTTGACCCGACCAGATCGGTGTGTCCGTAGACCCGGAAGCGGACTTCAGGGAATTGGCGGATCCAGTTTGCCTGTTCCCGCAGTATCGCTTGTGCCTGACCGTCAAGCTGTGCGCTGTTGAAAGCGAAGTTCACCATCGGCATCACTTCGCTCGAGAATCGTTCGGTCAAGGTAACAGTGTATCCTTGTTCGCCGTTTTGGATCAGCGTGTTGTTCAGCGTCGCGTTGCCGAATGTGCCGTTGTCCGTGACTGATCCCGCTTCCCTGTAGAATTGAGTGTAGACGGGATCGTTGCTTGTGGTGCAAGCCGCGAGGAGGGCGAGGCTGCTGATCAGCATGGTTGAGCGGATCGGTTTCATGATGTTTCCCTTCATCGCATCAATCCATCACATAGCCATAAGAGCCACTGAAGTCCTGCTTGGCGACTTCGCCTGCGGCTCCTGTTGTGGGCACCCGCGTTCCGGCGGCTGTGCGGCCAAAGAGGAACAGGTCACGTTCGGACGGTGGTTTGACCCGATCCGTCGGCAGTGCAAGGACCTCTCCACGTGTCGGTTGAACCAGATGGGCCGTGATGATGATCACCAATTCGGTTTGTGACCGCTGGTAGCTTGCGCTACGGAACAGCGCGCCGAGCACTGGCACATCGCCGATCCATGGAAGCTGACGGTTATCGTCAATGAAGTCATCCTGCAAAAGCCCAGCAATTGCAAAGCTTTGACCGTCACGCAATTCTACAGTAGTGGACGTTTCCCGACGCTGGAAAGCGTCGATTTCGAAGCCGTCTACCTCGAAGCCGTTGGTCGGATCGATTGCCGATACGGCCGCTTCGAGCTGAAGGTTAATGATGTCCTGATCAACGACATTCGGAATGAAGTTCAATTCAACGCCAAATGGTTTGAATTCCACGGTGATCGTATCGTCATCTTGAGCGACAGGTACTGGGTACTCACCACCAGCGAGAAACTTTGCCTCTTGCCCCGAAAGAGCGATGAGATTTGGTTCAGCCAGTGTGCGCACCACACCTTTGGTTTCGAGCGCTTCAAGGAGAAGACCGACCTGAGTGGAGCCGACATTGAAGCCGAAAAGCAAAGCGCCGGCATTCGTGTTAGTGGGTGGCAGCCGCCCTGCGAGCGCGCCCCCAACACCTGTGATTGGATTCACGACCGCGCCGTTGTTTACGACGGAGCCAGAACCACCGCGCACGCCCAAGTCGCTGCCACCAGCGCGGTTGAGCGCCAAAGAAGAACTGAGTGATTTCGTGACGTTACGCTGCATTTCTGCAAAACGCACTTTCAGCATAACCTGTTGAATGCCACCAACAACCATCAGGTTGCTGACCCGGCCTTCAGCATAGCGTTCCGCGAGATCAAGCGCGCGTTGCAGGCGCGATGAACTCGAAACAACGCCTGACAAAACGATGCCGTCGTTGGCAGTCCGAACCTCGATCCGTTCGCCTGGTAGGATTTGGCGCAGACGTTCCTTGAATTCGCTGATGTCTGCCGCAACACGAACATCAACATTCGTTATCAACTGACCCGTGCCATCCAGCAGCGTCAATGTTGTCAGACCAGGTGCCTTGCCGAGAACGTATATGGTGCGCTCGGACAAAGATGAAATGTCTGCAATGCCTGGATTGGCAATGCTAAGCTCCGCAAAGGGCACATCGCTTTCAACGACGATTGCCCGGTTCATCGGAACTTCAAGTGTAGAGGACGTGCCCTGTTTCAGGACGCGCAACGTTTCGGCATTGGCCGGAGCGCTGAACGCGATCGGGCTTATCGCCAATGTCAGCCCTAGCAGAGCCGTCTTTATATATGTGTCAATTTTCATGTGACCTGCCTTTTTGATCACGCCTCGGATACAGGGTCTTCTCTTGCCCAACTGCGCTGCACTCTGGGTCACTTTGCTTTTTTTTGCAAGAATCAATGGGTTCGCGTGAGTCTCTTATGTGGATATCTGGCAACAGGCTGGCCAAAGAAAAACGGGCCGCGCTCGGCGCGACCCGTTCAAGTTGTTGATAACGTGATCAGTTTGTACAGGGAATCGGCAGCTCAACCACTTCCGCCCCGCGGCGGACCCGTGTTGTGCAGATTTCTTCTGGCGCTTCTTCGGGTATGACTTCTTCCAACTGGATACCCAAGAGACTGCGTTGCGTCACCTCGATGCTTTCTGCAACGGTGTCATCGCCAGCACCGACCAGCGATAGAGACAGACGCCCCGTCGACTGTGCTTGCGCCAATGCTGCAACCTGTTGCGGCCGAACGGCGACGGTAACCGTGCGCGCAATAATGGCACCTTCCAGATCACCGCCAGCGGTCTGGTCTACAGCGACGATCTGCACGGCAGCTTCGATCAAGCGCGTCACGTCGCCCTGGCCTGAAAGACGGCCTTGGTCGATCTGACCAGTCCAATAAACGTCAACCTTGTCGCCTGGCCGCAGAAACCCCGAAACACCACTGGAAACATCAACGCTAATTGCGAATGCGCGCATCCCGCGCTCCAAGCGGGATGTTAGGCCCGCATCTTCACCAGGTTCAGTGACTTTGGATGCCAGAACGGCCTCGTCCTTTTCGGTGTGGCGTAGGATCAGCCGCCGTTCCTCGCCTTCCGTTGCAAAAAGAGGGTTCTCTCCGGTAAATGCCCCCTCGGGAATGGCATTCTCCGGCCAATCAACGAGGCGAACATCCTCTTCTTTCAGTTCCTCACCGTACTTCAACGTTCGGGTGGTCACGAAAACGGGGATAGTAGGCACGATCTTGGCACGCTCGGCCCGTTCGTAGGCAAGCGCATTCTGATACTGCTCAATATAGCCTTTTGCCATGTAGACGGCCCCACCGGCCAATGCGATGCCCACCAACAGCACCAGTCCGAATACCATACGCATTTCGCTACCCCTCGGTCGATCACAGGCACTTCGAGCCTGAGCAATGTCTTCGGTAATCTATAAATAAATTGTGGCGAAATCAGGGACAGAAGGCCGAATTTCGGATTTTAGATCGACAAATGAGAAACATTTGTTGAAAAAGGAAAACCACCGCCGAAAGAGATCCGACGGTGGTTTACCATTACGATCGATGTTTCAGAATGTGAACGCTGTCATGAATGCAGCGACACGATCAGCAAGCCCAACACCGGCATCGCTCATGCCTGAGAATGCGGCAATGACCAAGCCCACAATCGCCGCCGTCAAAACCACCCAGTCCACTGTCACGGCCCCACATTCGCTGGACAGGAAAGATTTCACCTTTTGCAACATACTACTACCTACAGTTCAAAGCTTTGGGCCAAGCAAAAGGCCGCGCCCGGGATCGGACACGGCCCCTTGATCGTCTAGACGATGAGCTTAAACTTATGGCTCGCCGATCTCGCCGACTGTCAGACCTTTCAGGTATGTGTCGGTGTTTTCTGTCAGTTTCGATGCGCCTGTTTCGATCGATGTATAGGCAGCAACCGCCAGGCCAACAACGGCAGCAGTCAGCACGACCCAGTCAACCGTGACGGCACCGTCTTCGTCTTTGCGGAAATTTTTGATGAACTTCATCATGGGATGTCCCTCCAGAGGATTACACAGTTACAATTTACCTTGCCGTCCGTACTGGGCTCTCTCTCGCACACCCTGTCCGACTTGGTATGAACATATATAGCCCTTGGATTGGGGCATCATTTTGGCGCAGATTAAGGTTTTTCGGTTTTTGCGCGAAAATGAGGTTAAGAATTTTTCAAAGCACTGAAATATATGAGTTTTTACCTCTGACACCCTTGGCTAAGACTTAGTAAACGGGTTTCCGGAGCCCAAATGTGGCAGCTTTGCCATTTTGTTTGCCCAACTTTTCTCGCTCTACCTCCGATTATCTGCGATATAACCGGCAACAGAATAAAGAATACGGTCGGGCAGGGCGAAAATGACAGGCAAATCAATCTATCTGCTGACATCGGCGGCGTGGTTATTGCTGATTCCAGTGTCCTTGGGCGCGCAAGACGCTCCCCCGTTCGAGAATTTCTCCGCCAAGCGCGTGACCCCCCCGAAGCCGGGTGTTGGAAAGCGGATCACAGTTCAGATTGATCCTGCTGAGGTTGCCGCCCGCCTTGAACGGGAACGGACGCGCCGAGATGCGCAGGCCCGCGCCCGAGCGGCGGAGCGGGAAGCCGAAGAAACGACTCCTGCGCCAGATGGCGAAGCGCCTTCAACGGCCTCACCCGGCCGCTACAGCTGGTTCTGGGATCAAGTGTCTCCGCAAATCGGCGGGACAGGTACCGCGCGGCTTGAAGCGGCGATGCTTGCCCTGGCGACGGGTGAGACGACTGTTCCGACCCCGCGGATGCAATCAATGCAAAACCTCGCACAGGCTCATGGGGTGGATATCCTGAAATCCACTGTGGGTACGTCTGTGTCCCCGGCGCTTGTTCTGGCGGTGATGATGGTGGAATCTGCGGGCCAGGTCACGGCAGAAAGCCCAGTTGGCGCGCAGGGCCTAATGCAGTTGATGCCAGCGACGGCGGAGCGTTTCGGTGTCACAGACAGGCTGGAGCCAACACAATCGATCAGCGGCGGGGTCAAGTATCTGAGTTGGCTGATGCGCGAATTTGGCGGCGATCCTCTGATGGTGCTGGCGGGCTACAATGCCGGAGAGGGTGCCGTGAAGAAGTACCAAGGCGTTCCGCCCTTCGCGGAGACAAGAGACTACGTGCCGAAGGTCCTGGCCGCCTTTCAGGTTGCCCGTGGACTGTGCCTGACGCCGCCGGAACTGATCAGCGACGGCTGCGTCTTTGCTGCCCTGAACTAGACGTTGAAGGCATCCGCCCATTCGGGATGTTTGCTACGCTGCGCGTTTACAAAGGGGCAAAGCGGCACGATCTTCCATCCCTCGGCGCGGGCATCCTCGACCAGACGGACGACCAAAGCCTGTCCCGCGCCAGATCCGCGCAAGGCGTCCGGGACGCCCGTATGATCTGCGATGCGGGTCTGGGGCGAGAGGATCGAATAGGTTAGTTCAGCCTCTACGCCGTTATGCAAAAGAACGTAGCGACCTTTAGAGCCGCTTTCCTCGCGGGTGATGTCGAACTCAGACAAGTGTCGCCTGCGTGACGGCGCGCAATTCATCCCCGGTGACGCCGTCTGCCGTCTCGACGATCTGCAAGCCGCCTTCGACGACGTCCAGAACGCCCATATTGGTGATAATGCGGTCGACGACGCCCTTGCCCGTTAGGGGCAGGGTGCATTCCTTAAGAATCTTGCTGTCGCCATGTTTGTTGGTGTGATCCATGACCACGACAACGCGACCAACACCCGCAACAAGATCCATTGCCCCGCCCATACCCTTGACGAGCTTGCCGGGGATCATCCAGTTGGCGAGATCACCGTTTTCCGCCACTTCCATCGCCCCGAGGATCGCCATGGCGATCTTTCCGCCGCGGATCATTCCGAAGCTTTGGGCGCTATCGAAATAGGCTGTCTGGGGAAGCTCTGTGATCGTCTGTTTGCCCGCGTTGATCAGATCCGCATCCACCTCATCCTCGGTCGGGAAGGGGCCCATACCGAGCATACCGTTCTCGGATTGAAGCGTGACCTCGATCCCTTCAGGGATGTAATTCGAGACAAGTGTTGGGATTCCGATGCCCAGATTGACGTACCAGCCGTCTTCAAGTTCCTGTGCGGCCCGCGCGGCCATCTGATTGCGATCCCAAGGCATTCCATCAATCCTCAACTGGCAAAAGGTGGCGTTCGGCGAACACGTCCTTTGCGGTGAATACAGCGTTCAGTGCTGCCGGAAAACCGGCATAAACCGCCATTTGCATGATCGTTTCGACGATTTCCTTGGGCGAGGCCCCGACATTCAGCGCGCCATGCACATGAACCTTCAGTTGCGGTTGTGCATGGCCAAGAGTCGTTAGGCCCGCAATGGTAACAAGCTCGCGCTCGCGCAGATCAAGCCCGTCGCGCTGATAAATGTCACCAAAGGGAAATTCGATGATGTAGCGCGCCAGATCGGGTGCGATATCTTTCAGCGCCTCGATCACCCGCTCGCCCTGTTCGCCGTCAATCTCTGCCAGCTTGGCATAGCCTTCGGCATACCTGTCGCGCGGTTCAGTCACGGTCGATACTCCATGGAAGCTTCGTAACGCCTACTCTGTCACGGATGCCCCGGCGGGCACGTCGATTGTGATGAATGATCCTGCGGCGCCACGGCCAAGATGCAGGGTGCCTTCAAGACCTTCGATCAGGCCCGACACGATGCGCCCGCCCACGGTCGCAGGGTCTGGCCAGGCTTGGCTGAGGGGAATGCCGAGCCCGTCATCGGAAACGATCAGGCGCAGGCCGCCCGCACTAAGCTGGGACATTCGTACTTCGACCAGCCCTGTCTCGATCCGTTCAAAAGCGTGCTGAAGGGCATTCGTCATCAGTTCGGACAGGACCAGACCAACCCGTGTGGCTGTTTCAATCGGGACTTCCAGCGGTTCGATCTGTAAGGACACCCGAATGCCAGAACGTCCTTCGATATGCGCTATCGCCGCAGCCAGACGGCTTAGAAAGCTGCCCATCTGTATGCTGTCGCGGTTTGATTGCGCATCGCTCAACTTCATCTCTTCGTACAAAAGTTGCAACGTCTCGATCCGGCGACTGAGTGCTGCAAAATCCTCTGGGACTGAAGTCGCGCCGGATTGCTGGCGGATCATGCCGATGATCATGGAAAGATCCGACTTTACCCGGTTCTGTATCTCCATCAGTTGGGCATTGACCTCTTCGGCCCGCCCGTTGATATCGCTCTGGCTCAGTTCCTTCTGGATCCCCATAAAGTATGTCGTGTTTCCCAGATCATCGGACAGAGGTGTGACGATCAGCCTATTCATAAAGCGTTCGCCATTGGCGCGGTAGTTTACAATGTCGACCGTGCAGCTTTCCTCATTCGCGATTGCCGTGCGCAGCTTGTCTACGTCCGTTTTGTTGGTTTCTTCACCCTGAAGAAAGCGGCAGTTCCGCCCGATTGAAGCAGAGCGGGCATAGCCTGTTACGCGAGTAAAGGCCTGGTTCACATAGACGATCGGATTATTTTCGATATGTGGATTGGTGACGATCATAGCCACCTCGGCGCGCGAAAATCCTTCGAACGCTTTGTCATCCTGCAGAAGCTCTTCAACTGTATCGGGCATGGGCCTTCGCCTTATGCTGCGCGTGTTGTCCGTTGTTCGATGCGTTTCTCGTGTTCACCCTGGATCAACCTATGGACGTAGATCCCAGGCAGGTGAATGTGATCAGGATCAAGGCTGCCGGTCGGCACGACTTCTTCCACCTCGACAACGCAGACCTTGCCGCACATAGCTGCGGGTGGATTGAAATTGCGGGCCGTCTTGCGGAAGATCAGATTGCCGGTTTCGTCCGCTTTCCAGGCCTTGACGATAGAAAGATCGGCAAAGATACCCTTCTCCATGATGTAGGTCTCACCGTCGAAATCGCGGTGATCCTTGCCTTCGGCAATGACCGTGCCGACTCCGGTTTTTGTGAAGAATCCCGGAATGCCACACCCCCCCGCGCGCATGCGTTCTGCGAGCGTTCCTTGCGGGTTGAATTCAAGCTCCAACTCCCCAGACAGGTATTGACGCATGAATTCAGCGTTTTCGCCCACATAAGACGAGATCATCTTTTTGACCTGATGGGTTTGCAGCAGAATGCCGATGCCGAAATCGTCGACGCCCGCATTGTTGGAGGCAAACGTCAGGTTCTTGGTGCCTGCGTCCTTGATCGCGTCCAGGAGCAATTCGGGAATGCCGCACAGGCCAAATCCGCCGGAGGCAATGAACATCCCGTCGAACAAGAGGCCATCAAGCGCCTCTGCGGCCGAGCCGTAGACTTTTTTCATAGATCGTTCCTGCACATCGCGATTTTTCTTGCCTGTCCGCGTCCGGCTGCATTTGACGGTCTGGCAAATTGGCTCCCTTATCTCTGTTTCTTTGCAGAGAATTAGGTCTGGTTCAAGCAAATGCGATCAAAAAGTATACCGAAGCATACCATCTTTGGTCAAATTCGTCGGAGCACCGGTTCGCGAAGTGCGAACCGCTAGGAGGCCTTCTTCTTCCTTGGCGCGGCTTTCTTGCGCCCTCCGCCCTTTTTGGCGGCCCGTTCTGCGATCAGTTGCACTGCCAGGTCCATCGTGACCTCTTCGGGCTCAGTGCCTTCCGGCAGGGTGGCATTGATCTTTTCCCATTTGACGTAAGGCCCGTACTTGCCCTTCATGATATTGACTGGACCGCCATCATCCGGATGTTCGCCCAGCTCGCGCACCGGTTTCGCGGCTTGTCCGCGCCCGCCCCGGCTGGCCACTTTTTCGGCCAGCAACTGCACGGCGCGGTTCATACCTACGGTCCAAACCTCATCGAGGTTTTCGAGGTTGGCATTGGTGCCCCCGCGATGCGAGGTGCTTTCGGCATGCTTCAGGTATGGTCCGTAGCGCCCGATATTGGCCCACACGGTCACGCCATCCTCGGGGTGAGAGCCGAGTTCGCGAGGAAGGGACAGAAGTCTGACAGCGCGTTCCAGATCCAACTCTTCAGGGGCCCAGTCTTTTGGAATGGATTGTCGTGGGGGTTTTTTGTTTTCTTCCGTCACCTCGCCGCGTTGCACGTAGGGACCGAAGCGTCCTTTGAAAACGCGGATCTCGTCGCCATTGTCCTCACCAAGCATTTTTCCTTCGGGCGGTATTGCGCTGGCCTCGGCCTCCGGGTCGGGCGGGCCAAAGGGACGGGTGTAGCGACATTCGGGATAGTTCGAGCAGCCGATGAACGCCCCGCCAGAGCGCGCCGTGCGCATCGAAAGACGTCCTGTCCCACAATTCGGACAAAGTCGCGGATCGCCACCATCTTCCAACGGCGGGAACAGATGCGGCTCCAGCACTTCGTTGATCTTCTCCAGCACTTCGGTGATCCGCAGATCTGCCGTTTCAGCGATTGCGGCGGAGAAATCGCGCCAGAACTGACCAAGGACGTCCTTGTAGTTGCGGTCGCCTGCACTGACGTCGTCGAGTTGTTCTTCGAGGCCCGCAGTGAAATCATACCCCACGTAGCGACGAAAATAGTTTTCTAGAAACGCCGTTACCAATCGCCCCTTGTCCTCGGGGAAAAGACGGTTCTTATCCTTGCGGACATATTCGCGATCCTGGATCGTCGTGACGATGCTGGCATAGGTCGAGGGGCGCCCGATGCCAAGTTCCTCCATGCGTTTGACCAGCGTCGCCTCTGTGTAGCGGGGCGGCGGCTGGGTGAAGCTTTGCGTTGCCAGCACAGATTCGTTGGCCGACAGCACGGCTGCGCCGTTCTTCAGCATCTGCCCGGTATCGCCCGCATCGACCACATCGTCTGACTTGTTGCCCGCCTTTTCGTAGTCGGCGCGCAAAGAAGATGACGCGAACGCCGCCGTCTCGCCCACGCTCAGTTGCGGCAGGCGTTTGTCATCGTCATCCTCGGCCACGTCGTCGCGACCTTCCTCATAGATGCGGAGAAACCCGTCGAACAAGACGACCTGACCCGTCGCGCGAAGGCCCACTTGACTGTCCGCGCTGCCGATCTCGACCGTGGTGCGTTCCAGCCTCGCGGCCTCCATCTGGCAGGCGAGCGTTCGTTTCCAGATCAGGTCGTAGAGCTTGCGCTGATCCTCTTCGGTGACTTTGATTTGACCCGCATCGCGCGCCATATCGGTAGGCCGGATGCATTCATGGGCCTCCTGCGCGTTTTTGGCCTTGTTCTTGTAAGTCCGCGGCTTGTCGGGGACGTATTCGGCCCCATAGCGGTCCTTGATCGCATCCCGCGCCATGCTGACCGCCTCGGGTGCCATGTCGATGCCGTCGGTTCGCATGTAAGTGATCAGCCCAGCCTCATAGAGCCGTTGTGCCGTGCTCATGGTTTGGCGCGCACCCATCCCAAATTTGCGGCTGGCCTCTTGTTGCAAGGTCGAAGTCATGAAGGGCGGGGAGGGGTTACGCGTGCCAGGTTTGGCCTCGACCGAGGTGACGCTCAGATCGCGGCTTGTGATGGCCTGCACGGCCAGTTCGGCTTGGGTCTCATCCGTTATATCAAAGCGGTCGAGCTTCTTGCCCGCGAGGGTGGTAAGCCGCGCCTCATATTCCTGACCACGTGACGACGTGAAGATCGCGCGGACCTGCCAGTATTCGCGCGGGCGAAATGCCTCAATCTCCATTTCGCGTTCGACGATCAGTCGCAGGCACACCGACTGCACGCGACCCGCCGATTTTGCACCTGGCAGTTTGCGCCACAACACCGGCGAGAGGTTGAAACCCACGAGATAGTCCAACGCCCGACGCGCCAGATACGCCTCGACGAGAGGCATGTCGACTTGGCGCGGATTCTCCATCGCCTCGGTTACAGCCGCCTTTGTGATCGCATTGAAGACCACGCGGGATACAGGGGTGTCTTTCTTGATGGACTTGCGTTTGGTCAGCGCCTCTTGCAGGTGCCAGGAAATCGCCTCGCCCTCGCGGTCAGGGTCGGTGGCGAGGATCAGTTCTCCGTCATCCTTCAGCGCATCCGCGATCGCCTTCACGTGCTTCTTGCTGTCGCTGGCGACCTCCCAGAGCATCTCGAATTCGTTGTCTGTGTCGACAGACCCGTCCTTCGGTGGCAGGTCACGAACGTGCCCGTAACTCGCCAACACAATGTAGTTGTCGCCCAGATACCTGTTGATCGTTTTGGCTTTGGCAGGGGATTCAACGACAACAACTGGCATCCGTGCAGCAGACCTCTGATTATAATTTAGCGCTCTATGGCCGCGCAAAATGTGGGGGGCAAGCTGGAATTGTCAACCGGACGGAGAATTCTCGCCCAGCCGCTGGACCGCGCCTAGCGGTTTGGCAGGGCGCCGCCCCGTACTTGTTCACTGATAGACAGAATGCCACCGACAAGCGCCTTGTTGAGATCATTGTAGAGTTCGTCCAGCCGCTGCAAGAGCCCGAAAGCGTGGGTGTTGATCCGTGCGCAGATCGGCGCTTTCGCCAGAGTGATCAGACAAAGCGCAAGGACAAAAGCGACAGCATAAAACAGCCCTTGCCACCCTGGTCCCTCGTAGACCGGCAGGAGGTTGATCGCGATGTTTCCGAACCCGTAGAAAAAGAGCGTGTCGCGGCCCAAAGACGAGAACGAGACGCGCGAAGCGGGTCTTTTTCGCCAGCCCCAGATAAGCGCTAAGAAGGCGAGTGAGACCGAACAAGCGACGATTCCGTAAGCGAAATAGGCGGGCTCGTTGGCCCAGCGAGCACCCTTGATCGTGTAGCGGATGAAGTCGACAGGATCCTGGGTGATAACGCCGCTTAGGATAATCGCCAGTGCAATCGTCAGGACTGCCAAAGGGTAGATCCAATGGCGTCGGCCCGTGAATGCCTCGCCGATCATTGTGCCAAATGCCACAAGCGTCATGCCGACAAGGATCGCGGGGCCGAACCCGTTGCCGTGTCCGGAAATGAAGCTGATAAAATGGTTTGAGGGGAGATCAGATGCGACTAAAGCGTATTTAAGAGCCCAACCATACAGGGCGACCACCACATAGAACAAAGACCCGAACCTTTCGGCAAATGAGAGGGTGACGAGGATGATCGCGAAGAGCATCGCGTAGATTTTCAGGATGACTCCGAAACGCCCTCCATCCAGATAGAGCACGGCAAGCACCGTTTCACCCGGTGTAAGCTTTTCAGTGAGAAAGGCTGCCAGCGTGATGGCGCAAAAGAGAAGGTAGCAGGTTATCAGGCGGCCCAGCAGGCGGCGTTTCATATCGATCTGCGCCACGCCTTCGCGCAACTTGCGCAGATAAACGACCTCAATCATGATGCCAAAGAGGATCATGAAGGTCGGGGTGGCCGTTCGGGTAAACAGGAGTGCCGGTTCTTGGATCCGCCAGAATTCCGGAATGCCGCCTGTGAACTGGCTGAGAGCATGTGCGAGCATGGCCAGCACTACAGCCATGCCGCGCGCTGAGTCGACGAATCCGAGGCGCGTCATGTCCCGCTCCAAACGCTCTTAAAAATTCAACTCGAGGTAAGCGTAGAGAGCACAGTTGCGCACGACAATGCTGGCTCCCGCAATGCGCGAGCCCTTGCCAAAGGGGTCGATTGCCTAAGTATTACGCGCGTTCGCCTAACAAGCGAGACAAACAAGACCTCCGGCCGGGCGATTGATGCGGCCGTCAAGCTCAAGCTCGACCAATGCCGGCGTTACCGCTGAGGCGGGCGCATTCAGATCGCGGATCAGCTGATCCTCGGCCAGGGGCGAGGGACCCAGACGTGTCAGGATTTCATTGTGCAGAGCGATGGTGTCTTCGGGTGCCGATTGGGTCGGTTTGTCTAACGGCAATTCGTCTTGCTGGTGATCCGGTGCGATGGGGCGCAGGACTTCAAGCACGTCTTCGGCGGACCGGACGAGAGTTGCGCCGTCGCGGATCAGCAGATTGCATCCTGAGGCGCGGGCATCGAAGGGATGTCCTGGCACGGCAAGAACTTCGCGCCCCAGATCAAGCGCGTCGCGTGCGGTGATCAAGCTGCCTGATTTGGTGGCGGCCTCGACGACGACAGTGGCCTGAGACAAGCCCGAAATGATCCGGTTGCGCGCTGGAAAGTGCCGGGCTTGGGGTTGCAGACCCATCGGTTGTTCGGAGATGCGCAGACCTTTCTGCGCGATCTGTTTGGCCAGATCGGTGTTTTCGGCGGGATACATGACATCGACGCCGCCGCCTTGGACGGCGATTGTGCCCGTCTCAAGTGCAGCAAGATGTGCAGCGGCGTCGATGCCGCGGGCCAGGCCCGAAACGATAATGTGGCCTGCGTCCCCCAATTCCTTGGCCAGGGCCCGTGCCATGCGTGTCCCCAGGGAAGACGCGTTGCGCGCGCCAACCAAAGCGATCATTGGACGTGAGAAGTAAGATGAGTCTCCGATGCACCAGAGAAACGGGGGCGCGTCGCTCAGGTCTCTCAGCGCGCTAGGATAGTTCGGGCTGTGCTGGTCGATCAAGCGCGCACCAGAGGCACGACCAGCTTTCATCTCTGCGACGACAACACCTTCGGGGCAGATTTCGTAGCCCTGCACGCCGGCGGCGCGCGCTACCTCTGGCAGCGCGGCCAGCGCATTTTGCGCATTGCCGTGTTCAATCAGCAGACGTTTGTACGTAGAGATGCCGACCCGGCGGGATCGCAACAGACGAAGTCGGTGAAACTGGTCATCTTCCGAGGTGGGTGGGAGTGGGGGGTGAGTGGAAGAAGGATTTGCATCCCTGTCAGTCATCCCGTCGCTCCGTCCGTTGCTGATGCCATTTAGAATCAGCGCGGTTAACACCGGGTGAATCAAAACCTCGCCATTTTAGGGTATGCTGGGGATTTTCTATGAGGCAGAACCACCCAAGGTCAGCCCACCGATCCTCAATGTGGGTTGTCCGACGCCGACCGGTACCCACTGGCCTGCCTTGCCACAATTGCCCATGCCCGGATCAAGTGCCATGTCATTGCCGATGGCGCGGATCTGTTTGAGTGCGGTGGCTCCATCGCCAATCAAGGTTGCGCCTTTAATCGGCGCGCCGATCTTGCCGTTCTGAACGCGGTAGGCTTCTGTGCAGGAGAAGACGAATTTGCCGTTTGTGATGTCTACCTGACCACCACCAAAGCCGACCGCGTATATCCCGTCTTTCAGATCAGCCACGATGTCTTCCCGGGTCGCGTCGCCACCCAGCATGTAGGTGTTGGTCATTCGCGGCATAGGCGCGTGGGCAAAGCTTTGACGACGGCCGTTGCCTGTCGCTTTGACCCCCATCAGGCGCGCATTCTGGCGGTCCTGCATGTAACCCACAAGAATGCCATCATCGATTAGGACATTCTTGCCCGAAGGCGTTCCTTCATCATCGACCGTAATTGATCCACGACGATCGGGTATTGTGCCGTCATCCAGCACAGTGACCCCGGGGGCCGCTATACGTTGGCCCATGAGGCCTGCAAAGGCCGATGCGCCCTTGCGGTTGAAGTCGCCCTCAAGGCCGTGACCTATCGCCTCGTGCAGCAGGATACCGGGCCAGCCAGGACCCAGTACGACATCCATGACACCGGCGGGGGCGGGCACCGCATCCAAGTTGACGACGGCGATCCGCAATGCTTCGCGCGCCTTCACCTGCCAGTCGGCAGGGTCCAGAAGGCCGTCGAGGCCAACCCGTCCTCCACCGCTGGCTGATCCCGCTTCACGCCGACCATTGGCATCCTCGACTATGATCGACACATGGATGCGGGTCATGGGCCGCGCGTCCTGCACAGAATGACCATCGGCGCGCAGGATCTCTACTTCCTGCAAACTCGCGCCAAGGCTGGCCGACACTTGCACGACACGGGCATCCAGATCACGCGCAAAGGCGTCGATGGCCTTGAGTGTCTCAAGTTTGATGGGGAAGGCCGCGCCCGTGATCGGATCTTCATCGGAATAGAGCTTGCGATTTGTCGCCACTGGGCCATTGGCAGCGCTTCCGCCACCGTCCCCAACGGCCAGGCGTGCTGTTTCCGCCGCGCGTTTCAGTGCCGCCTCGCTGAGCTCCGTAGAATGTCCGTAGCCTGCCACCTCGCCCCGCACAGCGCGCAGGCCGAACCCTTCGGACGCGTCATAGCTGGCCGTCTTGAGCCGTTTATCATCAAAAACAAGCGACTCAGAGCGGCGGCGTTCGAAAAACAGCTCTCCGTCATCCGCACCTGCAACGGCCTCTCTCAGGATCGCCAGCGCGCTGTCGCGGTCAAGTTTGTCTTCGAATGGTGAAAATGGGATCTGAGTCATGTCGTGCCTTCCAGGACGGGCTTGGGCAAAGCGTCCGTTTGACGCGCCTCAAACTTCTTTATCTCACGGCTGATATATGATTGTAAGCTTCAGCAAGACAACGGGGAGTTGGACGCACGGCGTGCGGGTCATTCCCATCTGAGACATGTGATCACAAGATCAGGACAGAACATGAAAAAACTTTTCTCGATCTCGGGTGTACTTACGGCTGCGATGACCGCACCTGTTTGGGCGCAGGACAACCTGGAAATCATTGGTACACCGACGCCGAATGGAACGGGTTTTCAGCCTGCAGCAACCGAGATTGCACGACGTTTGCAGTGGCTTGATGGCCTAATCCTGGTTATCATTACGCTGATCGTTCTGTTCGTTCTGGGTTTGATGGGTTACGCGATTTTCAAGTTTAATCGAAAAGCCAATCCCGAGCCCGCAAGTTTCACTCACAATACACCTGTTGAGGTGGCTTGGACGGTTGTTCCCATCGTGATCCTCGTCTTTATCGGTGCATTCTCGCTGCCCGTTCTCTTCCATCAGCAGGAGATTCCAGAGGCCGATGTCACCATCAAAGTGACGGGTTATCAGTGGTTTTGGGGCTACGAATACGTTGATGAGGGCTTTCAGTTCGATGCCTACATGATCGGCGCGCCGGCCACTGGCGGGAACAATGCCCTGACACCGGACGTTGAACAGCAACTGGTTGATGCCGGTTACAGCCGGGAAGAGTTTTTGCTTGCGACGGACAACGCGGTTGTAGTGCCTGTCAACAAGACGGTCGTCATGCAGGTGACCGCAGCTGATGTGATCCATTCCTGGACCATTCCCGCTTTTGGGGTGAAGCAAGATGCCGTTCCGGGCCGCCTGGCCGAACTTTGGTTCAAGGCCGAGAAAGAAGGTGTGTATTTTGGCCAATGCTCAGAGCTTTGCGGCATTGCGCATGCTTATATGCCCATCACGGTCAAAGTGGTCAGCGAAGAGGCCTATGCCGAATGGCTGGCGGGCGCCAAGGAAGAATTTGCGGGCGTCCCGCAGACTTTCACCGTTGCTTCAAACGATTGATAAAGGCAGGCCTGCGGGCCCACCCGGGATGCACTGATGAGCGATGCAAGCTACAGCGAACGACCGATTGAAGGCGAGGCCAGCCTGGGCGACTACTTTGCGCTTTTGAAGCCGCGAGTGATGTCACTGGTTGTTTTTACGGCTCTTGTTGGCCTTCTTGCAGCGCCGATCTCGGTGCATCCGATTGTCGCCTTTGCTTCGATCCTGTTCGTCGCGATCGGTGCCGGGGCATCCGGCGCGCTGAACATGTGGTGGGACGCCGATATCGATCAGGTCATGAGTCGTACGGCAAAACGGCCCATACCTGCAGGTAAAGTTACACCTGATGAGGCGATGACCCTTGGTGTGGCACTGTCGGGCTTTTCGGTCATCATGCTTGCCCTGTCCGCCAATGTGTTGGCTGCCGGTTTGTTGGCCTTCACGATATTCTTCTATGCCGTAGTCTATTCGATGTGGCTAAAGCGTTCGACGCCACAGAACATCGTTATTGGCGGTGCGGCCGGTGCCTTTCCACCGGTCATTGGCTGGGTTATCGCGACTGGCTCAATGTCGGTTGAGGCATGGTTGATGTTCGCATTGATTTTCGTGTGGACTCCCCCGCATTTCTGGGCGTTGGCATTGTTCATGAAGTCGGACTACGACGATGCGGGCGTGCCGATGCTGACTGTAACGCATGGCCGCAAGACCACGCGGAACCACATTCTGGCGTATACTGTCATTTTGGCCTTCCTCGCAATCGGCGCTGGCTTCACTTCAATCGGCGGGCCCGTCTATTTGGCCGCGGCGGTAACCCTGAATATCCTGTTCTTAAGGGGTGCCTGGAAGATCTGGCGGCGCGATGAGACAGCGGCCTTGGCGGACGACTACGCGGTCGAGAAGTCGTTCTTCAGATTGTCGCTGCTCTACCTCTTTCTGCATTTCGGCGCGATCCTGGCCGAAGCAGCGCTTCGGCCCTTCGGCTTGGGGGGCTGGGGATGAGCCTGCGCGCGGAACATGAACTGCACCAGCGCCGTAGAGGGCGCAACGTAGGCGTGGGCCTGATGCTGGCATCCTTTGTGGTTCTGATCCTCGCACTGACCGTGGTAAAAGTGACCCGAGACAACTTTCAACTGCCAGAAATCGAGGAGGCACAGTGATGCAACTGTCCGGCCCGACAAAGACGGTTTTTCAAACAGTGGGACTGGTTTTTGTTATGGGTGGTCTCGCCTGGGCCTCTGTTCCCTTCTATGACTGGTTCTGCCGGGTCACAGGATTTGGCGGCACGACCAGTGTCAGCGAGGTTGGTCCCGAAGATGTGTTGGATCAGACCATTCGCGTGCGCTTTGACGCTTCACTTGATCGGGACATGCCCTGGCAGTTCACACCTATGGAACGCCAGATGGAATTGAAGATCGGTGAGACGGGACTGGCCTTTTACGAGGCCTACAACCCGACTGACAAACCAGTGGCCGGATCGGCCAGCTACAATGTTGCGCCTTACGAGGCCGGTGGCTTTTTCTCGAAGATCGATTGCTTCTGCTTCGAACAGCAAGTCCTGCAGCCCGGTGAGCGCGTGCAGATGCCTGTGACATTCTATGTCGAGCCGGAAATCGTGACAGACCGGGATGCAAAATACGTCCATACGATAACGCTCAGTTACACGTTTTATGAGATCGACCTGCCCGAAGAATACGCTGCTGCCGAGAAAGCCCAGCAAGATGAAGAGTCCAACCTGAATTAAGGGACCACGCCTATGGCCCACGCCAAAGATCACGATTATCACATTCTTTCGCCCTCCATCTGGCCGCTTGTGGCTTCGGTCGGTGCTTTTGTCATGCTGTTCGGTGCGGTGCTTTGGATGCATGGCGTTACACCTTGGATGTTCTGGATCGGCTTTGTCGCAATCCTATATGTCATGTTCGCCTGGTGGGCCGAGGTCGTAAAGGAAAGCAGTATCGGTGATCACACGCCGGTCGTTCGGATCGGTCTGCGATACGGCTTCATTCTCTTCATTATGTCGGAAGTGATGTTTTTCGCCGCCTGGTTCTGGTCGTTCTTCAAGCACGCCATTTATCCGATGGATGAGTATTTCGGCAGCGAATACATATCACCCGATATCTACCCGGTCGATGCGCTTGGTCTGCCGCTGATCAATACGCTGGTCCTTCTGCTTTCCGGTTGTGCCGTCACATGGGCGCACCACGCTCTGGTCCATGAAAACAATCGCAAGGATCTGATAAACGGGCTGGCGATCGCGATTGCTTTGGGTGTCTTCTTTACTGGTCTTCAGGCATACGAATATGCGCATCTGCTGCACGAAGGTTGGGAATTCGGCGGAGACAAGTTCTATTCGAACTTCTTCATGGCCACGGGCTTTCATGGTTTGCACGTGATCATCGGGACAATCTTCCTTGCAGTTTGTCTATTCCGCGCGATGAAGGGGCATTTTACGCCTGAGAAGCATGTCGGCTTCGAGGCGGCGGCTTGGTATTGGCACTTCGTTGATGTCGTCTGGCTGTTCCTGTTCTTCGCCGTATATCTCTGGGGCATCTGATCCGGTTGAACCTGAGCGACAAAGGCGTAAAACCTCAAACGGCATGGGCGACACCCGCTCATGCCGTTTTGTATTGAGGCAATGATGCGGCGCTTGGCATTTCTTTTGATCTGCGGTTTGGGCGGGGCGGCGATCCTGATTTCGCTTGGTGTCTGGCAGGTGCAGCGCCTGGCCTGGAAGGAAGGGATCCTCGCGCAGATCGAAACGCGCATTGCAGCCGATCCCGTGGCCTTGCCCGCCGACCTTGATACAGAGGTCGATGAATACCTGCCTGTTATGGCGGCGGGCACGATCTCTCCGGAAAGTCTGCGCGTGCTTGTCTCGCAAAAGCAGATCGGGGCAGGCTACCGCCTGATCCATGCCGTACAGCTTGTCGAAGGGCCGCGGATCCTCGTGGATCGCGGGTTTATCCGGACGAGCGCAACGCCTGCAGTGCCGCCAAACGGGCCGCTCAGATTGACCGGTAACCTGCATTGGCCTGATGAGGTGGATGGTTACACGCCAACTCCCGATCTTGATGAAAACATCTGGTTCGCGCGTGATGTTTCGGCCATGGCGGAAACGCTTGAAACCGCGCCGATCCTGCTGGTCCTGCGTGAAGAGTCGTTTGTTGGCGAAAACGTGACGCCTTTGCCCGTCGACACCGGCAATATTCCGAACGATCACCTGCAGTATGCAATTACCTGGTTTTCCCTCGCCGTGGTTTGGCTTGGAATGACTGTCTACTTCATCCGGCGCAGCCCGCGCCGGTCTGGCCCGGAAAGAGCGGCATGAACTACATCTCAACCCGCGGCAGCGCACCTGTCCTGACCTTTGAAGACACGATGCTGTCCGGCCTTGCGCGGGACGGTGGTCTGTATGTGCCGCAGGCGATCCCGGCGCTTAGCCCCGATCAGATCGCCGCGATGGAAGGGCAGAGCTACGAGCAGATCGCTTTCATCGTCATGCGTCCCTTTATCGACGACACGATCAACGACGCCGATTTTCGCGCCATCATCGACCGGGCATATTCTGTCTTTGGTCATGCCGCCCGCGCGCCGATGGTGCAGCTAGAGCAAGGGCATTTTCTGCTGGAACTGTTCCATGGCCCAACGCTCGCCTTTAAAGATTTCGCCATGCAGATCATCGGCCAGTTGTTCCAGCACGTGCTGGCCAAGAAGGGGGAGCGTGTGACGATCGTCGGTGCGACCTCCGGGGATACAGGTTCGGCTGCCGTCGAAGCGTTTCGCGGCCTCGACAATGTCGATGTCTTCATACTCTACCCGCATGGACGAATCTCCGAGGTGCAGCGGCGCCAGATGACCACGCCGCAGGAGTCGAATGTGCATGCGCTGGCTCTGGAGGGCGACTTTGACGATTGCCAGGCGCGGCTTAAGGACATGTTCAATGATTTCGATTTCCGCGATGGGGTGCGCCTTGCCGGTGTGAACTCGATTAACTGGGCCCGGGTGCTGGCGCAGGTTGTGTACTATTTCTCGTCCGCCGTGGCGCTTGGCGCGCCGGGTCGGCGTGTCAGCTTCACCGTGCCCACGGGCAATTTCGGGGACATCTTTGCAGGTTACATCGCCAAGCGCATGGGGCTGCCCATCGATAAGCTTGTCGTTGCGACCAACCAGAACGACATCCTGCATCGCTGCCTGAGTGGGCAGGGTTATCACAAGGGTGAAACGATTCCCTCGATCAGCCCTTCGATGGATATCCAGATCAGCTCCAACTTCGAGCGTGCGCTTTTTGACGCCTATGACCGTGACGGAAACGCCGTTGCGCAATTGATGGATGAACTCAAAGCGGGTGGGTTCGAGGTCAGCCAGGGTGCGATGGAGGTGCTGATGGATCACTACGCCTCGGGCCGGGCTTCCGAAGACCAGACCAGCGCCCAGATTAAGGCCAGCCTTGCAGAAACCGGCGAGCTTCTTTGCCCGCATTCCGCGATCGGTGTCCATGTGGCCGACAGACACCGCCAGCCCGGCACACCCATGATCACGCTCGCCACCGCGCATCCGGCCAAGTTTCCCGACGCGGTCGAGGCCGCAACGGGTGTTCGGCCACCCCTTCCCCCGCGCATGGCAGACCTGTATGAGAGATCGGAGCGCCTGACCCGGGTTCCCAACGATCTGGAGGCGCTGAAAAAACATATTATGGATCACCTGCAAACGTGACGACCCAAGAACATCGCCTGTCCAATGGCTTCCGCATCGTAACAGAACATATGCCGGGGCTGGCCTCAGCCGCCATCGGTATCTGGGTAACCGCTGGCGCGCGTCATGAGACCGCACAGCAGAACGGCATCGCCCATTTCCTCGAACACATGGCATTCAAGGGTACCAAAAGACGCACGGCCTTGCAGATCGCCGAAGCTATTGAGGATGTTGGCGGCTACATCAATGCATATACCAGTCGCGAGGTCACCGCCTACTATGCCCGCATTCTGAAAAATGACGTTCCGCTCGCGCTGGATGTGCTGGCCGACATCGTGCTGAATCCGATCTTCGATGAAAACGAGATCGAGATAGAGCGCGGCGTGATTCTGCAGGAAATCGGTCAGGCGCTCGACACGCCGGACGACGTGATCTTTGATTGGTTGCAGGAGCAGGCCTATCCCGAACAGCCGTTAGGCCGCACCATCCTGGGCCCGTCCGAACGTGTGTCTGCCTTTGCTCGCCCCGATCTGTCTTCCTTCGTGGATCAACATTATCGCCCCGATCAGATGATCCTGTCGGCCGCCGGGGCCGTGGATCACGATGCGATTGTCAAACTGGCGGAGACGTTTTTTGGGGAACTCAACGCGGGGCAGGGCGGACTGGTTGATCCTGCAAGGTTTCGCGGTGGTGAAATCCGCCAGATCCGGGGCCTTGAACAGGCACATCTTGCCTTGGGTTTTGAATCGCCCGGCTACCGGGACGATTCGATTTACACCGCTCAGATCTATGCGAGTGCGCTTGGTGGTGGCATGTCTTCGCGACTCTTTCAGGAGATTCGAGAGAACCGTGGCCTCTGCTACACGATTTTCGCGCAGGCAGGGGCCTATGCCGATACGGGCATGATCACCATCTACGCGGGCACCTCCGAAAGTCAGGTGGCGGACCTTGCACATATCACGATCGATGAGATGAAGCGGGCAGCCAGTGATATCTCACCAGCGGAGGTGGCGCGTGCGCGCGTCCAGATGAAGGCGGGTTTGCTGATGGGGCTCGAGAGCCCATCGAACCGCGCTGAACGGCTTGCACGTCTGATCCAGATCTGGGACCGCGTGCCTCCGTTGGATGAAACCGTTGCCATGATTGATGCCGTCACCACCGGTGACGTGCGTGAGTTTGCCGAACAGATGGTCGGTTCTGCACCGGCAGCGTTGGCGCTCTACGGGCCTGTCAAAACTGCCCCGGGTCTGTCCCAACTGCAGGAGAGGCGCGCCGCCTGATGCTGCTCGCCAAGCGGAAGTTGCGGATCGAGACCGAGCGCATGACGTTGCGCCCTCCGACCCATTCCGACTTTCGTGCATGGACGACCTTGCGCGCGGGCAGCGCCGAGCACCTCACCCCTTGGGAGCCCTCGTGGGCGCAGGATCACCTAACCCGCAAGGCTTTTACCAACCGGGTCTACTGGGCGCAGCGCTCCGTGGCCAGCGGCACAGCCATGCCCTTGTTTCTCATCCGCCGGGATGATGACACGCTTTTGGGCGCGCTGACGCTCGACAATATCCGTCGGGGTCCTGCTCAGGCAGGAACGCTTGGGTACTGGACAGGTGCTGCCTTCGCCCGCAAAGGTTACATGCGAGAGGCGATTACAGCCGTTGTACACCATGCCTTTGTCCGGCTTGATCTGTCGCGGATCGAAGCGGCTTGCCTGCCCGAGAACACCGCGTCACGCGGTCTTCTGGAAAAATGTGGCTTCAAGTACGAAGGCGTCGCACAAAGCTACCTGCAGATCGATGGGCGTTGGCGGACCCATGTGCTATACGCGGCGCTGCGTGGCGATCGGCGAGGCAAGACCGATGCAGGTTAAGCTTTGTCTTTGTTCGCCCTTTCGACACCTTCATCTATGGCCGCGCGCAGTTTGCGCTCCAGCGTGCGCTGCTTGGCTTCCGAATAGTATTTCAGCCCGAACATGTCCTTTACGTAGAAGGTATCGACGACCTGTTCGCCATAGGTGGCGATGACCGCATTGGCGATGTAGACATTTGCCGAAGCGAGAGACCGCGACAGATCGTGCAAGAGACCCGGCCGGTCACGGGTATCGACCTCGATAATCGTGTAGATGTCCGATCCTTCATTGTCGAAGGTGATATGAGTGGGCACGCGGAAGGCTTTTTCGCGCTTCTTGACCTTGTCGCGATCACGGATGGCTTCGCGCGTGACAACCTCACCGGCCAGCGTTCGTTCGATCATCTTGCGCAGACGGGGCAGGCGGCTGGCATCGTAGGGATTGCCGTCAGCATCCTGGATCCAGAAGGCGTCCGTTACGAAACCGTCGCGCGTCGTGTAGCTGCGCGCATCGACGACATTGGCGCCGACGAGCGCCAGCGCCCCAGTAAGGCGCGCAAAGATGCCGGGATGATCGGGCATGACGAAGCAGGCGCGGGTTGCGTCCCGATCCTCATCAGGGTGCAGATCCATGCAGATCTCATCGCCCTCCATGTCCCTCAGCAGCCTTGCAAAAACCGCATGCGCTGTCACATGCAGTCCCTGCCAATAAGGATCGTAATGCCGAGCGGTTTCGGTCTGCAGATCCTTGCGGGGCCAGTCTGACAATGCCTCGCGCAGGGCTTTTTTTGCTTCCGCTCCACGGTTTTCGCGATTGAGCGCCTCAAGACCTTCCTCAAGCCCGCGTTTTGTCTGTCGGTAGAGTGCCCGGATCAGCACGGCCTTCCAATTGTTCCAGGTGTCGGGGCCGACGCCGCGGATGTCACAAACCGTCAGCACGCACAACATATCCAACCGCTCGACTGTCTTAACGGCCTTCGCGAAATCCCGTACAGTGCTGGGTTCTGCAATGTCGCGCTTTTGTGCGAGATCCGACATCAGCAGGTGGTAGCGCACCAGCCATTCGACCGTATCGACCTCGTCCTGTTTCAGACCCAGCCGGGGCGCGACACGGCGCGCGATCTGAGCTCCGATGATCGAGTGATCTTCGGGCCGACCTTTGCCGATATCATGAAGCAAAAGCGCAGCGTACAACACGCGCCGATTAACGCCGTGCTCCAGAATGCCAGAGACGACGGGCAGGTCTTCGATCAGCTCGCCCTTTTCGATCATGGCCAGCTGTGCGATGCACTGGATCGTGTGTTCGTCCACCGTATAGCTGTGATACATGTTGAACTGCATCATCGCGACGATGGGTTCAAACTCCGGAATCAGCGTGGCCAGCACACCCAATTCGTTCATGCGCCGAAGCGCGCGTTCAGGGTTGCCATGCTTCAGGAGCAGATCCATGAAGATGCGTTGCGCTTCCGGTGTGTTGCGCAGATCATCGTCGATCAGATGCAGGTTTGACTTGATCAGCCGCATCGCATCCGGGTGAATTAACATGCCTGTCCGCAGAGCTTCCTCAAAAATGCGCAAAAGGTTGAGCTTGTCTGAAAGCCATTCGGTTTCATCATTGATCCCGATCCGGTTGTGAATCACGGTGTAATCCGCGCGCACCCTTGGCTTGCGTTTGAACAGACGTTCAAGAAGTGGCTCGTCCTTGGCGTGGATCGCCTCCATCTTGGTCAGCACGATGCGCGTCAGATCCCCAACCTCGGTGGCGTGCAGAAAGTAGTCCTGCATGAAGATCTCGACCGCCCGTCGCCCAGCCTTGTCGGAGTAGCGCATAACGTCGGCGAGCTGCACCTGGATGTCAAAGGTCAATTGTTCGGTGGGGCGGCCCGTCAGCAGATGCAGATGGCAGCGAACGGCCCAAAGGAAGTCCTCTGCCGCGACGAAGGCCCCGAATTCCTCCTCGGTGAAGACGCCCACGCCGACCAACTCGGCTGCGTCGCGTACCTTGTGAATGTACTTCCCGATCCAGAACAGGGACTGGAGATCGCGCAGGCCCCCTTTGCCTTCCTTCACGTTGGGTTCGACCACGTATCGCTGGCCCTGGCGCATGTGACGCTTATCACGTTCTTCCAGCTTGGCGGTGATGAAATCCCGTCCTGAATCCTTGAAAAGATCGGACCATAAACGTTTATCCAACTCCTGCGCCAGTGTGGCGTCGCCAGCCAGAAACCGATGTTCCAGCATGGCCGTGCGGATGGTAAAATCCTCGCCGCCAAGACGCAGGCAATCTTTCACCGTGCGGGAGGCATGCCCGACTTTGAGTTTCAGATCCCACAGCAGGTAGAGCATAGATTCGATCACGCTCTCGACCCATGCGGTGATCTTGTAGGGTGTCAGGAACAGCAGATCGACATCCGAAAACGGCGCCATTTCACCTCGGCCATAGCCGCCGACCGCGATCAGGGCGAGGCGTTCGCCTTTTGTTGGGGCGTGATTGGGATGAAGTAACTCTCGCGAGATGCGCAAGGTCGATTTGATCACGCAATCGGTCAGGTAGGCATATGCGCCGGTTGTGGGACGCGACAAAAACGGCTCTGCCATGAAGGCAGAAGCGATAGTGGTACGTCCCGTTTTGATTGCGCCTTGAAGATGCGCAAAAAGCGCTGCGCGTCCCTCCGCTCTTGGCAAGCCTTGTGCAACGGCAAATGCTTCATCGAAAGCGACCTGGTCAAAAATGGCAGACGCCGAGCAGATCAGCCCGGCGTCTTCTTGCAGATCCTGTGGTTCAGCCAGGCTCAACCCTAGAACCCCGCGCCACCAAAGCTGCGTGGTGCCGGGCTTAGGATTTGGACTTGTCCGCCCTGCACTGTGGCCACGGCCAGACCGCGTTCGTTTGTCCCATCCGAACGCAGGCGGAAGACACCCGATGCGCCTTGGAAACCTGCCCCTTGGGTCAGCGATCCTCGGGTCAGAGCGCGGCTGCCGCCGCTGCTGACCAGCGCGCCAATGGCTGCAATCCCGTCAAAGGCAAGTCCTGCGATGGGGTGCGGTGCGCGCCCGTACGCGGCTGAATACCGGCTGGAGAACGCGGCAGAGCGGTTGGGATCAGGTACGGCAAACCATCCGCCTTGAACGCCCGGCAGATCCAGCGTTTGGGCAGGCACGTCCCATCGGGTCAGCCCGATATATTGCGGCATGCCCGTTGCGACGCCGGCTTCCGGCAATAGCTGTGTCAGGAGCGGTAGGGCGCCTGCCGAAGGCGCCGTAAGGAAGAGCGCGTCCGCTCCGCTGGAATCGACGGCCGACTTGATGCGCGGGATGGCTGCCACAACGCCCTGTTGTGACACTGGGTAATCCACGGTGCCTGCAATCGAAGCGCCCGAGCGCGAGGCTGCCGACCGGATCGCCGCAAGTCCGAGCTGACCAGCGGTATCCTGCGCATGTACGACCACCATTCGGGATTTGCCCTGAGAGCCCGCATAGCTCACCAAACGGTTCGCTGTATTTTGGAATGTCGGACCCAGGACGAAGACATTCCCGCCTGCGATCGTCGTTGTGTTAGAAAAGCTCAGGACATTGACATTTCGCCCGCTGACGGCAAGGCCCGCAGCATTTGCCGCTGCCGAATAGACCGGGCCTAGGATGATGCGTGCCCCGTCATTCACCGCTTCTTGCGCCCGAGCGGATGCGGTCTGCGCATTGCCCGCGGTCGCATAGACGCGCAGGTCAATCTCAACCCCGTTAAGATCGCGCATTGCCAAACGCGCAGCATTTTCAAGGCTCTGCGCCAACAGCTCATCGCTCGAAGATCCGGATCCGCGTGGGATCAACAGTGCGACAGGCACCGGTTGAGACGGGTTGATTGAGGGTCCACCACCGCCCCCGGGCAGATCGATCGTGTCACAGGCGGCCAGCGCGAAAACCGTTGTGATCGGCAAAGCCAGGCGCCGGAGCGTCTTGCGAAGGGGCTGGAAACGCGCGAACATTAATTGGGCACTCCTGATCTTGTGAGCCGGCCGGTAAGCGGCCTGCAGAATTGTGCGCGATAATAGACGTCACGAAAGGCGGGTCCAGCGTTGAATTTCCGGAAGACCGTTCTGCCACCAGGTCTGATTTTCGTCGGCGTTCCCATCGGGGCGGCACGGGATATCACCTTGCGCGCATTGGATGTTTTGGCTTCTGCCAATGTGCTCGTGGCAGAGGACACGCGGAGCTTGCGCAAGCTGATGGAGATACACGCAATCCCCTTGGAAAGACGCAGGATCCTTTCACTGCACGACCACAGCAGCCCTGGCATCGTGGCGCAACTGGTCGACAAGGTGCGGGAAGGTGCAAGCGTGACCTATGCATCTGAAGCGGGGATGCCACTGATTGCCGATCCGGGCTTTGAACTCGCTCGCGCCATGCGCGACGCGGATCTGCCGGTCACTGCCGCCCCGGGGCCCTCCGCGGTTCTCACGGCTTTGGCAATTGGCGGTCTCCCCACGGATGCCTTTCATTTCGTCGGTTTTCTGCCACAGACAAAAGGTGCGCGGCAAAAGGCACTTGGCGCGCTCAGTGGCATTCAGGCGACGCTGATCTTCTACGAATCCCCCAAACGGCTGGGTGCGATGTTGGCGGATGCCGCAGATGCGCTTGGCGCGGATCGACAGGCGGCTGTGTGCCGAGAGCTAACCAAGAAATTCGAAGAAACCCGACGGGGATCATTGTCTGATCTGGCAGCAGCCTATGAAAAACCACCCAAAGGCGAGATTGTGGTGCTGATCGATCGGGCGCGTTCGCAAATCGTTCAGCAATCGGACGTAGAAGAAGCCTTGAGTCAGGCGCTTCAAACGATGCGCACGCGCGACGCGGCACAGCACGTGGCCGAGAGGTTTGGCCTGGCACGGCGTGATGTCTATCAAACGGCTTTGCGGCTCAGCAAGGATGGTACGGACTGAAATGGCATGAACGCGGACCCCGATACACAGGCCAGATCGGATCGTGGCCGTTTGTCATACGAGGCGGGCCAATCCGCCGAAGACGCGATTGGGCGAGTTTATGCTGCCAAGGGTGCGACCCTCGAAAAGCAGCGTTGGCGCGGATCGGCAGGTGAGATCGATCTGATCTTCCGCCTCGGCGATCAGGTTTTGTTTGTTGAAGTCAAACAGGCAAAGACCTGTGCCGCTGCTTTCACCCGCGTTTCGCCCAAACAGCAAGCCCGCCTTTTCGCTGCGGCTGAGGAGTATATCGGCACACTTCCGTCTGGCCTATTGACCGAGATACGCTTTGACGTTGCGGCAGTCGATGCAAAGGGCATGTTCGAAATTCTCGAAAACGCCTTCGCCTGACAGGCCTTGCGCCCGCGCCGCCACTGCCGCATCTAGAGGCGACACATTACGGGGGCAGTGATGAAGATAGCGTTTCAAATGGATCCGATCGGCGCGGTCGATATCAATGCCGATAGCTCCTTCCGGCTCGCCGAAGAAGCGCAGACGCGCGGACATGATCTTTTTTTCTATACGCCGGACCATCTTGCTTATCAGGAAGGGCGCATCACGGCCCGCGGACAGGATCTGAGCGTGCGGCGCGTGCAGGGCGATCACGCCATGCTCGGTGATATGCGCGAGGTTGATCTGGCCGATTTCGATGTGATCTGGCTGCGTCAGGATCCGCCCTTTGATATGCATTACATAACATCGACCCATCTGCTTGACCGGCTCAAAGGACAGGCGTTTGTGGTCAATGATCCTTTCTGGGTGCGCAACTCACCAGAAAAGCTGCTCGTCCTCGACTTTCCAGACCTAACGCCGCCCACGACGATTGCGCGGGATCTTGAGACGATCAAGGCGTTTAAGGCCCGGCACGGCGACGTCATCCTGAAACCTCTCTATGGAAATGGAGGAGCGGGGGTTTTCCGGCTTGATACAAACGACCGCAATCTCACTTCATTGCATGAACTCTTCACAGGCTTCTCGCGCGAACCCTTGATCGTTCAAAAGTTTCTGCCGGACGTGTCCAATGGCGACAAGCGCGTGATCCTGGTCGATGGTGATCCGATCGGCGCAATCAACCGCGTGCCAGCGCCGGGCGAGACGCGCTCGAACATGCATGTGGGCGGTCGTCCCGAGAAGATTGGCCTAACAAGCCGGGATCAGGAGATTTGTGAGAAGATCGGCCAGCGCCTCAAGGAGATGGGACAAGTCTTTGTCGGCATTGATGTGATCGGCGATTACCTGACCGAAATCAATGTGACCTCCCCGACGGGCATTCAAGAGCTCGAGCGTTTTGACGGCATCAATGTGGCGGGCCGCATATGGGACGTGATTGAAGCCAAGCTGGCATGAGCTGGCAGGCCCGGCTCCTCAACCGCTTTCTGCGGCTGACAGAGCGACCGGCGCTTGAGCGCGCCGACGACCACATTCGCTTGCGAAGATCTTTTGAACGCAAATCACGGTTCTACTTTCATGCGCCCTTTGGCACCCGGTCCGAAACCACATTGCTGGGCGATCACCAGACCTTGCGCGTTCACCACAAGGGGGCACGGACAGACCGTGTGATCCTTTACTTTCATGGTGGGGGATACGTCTTTGGGGCCCCAAGAACACATGCGGCGATGCTGGCGCGTCTGGCAAGGGCGTCGGGTGCCATCGCGCTTTTGCCACGCTATCCGTTGGCGCCTGAGGCCACTTTCCCCTCCGCTCCAGATGCGGCTTACGAGATCTGGATGGCCCTTTTAGACAGCGGCGTCGATCCCGACACTGTTGCGATTGGTGGCGATTCAGCCGGTGGGGGCCTGGCGCTCGCGCTTCTTGGTCAGCTTTGCGCAGAAAACGCACCGCGCCCAGCTTGTGTCTTCGGATTCTCGCCCTTGACCGATCTCACATGCTCTGGCCAAAGCGTTGTCACAAATGCCGACAAAGAGGTGATCCTACCACCCGCACGCGTGCGTGAAATGATGACGGCGGTGCTGGACGGTGCGGATGGCGATGATCCGCGCGCAAGTCCCCTTTTTGCTGGCTTTGCTGGTGCGCCACCGATCTGGCTCTGTGTAGGGGATACGGAGATACTCCTGGATGACACGCTCCGTATGGCGGAGCGGTTGCGTGCGCAGGGTGCGCCGGTTGACATGATTGTGGAAGAGGATCTACCCCATGTCTGGCCCATCTTTCACAACATTTTGCCGGAAGCGAACAGGACGCTTGATGATCTTGCCAAGTGGCTTAACCAGTGTTGGCTCCGGCCAGTCGAAAGCTGACCGCTTCGGCGATGTGTGGTTTGCGGACATCTTCGGATCCGTCCAGATCTGAAATGGTTCGCGCGACACGCAAAACCCGGTGATATCCCCGCGCCGAGAGACCAAACCGTTCCGCCACCCGTGTCAGAAAGGCCCGGCCTTGTTCATCCGGTGTCGCGAAATCTGTCAGAAGATCGCCTGCCATGTCTGCATTCGACCGGAGATCTTGGATATTGGCGAAGCGCGCCTCCTGTCGTTTCCGAGCCGCTGCAACACGCGCCGCAACAGTGGTCGAGAGCTCGCCAGCGGCGGGCAGGTCCAGATCTGCATAAGCGACAGGCGGAACGTCAACGCGCAGATCAAACCGGTCCATCAGTGGACCAGAGATACGGCCCAGATAATCCTCTCCGCAAACTGGCACGCGGGCGCAGGCCCGCTCAGGATCGCTGAGATAGCCGCATTTGCAGGGATTTGCGGCGGCCACAAGCATGAATTTGCAGGGATACTTCACATGTGCATTGGCGCGGGCCACCATGACCTCGCCCGTTTCAATGGGCTGGCGCAGGGTTTCGAGAACAGTACGTTGAAACTCTGGAAATTCGTCCATGAACAGAACACCATTATGCGCGAGCGAAACTTCCCCAGGTTTTGCGCCCCGTCCACCGCCGATTATGGCGGCCATGGACGCGGTGTGGTGGGGTTCGCGAAACGGGCGACTGCGCGAGATACCCCCTTCGTCCAGAAGCCCGGAGAGCGAATGGATCATCGAGGTTTCAAGCGCCTCAGCCGCCGAAAGGGGCGGCAGAATGCTGGACAGACGCGCGGCGAGCATCGATTTGCCCGACCCTGGCGTTCCGACCATCATGAAGTGATGTCTTCCCGCCGCAGCGATCTCCAGCGCCCGCTTGGCGCGCTCCTGGCCTTTGACATCGCGCAGATCGCGCAGGCCGCTTTCCATAGAGACTTCGCCGGGCTTTGAGGGCTCAATCGGACGCTGTCCGGTGTAGTGCCGGACCACATCGGCAAGGCTGGCTGCCCCGATCACCTGTGCTCCACCGACCCAAGCGGCCTCCGCCCCAGAAGCCGAGGGGCAAAGCAGGCTACGATCCTGTTCCGCTGCCGCCATGGCCGCGGGCAAGGCGCCGACGACGGGCACGATGGATCCATCCAGTGAAAGCTCTCCCAGAGCAACGACAGCTTCCGCAGCGTCCTTTGGCACGATTTCAAGCGCGGCCAGCAGGGCTAGGGCGATCGGCAGATCGAAGTGAGAACCCTCTTTGGGCAAATCTGCGGGAGACAGATTGATCGTCACACGTTTCGACGGCAATGCGATGCTCATTGATGCGAATGCAGTGCGCACGCGGTCTCGCGCCTCTGACACGGCCTTGTCAGGCAGGCCCACAACAGAAAAGGCAGGCATTCCGGGACTGACTGCGCATTGCACTTCAACCTCGCGGGCCTCGACCCCCTGAAACGCTACCGTATACGCCCGTGCAACCACCCGCCGCTCTCCTCATCGCGATATGGTTAACCGCTAAGGCTCGTGGGTTGATGAAGAGTTAATCCGCGCCCACTTCAGGCCAGGGGCGCGTTGGCACATCAATACTGTAGGGAAAGGGGTCGTAAGTGACCTTCACCCCCTCCTCTCGCCAGCGCAGAAACGCCGGATCGTCCCGCGCTTGGCGGCAATAGTGTCTGGCATTGTCCGAGACGGGAAGATTGTACCCTGTGATCCGTGCCACAACTGGCGCATAGAAAATATCTGCAAGGCTATAGCGACCAAACAGCCAATCACCTTCTGTCTTAAAGGCCGCTGCATGTGCCCATAGTGTTTCGATCCGCGAAAGGTCGTTACGCACTGAATCGCTGGGGGCAAATCCCTCGAACACATAGGCAAGCTGCATGGGGCAATCGTCGCGCAGGGGCTGGAAACTGGTCGCCATTTCTGCACAGAGCCAGCGTGCCGTCGCACGTGCGGCGGGATCATCCGGCCAAAGCCCTGCGTCGGGGTGACGCTCTGCCAAAGTTTCGGCTATGGCCATCGTTTCACCTACCACGGTTCCATCGGGCAGCTGCAGTGCTGGTACCAGTCGAGCGGGTGCGAGAGGGGCAAGATCGTCGGCCATCGTGCCGGAGTAGAGCCCGACCATGTGTAGATCATAAGGAATGCCGAACTTTTCCAGCATCAGCCAGCCGCGCAAAGACCAACTGGAAAAGAGCTGATCGCCGATAAAAAGAGAATATGTCATGCAGTTAGGCTAAGGCCACCATAATTCATTCGCCAAGCGAATATATGTGCGCACCAGCATCACAAAACGTGATTTATCCGCAAGGCCTCGCCCTTTTCCAGATCCAGCGTGGTGACGGACAGATTGTCGATCTTGTGGGACAGGACTTCGGTTGCCGTCAGACCCAGCACCGATTGTACCTGTGTCAAGATCACGCCGATATGGGCAACGGCGATGATTGACCTGTCAGGATTGGCCATGCGGATGCGCCGCACCGCCGTTTCTACCCGTGCCGCAGCCATGTTCCAGCTTTCACCTCCTGGTGGGGCGATGTCGCCAGGCCTCTCCCAGTAGCTGCGGCTTAGGTCGGGATATCGCTCTGCAATGTCCGAGAAGTGCACGCCATCCCATGCGCCGAAGTGGAATTCTCGCAAATGTGGGTCATGCCGCAGGCGATCACGTTTTCCCATGATCGCATCTGCTGTCGTGATACTGCGCAACAGATCGGACGATACGACAAGTGCGTCGTCTGGAAGATCATCGGAAAGACGCCTTATTGCGGAGAAATCGGACAGATCCGCAGGGACATCGCGCCACCCGACAAAGTTTTTCTGATGCGTCGGACCGTGGCGGACCCAGTGCCACAGGCTCATGGTAAATCTCCTTTGAGGACATTGGACAGGCCCGCCACGACCTGAACGACCAAATCGGCCTGTGCGGCCAAGGCAATGTTGAGCCGCCCCTGTGCTTCGCGAAAATGGCGGGCGAGTGCGTTGTCGGGAACGATGCCCTGGCCCACCTCATTCGTGACGACGACGATGGGGGCTGCGCATGTCTTTAACGCCGCCAGCAGGCGGACCTGCTCTGCCGCAATATCCGTTCCCTCCATCATCTGATTGCTCAGCCACATCGTCGCGCAATCCAGCAAAACAGCCTGATCGGCCGCGCGATCAGCAAGGACCGGCGAAAGGTCAAATGCTGCTTCCAGGTTGATCCAGCGATCACTTCTGCGAAGTTTGTGCACATCGACGCGTTTTTTTATTTCGTCGTCACCGATCAGGGCTGTGGCCAGATAAACAGGGTTTAACCTGCTGTGAAGTATAATATTTTCTGCGAAGACCGACTTCCCGGAGGCGGCGCCTCCTAGCACGACAGACAGCGAAGGCAACACTTTTTTAACCATCATAGTGAACCAAGCAGTGACATGGGACGTAACAGACATGAGTGCGCAAGAAATGCAATGCTGTACGGGGAGACTACGAATGGCTTTGGACACCGCTCGGGACATGTCACTGTCGCGGACTGCCATGAAGGCTGAGCTTTTGGATGCCGAAACAGAGCTCGCACTTGCGTATGCCTGGCGCGATGAACGTGATGAGGCGGCACTGCACCGGCTGATCACTGCTTACATGCGCCTCGCCATTTCGATGGCATCTAAGTTTAAACGGTACGGCGCTCCAATGAACGACCTGATCCAAGAAGCGGGTCTGGGCCTTATGAAAGCTGCAGACAAGTTTGATCCCGACCGCGGAGTTCGATTTTCTACCTACGCTGTTTGGTGGATCAAAGCGTCTATTCAGGATTATGTGATGCGCAACTGGTCCATGGTGCGTACGGGATCGACAAGTAGCCAGAAATCGCTGTTCTTCAATATGCGCCGCGTTCAGGCCCGGCTTGAACGTGAAAGCGCTGCAAACGGTGAGACGCTCGACAAGCATCAGCTTCGGCAGATGATATCCACCGAGATTGGCGTCCCCTTGCACGATGTCGAAATGATGGAAGGGCGCCTTTCAGGCTCCGACTACTCGCTAAATGCGACCCAATCGGTCGATGATGAAGGCCGCGAATGGATCGACGCGCTTGAAGATGAAAGTGAACAAGCCGCAGAAACCGTGGAGCATTCGCACGACACAGAGCAATTGCGTGAATGGTTGCTCTCTGCCCTGAATGCGCTGAACGAACGTGAAAGGTTCATCGTTCGTGAACGCAAACTGCGTGATGATCCGCGCACTCTCGAAAGTCTCGGACAAGAGTTGAGCCTCTCAAAAGAGCGCGTGCGTCAGCTTGAAGCCGCCGCCTTCACAAAAATGCGCAAAAACCTTGAGACACAGAGCAAGGAAGTTCTACACTTTCTCGCATGAAGCGAAACGACCCTCAGTTACAAACTGGCGCGGCCTTTGGTGTCGCGCTTTTTCTTTTTGCGGCAACCTTTGCGTCTGCCTCGACCGACCCCTGTGACCCGGAACAATGGCAGACGGAAAGCCAGGTCATCCTGTTGGGTGAGGTGCATGACAATCCGCTGCACCATGACATTCAGGCCTGCGCGATCGCGGCGATTGCACCATCGGCCCTCGTGTTTGAGATGGTCGCCCAGTCGCGGGTGGAGGCGCTGACAGAAGCTGATCGCGAAGATGCTGACCAGCTTGAGGCATCCCTGCTATGGGAGGCTTCAGGCTGGCCGGACTTCAGGATGTATTATCCGATCTTCACCGCCGCGCCACAGGCGGAGATCTTCGGGGCGGCCATTCCCCGTGAAACGTTGCGCGCAGTTTTTGAGACCGGAGCGGCCCCGCAATTTGAGGGAGATGCCGCGATGTTCGGTCTGGATGCGGCGCTGCCCGAAGAGGAACAGGAAATCCGCGAACAGATGCAGTTTGAGGCCCATTGCGAGGCGATGCCAGCGGATATGATGGGCGGGATGGTCGCGGCACAGCGTCTCAGGGACGCGGAGCTTGCCCGTATGACGCTCAACGCGCTGGATCAGACGGGCGGACCGGTCGTTGTCATCCTCGGAAACGGTCATGCGCGTTACGATTGGGGGGTGCCCGTCTATTTGCGCGCCGTCCGCCCCGATCTGCGTCTACTCAGCGTCGGGCAGGTCGAAACAACCGATGCGGCGCCCGATGCGGCAGGCCACGCCTTTGATCGCGTACTTTTCTCCGATCCGATCGACCGGCCCGATCCTTGCGATGCTTTTCGTCAGGCTGAGTAACGGGGCTGGTGATTGCCGCAGAGCGGGCCTATGGTCAGACGCGGCTGGGTCGAATTGCGGATATCATGTTGACGGGCAAACACATTCTCCTGATTATTTCGGGCGGGATCGCGGCCTACAAGTCGCTTGACCTGATCCGTCGTTTGCGTGAACAAGGGGCGACTATCACGCCTGTAATGACCCGCGCGGCCGAGCAGTTTGTGACGCCTCTCTCTGTCGCTGCGCTATCGGGGTCAAAGCTCTATCGGGATCTTTTCGATCTGACGGATGAAGCTGAGATGGGGCATATCCAACTATCTCGCAGCGCAGATCTGATCCTTGTCGCACCGGCCACGGGGGACCTTATGGCGCGGATGGCGCAAGGGCGTGCGGACGATCTGGCCTCGACGCTACTGTTGGCCACAGACACGCCTGTCGTGATCGCGCCTGCAATGAATGTGCGGATGTGGGATCATCCTGCCACGCAACGCAACATCAAAACACTGACGGACGACGGTATCGCCATGCTCGGCCCGAATGAGGGCGACATGGCCTGTGGCGAATACGGGCCGGGCCGGATGGTCGAGCCGATGGAGATTGTTCAAGCTGTCAAGCGGCACTTCGACAGCGGTCCCCTGGTGGGCAGACGGATCATCATCACCTCTGGTCCCACGCATGAACCGATTGACCCGGTGCGCTACATCGCCAATCGCTCCTCGGGCGCGCAGGGCAGCGCCTTGGCCGAGGCGCTTTCTGCGAAGGGTGCAGAAGTTGTTTTTGTGACCGGTCCGGCCGAGCATGCGCATCCGGCGGGTGCGCAGGTGGTCATGGTGGAAACTGCCCAGCAGATGCTTGAGGCGGTGCAGAGCGCCTTACCCGCCGATGCGGCGATTTTTGCCGCAGCTGTCGCCGATTGGCGCATCGACGACGCCAGCGACCGGAAGCTGAAGAAAACTCGTGATGGTTTGCCTGCTCTGACATTCACCGAAAACCCCGACATCCTGGCCACGATTGCGAAATCGAAGAACCGTCCTCTGTTGGTCGTGGGCTTTGCCGCCGAAACCGACAATGTCTTGGCGCATGCAAAAGCCAAGCGTGAACGAAAGGCGTGTGACTGGATCGTGGCCAATGATGTCTCTCCGGAAACTGGGATCATGGGGGGATCAGAAAACGCGGTGACGCTTATCTCGGAAGAAGGTTCGGAAACCTGGCCCCGCATGACCAAGCGTGAGGTCGCAAAACGCATCGCTGACCGCGTGGCGCAGGCCTTGGCGGAGTAAGTGATGCAGATCAGGCTCATCTGGGACGATGGTGCGGACAAGGATGTGCCACTGCCCGCTTATGAAACCGCCGGGGCTGCTGGCGCGGATGTGCGTGCAAACTTTCCCGAAAGGACGCCCCTGATCCTGCATCCTGGTGAACGGGCGCTGATTCCCACGGGGATGCGCCTTGCGATCCCCGAAGGGTACGAGGTACAGGTGCGCCCGCGCTCTGGGCTTGCACTCAAACATGGGATCGCTCTGATAAACGCACCGGGCACGATCGACAGTGATTATCGCGGCCCGCTTGGGGTCATTTTGCTCAATACTGGGGACGCGCCCTTCACGGTAGAGCATGGGATGCGTATCGCCCAACTTGTCGTGGCTCCGGTGGTTCAGGTCGGGTTTGAAATCGCCGAGGCGCTGGACGATACCGAGCGCGGCACGGGCGGTTTCGGCTCGACAGGGCAGGGCTGATGATCGCCGTTTTCGGCCTCGCGGCGCTCATCTGGTTTGGTGGGCAGCTTATGGATCTGCCAAAAACCGCGCGCTTTTTAATGATTGGCCTGCTCTACGTGGCCGTTATGTCCCTGCATGTCGTGTTCCCTGAAGGCCATCCCTTACGGCAGGTTACCGGAGGATCAGCGATGCTTTGGCTGATTATCGGCGCGCTGGTTGGCCTTGTGCTGGCCTATCGTCAAGGCCTCATGCAATTGCGCCAGCGCGCAGCAGGCAATCCGCCACCGTTGCCGAAATCCACCCGGTCTGAGTTGTTCTCGGAAACGGAACTCAACCGCTACGCCCGCCACATCGTCCTGCGCGAGATCGGCGGCCCCGGTCAGAAAGCAATGAAAGACGCGAAGGTGCTTGTGATAGGTGCTGGCGGTTTGGGAGCGCCAGTCCTGCAATACTTGGCCGCTGCCGGGGTTGGCACAATCGGCGTGATTGACGACGACAAGGTCGAAAACGCCAATCTTCAGCGGCAGGTCATCCATCGCGACAGCGATATCGGCATGCCCAAGGTCTTCTCCGCCCAGGCTGCCTGTCTGGCACAAAACCCTTTTGTCGAGATTCGCCCTTATCATCGGCGGCTGACCGAAGATATCGCACCGGACCTTTTCGACGATTATGATATCATCGTGGATGGGACGGACAATTTCGACACGCGCTACCTTGTCAATCGAACAGCTGTGCAGCAGGGCAAGCCGCTGGTCTCTGGCGCGCTGACACAATGGGAAGGCCAGCTTAGCGTTTTTCATCCTGCTCGAAATGGGCCTTGTTATCGCTGCATTTTCCCGGAAGCGCCTGCACCCGAACTCGCTCCCAACTGTGCCGAGGCTGGTGTGATCGGCCCACTGCCCGGCGTCGTCGGTTCCATGATGGCGGTTGAAGTCATTAAGCTGATTACCAATGCAGGCCAGACCCTGAGGGGTGAGATGGTCATCTATGACGCGCTTTACGGCGAAAACCGGCGCATCGCGCTGGAACGCCGATCTGATTGCCCGGATTGCGGGGCCGGACGGTTGGCTGCTCCCGTTAAGCGCCCTAAATTCTCGTAAAAGGAGATAAGCCATGACAAATCCCCTGCTGCAGCACTGGGAAACCCCGTTCGAATTGCCCCCTTTTGATCAGATCTCCGACGATGACTTCAGCCCCGCCATGGAAGAGGCACTGGCCCGCCATCGGGCTGAAATAGGCACCATCGCGGATGGTATTGATGAACCCACTTTTGCAAACACGATCGAGGCACTGGAGGCAGCAGGCGAGACCTTGTCGCAAGTGCTTGGCGTGTTCTTCAATGTGGCTGGTGCTGACAGCAATCCCGCACGCGAGGCATTGCAGCGGGAGTTTTCACCGAAGCTTGCAGCGCATTATGCCGAGATCTCCGGGAACAAAACGCTCTTTGCCCGCGTGGCAGCGTTGTGGGATCAGAAAGACAGTCTTGATTTGACGGATGAACAGGCCCGCGTACTGATGCTGACCCATCGCGGCTTTGTGCGAGCGGGCGCGGCACTCGAAGGAGCCGATGAGACGCGGATGAAGGAGATCAAGAACCGCCTTGCCGTTCTGGGCACTGAATTCACACAAAACCTGCTTGCCGATGAACGCGATTGGTTCATGGATCTTGGGGAAGGCGATCTTGCGGGCCTGCCGCAATTCGTCGTCGAAGCCGCCCGCGCCGCCGGTGAAGAGAAAGGAGCAGGTGGTCCTGTCATTACCCTGTCGCGGTCACTGATCGTGCCGTTTCTGCAATTCTCGACCCGACGCGATCTGCGCGAAATCGCGTTTCGCGCCTGGACCGCACGCGGCGCAAATGGGGGCGAGACGGACAATCGCGAGATTGCTGCCGAAATCCTCAAGCTCCGGGAAGAGCGGGCAAACTTGCTGGGCTATGACACCTTCGCCGACTACAAGCTTGAAACCGAAATGGCCAAGACGCCTACGGCTGTGCGCGATCTGCTCATGCAAGTCTGGGCGCCCGCCAAATCGCAGGCCGAAGCGGATGCTTGGGTGTTGGAACAGTTGATGCGGGAAGACGGTGTCAATGGCCCTTTGGAGCCATGGGATTGGCGGTTCTACGCAGAAAAAAGACGCAAACAGCTACATGACCTCGATGAGGCGGAACTGAAACCGTATCTGCAGCTCGACAAGATGATCGAGGCGGCGTTTTCCTGCTCCGAGCGGCTGTTTGGCTTGTCATTTGCGCCGTTGGATGTCCCGCTTTACCACCCTGATTGCCGGGCATGGGAGGTTAAGCGAAACGGTGAACATGTGGCTGTTTTCATTGGCGACTATTTTGCGCGGGGTTCAAAAAGGTCGGGTGCGTGGTGTTCGGCCATCCGAGCGCAGGCCAAGCATCCGAAAGTGCAGGCCCCTATTGTCGTCAACGTCTGCAACTTCGCCAAGGGTGATCCAGCGTTGCTCAGCTATGATGATGCGCGCACGCTTTTTCACGAGTTCGGTCACGCGCTCCATCAGATGCTGTCAGACGTGACCTATGAGAGTGTGTCGGGCACGTCCGTGGCCCGCGATTTTGTCGAATTGCCCAGTCAGCTTTATGAGCACTGGCTGGATGTGCCGGAAGTGCTGCAAACCTATGCGGTTCATGCCGAGACGGGCGCACCGATGCCGGGCCAGTTGTTGGACAAAGTGTTGGCAGCCGCGACCTTCGATATGGGATTCCAGACGATAGAGTATGTGGCTTCTGCCCTTGTCGATCTGGCCTTTCACGAGGGGCCAGCTGCAGCAGACCCGATGGCGAGGCAGGCTGAAGTTCTGGAGGAGATTGGCATGCCCTCTGCGATTACGATGCGTCACGCCACCCCGCATTTTGCGCACGTCTTCGCAGGTGACGGCTATTCTTCGGGTTACTACAGCTATATGTGGTCCGAAGTCATGGATGCCGACGCGTTTGAAGCGTTTGAGGAAGCGGGCGGCGCCTTTGACAAGGACAAGGCCCGTGCATTGGAGGAACATATTCTGTCCACTGGTGGCAGCCGTGATGCTGCCGAGCTTTACATGTCGTTCCGTGGCCGCATGCCAGGTGTCGAGGCATTGCTAAAGGGCAGGGGACTGGCCGCGTGATCGCAGAGCCAGGATCCGTATAACGTCCTGGCTAAAGTCTCCTTCTTTTTGGGCTCAGTATCCTCGATCGCGATCCACAAGATTGACGAACGGCAGACCTGACTCACCGCGCGAGATATTTTCCGCGATCGTTTTGGAGGCATAGTCCGAACGAGTATCGGACGCGATATGGGGCGTAACGGTCACCATGGGATGCCGCCAGTACGGATGATCCGCGGGCAGAGGTTCCAGGCGGAATGTATCCAGAGTCGCGTGTCCGATTTGTCCTGCATCCAATGCGGACAGCAGGGCGCCATCGTCAATCAACGGGCCGCGCCCCGGGTTCAGGATCACTGCACCACGCGGTAAAAATGCCAAAGTGTCCGCATTGAGGATGTTTTCGGTTGCAGGCGTATCGGGCAGCAACAGCACCAGGATCTCAGATCCCGTCAGCACGTCCCGCAGCCCCCGTGCCCCATGTGCGGCGGCTACGCCCTCGATCTCCTTCGCACTCCGACTCCAGCCCGTCACGTTGAACCCGATCCGGCTCAGCATTTGTGCGCTTGCCGTACCCAGTTCGCCCAATCCTAGGATTCCGATCTTTCGATCCCATGACAGAGGTGGAGGCGCGTGCACCCAATCGCCCGGTTGTGCGTGGATATGCCTGTCCATGCCCAGATGATGGCGCAACACATGCCCAGTCACCCATTCCACCATGCCTTGGGTAAGCGCCGGATCGACCATCCGCGCAAGGGGTACCTTCAGCGTCGGATTGTCCACGACAGCCTCAACCCCGGCCCATAGGTTCAAAACCGCCTTGGTATTGGTATAGGGCGTGAAATCCTGAAGTTTTGAGTTTGGCGCATAAACGATGTAGTCGACATCTTCTGGCGCAATCTCTGTGGCTACATGCGCCGCAACGCCAACGGCTGCGATCGCTTCTCGGAGCGGTGCCTCATATTCGGCCCAGCGTTGCCGTCCGGCTGCGAAAAGTACGTTGACCACCATTACCTGGGCCTGTGCACATGCGCGCTTTGAACAAGGCCAAATGCCAGCATCAGGACCAGCATCGCCGACCCTCCATAGCTTACCAGCGGCAAAGGCACGCCCACCACAGGTGCCAGCCCCATGACCATCGACATGTTGACGGCGAAATAGAGAAAGAAGTTTAGCGCGATGCCCAAGATCAGCAGCGAGGAAAACCGATCCCGGTTGGCAATCGCTGACGTCACACAGAAAAGGATGATCAGCGTATAAAGCAGAAGCAGCGACACCCCACCGATGAAGCCAAATTCTTCAGCCAGCGTCGTGAATATGAAGTCGGTTTGCTTTTCCGGCAGGAAGTTCAAACGCGATTGCGTCCCTTGCATGAAGCCCCGGCCGGTCCAGCCGCCGGACCCCAGGGCAATAGTAGATTGGGTGATGTGATAGCCCGCTCCCAACGGATCAGAGCTTGGATCAAGGAACGTGTCGATCCGCCTATACTGATAGTCCTGCAGAAGCTGCCAGGCCGTGCCGCGGCTCTGGAACACCGCCAAGACCAGTCCCGTGCCGCTCGCGATAACGGCGGTGAAGTAGCCCCAATGCACGCCCGCCAGGAACATCAGCCCACCGCCCACGGCCAACAGCAGGATCGAAGTGCCCAGATCCGGCTGGCGTAAAACCATGTAGACCGGCACGAGGATCATGATAACAGGCAGGATCACCCAGAGAGGACGCGAGGCCTTTTTCGGGGAAATCCAATCATAATAGGCGGCCAGCGCCATGATCAGCGTGACCTTCATCAACTCAGATGGTTGCAGACGGAATGATCCCAGCTCGATCCAGCGTTGCGCACCCTTGCGCACTTCGCCCGCGAACTCCACCCCCAGAAGCAGCAGGATCGACACGATGTAGGCCACCCCTGCCACGCTGCGCCAGAACCAGATCGGCACGAAGGCCACAACGAACATGGATACCAGGCCCAGCGAAAAGATCATCATTTGCCGGTTGGCCCAACGGTCCATCGTCCCGCCTGCCACAGAATAAAGCATAAGGAAGCCAATACAGGCCACCGCTGCCAGCAAAAGTGCGAGCGGCCAGTTCAGGTACAGCACCTTGCGCGGCCCGGTTGGCACATGTTTGACGGTATACTCAAGGTAACTCATACTTGATCGTTGCCTCCGATGTCGGCAACGGGCCGCACTGCGCGAAGCTCTTCTTGTTGCAGGGCAATGCGGTCGCGATCCTTGGTCGGATAGGCCTCAAGCGGTGGCTCTCCACCATAAAGTGCCTGCAAGGTGATGTCCCGCGCAATCGGAGCCGCAGCTTTTGACCCGCCTCCGCCATGTTCCACCACCACGGCCACGGCATATTTAGGATTGTCAAAGGGCGCAAAATTCACGAACAGCGCATGATCGCGCCGTTCCCAGGGCAGATCCTCGTTGCGCACCACGCCAGCGCGGCGTTCTTCGGCGGTGATATTGCGCACCTGGCTTGTGCCGGTCTTGCCCGCCATACGCATGTCATCCGCGATGGTCCGGCTGGAATAGGCCGTACCCTTACGGTCGTTGACGACCGCGTACATCGCATCCTGCATCTTCTTCAGATTGCGCCGGGCGATTCCCATATCCTCGCCTGCGCCATCTGGTTCTTCGATCCCGTCCACCGACTTGATCAGCCGGGGCGTGACAGACCGGCCTGTGGCAAGCCGAGCGGCCATCACCGTCAGCTGCAGGGGGGAAGCCAGCATGTAGCCTTGCCCGATTGAGGCATTGACGGTGTCGCCAACCCGCCAGTCGGCACCATGGACGCGATATTTCCAATCCTTTGTCGGCGTCAGCCCTTCGGCAATAGCCGACATTGGCAGGTCATGCCGGGTGCCCAGGCCAAAGCGCCGCGCCATCGCCGAGATCTTCTCGATCCCCACCTTCACAGCCAGATCGTAATAGTAGACATCGCAGCTTTGCTTGAGCGATTGCCCAAGGTCCATATGTCCGTGTCCAACGCGTTTCCAGCAGTGGAAACGTCGACCCGCCACTTCCAGATGGCCCGGGCACCAGACGGTTTCCTCAGGCGTGATCAATCCGTCCTCAAGCGCGGCAAGGGCCGTCATCATCTTGAAAGTCGACCCCGGCGGATAGATCCCCTGAACGGATTTTGAGGCAAGCGGGCGGTACTTGTTTTCCGTCAGGGCCGAGTAATCCGCAACAGAAATGCCGCGCACGAACAGGTTGGGATCAAAACTTGGGGCCGAAGCAATGGCCAGAAGATCACCGTTTTGGCAATCCATGATGATCGCACTCGCGCTTTCCTCGCCAAGCCTTGCCTGCACGTAATTCTGCAATTGCGCATCGATGGTCAGTTGTACATCCGCACCGGCCACGCCATCGCGCCGGTCAAGTTCTCGCATCACGCGGCCGGTTGCATTGACCTCGACCCGCTTTGCGCCGGCCTTGCCGCGCAGAACATCCTCGGACTTCGCCTCGACGCCGACCTTCCCGATCTGAAAGCGCGGTATGCGCAAAAGTTGGTCCGGCGTTTCCAGCTTTTCCAGGTCGTAATCCGAAACCGGACCCACATAGCCCAGCACATGGGCGAAATCGGATCCAAGCGGATAAACCCGGCTCAGCCCAACCTCAGGTGTGATACCAGGCAGGGCAGGGGCGTTGACCGACACTCGACTCAAGTCGTCCCAACTGACGTCTTGCGCCAGTGTGATTGGCAGGAAGGGCGCACTTCGGTTCACTTCACTCAAAGCGCGTTCAAGCTGTTCTTCATCCAGATCAACAATGGTTTTCAGCCTTGCGACGACATCGGCGACGTCGCCTGCATCTTCGCGCACGACCACGATCCGGTAGCTTGGCACGTTGCGGGCCAGCGGCGTGCCGTTGCGGTCGAACACCTCGCCGCGTGCGGGCGGGATCAGGCGAATGTTGATCCGGTTTTCTTCAGCCAGCATCCGGAACTGATCAGCCTGATCGACCTGCAGATAGCGCATCCTGGCACCGAGCCCAGCTACAAAGGCTAGCTGCAAACCGCCCAGGATCGCTGCGCGGCGCGTGATCAGGCGATGCTGTGCTTCAAGGTCGATGCGGGGCCGTTTCACAAGCGCCGTCCTCTGCTGACGTAGTCACCTGGCACGATCTTCCGGACACCCATAAGGCTGTGTGTCACCAGAGCGGCCAAAGGATAGAAGGCCAGTGTCATGATCATCTGCATGATTTCAAGGCTAAGCGGCGGCAGGTCGACAAGGAAGACCACCAGCACAAGACGGTAACCTATGGAAACGGCAATGATCAGCCCTGCCACGGAAAAGGCCTCTGTCGGAAAGGTTGCGGCACGCAATTGACGCGATTGAGATTTGAGGCTTTCACAAGCCACCAGCATCAGAAGCGCCCAAAGCCCAGGAGGACGTTGCAACAGCAGATCCGCCATGAGGAAGACCAAAGCAAGCATCGCAGCTGGCATGTAATCGGGTCGTCGCACCGCCCATGCAAAGGCAAACGCCATCAGCCAGTCCGGTCCCGCCCAGCTTTGCGGGGCGGTCTGCAGAGGCAGCAGATGCAAAAAAACGATGAACAGGGCCAGCGCCACAAAACCCAAACGCCGTGTCCAAAGCTGAAGGGGGCTGAGTTCACTCATCCGGGCGCGCCTCGCTCGCCAGAGTGCGCGGTCCGTTGGGGGTCAGAACCTGTTGGGTGTCCGACACGCTTTCAGTTCCATAGTGTCGCAGAACCCGAAGAAACTCAAGCCGTTCATAATCCGCCGCCAGCCGCACGCGCAGCCGCCCCACCCGGTCCGCCGCGACCTGTCCAATCAGCAGGCCCGCAGGGAAAACGCCGCCATCGCCCGAGGTTACGACGCGGTCGCCGGGTCGCACAAGATCAGGATTTTCCAGAAAGTCGATTGGTGGGGTGGCGCTGTTGTCACCCGTGACGATCGCCGACTGACCCGAAGGCTGGATAAGCGCGGGCACCCGGCTTGACGCGTCCGTCACCAGCAAAACGCGCGATGTGTTCTTGGCCACGCCCGAGATCCGACCCACAAGCCCGATGCCGTCCATCGTCGCCCAGCCTTCGACCAGGCCATCTCGCGCGCCCACATTCAGCAAGACCGATTGCCGGAAGGGAGATCCTGAATCGGCAAGCACAACACCCGTTATGTAGGTCAGTCGAGGGTCCAGCCGCACGTTGTTGAGGTCCAGAAGTCGTGCGTTCTCCTGTTCCAACTGCAAGGCCGCCTCTTTCCAGGCTTGCATTTGGCGCAATTCGCGGCGCAATTCACGGTTCTGTTCCGCGATCCGGCGGTAGCTTTCGAAGTCCCGGATCAGGTTGATAGTGCCCGTAATTGGCGCCATTGCCCAATCGAAATTCGGCACGATCCGATCAGTCATCTGGGCGCGGAACCTTTCCACCCGGGGGCTGTCGATGCGCCAGATGATGAATGTGCCTGCCAGGACCAAGATCAGGACAGTCAGAAGCAGCCGACGCATCGGGCCGGCATATTCCACACTTGATGAACGGTCCTTGGCCAACGCGCCTGTCCTTTTGGCTCTCGCCTGGTCAGTTCAGATGAGTTTCGGTGATTTCGATAGTCGACGCAAGAAAAGCTCAACTGTCGTAGTCGATTGCGTGCCGCAACTGTTTTTCATATTCCAGCGCCTTGCCGGTGCCGAGAGCGACGCAATTCAGGCTTTCATCGGCGATGGAGACCGCAAGGCCCGTCTGTTCGCGCAGCGCTAAGTCCAGATCGCCCAGAAGTGCGCCACCGCCCGTAAGCATCACGCCCCTGTCGACGATATCGGCAGCCAGATCGGGTGGCGTCGTCTCAAGCGCTGTCATGACCGCTTCGCAGATCTGTTGAACGGGTTCCGCCAGTGACTCCGCGATCTGGGCTTGCGTGACCTCGATTTCCTTTGGCACTCCGTTAAGAAGATCTCGCCCGCGGATCTGCATCGAGGTCCCGCGCCCGTCATCGGGCATCCGGGCAGTTCCGATACTGGTCTTGATCCGTTCCGCCGTTGTCTCCCCGACAAGCAGGTTTTGCTGACGTCGCAGATAGCTTACGATGCCTTCGTCCATCCGGTCGCCTCCCACGCGGACCGAGCGGGCGTAGACGATATCGCCAAGCGATAGCACGGCCACCTCAGTTGTTCCGCCTCCAATATCGACGACCATGTTGCCGGTAGGATCCGTGATCGGCATGCCCGCCCCGATCGCTGCTGCAATGGGTTCGGCAATCAATCCGGCGCGTCGCGCACCCGCGCTGAGCACTGATTGGCGGATGGCTCGCTTTTCCACTGGTGTGGCGCCGTGCGGTACGCAGACGATGATCTTGGGCTTGGAGAACGTCGAACGTTTATGCACCTTGCGAATGAAATGCTTGATCATCTCTTCGGCGGTGTCAAAGTCCGCGATCACACCCTCGCGCATTGGACGGATGGCTTCAATGGAACCCGGCGTGCGACCCAGCATCAGCTTGGCATCCTCGCCCACAGCGAGCACTTTCTTGACCCCGTCCTTGACGTGGTAGGCCACGACCGAAGGCTCGGACAGGATCACGCCGCGGCCTTTTACGTATACCAGCGTATTTGCCGTGCCGAGGTCTATGGCCATGTCTGCCGACAACAGCCCGCCAAGATTTCCGAATATCGACATCTGCCTGAACCCCGATTCCCTGTCTGTCCCGAAGCCGAGTCGGGCAACATTTTGCCGAAAGCTTATAAGGACGGCCCAGTCCGGGTGAAAGGCCGGAAACACAATCGGGACAGCGTCAATCCGCGCATTCTGGCCGCATTTGCATCCGCCCCGGTCACAATTGTTCAAAAGGTCGGGTCTGCTCCAAAAGGTCTAGAGCCTTTCGTGCACCGCCGCGCTATCATCTAGACAACCGCAGCGTGCTGATATGGTGCGGGTCGCGGAAAACAGATTTGGGAGGAAGACATGTTTCTAATTTCACGCATCACGTTTTGCGCTGCCGCGTTGTCGGCATTTGCATTTACTGCCCAAGCCGAGGATTGGGTGCTGGATGGTGGAGCGTCTAGCCTGGCCTTTGGGTCGATCAAGAAGGACAGCGTGGGTGAAACCCACCGTTTTGGATCGCTGAGCGGTCAAGTTGGAGCAGATGGAAACGCCACGCTCGAAATCGATTTGTCGTCGATCGAGACGAATATCGACATCCGGAATGAACGGATGATCGAACACGTCTTCAAGAACGTGCCCACGGCCACCGTGACCGCAGAAATCGACATGAGTGAGTTCAATGAGACGGCTGTCGGTGAAAGCGTCACCACGTTTATTGATGGGACGCTCAACTTTCTGGGAGCCGAGGTGCCATTCGACGTGGACGTCTACATGATGCGCCTGACTGAGGATAAGGTAATGGTTACGACGGACGGTATGTTCTTCGTGGCTGCTGAGGATGCGGGCATAAATCCAGGGATCGACAAGCTAATGGAACTGGCCGAATTGCCCAGCATCACAAGGGCCTCACCTGTAACATTCCGGCTGATGTTCGACGCGAAGGATATCGAATCTTGAGTGTGGAGTGGGCGATACGCTCACCTTACTCGGGTCCGATGTAGTGCGGATGCTATTCCGCCTCTTTTTTTTGGAGGTCGCCGCGCGGCAGTCCTTGGTATGTTGCGGAGGACGTCTCCGCCACCCATCGTTCACTTGCGGTTGGCCTACGTTCCGACCTCATAGCGAACAAATGACGCGGGGCCGGGGCGATGGCGGAGAGGCAGGCCTTCGGGCAGCGGTCGTACCGGGTCGACACGCGCCGCCAATCC